>DATKYR010000269.1:0-110822 GCA_035528395.1 Sedimentisphaerales bacterium
TTCCATTTTTGGCTGGCTGCGGCTTCGGCTGGCGGTGTCAGCAAAACTCGGACTACCAACCAGTAGGCCTGCATTTTGCTTCCTTGCCAGCCTTGTCCTCGCTGGAGCCAAAACGAAACCTAATTTCTTTACCAGTCCTAAGTAACCTGTTCCATATTAGAGTCTTTCGTGCACTTAGGGACTTTCTGTCTCCACTTGTTTTTTTAGCAGACCTGGTGCAAACTTTGATGCTGGGAATTCTATCTGAATTTGTGCAGATTTAGACAAAACACCGCGATACACTCGTGTCGTTTCGTGAAAGAGGTTTGACTAATAGGGCGACAAACTGGTATAATTAAGCTTGCCAACAAGGGTGTGTTCTAACTCTGCTGCGACAGAACATCTTTATTTATCCGAGGAGTTGTCTCATAAAGCCATGCAAATAATAGCGGCAAAGCTGAAAAACACCTGTGCCTTCGCCACCTGTGCCCGCACCTGTGCTGCCCGCACAGAAAACGCGGGTACAGGTGTCGAGGCAAACACAGGTGCAGGCAGATGAGGTTTCTCAGATGAAACTATCTATGTATGGACATTTGACTCGCTTGGTTTTATTTGTTTTGGCTCTGAACTTTGCCGGCAGTGCCTTAGCTCAACTGCCCCCCGGATGGTCCCTGCAGGATGTTGGTGAGACGAGTATAGCCGGGATTGCTTTTGAAGAAAATAACGAATGGATTGTTGCCGGAGACGGTGCGGACATCTGGTACAGCTCAGATGCTTTCTGCTACGTGTGTATGACAGCGTTGGGCGACAGTGTAATAACGGCACGCATCGTGAGCATAGAAAATACCAATGACTGGGCCAAGGCCGGCTTGATGATTCGCCAGACACTTGAGGCCAATTCCAAACATGCTTTTATGGCGTTGACGCCGTCTGGTGGTACAACTTTTCTGCACCGCCAATTTGCCGGTCAATCCACGAATTCATCAAGTACCAGGCCGGGCAAAATCACTTTGCCCTGCTGGATTAGAATTGTTCGTCAAGGCAGCACATTCACAGGTTATTATTCGGCGGATGGCATTAATTGGGTCGCCCAGCCCAACGATGAGTTTGTCTCTCCCGACCCGCAAGGCCGTAACCCGGCGACCATCGACATGCCCCAGACCGTCTATATCGGTTTGGCTGTTACATCACGCATGAACGGTGTACAGTGCAGAGCTGTGTTCGACGACGTAATCGTTGTTGATTCGAGCCAATATGTTCAGCCGGACTTGCAGATTCGCACAGACGATGAGCTCCTGTATGCCGGCGATGATGTTTATAATGATTTAACCTTGCAGACGAAAAACCAGACAATTGGTGAGGGGATGGTCGCCATTTACGATATAAAGCTGGAGAACCAAAGGTTTGCGTCTGACCGTTTTATAATTACCTGCTCCGGCGGGAATGAAAATTGGAACGTAAGTTACTTTGATACTTTTAGCCAGACCGATATCACCGACGCAGTAACAGGCGCCGGATGGAGCAGTCCTGTTCTGCCTTCCGGCGGCTCTTTGGAGCTGGTATTGAAAATTACTCCCGAACCTAACATACCTGATGGTAGTGTGCTGGAAGAGCTGGTCACAGCGGTCTCCTCGAGTGATGCTAATAAAGATGATATGGTCAAAGCGGTAACGACATTCGCAGTCTCCGTTCCTCTATCTGGCCGGGGACGGATATATACCATAGATGAGGATTTTGATAAAGGGACACTTATTAGCCTCGAGCATGAAACGGTTCCAGACCAATTGCAGCTTTCAACCGAGTCTACTACTTTGCCATTCATTTGGGTACCCAACTCCAATGAAGGGACCGTTTCCAAAGTGGATACAATAACCGGCAGGGAATTGGGCCGATATCGCACAGGGCCTCGCTCAAATGGTGACCCCTCCAGAACAACTGTTGATCTGTTCGGCAATTGCTGGGTTGGTAATCGCTATACCGGTACTGTGGTTAAGATAGGACTTCTGGAAAACGGACAATATATGGATCGTAACTGGAATGGCATTATTGAAACATCCCGCGACCTTGATGGAGATGGCCGGATTAGTGATGATGAAATCCTGCCCTGGGCCAGCGACGAATGCGTTATTTATGAGGTAGTGCTGATTCCGGAAGCTGAAGGGACCTACATACCAGGTCAGTATCAGGGAGCCTATACGAGCGATTCCTGGGAGGTTGGGCCGCGAGGAATTGCTGTGGACAAATCCAGCAATATTTGGGCAGGCTGTTCCGGCAGTATGAAGTATTATTATATACGTGGTTCGGATGGGCAAATATTAAAGACTATTGATGTTTCGTCGTTCAATCATACTGCTTATGGTGCTGTTGTGGATGAGAATGGTATTCTTTGGTCTTCCGGCCATGACGAAGGCCATGTGTTGCGATTGGACCCAATCGACGATTCACTTTCTGTTGTTAATGTAGGACATTTTTCTTATGGGTTGGGTTTAGACAGGTTCGGACATCTTTTTGTTTCCGGATGGACGGGTTCTAAACTTTCCAGGATTAACATACAAACCGGCACGCTCGACTGGACAAAGCCCGGCGTATTTGAATCAAGAGGGGTTGCCTGTACAGATGACGGCGATGTCTGGACCGCTGATTCCCAGCCTTGTACGGTGACTCGTTGGAGTAATGACGGAGTTAAACTGCAGACCATTCCTGTCGGAAATACCCCTACGGGCGTGGTGGTTGATGCTGACGGCAAGGTTTGGGTAGTGGATAACGGCGACGAATATATTAACAGGATAGACCCTCAAACTAATCTGATTGACCTTTCGAAAAGAATCGCCGGCACCAGGCACTACGGCTATAGCGATATGACGGGACTAATATCGAGAACATTCACGACAAAAACCGGCTCATGGACGGTTGTTCACAATACTAAGGTTTTTGATTCGCAATGGGGCCTGATATCCTGGAACAGCTATGAGCCGACAGGAACCTCTTTAGCTGTTAAAGCGAGGAGCTCTAATGACCGGCAAAAATGGTCTGTATGGGAAGATGTCAAAAACGATTCGGCCCTCCTGAATACTCCGAACGGAAGATATTTGGAAATGAAAGTTACTTTTCAAAGTGCAGACGAGCAGGCCTCACCGATACTTTATGACCTGACGGTTAATCCATTACCGTATTGCGGAGATTCGGAGCATCCGTACCCCTTCTCCGACCTTAATAAGGATTGTAAAGTTGACTTTAGGGATTTCGCCCTTATGGCAGCCGAGTGGCTACTTTGTACTGCCCCTGATTGTGATTAGGTTTCGGCCCATCGTGGCTCGGCCGCGCCGAGACAGGCAAGGTCAATTTTTCTTTTCTGAAAATCCTGGTTTGACTATTGACCGCCTGGGATACGATTGAATATAATCAGCCAATTAGACAGGATTTGGAGGTTTCTATATGTTTAATAATAAATTACTCGTAACGTTTTTGACCGTGTTCAGTACCATTTCTTTTCCTGCTGAGGTCTTTGGTTTCAGTAACACCGCAGATAGCGGTTGGAAGGCCTCACCTGAACTAATCGAGGAACTTATGAAACAACGCTCCGAGACCAACTATTCCGAGCAAAGAGTCCCGAAATACACTTTACCCGATCCATTGGTGCTCTCCGATGGAACGAAGGTAACCAACGCCGGAGCATGGCGGACCAAACGTCGGCCTGAAATACTCGAGCTTTTCCGAACCCATGTCTATGGTCGTGCGCCAATAGGTCAGCCGAAAAATATGACCTTCAAGGTCTTTGACCTGGAGCGAAAGGCACTGGCCGGTTTGGCTACTCGCAAGCAGATAACCGTGAACTTTACCGGCAAAAAAGATGGGCCGAAGATGGACATCCTTATCTATCTGCCCAATGCGGTCAAAGAGCCTGTTCCGGCCTTTGTTATCCTGAACTTTGGCGGCAACCATATCATCCACCGCGACCCCGCTATCAAGCTCTCAGAAAGCTGGATGCGCCCCGGAAGCAAAGGGGTAGTGAAAAACCAAGCTAATGAAGAGTCGCGTGGCCGCGACCGTTCGAGCTTTCCGGTCGAAATGATTCTCAAACGCGGCTACGGCCTGGCGACGATTTACTATGGTGACATCGACCCGGACTTTCACGACGGTTTTAAAAATGGTGTACACCCGGTCTTTGATAAACTAATCGACGGCGAACGCGCACCAGATGCCTGGGGTTCCATTGGCGCCTGGGCATGGGGCTTGAGCCGCGCTATGGACTACTTTGAGACCGACGATGATATTGATAACAAGCGTGTTGCTGTGTTAGGGCACTCGCGCCTGGGCAAGACGACCCTCTGGGCAGGGGCGCAGGACGAGCGTTTTGCCTTTGTGATTTCCAACAACTCCGGTTGCGGCGGGGCGGCGCTGAGTCGCCGGCGATTCGGAGAGACCGTCGAGCGTATCAATAAGAGCTTTCCGCACTGGTTCTGCGAGAATTTCAAGAAGTACAATGGAAAAGAAGACGACCTGCCTGTTGACCAGCACATGCTCATTGCACTGATTGCGCCGCGTCCGGTTTATGTAACCAGTGCTGATAAGGATTTGTGGGCCGACCCGCGAGGTGAGTTCCTGGCGTGCAAAAATGCAGCTCCCGTTTATCAATTGCTGGGTGTCGATGGACTGGGTGTTAGACAGATGCCCGGCCTTGACAAGCCTGTTCAGAAAGGTGCCATCGGTTATCACGTTCGTTCCGGCGGCCATAACCTTACCCAATATGACTGGCAGCAGTTTATGGATTTTGCAGATATGCACTTTGCAGCGATGGGTCGGAACTAAAGCTCCATCAGGGGCAGGCTGGGCTGCTCCAGGAACATCATCGAAACATCCTAATGCTCTGTTGAAAACGTGGACTGTTATTCTGAGGCGAAGCCGAAGAATCTCATTTCTTGAGCCATAAAGAGATTCTTCACTCCGCTGCGCTCCGTTCAGAATGACAGTTTTTGAGGCTTTTCAACAGAGCAACATCCTCACTATATTTTTTTCTTGACGTTAAGATAGCTAATTTGGTATAAATATAATTGGTTGGGCGTGTGGAATCTTTAAGCTATTCCAAATAAAGGAGGAGCTATTATGCAAGGCACAGAGTTAGTTGTAATGGCGGCCTTGTGCTTCACAAGTGGAGGTTTTCACATTTCAATGAAAATTCACATCCCGCCTCTGCGGGAACGAGTGTTTTGGTGTGTGGCCAAAGTATAATTATCGTTACCTTTTTGAAGGAGGACTATTATGTCTAAAAAACTGGTTTATTTATTTTCTTTTGTTCTGATGTTGGGCTTTGGCCTGACTGTAGGAGTCGCCGGAGCCAGCGAGATAAAGGTTAATTTCCAGTCATCCGGGGCACCAATACCAGAGGGGTATCTGCCCGAATATGGCGACCCCTTTGTTGAGCACGACAACGGCTGGAACTACGGGTGGGACCAAAACATAAGGAGCGGTGCGCGTGACCGCAGCAGCGGAAACGCTCCTGACCAGCGTTACGACACACTGAACCACCTCCAGCTAGCAGGAGACAGGATATGGGAGATCGAATTACCCAACGGCACTTACAACATCTTTCTGGTTTGCGGCGACCCGGAATATACCGACCAGACCAATAACTTTGATGTTGAAGGTGTTATTGTGGAGGACCCGGACGGACAGGCTGGAACTGTCTTTGACTTTGACGAGTTCAACGTTACGGTGGTGCTGAGCGATGGTCGTTTAACCATCAAGCCGGGGCCTGGCTCTCAAAACAGCAAAATAAACTTCGTGGATATAGAGGGTGACGCGCTGACTCAATTTTTCCAGAAGGCCAGAGACCCCGACCCGGCTGATGGCGCCGAGGACGTGGCTGAGCCGCTGCTTATGTGGACGTCTGGAGATACGGCGGAACTCCAGCGCGTGTATTTCGGCACAAATCCTGACGCTCTGGTTCAAGTGAGTGAGCAGGCTTATATGGTTTACTGGCACCTGGAACCCATTGAGCCGGGGATGAGGTACTACTGGCGGATAGATGGGGTAGAAGCCGATGGCACTGTCATTACGGGTGACCTCTGGAGCTTTGTGGCCCGGTCGCTGAACGCCTGGGGCCCCGGCCCGGCTGACAGCGCCAGCGATGTGATGATAGACACGCAGCTAAGCTGGGACGCAGGCTATTCTAAAATGCCGCTGAAGCACCATCTGTTCTTCGGCACCGATGAGGCTGCGGTGACCAATGGTACCGGTGACACCGATAAAGGTATCCAGGGAGAAGCGACGTATGATCCGGGACTGCTTATGGCGGAGACCAGCTACTACTTCCGGGTCAACGAGGTCGAGATGGACGGGACAGAACGAGAGGGTGGCGTCTGGAGCTTTGAGACGGTGGCGCCCGGTCCGGGTAAGATTATCCGTGAGTGGTGGTTCGATATTAGTGGTTCAAATGTATCCAACTTGACGGGTAATGCGCGCTATCCCAGTAGTCCTGACGGGTCGGAGTTTGTGTCGTACTTCCAGGGCCCTGAGGACTGGGCTGAGCAATATGGCAGCCGACTTCGCGGCTGGCTGTTCGCCCCGGACACGGGTAACTATACGTTCTTGATTGAAGCCGAGAATGAGGGACAGATACGCTTGAGCCCCGATGAGGATCCGGCGAATGCGGTCATGATAGCCGGCACCGCAGGCGAGGCGGAGTCGCAGCCGCAGAGCCTTGTGGCCGGCGAGAGATATTACATCGAGGCTCTGATGAAGGGAAGTACGATGGGCGACAGTATAATGGTCTCCTGGAGTGGTCCCGGCGTCGGGGCCATGACGGTGATTAGTGCGAATTATGTTGGTGCGACGCCATATCTGGCGGAGAAAGCATTTGCTCCATCGCCTGCTGATGGTGATTCGAATGTAAAGCAAACAGCGATTATTAACTGGTCGCCTGGAGTCTATGCCGCTTCGCATGAGCTATACTTCGGCACTGATGGAGAGGCCGTGAAAAATGCCGATACAGGCTCACCTGAATACATAGGCACCAGAAACCTTGGTGCTGAGAGCTATGACCCCGGAAAACTTGAATGGGATGCCACTTACTACTGGCGTGTTGACGAAGTCAACAATGTCAATCCCGATAGTCCGTGGATAGGCAACCTCTGGAGCTTTACCACAGCTAACTTCCTTGTCGTTGATGATTTTGAGTCCTACAATGACCTTGATCCTGATGACCCCGAGAGCAACAGGATATTTAATGCGTGGTTGGACGGATACGACGACCCGACAAACGGTTCTCTTGTTGGTTATGAGAATCCACCTTTTGCCGAGCAAAGTATCGTTCACAGCGGCAGGCAGTCGATGCCGTTTTCCTACGACAACAGTGTTGGCTACTCTGAGGCGACTTTGACATTGACTTATCCGCGTGACTGGACAGAGAAAGGTGTTACCACACTGACAATTTGGTTCATAGGCGATGCTGCTAACGCTGCTGAGACGTTGTATGTTGCTCTCAACGGCAATGCGATTGTCACGAATGATAATCCTAATGCAGCACAGGTAGATACCTGGACTGAATGGAATATCGACCTGCAGGCATTTGCAGACCAGGGCGTGAACTTAGCCAATGTCAATACGATTTCCCTTGGTCTTGGTAACAAGAACAATCCATTGGCTGGCGGTTCAGGTATGATGTATTTTGATGATATTCGTCTGTATCCTCCGCCAGAGCCGGCACAGTAAGCCGGGATTTAGTCGGTAATTAAAATTGCGCGGTTGATACGAAGCTTTCAAAGTTTGAGATTGCCGCGTCCGCCCTTGGCGGACTCGCAATGACAAACGAGAGGGCAACGGATTTACGTCAATTCGGGGCTTATACCGATTGATTCGGTATAAGCCCCTTTTAAATGATAATTGAAGTTTTGCAAAAGTCTTGTGATAATTGATAAATGAGGCAGGATTAACCGTTTAGTATTTCGATGTTGTCCATAGAGCCGAGCCGGCCGTTGGCCAGTGTAAGGTAGTCCAACTTTTTTGGATTGTGGCCGAGCAGCTCGCTGCCGAGAGTATCGACGGCGACGGGGTCGAAGCCGGCAAGGATAAGACCTATGTTCTTGTGTCTGCCGGCAAGGTGCATTCCCTTCAGGGCGACGGAGGCGTCAACTACCGACAGGTCGGGCTTTTTATATAAGCAGACATCCACAACGGACTTGTGCGTTGATGGGCGGTGGAGCTTTGATTTGTTCCAGGAGCCCGAATAGAACCTGCCCGGGGCGATACCAAACATATTTTTCATCGCGATTGTGGTTTTGGTGAAGCTGTGGTCCTTAAGGACAGGCAGTGAAATCACGAACGCCTGCTGTACAATCTTGGGCATATAAAAGCGTTTTAATTGCAGGGTATTATCATTTTCGAGGATGATAGTTTCAGCTTCGTTGAAGTCGATTAGTTTCATGCCGTACTTGTTGGCCATGTCTGTGTATCCGAGCGCATCGAAAACATCCGGAGTTCTTCCGGTTCCACAGCCCTCACCTATCACGATTTCAGCCTTTGTGTGGGCTTTGCAGTAGTTGTACGTCGCTTCGGCAGCATCGACGCTGGTTGTAACCGGCGGCGGTGAAGAGTTTGTCAGGTTTGGTTTGATAATGATAAGACCCTGCCGGGGCAGCCGAGCTGGGGCATCAATGAGGTCAAGAGCCCGGGCTATGCTGGTTTTATAATCGATAAATTTTACTTTAGCAACTTGACTCATAAGTCATAAACCTTCTTCTGGTTAAATGCTCCGAACAAAATAATCTTATCAAGGGTATTGACTGTCAAGAGATTTTGAGTAAATATATACAAACCCCATAAGGGAAATCAGGTTGGGGAGTGTAATTTGATTTGGTTTTGTGGAGATGAATATGATAGAGGTCAAAGAACTTCGACGTAGTTTCGGCCCGGTTGTCGCTGTTGACGGTATATCGTTCAGTGTTGAAAAGGGTCAGGTTTTGGGTCTTCTTGGGCCTAACGGGGCCGGCAAGAGCACAGCGATGAGAATGTTGGCGTGTTTTCTGCGGCCTGACAGCGGGACAGCTACTATACTTGGGTATGATATTTTGCAGAATCCCATCAAGATCAGGCGGTCAATTGGATATTTGGCGGAGAATGTGCCGGCGTATAACGAGATGACGGTTGGGAGCTTTTTGAACTTTGTTTGCGATGCCAGACAGATTAAGGGCAAGAAATGCAAGCAGGCACTTGACCGGATTGTCCCGATGTGTTCGATTGAGTCGGTGTATCATCAGACGATTGAGACATTATCGAAAGGATATAAACGGCGAGTGGGATTGGCTCAGGCGTTAATTCACGACCCGGATGTACTTATTCTTGACGAACCCACCGACGGGCTGGACCCCAATCAAAAACATGAGGTCAGAAAACTCATAAACAAGATGGCAAAAAACAAGTGTATTATCATCTCGACTCACATCCTCGAAGAAGTGGAGGCTGTTTGTTCAAGGACGATAATCATTGCCAAAGGCCGAATATTAGTAGATTCAACACCGAGCCAGTTAAAAGAGAAATACCAGTGCGGACTTGATGCTGTTTTTCGCAGGATTACCAGAAATGGTAAGAAGTAAATTGGTAAGAAGTAAATTGGTGAGTGGTTAATTAATTGACCAAATTAGGAGTTCAAGAAATGAATAGTTTTTTGGCGGTGTTCAAGAGGGAACTGAAGAGTTATTTTACGACCCCTCTTGCATATGTGTTTCTTGTGATTTTTTTGTTTTTCTCGGGATATCTGACATTCAAAGAGGGCTTTTATGAAATGCGGCAGGCAGATATGCGTGCGTTTTTTATGAATTTGCCGCTGTTGTTTGTTTTTATGGTGCCATCGACAGCGATGCGTCTCTGGGCTGAAGAGCGCAAGGTCGGTTCGATTGAGCTGTTGTTTACTTTGCCGATTACGATAACACAGGCGGTTTTAGGGAAGTTCTTTGCGGCGTGGCTATTCCTTGTGATTGCGCTGGCGCTGACTTTCCCAATGGTGATTACAGTCTGTTACCTTGGTGAGCCGGATATCGGCTTGATAATTACCGGCTACTTAGGCAGCTTCCTGATGGCGGGTGGATTTCTCGCAATCGGCTGTTTCTTTTCGGCAGTCAGTAAGAACCAGGTAATAAGTTTTGTCCTGTCTGTGGTTGTTTGTGCGGTGCTTGTTTTTGCAGGTATGCCGACGACACTAAATTACGTTTCGACGTTCTTACCGGCTGGTTTGGTCTCAGCGATAGAAAATATGAGCTTCCAGACACACTTCGAGTCAATCCAGAGAGGTGTGCTAAAGCTTGAAGACCTTTCTTACTTTATATTGTTGATTATTGGGTGGATTGCCGCGTGCAGTATTGTTTTGGACGAAAGGAAAGCGAGATAATACACGCAATAGAAAGTCTAAGAGGGGAGACGTTTTAAGGAAATATAAATATGGTACAAAAACAGCAAACTTCCAGGTGCGTAAACCGAACGATACGAGCAATTATTGGAACAGGCCTTGTTTTGGTGATTATTTTCTCTGCGATCAGTATTTGCCAGAACATTGGAAAGGGGTTGAAGGTTGATGTTACGGACCAGGAGCTTTATACGCTTTCGGACGGAACAAAATCGATTTTAAGTAAACTTAATCAGCCGATTAAAGCCAAGCTCTACTACGCAAAGACCGCTGCGCGGAAAGGACCTGACCAGATTCGGTATTTCAATCACTATTACCAGTTCGTCAAAGCACTGCTGGAAGAATACGTCGCAGTATCCAAGGGTATGGTTGAGCTGGAAGTAATCGACCCGCGGCCTTTCTCCGATGATGAAGTGCAGGCATTGAGGTATGGCTTGAAGCGATTCCCTATAACTCAGGAGGAAAACTTTTTCTTCGGTTTAGTGTTGCAGACACAATTTGGGGTCGAAAAGGCTATACCGTTCTTTTCGCCGGACCGAGAGAATTTTGTTGAATATGATATAAGCTACCTGATTGATACCGCAATTACCCAACAGAAACGGAAAATAGGTGTATTAAGCTCGCTCGGGGTAATGGGAGACGACGTAAGCGGATATATGGCTGAGATGATGCTCAGGCAAGGTCAGCAACCGAAGGGGCCCTGGACTTTTGTCGAACAGTTGCGAAAACAGTACGAGGTTGTCAGTGTCCCCACAGATGCCAATGACATTAACGATATTGACATTCTTCTGGTTATCCACCCAAAAGACCTGTCGGAGCAGACGTTGTTTGCAATAGACCAGTTTGTGCTGAAAGGCGGCAGGATGATAGCATTCGTTGACCCCCATTGCTTTGCGGATAGGCCGGACCAGAGGATGATGCAGATGGGGATGCAAGTTTCACGCAGCTCGGAGCTGAACGTTCTTCTGAAGACATGGGGCATTGAGATGCCGGTGAATACTTTTGCCGGCGACTTGAATCTGGCGTCGATGGCTTCCATTCGTGCTAATCAGAGACCAGAGAAGATAATCGGTTACCTTAATCTGACGCCGGAAGGGAAATGCTTTGATACGGACAATGTTATTACAGCCCAGCTTAACCAAGTCAGGCTTCTTTTTTCAGGTGTGCTTAGAGAAATTGCGGACCCAAATGAGTTAGTTGAGGTAAGACGAACACCACTTGTTACAACGACTGACAGGGGCAATAGCTTTTCGATAAGCAACGCATATGAACTGATGATATTAGATCCATCAAGTCTTATGCGTAAATTTGTCGAGGGTGATAAGCCGGTTGCGATGGGTTATCTGATAACCGGCCGCCTTAAGAGCAGTTTCCCTGATGGTATTGAGATTGAGGTTGAGGCCGACGAGGAGTCTTCGGACGAAACCAAAGACCCTAATGATGTTAAGAAGATAAAAAAGCGGATTAAGGGCCTGACAGAAGCCCAGGAGGATTGTGCAGTGGTGGTTTTTGCAGATGTTGACTTTATAAGCGATTCGATAGCGTACCAGAGTTCGTTCTTCGGCAAAATTGTTGTTGGTGACAATAGTGCTTTAGTGCTGAACGCTATTGATGATTTGAGCGGGTCCGGTGATTTGGTTTCCATCAGGTCGAGAGGAAACTTCAAGCGGCCATTTGTTATTGTTGACGAAATTGAAAGGCAGGCGGAAGAGGAAACCCGCGAAGAAGTGGCGAAGATTAACGCGCAAATTGCGGGCTTCCAGAGCGAGCTGCAATCTATTCTGGCTTCTGCCAAGGAAGGCCAGGAAGAGGTTATCGGCAGTTCGATACTGCAGAAGCAGCGAGATCTCGAATTGAAACAACGCCGGGCACAGCGTCAATTGAATGAGGTGAAATTGAAAAGACGTGAACGAATCGAACATTTAGGTAATATTCTTCGAGGTTTTAATATGCTAATGGCCCCGGCGGTTATTCTGGTAATTGCTATAGTATTGGGAATCCGCCGCAGTGTAAGGAAGAGACATTACATCAGCCACGCGAGTGATGCGTAAAAAAAACAGGAGTTTTATAGATGAGCGATAAAAAACTTACGGTGTTAGGTATTATAGCGGTTTTTATGGTGATATGGGCAGTAGTTCAGTCCCGTGTTTCAAGCAGGCCGAAGACCGATATGGACAGGCCGGCTTATCTTATCCAGGGACTCGACCCGGCTGGTATAGACAGTATCGTTGTAGGGACCGGTGAAGATGCGGTAACGCTCAAGCGCCAGCAAGGACGTTTTGTTGTTGTTAATAAAAACAATTATCCCGCCAAAGCAAGTGAAATAAATAATTTGATTACTAAGAGCCTGGAGATTCAGACCTCACAGTTTGTTACAGATAACGCGGCAAATCACGAAGACCTCGGGCTAACGGAGGAAAAGGCCAATACCTTAGTTAAATTTTTCAAACCGGATTCGTCGCTGCTTACGGGTGTTGTTGGAGGAAAATCTAAAGAGCTTGGGCAGGGTACTTACGTAAGATTGGCTTCGAGCGACGCGGTCTATGTGACGCCAAGTATGCCGTGGCTCGGAGGTACGGCGATGAGTTACATTGAACAGGAGCTTATTTCAGTGAAGCGCGAGGATATTGTGTCGGTAACGGTTAGTACTCCGGGTGGTGAATATACGCTGAAAACAACAGATGACGGCAAAGGTGTTATACTGGAGAATGTTCCCGCCGGCAAAAAGTTTAAGAGTAATGATGGTGACAGTGTCTTTACTGCTTTAACGAGTTTGACATGCGATGACGTTACGAAAAGAACGGGCGATTTGACCTTTGATAAACAATTTATTTGCAGGCTGAAGGACTCGACTGTTTATACCCTAAAGATAGCTCAAAAGGACGATAAGACGTATGCTGTTTGTGAAGCAGAGTTTACGGATAAGACGCCTGTATTGAAAGGCGACGAGGTCGAATCAGAAGAAGAATTGAAAAAGAAAGAAGCTAAACTGCTTGCCAGGGAGAATACGATAAAATTCACCGGGAAACATCAGGGATGGGTTTACGAAATAGCTGAGTGGAAGGCGAAGAATCTGATTAAGGAACTTTCAGATTTAATCGAGGACGAAGAGAAACCAAAAGAAGAAGTCGAGGTAGAGGACCCCAATTCTATAAAGCCCGACGAGACTGCTGCACCAAAAATCGAGGAACCTAATGCAGTAGGAGTTGAATCATAGGCTGTTCGAAACTAAAAACTGCCCAGCACCAATTTGTCGTCTGAAATTGGTGCTGGACAAATTGAGAATCGTTTGGAGGCAGGTTCTATGAGTAAGATTACTCGAAGGCAGTTACTTAAGCGCAGTACCGCTGCTCTGAGTGCGGTGGTGGCTGTGCCGTACATCGTTCCATCATCGTCGCTGGGTAAGGACGGCTCTGTGCCGCCGAGCGAACGAATCATGATGGGAGGTATCGGCTTTGGCGGGCAGGGCACTCGTGATATGCGTAATTTTATGACGTGTGCGGACGTGCAGTTCATCGCTGTCTGCGATGTGGATACGAAGCGGCGCAACAGGGCCAAGGCTGTGGTTGATGAGAACTATGGGAACAAGGATTGTGCTGCCTACAATGATTTTCGCGAGCTTCTGGGGCGTGACGATATTGATGCGGTACTAAGTGCGACGGGAGAACGCTGGCATGCGCTGACTTCGATTTACGCAGCGAAGGCCGGCAAAGACATCTACTGCGAAAAACCGATGTCACTGACTATCGCCGAGGGCCGAGTAGTAGCTGACACAATGAAGCGATACGGAACTGTTTATCAGTGCGGCACGCAGAGGCGAAGCATGAGGAGTTTTGCGTTTGCAGTTAATACCGCCCGCATCGGTATGCTCGGTAATCTGCATACTCTTCACAGCTATGTAAGGGCGGGACAAAGCTCAGGTGTACTGACCCCTGAACCGGTCCCCGAAGGCTTTGATTATGATATGTGGCTTGGCCCTACACCGTACATACCTTACAATTCGAGCTTCGTTAGCAATCTCTGGAAAAACCATTTCGACTACAGCGGCGGGATGATAACCGATTGGGGCTGTCACTGCAACGACCTTGCCCAGAGGGCAAACAATAGTGAATTGACCGGGCCTGTTGAGTATGAAGGCACAGCTAAATTCCCCAAGAAAGGATTTTGTAATGTCCCCATAGCCCTGCATGTCGAGGCCAGATATGCCGATGGTGTCAGGTTGATAATGTACGATGAGAAAACACCGGATATTTGGCCAAACTTAAATACACAACTATCAGTTAAGTTCGAGGGCACGGAAGGCTGGGTGTATGTCGATGACGGCGGTAATGTCGATGCCCGGCCCAAGTCGCTGCTGGAAAATAGAAAATTCGAAAAACAGCAATGGACCGATTCGGCGAACTGGCAAGGTCATCATCGGAATTTCCTGGATTGTGTGAAAACGCGGGCCACGACCATCGCTTCGGCCGAGGTGGCTCACCGCTCGACAACTACCTGCCACGTCGCCAATATCTGCCTGCGGCTCGGACGCAACCTGCAATGGAACTCTGAAACCGAGCGTTTTGTGGACGACCCGGAGGCCGACAAAATGATATCAAGGCCGATGCGAAGACCGTGGCACTTATGAAAGTCCGGTTAGAAACACCTTAAAAAGTTTGAGGGTGTCACCCCGGTTCTTATTAACATAAAACGGAATAACTCTAAAAGGAAGGACAAGAGATGAACATCCGCAATTTCATACCTCGTAGCTGTTGCATCGGTCTTGCTATACTCGTATTAATACCGGCTCTGCCGGATTGTTCGGCTGGCGTGAAATCGCAAAAACCGGTTAGATTTGTTGCGCACCGTGTTGGGCATTTTCGCAGTGAGGCCTGTTGTGTAGGTGATTTTAATAATGACGGAAAGCTGGACATTTTAGCCGGGCCCTACTGGTACGAGGCGCCGGACTGGAAAGCCCACCAATTTCGAGCTTTGAAGGGTAAGGTCGATGAAAAGGGCGGGACTTACAGTGTCAATGAAAAAGGCATAGGATACTGGGATGATTTTATGAATGTGCCGTTGGATGTCGATGGAGATGGGCTGCTGGATGTTGTAACGTGCTGCTGGTTCAGCAAACAAGTTGACTGGTATCGGAATACCGGAACGGCTGGAGGAGAATGGCCGATGACCATCGGCGAGAAGAATGGCAACTACGAGTGCGGAGAGTTGTGGGATATTGATGGTGATGGTAAAAAGCTCGAAATTCTGCCCGACACCAAAGATACCAAGTGGTACGAGATTGGTATTAAGGACAACGGCGAACGCGGGCTGATTAAGCACATTGTTTCACAGGAAGAAAGACCTTTCGGCGGGGGCGTTGGGGACATCAACGGTGACGGCCGTCCGGATATTCTGCGGCCGGATGCGTGGTATGAGGCCCCGGCCGACCCGCGGAAAGGCCAGTGGAAGAAACATCCTCTTGCAGTTGGCAGCCTTACCGAAGGCCAGGCGGAGCATACGCCCCAAATACAGGTTTATGATGTCGATGGTGATGGACTAAATGATATTATAACCAGCTCGGCTCACCAGCATGGAATCTTCTGGTATAAGCAGATAAGAAAAGGGTCGAAAATATCGTGGAAACAACATCTGATTGACAAGTCGTGGTCTCAGGCTCACAGCATAACATTAGCCGACCTTGATGAGGATGGTGACCTCGACTTTGTTACGGGAAAACGATTTTTCGCCCATAACGGCAATGACCCGGATGCCCGTTCTCCCTTGGGTGTGTACTGGTATGAACTGAAACGCGGGCCTGCTGTTGAATGGGTCAAACACATCATTTCTTACGATGAGGGCATCGGCTCAGGCTTAAGTATTCCCGTGGTTGATATCGATGGCGACGGGGACCTTGATATTGTGGTAACAGGCAAATGGGGCGGCCCTGTTTATTTTGAGAATAAAAGCCAGTCTAACTGATAGCCGAAGGATGAGACCATGAGAATTTCCGCAAAGGCACTTGCTGCTCTATTGCTGGTATGGTTGTGCATGAATTCGGCGGTAGGTGGCGCTACAGGGACTGTTATTAAAAAATCGGAGATTGATAAGAAATTAGCGGCGATTGTTAACTACGAACGTGGGATGAGCAGAGAGCCGCTTATCGCCGTTGAAAAACTCATTCGGGAATCACAAAACCAGCCTGAACAACGTAAATACATCGAGCTTCAATTGGCTGAATTACTTTCTGAAGCTACGTTAGAATGTAAGTCGTTCATATGCAGGCAGCTTTGGTTTATCGGTACGGCTGATTCGGTGCCTGCAATCGCTAAACTGCTGATGGACGAGGAGACTGCGGATATAGCCTGCTATGCAATCGGGCAGAATCCGAGCGAGGAAGCCGGCAAGGCACTGCGCGAGGCGCTGGATAAGGTTTCGCTTAAAGTACAGATTCGCATTATAAATCTCTTGGGTGACAGACGTGATACCCAAAGCGTCGAAGCAATTGGTAAGCTTGTGTTTGTAGCAGAAAGGGAAGTTGGCGAGGCTGCGGTTGCGGCGCTGGGAAAAATAGGCGGCATTCAGGCGAGAAAAATATTGGTCGAAGCCAGAGCCAAAGGTGATTCGGAGTTACGATTCGCAGCGACGGATGCGTACCTGCGATGCGCCGAAGACCTCGTGGCTGAAGGTAAATCAAAGCAGGCGACCATAATCTACAAGGAATTGGCCGACAAAGACGAAGCTGCGATTATTCGAAGTGCGGCCATCAGGGGTTTGGCAGACGCCGGCGGGCAGGAGACAGTGCCGTTAGTGATTGCGGCTCTGCGGGATGAAAACAGGATGGTGCGAACGACAGCCAGAAGCTGCGTTCGGACGATGAAGGGACAGGGTGTTACCGAACTGTTTGCAGGCGAATTGCCAAAAACGCCACCTGATGAACAGGTGCTTCTGATAGGTGCTCTTGCCGACCGCGGTGATACCGCTGCACTTCCAGCAATAACAAAAGCGGCCGAGAGCGCTAATACCGAGGTCAGAAAAGCAGTTTTGCAGGCCGTTGGAAAACTTGGTGACGCTTCCTCTGTAGGGTACCTGGTCAAGGCCGCTACAGAAGGCGTCAGTTCCGAGGAAAAAAGTACAGCTATAAATAGTCTGAAGCTGCTTCGCGGCAGCGGAGCTGATAATGCGATGGTAAAAAGCATGCAGCATTCGCAGCCGAGTGTGCGCTCTCAATTAATTCAAGTACTGTTCGAGCGCAATGCGGTTGGTGCGGTTCCGGCCCTGTTAGGTGAGGCGGTAAACCCGGACAGGGAGGTCCGTAAAGCAGCGTTTAAGGCTTTAGGCAGGCTTGGGCGTGAGGAAGATTTGCCATCTCTGGTGAAACTTCTTGTGAAGCTGGAAGATGATGGTAGTCACAGAGAAGCCGAGCGGGCTGTCGTAATGGTTTCGCGCAAGATTAGTGAGACGAGTAAGCAGGCTGATGCTGTATTGGCTGAGCTGCACGGTGAGAAGCGTGTGGCTGTCAGATGTTCGCTGCTGCGAGTGCTTGGCGGTATCGCAAACAATAATGCACTGAGAACACTGGAGGATGCCTCGAAAGAGACGAATCCTGCTGTGCGGGATACAGCCGTTCGCACATTGGCCAAATGGCCTAACGCGACGGCGGCAGAAGTTCTGCTGGAAATTTACAGTAGCACACAAAACCAAATACATCGGCTTCTGTCACTTCGAGGCTTTGTTCGATTGTTGGCTCTATCATCCGAGGAGCCCTTCGGCTACGCTCAGGGTAAACTGGTTGAGAAAACGCTGAAGATGTGCAGGCAGGCAATGAATCAGGCCCACGGTCCGGCGGAGCAAAAACTTATGCTCTCAGGTTTAGCGAACGTCAGCGACCCGGGAGCTCTGTCAATGGTCGAGCCGTTCCTGCAGGTCGAAACAGTTAGGGCGGAAGCAGCAATGGCTACGATAAAGATCGCCGGCGCAATTATTGAAACTCACCCCGACCGGGCTAAGATGGCAATAAACAAGCTGCTCGCTGTCTCGAAAGACGAAGACCTACGCAGGCAAGCTGAAGAGATTGTCCGGAAGAGCAAAGAGCCCGAAGCCAAGACACACCCGTAAGAATAACAATAATTGCTCTGTAGAAAACTTTCACAAAATGTAATTGCGAGGCCCGAAGGGCCGTGGCAATCTCTTGTGTAGTAGGCAGAAAAAAGCATCGTCGCGTTTGAGATTGCTTCGCGGAGTTTATCCTGAGCGAAGCGAAGGGCTCGCAATGACGACCTCTGGCCCGATGTTTTCTACAAAGCAACAATAATCAATTGATTTTTTAACCGGTCGCTCACACCCTCTGCTCTTTCGTAGAGTCACCGTGATAGCATTTTTTCTGTTGATTCACAGCTTAGAAAATATATAATATTATTTTATTTTTAGTGCTTTTTGCACGAAAGGTGGTTTATGAGCAAGCACAAACGAAGAGGATTCACCCTGATAGAACTTTTAGTGGTGATTGCCATCATCGCGTTATTAATGGCGATATTAATGCCTGCACTACAACGTGCAAAAAAGCAAGCCAAGAATGTCAAGTGCAGAAGTAATATGCGTCAGATAGGTCTGGCAGCCAATTTCTATGCCGAGGAGAATGAATTGTTCGTTCCAAGGGGCAAGGCAGGCGGCACAGGCGGGGCCTGGTACCAGCTTTTTATGCCCCTTTTAGCCCAGAAGCCTATCGATAACGATTACCGTACAGTAGATATATATCGCTGTCCCAGTTACCCTGACAAAGAGCAAACTGTTTGTTACGTTGTCAACGGCTGGGATTTCGAGAATAAAAGTGACATGCAGGGCCACGAGATATTAATACCGACCAAGTTAACCACCTGCACCAATCGAGCACGTACTATTTACCTCGCTGATAATGAGGATGGTTCGTGGCGACATATAATCAGAAAGGCCGACGACGAGGGAAGCAATCGTTGTGATGTGTGGACCCCGGGTCATCTGCCTACCTCCGATAGTCAGGATATCACAACTGGCAGGCGGATTGCGAGAGCTCGACATAGAAGAGGCAGTAATGTACTGTTTCTTGACTGGCATTCCGAATGGTTGGCTCCTGAGGATGTAACAATAGACCTGTGGAGATTTAAGAAATAGTGTATCGACCCTGACAATCTCGATGAACGATCGGCAATGAGCGGGCCGAAAGTTGGACCAGTTCCAAAGCACTTAAATAAATTACTCACAATTAAGGAGATCACAAAATGTCAAATGTTTATCTCGGTGTCAATATGGAGTTCGTACGGCATGCCGATAAGCCGTTTGAGTGGGGTGTGGAAAAGGCGGCGGAGCTGGGCTATGAATATGTCGAGCCGATGGTACACTGGGGACGAGAGCTGCTGAGTGAGGCGGGATATTTCCACAGTGTATCTATGTTAGACGACCCGTACCGGATTAAACGAGCTTGTGAAAAGGCTGGTATTAAGCTTTCCGGTCTTTCGGCGCATACACCATTGTGCAAACCGGAGATCAGTACGGAGTATCTTAAACAGGCAATTAGATTTGCCGCTGAATGCGGCGCGCCGGTTGTGAACACAGATGAAGGGCCCAAGCCCGAATGGTCGACCGAGGAAGAAGACCATGTACTGATGCGTTATGTATTGAAAGAAGCGGCGGCAGTTGCGGAAGCCCGCGGGATACTGATTGGCCTTGAGCCGCACCAGCAGTACAGCCAACATCCGGATGGCTTGGATAAGATATATAAACTGGTTGATTCTCAAGCCATTGGCATCAACTTCGATACCGGCAACAGTTACCTGTCCGGTCACGACCCGATTGAGTGGCTTAAGCGGGTAAAAGATAGGTTGGTGCACCTGCATGCCAAGGATATTTCGGTGCAGCAATCTGAGGATGAGCGCGGGAAGGTAACCGGTACACCGGTGGGTTGTGCCTGTGGTGAAGGAGTTATTGATTGGAAACAGGTGGTGGAAATATGCAACGAGCTGCCTCGGGATATTGTTTTCAGCGTGGAATGTGGTACAGTGGAACAAGCCGAGCGAAGTATCAGCCATCTAAAACAACTGGTGTAGTGATCGCAGGGCTTAGCTATATATTTATGTACGTCTCAGGAGGCTTCTATGCTTCAAACCAAAAGAAATTTATTGTTCAGAAAAATGCTTTGGCGATGCTTCCTGGTCATTTTAGTTTTCGAGCTGGTGGACGAAGTCTGCGTTGCTGATAAAGCGGCAAAATTATTAGACGGGCAGAGCAAACGTGCCCATTCTGAGACAGTGGCTGCGGAGGGTGAAGCTGCGTCACCACTTTATCTGCTGACTTATGACCACGGTGGAGTGGTACTCTGGGGCCAGGAGCATTTCCTGGAACACCTTCGTAGTGCCGTTGAGTGGCTGGACCGCTACCCCAGCTTTAAGATAGGGTTGGAAAACGAAGCTTATACTTATGATTATTTAGCTGAGCATAATCCTGAAGTGTTAAAGGAAATATGTGAATACCTGCAACGTTATCCGGGACGGTTTGGAATAGGAACTTGTACCTACGGCCAGCCATTGTCTGTGTTCATCAACGAGGAATCCAATATCCGTCAAATCGGCTATGCTTTAGAGGCGGACCGGCGTCATTTCGGCTGCGCGCCGAATGTTTATCTGATGAGCGAGCACGCCATGCACAGCCAGATTCCACAAATACTCAAGGGATTTGGTTTTACAGGCTCTATCATGCGTACACACTACATGATGTATGGTTTTAATCCGACCTTTAATGTGGCAATAGGCTGGTGGGTGGGATTAGACGGCTCGCGCATTGCAACGATTCCCACTTACGTTGGCGAGGGAGCAGAATTTGGGCGCACGACAAAAGACAACTGGATTTTGACCCGCTATCCCGGACCACAGTGCGATACCCCGTTGGAAAAATTCCGTGAAGATTTTGCACACATTAAGCCACTTCTGGCCACACGTGCTGACGATTCGGGCTTGCGTCGTGAGGAGCTTGTTAGAAAGTACGAGGGCAAAGAACAGTACCAGTGGATACTTCTTGAAGAGATATTCCCTGCATTTCCTGCTCCTAAGAAAGAATTAAAGACGGTTCCCAATGATTTTCATGTACGGATGCCATGGGGCTATTGCGGCAATGAGATTTGGAATACAAGCCGTCGTGCAGAGGTGGGAGTACTGACGGCGGAACGATTAGCGGCAATAGAGCATCTGCTCGGGGGTGCGGACCACGAGAACGAGGTTCGCCAGGCATGGGAAAACCTGCTGATTGCACAACACCATGATGTACAGATATGCGGATTGCTTCCTGACGCCCGCAAATTCCTCACAGCTTCACTGACAGCTTCCGGCCGTGTTAAGGATACATGTTTGCGTTACATGGCCTCATGTATGGAAGGTGGAAAGATTGCACAGGTAACTGTGTTTAATCCAAACTCGTGGCCCCGCAAGGAGTGGGTCGAGGTTATGGTCTCTTTGCCGAAAGGTGCTGCCAAAGCCCTCGGAGTGCAGCGCGTCAACAAAAAGGTACCAGCAGCAATGTTATCAGCAGACCGCTATTCCGATGGAAGTATTCAGACGGCCTATATGACAATTCCGGCTGATGTTCCGGCGCTGGGGTTTGTGTCCTATGCACTCGTGCCAACACAGGACAAGCCGGTACAAAAGAGTACGGGCATTGAGATAGATAAGGAGAATCTGTGTATCACAACACCGCATATGGTGGTTCGCTTCAATCAGGAAGGGGGAATACACTCAATTGTGGACCGGAACACTCAAGAAAGCCTATTAAAATCCGGCCAAAGAAGCGGCTTCTTTGCCGGCAAAATTGACGGTCGGCACTGCGAGTCAAAGGGTTTGTGGGTCCTTGAGCCCGGTCGCAACGGAGCACCATGGGCGATGGCTCGTGAAAGTGGTGTGATTGGCAGCATTCCTTATACACTGGAGATTGTTTTACGAGCGGATAGCCCGCGACTTGATTGTCGGGTCCGTTTTCAGTTTCAAGGTCAGAAAATTGGTCGCCTCAGCGATAATATGCGGGATTCCGAATCACCCTTTGTGCACGAAGAGAAGTTACGTTTCAAAATTTTTCCGGCGGTCGGAGACAACAGCCTCGGAGTGCGTGACCTTCCTTTTGCTATTGCTGAGACTTCGGACCGCTATATAAACGGTCTTTATTGGACAGCACTAACGGATGGCAGTAAAGGCTTGGCGGTTTTCAATCGAGGCACTATGGGCTCTGTTCGCGAGGCGGACGGGAGTTTTTCGGTTCCTCTGGCATACGCTATGTATTATGTTTGGGGCACTCGGATGCTCAACGGTGATTTCATCTACGAATTTTCACTTTATCCCTTTAGCGGAGACTGGCGCCAGGCAGACCTGCATCGACGTGCGTTAGAGTACAACTTCCCTTGTGTTGGTGTTTGTACTGCTCCTGGGGACGGCCGTCTCGGAAGCGAGTTGCGTTTGTTGGAGGTCGCTTCTTCGGATGTGGTTGTTTCCGCCCTGTATAGCAGGGAAGGAAAAAGCTATGTTAGGATGTATGAATACCGGGGGTGTAACAGCCGTGCCTCGCTCGACTACCTACCGGGAACAGCTCGATTGGCCGAGGTGGATCTTGCAGGGCGCGATGGTGAAGCCGTGTCTGGGTCGCTAACTTTTCGGCCCTGGCAGATTCACACAGTTCGGATTGAACCGTTGAAGTAATTGCTTTCAGAGGGATTGTAAATTCTGTACTGATTTTATCTGGATTCCTGTTGGTCGTTGAAGAGCCGATAGTTAATGGTAACGCTTAGGAAGGTCTTATGAAAAATAGATATATTGGAAGAAGAGAGTTTTTGCAGAGTGCCGGGCTTGGAGCAGCTTCGGTTTTCTTAGGGTCGGGTTTAGCGGGATGTGCCGGCGCGCAGTTTCTTGGCGCAAAGTCCGCGCGAAAGCCAAATCTTGTCTTTATCTTCGCTGACCAATGGCGAGCACAGGCGACAGGTTATTTCGGTGACCCCAATGCCCAAACACCTAACTTAGATAAACTTGCGAAAGAAAGCATCAATTTCACTAATGCCGTATCAGGTTGTCCGGTGTGCACCCCGTATCGCGCGAGTTTAATAACAGGGCAGTACTGGCTTACACACGGCCTCTTTTATAACGACAAGCCATTGAATCCTGAAGCGACGACTATCGGCAAGGTATATAGCCAGGCCGGTTATGAAACCGGATATATCGGTAAATGGCACGTTGATGGTCACGGCAGAAGCGTCTTTATTCCCGAAGAAAGAAGGCAGGGCTTTAAATTCTGGAAGGTCTGTGAATGCACGCATAACTATAACAAATCACTTTACTATGCCGAGACAGACACCAAACAATACTGGGATGGTTATGATGCCATCGCCCAGACCCGCGAAGCTCAAAAATACATTTGGCAATATGCAAACAAAACTCCGTTTGTTCTGTTTATGTCGTGGGGTCCGCCCCATGCCCCATATCATACGGCTCCGGATAAATATCGAAGTAAGTTCTCCGCAGACAAAATTATCCTTCATCCCAATGTCCCTGAGTCCCTAAAGAAAAAGGCACGGGAAGAATTGGCCGGTTATTATGCCCATATTGCTGCATTGGATGACTGCATTAGAGATGTTCTTGAGACGCTAAAAGAATGTGGTATCGAAGAAAATACAATTTTTGTCTTCACATCCGACCACGGTGATATGTTGCATTCTCACAGTCAGACTAAAAAACAAAAGCCATGGGATGAATCGGTCAGAGTTCCTTTTTTATTGCGCTATCCTGCAGCACATGGGGAAACAGGCAAAAAGATTGATGTGCCGATTAACACACCTGACATTATGCCGACACTGCTTGGCTTGAGCGGTATTGCGATTCCAAAATCGATTGAGGGCAAGGATTTCTCGGGCGTGATTAAAGGAACACAGTCGCCGGACAACGATGCGGCTTTGATAATGTGCCCGGTGCCGTTCCATCAATGGAATTATAAGCGGGGTGGTCGGGAATATCGCGGGGTGCGAACGCGACGTTATACCTATGTGCGGGATATTAACGGCCCCTGGCTGCTTTATGATAATCAGACAGACCCATATCAACTGGAAAATCTGTGTAATAATCCAGAGTACGCTCAAATCCGGCAAAAGCTGGGAAAGATATTATCTCGAAAGCTAAAAGAAACAAATGACAAATTTCTACCCGGCCCCAAATATATGGCCATGTGGGATTATCAGTGGGACGGAACAGATGGGCCAAAGTAAGTTTATTAAAAAGTAGCTGAAGGAGAAGTGATTATGGAAAAGTTCAAAAGTATTACCATTATTCTTTTGTTGGCCATCGGTTTTTTTGCTGTTTCGGATACGACATTTGCGGAAAACCCTATGCGGATTACTACGGAGGAAAATATCATTTCGGTTTACACAGGCGATAGTGTTTTGATGCGATATCATTACCGGGACGTGCCTTTCAAACCGTATGTGCAGCAGTTATTCTCGCCAAGTGGCATAAATATTCTACGCGATGCCCCCTCTGACCACCTGCATCATCACGCCTTGATGTTTGCAGTTGCCGTGGATGGTGTAAACTTCTGGGAAGAGCAGCAGGCACCAGGCCGTCAAGCCCATCAGTCCTTTGCCGAGGTGAAAATCGGCAAACGCAATGATGTACCCGATGCGGGTTTTACGGAACAGCTCAACTGGTTAAATCCACGCAGTCAGGAGTTATTGCTCAAGGAGTCCCGCACAATCGAAATCTGTCAGTTGGATGAATTTAAGGCCACGCTGTTAAATTGGCAATCAACCCTTGCCGTGCCGTCCGGAAAAGAATCAGTGACGCTTACGGGTTCCCATTACTTCGGTTTGGGAATGCGTTTTTTGAAATCTATGGATACTGGTGGTCAGTTCCGCAACGCTGAGGGCAGGACCGGCGATGTCGTGCGTGGTGACGAACGGCTCGTGCGAGCAAGGTGGTGCGTCTATATCGCCGAGGCGAACGGCAAACCTGTTACGGTTGCTATGTTCGGCCATCCGGATAATATGCGTCATCCGACACAGTGGTTTACGATGACTAAGCCATTCGCTTACCTTTCAGCCACGCTGAACCTGCACAGAGAGCCGTTGAAGGTGACATCGGATAAACCGCTGGTATTACGTTATGCCGTTGCCGTGTGGGACAATCGAGTCGAAAACGAACAAATCGAAAACGTTTATAACTGGTGGGTAAATAGCAAGTAATAATATAAACTGAATTGAGGAGAAAACTATGCGTGACAAACAAAAATCACTGGAAAAGACGGTTCGCAGTCTGACGCGTCGGCAGTTCATTCGCCGGGCCGGTGTGGCCGCGGCGACGGTTACAATTGCAGGTACATCTGCGAAACTTGCCGTCGGCAAGAGTGCCAACGAGCGTATCGGAGTTGGCTTCATCGGTTGCGGCGGTCGAAGCCAGGCTCACCTTAAGGCTGTGTATTACCTTAAGAGCCAGGGCGCAAATGTGGATATTGTTGCGGCCTGTGACGCTTATCGACCACGAATGCAGAAAGTCGCGGACGGCTACAATGCCAAAGGGTATATGGACTATCGCGACCTGCTTGCTGATGGGAACGTCGATGTCGTCTGTATTGCCACGCCGGACCATCACCACGGCTATCAGGCGATTGACGCTGTCCGCGCAGGCAAAGATGTTTACTGCGAAAAACCGGTAACACACTGGCGGCAGTTCGAGCTGACAAAGCGATTGGCGGTAGAGGTGAAAAAAAGCGGCCGGGTCTTCCAGCTCGGCACGCAGGGTATGTACGATTCGGCCTGGTGGCAAATGAAAAAGCTGATTGCGGACGGGCTGATAGGTCAGCCTGTCCATGCCGAGTGCGGCTATTTCCGTGTAGGTGACTGGGGTGAGCGAGGTATGCCAATCGATGATGCTGACGCCATGCCCGGTTCCGATTTGAACTGGGAGGCCTTTCTCGGTGATGCACCGAAGCGTCCTTTTGATGTGAGTCGATTCTTCTGCTGGCGGATGTACGAGGATTATTCGGGCGGGCCTTCGACCGATTTGTTTCCGCATAGTTTGACACCGGTGCTGTCTATGCTTGGGGTTACCATGCCCGGTACAGTCGTGGCTACGGGCGGCAAGTTCCGTTATCAGGAGCGTGAGATACCAGATACGTTTAATATGCTCATCGATTATCCCGAGAAGATTACAGTAGCTGTGCTTGGGACGCAGGCTAATAACCATCCAGGCACCGACAGCCGGGGTTCGGGACAGCGGATACCCGTTGTTCGTGGATGGGAAGGCACACTCACAATCGAAAAGAACGAAATCGTTTTTACGCCCGCCGACGGTTCCAAGAAAAAAACCCAGCGTTTTGCCATCGAGCACGGGGAAGACTTCGTAGGATACTGGCAGAAATTCCTTGACTGCTGCCGTTCGCGCCAGCAGCAGACATTAAGCCCAATGGATTTAGCATACCATGTGCAAACGGCATTACAAATGGGTATGCTCGGTTTGCGCCAGGGCAAGGTCGCGCGGTTCGACCCGGAAAAAGAGAAGATTCTCCTGTAAGATATATAAGAAACTTAAGCAATATATTTCCACGCCCTTACGGATGTGGCATTTCCCGGGGCGGGTAAAGCCCGTCCGACTTCGTCGGATACTTCAATCTATGGGCTTATGCACCGTAGTATTTCGAAGGAAGAAAGTGGTTTTTTCCGCTCAATTCGTGTATTATGTCGGAAGTATAAGCTCGGTGGCGTAACCGGGCGTCAAGCTATTGAGGAGATTTCGAGGAACAACAGAATCAGAGGAGCTTATTATGAAAGAAAGAACAAGGGCGATTAAAATGGTTGTTTGCCTGCTTTTGGTGGCAACGGTTTTAGGTGTAAGCAGCTACGCTGCAATGGAAATCAGGAAATACGGCGTACACGATAAGGAGCGGCCGAATCCATCGGTCATAACACCTCCCAAAGAGTTTGGCCAGCCGCCGTCTGATGCGATTGTCCTTTTCGACGGTGAAGATACCTCAGAATGGGAAAGTGAAAAAGGTGGGGGCAATGTGAAATGGAAGGTCGAAAACGGCTATATGGAGGTCATCAATAAAACAGGGGGAATTCGCACTAAAAAGTTATTCGGTAATTGTCAGTTACATATTGAGTGGTGTACACCGGAAGGTATTGACCCTAAGATAACCGACCAGAAGCGCAGCAACAGCGGTGTTTTCTTTATGGACAGGTACGAAGTGCAGGTACTCGATTCATACACAGATGACAACTACAAAACCAACAGAACTTATGCCGATGGGCAGGCCTCAGCAATTTACGGCCAGAATCCACCGATGGTCAATGTCTGTCGTAAACCCGGTGAATGGCAAAGTTACGATATCAGCTTCCTTAGCCCGATATTCGATGAAAACGGCAAGTGTATTCGCAAGGCCCGCATTACGATTTTGCACAACGGCATTGTTGTCCACAATAACCTCGAGATAGAGGGCACCACATCTCACAAGAGAAAAGCCAGTTACACTCCTCACGGCGAGGGGCGAATCCATCTTCAAGACCATGGCAACCCTCTCCGCTTTCGTAACATCTGGATACGCGAGCTGCCCGAACAGCCTTACCTGATTGAAGATTGATAATTTATCGTTGCTTTTGTAAATGAAGGGAAACAGTAATATAAAAAGGAAAGGAATAAAAATGAACTCAACAAAAGCAAAAGTACTTACAACGATTCTGATAACCATTCTGCTGTTGAGCACGGCTAACGCTCAGCTCCTGAAGATTCCCGAGGTTCCCAGGGACAAGGTTATTTGTTTTGCCTTGTACACTGTCCATAATAACATCATGAAGATGACCGCCCAGTTGTATCCGCTGGAGGAAGGTGAGAACAGGATAGTCAGGCTCGAAATCAAACAAGATGGTGGATGGAAACAAATAGCCCAAAAGGAGGTAATCGAGAAAGGCTGGACGGCAACCTTCCGCGTAGAGAACTGGGATTCTACAAAAGATATTGAATATCGCGTCGCACACGGTAAGGAGGCATATTATTCAGGTATCATCCGAAAAGACCCTGTTAATAAAGACACCATCGTCGTGGCTGCATTTACGGGCAACTCAATAAATCCCAATCACGGCGGTGACATACCCAAAATAGATATAGTTGAAAACCTCAAAAAGCTGAAACCCGACTTTCTTTTCTTTTCCGGAGACCAGGTTTATGACCACAACAGGCATTATGCCGCCTGGCTCAAATTCGGCAGAGATTTCGGAGATATCATTCGCAATACACCGACGGTAACCATACCTGACGACCATGACGTTGGTCAGTCCAATTTATGGGGTGCGGGAGGAAAGGTATCGAATACCCGTGATGGTCCTGATGGTGGATATGCCGCTCCCGTCGAGTACGTCAAAGAGGTTGAGCGTGCCCAAACCAGTCATCTGCCCGACCCTTATGACCCTACTCCGGTAGAACGGGGTATAGGTGTGTATTACACCTCTCTGACAATAGGCGGAGTAAGCTTCGCCATTATTGAGGACAGGAAGTTCAAGTCAGGTCCGGCGGGTCTTGTTCCCCAGCTTGGTCCACGGCCCGACCATGTCACTACGCCCGATTATGACCCGAAGAGCTTAGATGTTCCCGGTGTCACGTTATTAGGAGAACGTCAGTTGAAGTTTCTGCGGTCATGGGCTGTGGACTGGCACGACTGCGATATGAAAGCCGTGCTGTCTCAAACCGTCTTTTGCGGAGGAGCACACATGCATGGAAAGTACGACTACCGGCTGTTAGTCGACCTTGACTGCAACGGCTGGCCACAAACAGGACGAAACAAAGCCCTATACGAAATGCGTAAAGCATTTGCTATTCATATCTGCGGTGACCAGCATCTCGGTACATTTATTCATCACGGTATTGATGAATGGAACGACGCAATCTATTCAGTATGTGTGCCGTCGATAGCCAATCTTTATTTACGCTGGTGGGTACCTCTTGAGCCGGGTAAAAACCGCGAACCAGGTGCACCCGAACACCTGGGCGAATTTCTCGACGGCCTGGGAAATAAAATCAATATGCTCGCGGTTGCCAATCCCAGTCCTGAGAGAAATCACGACCCGTTAACGACCAGAGCGGCCGGTTTCGGAATCGTAAAATTCAATAAAAAGACAAGAGAAATCACAATCGAATGCTGGCCCAGAAATGTGGATATTACTTCCCCGAATGCCGAACAATATCCCGGCTGGCCCAGGACTATCAAACAAGAGGACAATTACGGACGCGAGGCCGTGGCTTATCTGCCAACTATCCAGGTCAGGGGTATGAAAAATCCCGTAGTGCAGGTGATTGACGAGTCAAACGATGAAATAGTCTATACCCTTCGAATCAATGGAACTTCATACAGGCCCAAGGTCTTCAAGAAAGGTAAGTACACGGTCAAGGTCGGCCAACTGTACACCGGCAAGATGACAATCCTCAAAGGCGTCCGAAGCATTGCGCCAAACAAGACCGAAAAGATAAATGTAAGACTCTGACGATATTTATTCAGCACCGGCTGCGACACTGCTGCTTATATATGTCCATAACGGCCGAAAAGAAATTGACAATTTAATTCAGAGAAACGACAACATTGACCGGCAGCCCCTTGTCGGGAGCAATGAGAAAGTTTGTAATCTGATATTTCAGTTCAGCTTTTTCAGCTTTGCTATCAACTTTTGTCTTTACTGTTGTGATTGCATTGGCCGGTAATGTTAGTTTTCCCGACCCACCCTCTCCGATTTCCTGCACGAGAATATCAATGTCTGAATTATTTGTAACCTCAAACCATATTGTATCATCCCTCCTGAGGTAAGGTTTATCGATCTGAACGGCCCTTTTGAAAATTGCATGAAGGTAATTCGGCTTGCCTATTAGTTGGTTGTTAAACCAAACTGCAGTCCTGCCTGCAATTAACGCCTCTCTTATAGCTTTTATGCTCTTTTCTTTGGCAAAAACCAGCGTCATAGGTCTATGAATTTCAGGTGTGATTTCGGTACCAACGATGGGCTGATGTATATCGGAATTTCCCATCATGGTAAGGTTCTTCTCCAGAGCCCACTCATGGGCTTCCGGATAATAAGAATTACCATTTACAACTTCAATTCCATCCAGCCATGTGTTTTCATACAACGTAGTGTGAATATCAAACCAGCCTTTGACCTCAGGTTTCCAGCCGGGATGATTCCAGAAGACGAAGCAGCCCTGATTGTTAGCTGCTTTGACAGCATCGATAAATTCTTCGGTATCCAGAAGGCTTATATCCTCCACGAATAATGCATTGAAATGGCCCGGAGGCGTTTCTCGAGTAATTTCTGTCCCTTTTATAAGTAATATATTCCTCTCCTTCGCCAGGCGCAGAGCAATTTCATAAGATCGACCGTGATTGGTCGGAACATCCTGCTTGTGCGGCTGATACTCAATGTGGTCTGTAATTGAAATAGCATCAAGGCCATGTCTCCAGGCTTCATCAACCCGTACTGTAGGCCACACCTGACCATCAGAAAAGACTGTATGCATGTGAAAATCACACTTCATCGTTTTGTAACCGAGAATATCAGGGATATTAATCTTATGCCTGACATCAGCCGTGGCAAATGGAGCAAGCAAAAGACAGGTGAAAACAACAAAATAAATCACTTTTACTTTCAGTTTCATTTTCAAAACCCTTTCCTTTTGTTGTGACACTTTCGATTAAATAGCCTATTTGGAAAACTTGGCCATCCTGTTAATTTTCTCAATTTCACCAACATAACAGATTTGCACTGAAATTGCAACCTTTTTTGCTTGGCAGAAGAGGCCGTACCAGGAATCACCCTGGGTTCTACTCTTTCTTTGGTCCGATGGAGATAAGGTGCGAATAAGTGCGAAGGTACATTCTCTCGCCCGCAACGGCAGGGGTGGCGTGGCTCTTTTCGCCTAAAGGATTGACTGCCAGCAGCTCGTATGTGGGGGCAGCCTTGATTACAACAACGTCGCCGTTGGTTGTGATACAGTAAAGCTTGCCATTTACCCAAACCGGTGAGCCATAGAATTGATTGGCCGGCTTCTCTCGCCATAGCTGTTCGCCCGTTGCGCTTCGCAGGCATGATACATAGCCCCTGTCATGAAACGTAAATAGTAAGCCTGCCTGAGCCAGGGAGGTAGGAACGTATGGCATGGTACTATCGTCGATTTTATATACCTCGGTGGGTTCGGCGGTTTTATCCGTTGCAGGAGGTCGAATCGCGATTAAGCGTTTGCCGCTGGAGAAGTCTCCACATGTACCAATTAACAGTTCACCTGCGATGACAGGTGAGCTGACTACGCGACTAATGAATGCTGTATTCAATTCCCATACTACCGTACCTGTTCCAGGATCGACACCGGTCATGCCATGAGCGAGACTCGTAAAAATTAATTGTTGTTCATCTGTTGGCGGTGAATAAACGCACGGCGTCGAGTAGGATGTTTTTGGGCTGGTTTTCCGGTCCAGTTTCCAGCGTGTCTGGCCGGTCTTACGGTCAACTGCAATCCAGGCACTCTGGACATCCTTGCTGCTATCCTCGTGCTCGTGGGTAAAGACCACAATGTCGTCGAAAACAATGGGTGAGCCGCCTGCCCCGTGCTGGCAATGCACACCGCCGAAGGTGCGCTGCCAGATTTCTCCACCGTTGTGGTCCAATGCCACCAAAATTGTCTCTTTGGGAGTAGGCCAGAGTGCATAAACGTGGTCGGCATCCACTACTGGTGTCGCGGTTGCATAGCTATTGCGTGGGTTCGGACGGTATGGAGTCAGCGAATATTGCTTTTGCCATAATATCTCGCCGTCGGAAACTCGTAGTGCCAGAAGGAAACCGTGGTCAGTCTTTTGGTCACCGCTGGTTATAAAGACCTTGTCTCCCCAAACCACCGGAGAGGAGTGGCCGCCTCCTGGCAGGTTCACTTTCCAGTTATAGTCCTTTTCCGTCCATTTAACGGGGATGGTTTTGGCCTGGCTGATGCCCTGTCCGTTGGGACCGCGGTACCGTGTCCATTCCTGCCCCTGTGAGACGGACGCCAATAAAATGATAAATGCTGCTAAAAAAACTTTCAGAAATTGCTCTGTGGTGTTCACCAGTGGATTTCTTTTTTTCATCAGTCAACCCTCATGCAACACATTTATGTGGTAGTATCATCCAAAAAAGTTACACTAAAAATAACTGCTTGTCCATAACATTATCAGGACATAATTGTCCCTCATTATCAGAGACCGGTCTGTGTCCAGATGCTAATAAGTATCTGTTGCGAAAAACGAAAATCGACGATGTCACCCCTGCGAAAGCAGGGGTCCTGAGCGAAAAACTGGATTCCCGCTTTCGGGCTTGTTGAAAAAGTCGAGATTGCTTCGTTGCTACACTCCTCCAATGACACAAAGTGCGTTTTCAGGTCATTGCGAGTGATTTGAAAAATCGCGTGGCAATCTCAAAACGTTCCTTTTGAACTTTGGCAACAGGCCCTTTCGCGGGAATGACAAATACTGTTTCCGCAACAGGAACTAATAAGGAAAATGAATAAAAAAGCCCCCGTGAAGCCATAAACGAGTGTATCCCTTTAATTTCAATTTTTATTTGTTATTTTTGAGATACTCGCCTTCTGCTTCGCAGGGGCAATAGTAAATTGTGACTCTTTCCTTTTCTTTCTTAGCCGTTCCTGACAATGCCCGCATTATCATCTGACTTGTGTGCGAAACTCTAAGATGGACAAAATCAGTTCAAGCTAATATGGCCGGATTGGTCATTTTCCAGAGCCACTTTTTTTTATTCCGTCTAATACCATCCATCGGCAGATTCGATTCTTAATCTTGAACTTTTCTGAATGTCCCCGAGTCCCAACAATATAACACGGTTTAACACAGGCAAAGATGCCAATAAACTGAAGATTTCCTACTTTGTTTCCACTTCCCAAGACTCCGAGTTGAGACGTTCAATCTTTTCTCTCATCTCTGATGATTTGCCCGGCTTAACCCCGATAACAAGAAATATTCATACTCGTTTTTTTTTTGAGGAAATTGAAAAAAACTAAATATTTTTGTTTTCTCAGCCAAGAAAAGGCCGTCAAGTCAACCTTCAGAATCTCCGAGAAGACTAAAAGATTGCTTAGCTCGAAATGACTGATGAAAAGTACAAGGAAGGTGCACCCCCCAAACAAGTATGTACTACTCTGCGAAGTACAGGAGGATGCCACCTTGTAATCCATTAATTCGTAAAAACCGGATTGAGTTTGAAACTGATTATATGCAGCCAGAACTAAGATTAAAAGCGTTAAAGACTCTTGAATCGAGATTATCCGACACGCAAGCCCGAGAACTTTTGAGTCGATTAAGAAATGGTATGCTAATCGACTGAGAAAAGGACTGGAGTCCACATGGCAAATCCACGAAGCTTTCGCTGATCTGATGGTTCAGGAAGAAGAATATCCTGTATCGACTGATCTGCCCCGCCACACTGTGAAATATGCTCAAATGCGCATCTGCCGAACCAGCAGCCTGATTCTAAGCTACGGACTGACCTTTTCGTCCTTCGCTCCGTCGAATCTGACGATATACACATTCGCAGTGCCGTTGTTGACACCAAACAGGTCGGCATGCGTCTGGCCGCCATGATAGATGTTGTTGGCGCTATCAATAGCCGCAACTCGGCCACAGGTGCCTCCTCTGGAACTGTACTCCCGGAATTCCTTGGTCCAGATCAGCTTGCCTTGGGAAGTATAACGGCGACAGTATGCTCGGCATTTCTTCTTAGAAGGAACCTGACAGCCACTTATCAGTACGTCACCCGATCCGTCCTGAAACCGGGCCATGGCCCAGGTTCCATCCCAGCCATCGGTACCGAATTGGCGTGTCCATAACAGCCTTCCTTCTTTCGATATACTGACGAGGCATGAATCCGAATCCCTACGTTGCGGGCTTCTAGTGCCAACATTGCCATTGGTTCTGCATGTCAAGTACAGATGGCCGAGTTCACCTATCTCCATACCCGCGCCACTGTCGAAGCCATTCGTGCCGAACTGGTGTAGCCAGAGACGTTTGCCCGTGCGCTGGTATCTTGCCACGAAAAAATCCGCCAGACCATTGTTCTTTCTGGCCAGGTTACCCGACGTGGTGCCGCAGACGTAGACGTCATTGTCATCACCGAGGCGGATCGACCCGCCCCGGTCATCCGTGCCCGTGCCTATCTGGTCCCTCCATAATAAGCTGCGGTCTTTGTCGTATGCGGCGATGAACATGTCAGCCTCACCCTGATTAGGCTTGGCAAAATCCCCATACGTATAGCCTGAAATATACATATTTTCGTCAGCATCAAAGTCCAGGCCGGTGCAGACGTCATGTTTAGGAGTTCCCAGTTGCCATATCCACTGTTGGGTGCCGGTCTGATCGTATTTGGCAATAACCACGTCATTTTTGCCTTTTGCCTCCTGCTCGTGTGTGTTGTCGGCAATTCCGAAGACATAAATGTTCCCTTGATCATCGGCAGTTAAACCCGAAATATGCGAAATTCTGGGATCGAGTTGCTTACTCCACAACTGATCGCCCTTTTGGCTGTACTTAAGAAGAAACACGCCCTTGAAAGTGGAGTTGAGCTCTTTCTCCGATCGTTTCTTGACAACGAGGTAGATGTCGTCGTTGCTATCCACTACGGCGGCTCGGGCGACGTCGAATGTTGGAGTTACAAGCTGATGCCCCCACCGTACCGTGAGTTCGTTCCGGCCCAGTGCCGCACTCGTCAGATAGAGAGATAATATCACCAAAATAATTTTTTTGTCATTCGTTGTCATGCTCTGTTCTCCTGGCATTTTAAACCGTCTGGGATTTTCCATATACACTTCACTAAAACACTCATACACACTTGAAGCCGCAGCCAGCCAAAAATGGAAGATAATTTATTTACAAGTCCTTAACCTTCAAACCGCGACTTCGCAGATAGTCTTTCAATTCTCCTATATCGATGATATGAAAATGGAACACCGAAGCCGCAAGAAGAATTGTTGCTCCAGCTTCTACCGCCTCGTAGAAATGTTCCAGTTTGCCGGCCCCTCCTGATGCCACAATTGCGGCTGAACAGGCATCGGCCATCGCTTTGATGACAGGAAGGTCATATCCGGTCTTTGCGCCGTCCCCGGCTTTACTCGTTGGCAATATTACGGGAACTCCAAAACTGTCAACTTTCTTAGCCCACTCGATTGCATCGGCGCCGGTAGCGGTTCGGCCACCGTCGATATAGACTTCGTAGCCGGATGGTAATGAAACGTTGCGGTCCACATCTATAGCGACGGTTACTTTCTCCGGACCGAATTCGGCAATCATCTGCGATATGACCTCCGGTTTTCTAAAAGCGGCACTGCTTACAGATACATTATCAGCCCCCGCCTCTATTACCGCCGCTGCCGAAGCAACATCGTGAATACCACCGCCAACGGTAAAAGGAATCGTCGTAACTTCAGCTACTCTTTTGACAACATCAAGCATAGTAGCCCGATTCTCAACTGTTGCTGTTATGTCCAGTAGAGCAAGCTCGTCCGCCCCGGCCTGACAATAGGCCTTTGCACATTCGACGGGGTCGCCCGCATCACGAATATCCACAAAATGAACGCCCTTGACCACACGGCCATTCTGCATATCCAGGCACGGCATAATACTAACCTGTTTACCCATTCTTAATTCTCCTTGTTTTACATCTACATAACTGCTTCTGTGGAGTTTTATCCACTAAATTACCGCCGGATTATAACTTTATCAGATGCTATTGCAAGCTCTTTAGGTTTTCAGCAATATCAGCTTGAAAAAAAGCATATCGGCTTTATAATTTTAATTCGACACTACCAGCTGGAATTATAACTCTGGTGCTGAAATCTAAATCAAATCAGGAGTTCGATATGAATCAGTTTCATTTATCTGAAATAACACGCAGGGATTTTCTTAAGAGTACTGCTTTGGTCTCAGCAGGGATGGTTTTCATCACCGATGCGAGCTTTGCCGCCCCGAAGACAAAGCAAAAGCCCAATATCCTGTATCTGATGACCGACCAGCACCGGGGCGATTGCTTAGCATGCACCGGCAATAAAGTCATCAAAACACCTCATTTAGACTCCATCGCAAAGGACGGCGTTCTTTTCTCGAACGCCTATTCTTCCACTCCAAGCTGTACGCCGGCCCGCAGTGCGCTCCTGACAGGATTGTCCCCCTGGCATCACGGGATGATCGGCTACGGACGGGTGGCAGAGAAGTATCCGTTCGAATTGCCCCAGGCCCTTCGAGATGCGGGCTACTATCTGTTCGGCATCGGCAAGATGCACTGGTATCCACAAAGGAAACTTCGCGGCTACCACGGCATACTGCTCGATGAGTCCGGGCGGGCACAAACGCCGGGTTTTGTCAGTGATTATCGCCTTTGGTTTAAACAGCAGGCACCTGAGCTGAACCCGGATGCAACCGGCATCGGCTGGAACGACTATAGAGCCAAAACGTATGTCCTGCCCGAAAGGTTACATCCGACGAGGTGGACAGCTGACAGAGCAGTTGATTTCATTGAAAAATACAATCGTTCAGAACCGTTTCTGCTGAAAGTTTCTTTTGCCCGACCGCATAGCCCTTATGACCCGCCGAAACGATTTATGGATATGTATAATGAAGATGAAATGCCCAATCCTTATGTTGGCAACTGGGCCGCTCGATATGCCGAACACAAGGACCCGCCAAATCAAAGTCTCTGGCATGGCGACTTAGGCGTACGGCAGGCTAAACAGTCTCGACAAGGTTACTATGCTTCGATTACTTTTATTGATGAGCAAATCGGTCGAATCCTTACGGCCCTGAAAAAACGTGGTATTTATGATAATACCCTTATCATCCATTTCTCCGACCACGGCGATATGCTCGGAGACCATCATCTATGGCGCAAGACCTACGCTTATGAAGGCTCGGCCAAAATTCCCATGCTGCTGCGCTGGCCCAAAAGTATGGAGATGGAACATCAGCGTGGCAAAACCTTACGGCAGCCGGTGGAGCTGCGTGATGTACTGCCGACATTCCTCGATGCGGCAGGGGCGCCCATCCCGAATCAACTTGACGGAAAGAGCATGCTCGAGCTGGTTCGTGGAAATACGAAAAACTGGCGGCAGTTTATTGACCTGGAACATTCGATGTGTTACAGCAATGACCACTGGACCGCGCTGACCGATGGCAAATTCAAGTATATTTACTACGCATACGACGGCAGGGAACAGCTCTTTGATTTGACAAATGACCCGGGCGAGCTGTATGACCTGGTGGCTGAATCGGCTTACAAAAACACCTTACTACAATGGCGACAGCGTATGATAGAACATCTTTCCGAGCGTGGAGAACAGTTCGTCTCCAACGGCAAACTGGTCATACGAAAAAAACGTCTTCTGTATTCGCCACATTATCCGAAAAATAGTTAAACATTTGAGTCTGTTATTTACTATTTGTTGTATAGCAAAAAACACGGGAAAGTAATTGCATTTTTTCCGCTATTTGGGTAATATTATAGAATATAATCTCAGTGGCGTAGTTGAATCAGGTTTACTCGGTTAATCAGCTTGTTCTTTTCCAGGAGGACATTTGTGAACATCAAAAATCAAGCTAAGAAGACAAAGCAGCAGGGGACGAAGATTTCCCGCCGTGATTTTATGAACAGGGCTGTAGCAGCAGCGACAATTACTATCGTTCCTCAGCATGTGCTGGGTGGCAAGGCCTTCGCCGCCCCGAGTGACAAGCTCAATATCGCATGTATCGGTATCACCGGTCGAGGTGGAGCTAACCTTGAAGGGATCGGGGGAGAAAATATCATTGCACTGTGCGATGTGGACACCCGACGGGTCGGCAAGGCATTCGAAAATTATCCTAACGCCAAACGTTATACCGATTTTCGCAGGATGTTAGATGAGATGGATAACCAAATCGATGCGGTAGTGGTTTCCACGCCGGACCATACGCATGCGGTGGCGTGCATGGAAGCAATCAAGAGAGGAAAACATCTGTATTGCGAAAAACCGCTGGCCCATTCTATCTATGAGATTCGCGAGCTTATGAAAGCCGCTCACAAATACAAGGTGATAACGCAATTAGGCAATCAGGGGCACTCGTTTGACCATATCCGTATGTTCTGTGAGTGGATTTGGGATGGGGCGATTGGGAACGTTCGCGAAGTGCACGCAGCTTGTGGGTCGAATCATTGCAGGATTGATCAACTCTCAAAGCGCACAGAAAAGCATGAGATTCCATCCGAGCTGGACTGGGAATTATGGTTAGGGCCGGCCCAATATCGACCGTATAATCCAATGTATCTGCCCGGCAGATGGCGAAGCTGGATGCCGTTTGGTTCCGGAACAATCGGCGATTGGGTCTGCCACGTTGTTGACCCTGTGTTCTGGGCGCTGGATCTGGGAGCTCCGAAAACAATCGAGGCCCAGGCCAAAGGATATGACCCGAAAAAGCATGCCGATACGTTTCCTGCAGGCACGATTGTAAATTACGAGTTCCCGGCGAACAGCAAACGGGGACCTGTTAAGCTGGTCTGGTTTGATGGTGTAGAGGAACCTCCGCGTCCGGAGGAACTGGAGGAGGGACGAAAGATGCCGGGCACAGGGGCGATTGTAATCGGGGACAAAGGCAAGATTATGTACGGCTCACATGGCGCCGGCGGGGCAAGGATAATCCCCGAGGCAAAGATGAAGGCCTACGAGCAGCCGGCCAAAACGCTGCCCAGAGTGAAGGGGCATCACGAGGACTGGCTCGACGCTGTTAAAAACAATACGCAAGCGGGTTCAAATTTTGATTACGGTGGGCCTTTGACGGAGTTAGCCCAGTTAGGGATTATTGCAACAAAGATGTTAGGACGTAAGCTCCAATGGGACAGCAGGAATATGCGTTTTACCAACTGCGACGAGGCGAATCAGTTTATCAATCCGCCTTATCGAGAGGGGTGGACATTGTGATGTGATTGGAAAATAGTTTTTTCTGCAAATCCGCCAATATGGAAAGACAGTACCACAATGAAAAAACAAAGAGGATTTATCGCATTAGAAATTAACATTCCTGTTCGGGAAAGAGGAAGATTTCCCGAAAGACACGGGGAAACAGACATCCGGCAACAGCACCGGAGTTTTCTAACGGGGTTTACCTTAATAGAACTCCTGGTGGTAATCGCTGTCATCGCTTTGTTAATGGCGATATTGATGCCTGCACTGCAAATGGCGAGGGAACAAGCAAAGAAAGTTACCTGCTCTAATAACCTCAAACAAATCGGCATTAGTTTGCATTTGTACGGCTCGGAGAATGACAACCGGCTGCCGCTCAATGAAAGCGGAAACTGGCTGTGGGACATCGCTTACAGTACCACCGACTATATTATTGCAACCGGCGGAGACAAAGATACCTTCTATTGCCCCTCTGACCCATTGAAAACCCCGGATATGGCCATACTTTGGCAGTTCTCCCAAAATCTTCCGTTTGGAACCCCTACCGATTCGATACCGGAACCTACAACTAACCGGGGCAGCCAGTTTCGAGTTACCAGTTATTTCTGGATGATGGATACCGTTAATGGAAGGTCGTATCACCCGGAGGGAACGCCTAAAAAGGAATGGGTGAAAACACTAACACATAAGCAAGCCACCTCAACTGAGCTGGTTACCGACGCTACCCTAAGCAGCACTTCTGACCCAAAGACCGCCACCTTTACCGAGATTCACGGTGGTTCGTGGTCTATGTGGGAAATTCCCGACCGCACCAACCACCTGAGATCTGGAGGCAGACCAGCCGGTGCTAATATTGTCTTTCTTGACGGACACAATGAATGGCGGCAATTCAGCGAAATGGATGTACGCGTCTCACCCCCTTACCATTGGTGGTAAGACTAAAAATTTACCTTAAGATCAGCTATTCCATTAGCGACGCTATTAATTGGTCCGGGCGTAGTGACAATGAAAAGAAAAACGTCGGTCTTGTCGCTTTACAATCCGTATTATAACTGATATAATCTTCCGTCAGGAGCCTGCTTTATGCTGAAAGCACGATTATAACAGGCGTGTTGAAACTCTCCGAGACAGTAAGTGTTGCCATCAAGTAACGATTGTTTATAAAGCAAAGATTTGGGAGAAACTGCTATGACAAGCCTAAAGTCCTTTCGAGCGAACCTGAGTATTTTTATTGGTATGTTTCTTATTGTAGCTTCTGTGAGTGCTGCGGATTGGCCGACCTATCGTTACGATAATGCACGTACGGGCTGTACATCCGAATCTCTGACCGCACCATTGAGTCTGCAATGGATTTATACGCCGGCCCATCCTCCAAGACCCGCCTGGTCCGGACCGGCTAATCGCCCAAGGGAGGGTTTTGAGCTGCGCCATCGAGTGATTTTTGATGATGCTTATCAGGTAGCTGCTGTGGATAACACGGTCTATTTCGGGTCTTCTTCTGATGATAAAGTCTACGCGCTTGACGCCGTTACGGGGGATGAACGCTGGTCATTTTTCACCGGTGGGCCGGTGCGTCTGGCGCCGGTGGTCTGCGAAGGCCGAGTCTTTGTCGGCTCCGACGATGGTTTTGTCTATTGCCTGAATGCAAATAACGGAAATTTGATCTGGAAAGTGCGCGGCGGGCCGAACAACGAAAAACTTCTGGGCAGCGGGAGGATGATTTCCCGCTGGCCTATTCGAACCGGCGTGCTTGTCGATTCGGGCATTGCTTATTTCGGTGCCGGGATATTTCCACATGAAAACGTTTACCTCTGTGCTGTACAGGCAGATGATGGGATGGTTATCTGGAAAAATGACTGCATCAGTGAACAGGACGCATATCGCAAGGAGTTCACACCCCAGGGATACCTGCTGGCCACCGGCACCCGACTTTTTGCTCCATCCGGCAGGGCCTTGCCTGTCGGCTTCGACCGCGCAACCGGCAGCGAGGTTTTCAGCCGTAGTTACGGCTGGAGGGGTGAGCAGGCCGGAGGCGCCATTGGAGGCACGTATGCGCTGCTTGCAGATGAGCAAATTTACACAGGCACGCAGCAACACCTTTTGGCTCTAAACCAGAATACCGGCAGAGTGGGTTTTGGCTGGTTCCCGGGCAGACGACTCGCGGTGGTGGGGAATATGGCCTACATGGCAACCGGACGCCAACTGATGGCTATGGATCGGACTAAGTACGCCCAGGCCAGCGGACGACGTAATTCGCTGGAGTACAAAATAAAGTCACTAAGAAGCAGTGTCATAAGTGCCAAGGGTGAGGAACGCAAAAAGCAGGAACAGCAATTAAAAGCCGCAGAAGAAGAATTGAAGCTGCACCGCAGTAAAAATATCGAGCCGATTATCCGTTGGCGTGTCCCAAGCCAGTGTGATGCCGAATTGATACTGACTGCTAACCTGGTGTTTGCCGGTGGGCAAGATCAGGTCAACGCCTTCAGATGTGACAATGGCCAAGCCGTTTGGAAGGCGCACGTCAATGGTAAAGCAAGGGGATTGGCTGTAGCCAACGGCCGACTCTATGTCAGCACGGACACGGGCAAAATCTATTGCTTTGCTGCAAAGCAAGCGGCAAAATCGAAAAACTCAGTGCCCGACCCACGCATCAGGCAGGTAGCAAATCCTTACCCTCAAGACGAACTAACCGCAGTTTACGAAGCAGCCGCCGAAGCGATTGTTATGGAAACAGGTGTTACAAAGGGCTATTGCCTTGTAGTCGGCGCCGAAAATGGCCGTCTGGCCTGGGAACTGGCGCAGCGCACAGACCTGACCATTATCGGAGTCGAACCCGACAAAGAAAAAGTAACCGCAGCAAGATTGGCCCTGGACGCGGCGGGCCTGTACGGCCAGCGTGTAACTATCGATGAGGGTAATCTTTCTAAGCTGCCGTATTCGAACTACTTTGCCAACCTGATTGTCTCCGACAGTCTGCTGCTGACCGGAAATATACCAGGCATTCCCGAAGAGCTTTTACGACATCTAAAGCCGTGCGGCGGTGCCATTTGTCTTGGTGCGCCGGCCAATGCGTCTGGAAAAGCAGGTGCCGTCTCTTCCGAGCAGCTTAGCCAGTGGTTGAAGCGGCTGGAATTAGGGCAATGCCGAATCAGCCAAACCAACGGCTGCTGGGCAACTCTCAGACGCGGAGCACTGCCGGGAGCAGGCAAATGGACACACCAGTATGCCGGGCCGGGCAACACCGCCTGCAGCGATGACCGAATCGTAGCCGGCCCACTGGGTCTGTTGTGGTTTGGCGATCCCGGTCCGGCCCCAATGGTTAATCGCCATAACGCCGCCGCTGCGCCTCTTGCGGTTAATGGTCGGCTTTTCGTCCAGGGCGAAAACGTCGTGATGGCCTATGATTCTTACAACGGCGTTCTGCTGTGGAAGCGCGATATCCCCGGTGCAATGCGCACCCGACTGAAAAGAAGTGAGTGCGGCAACTTAGCTGTCTGCGAAGATAGTTTTTTCGTTGCTCTCGACGATAAATGTCTGCGGCTCGACGCTGAAACAGGGCAGACTCTCCAGACCTACAATATGCCTCCCGTTGCTGAAGGTGGCTCACACAAGTGGGGATACCTCGCTTATATTGATGATATCCTCTATGGAAGCACAATGAAACAGGTAGGCGTTTCGGATTCGGTTTTTGCCATTGATACGCGGAGCGGTGAGACGCTATGGAATTACCAGGGCAAAAATATCATTAACCTTACTATCGCAGTCGGTGACGGCTGGCTCTTTTTCATCGATAGCTCATTAACCCCGGAGCAACGAGAAAAATTTCTGCGACAGGACAAGTCCCATTTGTTGAATCTTAGCGCAGAAGAGGCCAAAAAAGCGGAAGCAGCCCAAAAAGAGCTCGACGTACGCCTCGCCGTTGCGCTGGATGCTCAGACGGGTGGGAAGCTCTGGGAAAGAGCTGTGGATGTAACCGACTGCAGCAATATTGGAATAGGCGGCGGCGAACTGACGGCGATGTACCATGACGGCGTCGTGGTCCTGTGCGGGGCCAATGCGAACGGTCATTATTGGAGTCAGTTCCTTTCGGGCGAGTTCTCGAACCGCCGGCTGGTGGCTCTCTCAGCTAAAAGTGGTGATGTGCTTTGGGCCAAAGATGCCAACTATCGCCACCGTCCACTTATCATCGGCGGGATGGTCCTTGCTGAACCCTGGGCGTTTGACCTCAAGACCGGACAGCAAAGGACACGCAGTCACCCCCTGACCGGCGCTGAGACAACATGGCAGTTTCTTCGCCCGGGCCATCATTGCGGGGCAATTTCCGCCTGTCCACAAATGCTTTTGATGCGTTCGGGCTACACGAGCTACTACGACCTGCAAAACGACAGCGGCATACGTCATTTCGCCGGGCATCGGCTCGGATGCTGGATTAACGCAATTCCCGCTGACGGCCTTGTCCTGGCACCCGAAGCCAGTGCCGGCTGCATTTGCCTTTTTCCCATAGTCTGTTCGATTGCTCTTGAGCCGCGTCCGGACTACGACCGTTGGGGCATCTATAGCACCGGCGGAGCCAACACGCCCGTTAAACACTTGGCCCTCAACCTCGGCGCACCCGGCGACAGACGCGACAGAAACGGCAGACTATGGTTCGGCTATCCGCGACCCGAACTGCCGCAGAACCGCGCAGCAATGGGCTTCTCACTCAAACTGGGAATGAACTTCCTCAAAGAACCTGATTATATTCGGCGTAACAGTGAAATTCAGACTATGAGTGGAACCGATACTCCCTGGCTGTTCGCTTCCGGTGCCCGTGGACTTAGACGGTGTATCGTGCCGCTTTTGTCAGAGGCTGATGAGCCCGCCGAATATACGGTCAGACTGTATTTTGCAGATTTCGATAATGAGCAGGCGGGTAAACGCATATTCGACATTAAGCTGCAAGGACAGGTAGTTCTTGACGACTTCGACATTGTTAGGGAGGCAGGTGGTTCCTGCAAAGCCGTTGTACGTCAGTTCCGGGGCATTGCGGTCAGTGACAACCTAAAAATCGAACTCGTTGCGCAAGATGAGAAGCTCTCATCGAAGAACGGTGTGCCGGTCCTTTGTGGTGTGGAAGTTGTGCGCGAAAGAAAAACAGCCAAAGTCGCAACAACAGCTCATGCTCGACAATAGGCCTCAGGCCCATAATAAGGACAAGGAGAATAATGAGAACAAATCCAACCACACGTCGCCAGTTCTTAAAAGCAATGGGACTGGGAGCTGCGCTGATGGTGTCCGGACAAGGGCAGATGTTTGCGGCCGACAAGAGGAAAAAGCGACCGAATATTCTGCTGATAACGGCTGATGATATGAACTGGGATGCGCCGGGCTGCTTCGGCGGACAAACTCCGGATATTACACCCAACATCGACCGCCTCGCTTCAGAGGGCATGCGTTTTGCCTATGCTCATATCACTATAGCGGTTTGCCAGCCAAGTCGTTCAGTACTAATGACCGGCCGCTACCCCCACCGCAATGGGGCTGAGGGCTTCCAGCCGATTAACACTAATGTGCCGACCCTGCAGGAGAGTCTCCATAAGGCCGGCTACCTCAATGGCATTCTCGGCAAAGTAAAGCACCTGGCGCCTATAGAGAAATTCAAATGGGACATGGTCAGGGACATTGGAGAATTAGGCCAGGGGCGTGACCCGAAACTTTACTATAAGTTTGCCAGGGACTTTTTCCAACAGGCAGCAAACAAAAACCAGCCGTTTTTCCTGATGGCCAATTCACACGACCCACACCGCCCGTATCACGACAGCTTACAGGAGCAAAATAAGTTTGCGAAAATGCTAAAAGATATACCAACGCCATCGCGGGTATATCAAGGTGAAGAAATCCAGGTCCCTGGTTTTCTGCCTGATTTACCCGATGTACGTAAGGAAATAGCGCAGTACTATAGCTCGGTCCGCCGCTGTGACGATACGGTTGGAGCCGTGATGCGTGCTCTGCGCGAATCGGGACAGGCGGAAAACACTTTGATAATGTTCCTCTCAGACAATGGTATAGCTGTGCCGTTTGCCAAGACAAACTGCTACCTTCACAGCACACGCACACCGTGGATTGCCGTTTGGCCGGGCAAAATCAAGCCCGGCACTGTGGACAATCGACACTTTATATCCGGCATCGATTTTATGCCCACCGCACTTGACGCGGCTGGACTGGCTCAGCCCGAAGGGATGGACGGTTTTTCATTTCTACCGATTCTTCTTGGTCGGCGACAGACCGGTCGCGACAAAGTATTTACACAATTCCACCAGACCTCCGGACGAAACCGTTATCCGATGCGCTGCGTACAGAACCACAGGTTTGGGTACATTTTCAATCCCTGGTCTGACGGCGAACGTGTCTTCAAAAACGAATCGCAATCCGGCCTGACGTTCAAGGCCATGCGGGCCGCTGCGAAAACCGACCCGAAGATTGCCGCCCGCGTCAGGCTTTTCCAATATCGAATCATTGAGGAGTTTTATGACCTCGCAAACGACCCTGATGTGCTGCATAACCTAAGAGACGACCCAAAATACAAAAAAAAGCTCGACAATATGCGGGAAGAATTGTTAAAGTGGATGGAACGAACCAATGATCCGGCATTAGAGGCATTCAAAAACCGTAGTTCACCGGAAGCTCTGAATAAGTTCATGGCCGAACAGGATGCCAGGGCCGGAAAGAAACAGAAAAAAAGAAACAATCGTAAAAAACGAGCATCATAAAACAAACTTTTTTTTACAAAATTGAAGGAGTCAGGAAAATGAATAAAAACAATTTAACTAGGCGAGAATTTTTAGCTGCTGCGTCAATAGGTACTATCGCTACTGCGTCGGGGGGAATAGGTGCCTATGCGAATGGAAGTAAAAAAGCAGGTAAAGCTGCAATCCTCGGCGGTAAGGCGGTCAGAACCAAACCGTTTCCCGGTTGGCCGGTCTGGGACAGAAGTGCCGAAAAATCTATTCTATCCGTATTACGCAGTGGAAATTGGTATCGGGGCCAGGGTACAAAGGTTACAGAATTTGAAAAAAAATATGCGGAATTAATCGGAGCAAAGCGCTGTCTGGCCACGGCCAGCGGCACAACGGCCCTGATGGTAGCTCTGCATATTCTGGGTGTCGATGCCGGAGATGAGGTTATTGTGTCACCTTATACGTTTATTGCCACGTATAATGTGGTTTTCCTTACCAAGGCCCTGCCGGTTTTTGCCGATACCGACCCCGAAACTTTCCAGATAAATCCGGATAAAATAGAGGAGAGAATCAACGAAAATACTAAAGCGATCCTTCCGGTGCATATTCTGGGCCTGCCGGCCAATATGGACAAAATCAATGCCATCGCCAAAAAACATAATCTCTTAGTAATAGAGGATGCCTGCCAGGCATGGATGGCCGAATGGAGGGGTAAAAAGGTTGGCACGTTAGGAGATTTAGGCTGCTTTAGTTTCCAGAACTCCAAACATCTCCCGGCCGGTGAAGGCGGTGCCGTTGTGGGAAATGATGAGGAAATTATGGACCGATGCTTCTCCTTTCACAACTGCGGCAGACCGTATGGAAGTATGAAAAAAACCAGCGGTTACCCCATCAGAGGAAGCAACCGACGAATGCAGGAATTCCAGGCGGTTATATTAATGTCCCAGATGAAGCGCCTGGAAAAAGATACGGCAAGGCGCAACGAGAATGCCCACTATCTGACATCGAGAATAAAAGACATTCCCGGCATTGTTCCTCACAAGCTATACGAAGGAGTAACCAGAGCGGCGTACCATTTGTATCCCTTCCGGTATAAAAAGGAGCACTTCAATGACCTGCCCAGAGCCAAATTCCTCTCGGCCCTGGAGGCCGAAGGTATACCCTGTTCCGGAGGTTATGGTCCCCAATATAATGATGGCTTAATTGAAGAAGCCTTAAATTCACCAGGTTATAAGAGACTCTATTCGAGAGAGAGACTCAAGAGATACCGCCAGGAACTGCACTATCCCGATAACGACCAGCTCTGTGAAGAGGCGGTCTGGTTCACTCAAAATATGCTTCTTGGAACCAAAGAGGATATAGATGACATAGCAGATGCCATATTGAAAGTCTATGAGAATCGGGATAAACTGGCATAGTCAGATACGCTATACCGCAACCCGAGAAGGATACTGTCTGCTTTGTTTCATCCCGACCCGTCTTCGACGGGCGGGATTCATCCGTTTAATGATGTTCAAGGGATGCTCTGTAATAATCTTGCCGGCGCCCTCGGTAAGATTTGTTCCGCGCCCCGGCTCATATTCTACCTCTTCATAAGCCTGGCGATGGCAGATATATCCGATGGTATCGTTGGCCGGAGAAATAACGGAAAGATTCTCAATAAGTGGTGGTTTAAGTCTAAAAGAATTCTTTGACAATAGTCTGTCTCCATATTAAAATTTCATTGCTGCAAAAATCTATTCAGTGCAAGAACAGTATGTGCAATTCTTGAAAGGGAGAAAAATGAGAAAGATAAAAGCAGGCTTATTGATAACAGTCGCTGGTATTCTGTTCTGTTGGTCGCTTGTCTCGATGGCAAAACAGGACCAGCCTATTCTCGAGAAAATCGGCATTACTCGCGGAATATGCGTCGTGCTTGGTGACAGCAAGTGCGAACTTGCCCTGGAGCTGGCGCGGGACAGTGAGCTGCTGATATATGTGCAGTTGCGCCTGGCAAAGGACGTCGAAAGAGCACGCAGGATAGTTGATGAGGCGGGTTTTTACGGGACACGTATCTTTGTGGAAGAGGGACCGTTTACCAGATTGCACTTATCCGATAATCTGGCAGACGCTGTTGTTGCGCTGCTTGAGATACCCGAAGCTGAAGTGCTCCGGGTGCTGCGTCCCGAAGGAAAGGCCTTGTTGGAGCGCAAAGTTCTTGTTAAGCCGTTTCCCGAGGGAGTGGATGACTGGAGCCATCCCTATCACGGCCCGGACAATAATCCGCAATCAGAGGACACAGTCATTCGGGCGCCCTATCTGACACAGTTTCTGGCTGAGCCGCGCTATGCGCCACTGCCCCAGGTGGCGGTGTCTTCGGCGGGTCGTGTATTCAAGGCGTTCGGACACGTGGCCTTCAAAAGCCGGGAAGAAGCCTTGCTCAATAAGCTTGTGGCGTTCAACGGCTACAACGGTACGATACTTTGGCAGAGAGACCTGGCTGAGGGTGTGATGATTCATCGCAATACCATGATTGCAACGCCGACGACTTTATATGTCGGTGATGATAAGTCCTGCAAGTTAATTGATACGGCTACCGGCCGTTTGAAGGATGAAATCGTCCCACCGGTGGAAAAAGCCGGAGGGACATTCTGGAAGTGGATGGCTCTGGAAGACGGCGTGCTCTACGCGCTTATGGGTCAGCAGGAACAAAGAGACCCAACAAAGCGGTGGCATAGCGAATCGCACGGCTGGCCGTGGAATCCTATATCAGAAGGCTTCAATCAGCCGGAGCATCCGTGGGGATTCGGTCGAAATGTGCTGGCCATTGACCCGACAACGAAAAAGGTCTTGTGGAGCTATCGAGAAAATGAGCCGGTTGACAGCCGCGCAATGTGTATGAAAAACGGACGAATCTATATCTTTCGGTTTGGAGCGTATCTGACCTGCCTGAATGCGAAGACCGGCAAAGTCATCTGGAAAAAGACCCCTGATAATACACCTGAACTGTTTAAGTCACTCGGGACATATCTGAATCGGCAGGACTGGCGTAGCAACTGGCGAACTACTAACTATCTGCAGTGCAGTGATAAGGCCTTGTATTTTGCCGGCCCCCAGATTGGAAAACTGCTTGCCGTTTCCTCCGAAGACGGTAGCATCCTATGGGAGAATTCCTATAGCAACTTTCAGTTGGTTCTGCAAGACGACGGACTGTACGGCTTAAGTGGTCAAATCGACAAACACCCAAGTATAAAGTTTGACCCGCTTACCGGCCGGGTATTAGCGGAGATTAATCAAAGTCGCCGGGCCTGCACTCGACCGACGGGTTCCACCGATGCTATCTTTTTCCGTGCGAGCGGCGGTTCCGTGCGTTTAGATTTAGCCAGCCTGCGTCCGGAGTGGATTTCACCTATGCGTCCTCAATGTCACGATGGCGTCACCATCGCCAACGGTCTGCTATACTGGTGGCCGTCGGTATGTGATTGCCAGCTTACCCTCTACGGCATTACGTGCCTTGGGCCTGCGGGGGATTTCGACTTTAGCCCGCATGCAACTGAATCGCAACGTCTGGAGAAAGGCGCCAGGAATTTGAAGAAGGTCGCAAGTCTGCCCGAATCGTCGGCTGACTGGCCTACCTTCCGTGCAGACAATACCGGCAGTGCGACAACAGAAACAGTCATCTCCGGGAAAGCCGAACTACTCTGGCGGTTTGAACCGAAGACGGCACCTGCCTCCACAGTTTCTGTCCCTACGGCTCCGGTTACGGTTGGTGGACTGGTATTTGCCAGCGGTCCCGACGGCATCGTCCGGGCCCTTGATGCTGTGAACGGCCGGTTGCGGTGGAAGGCCTATACTGGTGGAGTGGTCCGCTTTCCTCCGACTATCTGGAAGGGTCGTGCTTTGGTGGGTTCCGGCGATGGATGGGTTTATGCCTTTGAGGCACAGACTGGTCGTTTGCTCTGGCGGTTTCGTGCAGCTCCGGCGCAGCGCAAAATACCTGTCTATGGCTCGCTGCTGTCCACCTGGCCGGTCGCAAGTGGAGTCTTAGTCGAAGACGGTATTGCTTATGTTGCCGCCGGTATCGTTAATTATGACGGCACTTATGTCTATGCACTCGATGCTGCAACCGGCCGGATAATGTGGCAGAACAACACATCCGGCCATCTTGACCGGCAGGCCCGTACCGGAGCGAGCGTGCAGGGCCATCAACTGCTTCACGACGACAAGCTCTACTTAGCCAGCGGCACATCTCTTTCGCCGGCTGTTTATAACATTTCAGATGGAAAATGCCTTAACGACCCGAAACTGCTGGCAAGCTGTCAATCGCAAAGCCCGCGTGGCTGTGAGCTTTCTCTGCTCGCAGACCAGGTCGTGGCCTGCGGCAAGCCATTCTATGCACACCCGAAGTATGATGTATTTGACAACACCGTTTTCAACAGAGTTTTTCTAACGTCGAGCAGTGGTCGTGACATCGTTTGGGTAAGCGACCAAAACAGCAAAAAGGTTTTATGCTTTGACAACATTGATAGAGAGATATTAAGAAAAAAGATGGCGGAGCCCGGTAATCGTTTCAATATTGATTGGAAAAGGATTGGTGTTAGCGATAAGCCGTTGTGGAGCTACGATTGTAAAGACAGTGTTGCCGTAGCGGTGTGCAGCAATGCCGTGGTGGTTGCTAAGAAATCAGAGGTTGTTGCCTTAAATCTTGAGGATGGCGGGGTTCTGTGGTCTGAAGCCGTGCCGTCGGCTCCGGTTAACTGGGGCCTGGCCGTTGACCGCGAGGGCCGTACAGTAGTAACTCTTGAAGATGGACAAATTTTGTGCTTTGGCCAAAGAGCTTTTGCCTTTAGCCAAATCGGAACAGAAAAATAACCTTATTATTATGTAAGACTAATACTCGTAGTATATTGCTTATATCAGAGTTTTGAGTGGAAATTAGCTTAATGAAAATGTTACAGCGATTTCATTTACCTATTTTGATGTTGCTCTTTTGCGGAGCAGGTTGCTTAAACGATAAAGCCTTTTCGTTACGTCAGGACGAAAAATATACCGAGCAAAATGCGCTTGGTATGATAAGAACAAGCCGTAAATCACTGGCGCCTGTATATGCTCCATTGGCCGAGCAGATTGTTTCAGATTTCGACTTGGGCGAAAAAGATGGTATCGGGATTGACTTAGGAAGCGGTCCCGGCACGCTCATTGTCGAATTATGCAAGCGTACACGAATGCACTGGATCAATGCCGATATCAATCCGAATTTCTTTCCAAATTTCTATAGACAAGCGGAGGAAAACGGTTTTGGACACCAGGTGAGTGCTATCTTCGCCGATGCACATAATCTTCCTTTTCGCGATAATTATGCGGATATAATCGTTTCCCGTGGATCATATCACTTCTGGGAGGATAAGGTGCGAGCGTTCAGCGAGATATATCGCGTGCTCAAACCGGGCGCGGTGGCTTACATTGGACGGGGCTTCTCGAGAAATCTGCCTATCGAGACGGCAGAAAAGATACGCGCAAAACAGGGTAAAAAAATGAAATATGATGTGGACGAAAAAGCTAATGAGCTATCTAATATTATGAACACCCTGGGAATCAAAGACTACCGCATTGATATACCGAAACCTCCAGGCAGTGAAAATGTTAACTTTGGAATTTGGATCGAATTCCGTAAAACTGGATAAAATGTGAATGGAAAACGGCGATGATAAAATAATGAGTAGAATGCAAAATCAAAATTGGTTGAAAGTGGGCTTTACCTTAATCGAGCTATTAGTGGTCATTGCTATTATCGCCCTATTGATGGGGATACTGGTACCTGCTTTGCATAAGGTGCGATTTAGAGCCAATGAAACATCTTGTCTCAGCAACCTTCGACAGGTAAATGTTGCTCTGATTATGTATGCCAACGACGACAGAAATAACCGTTATCCTTTGGAGGCGACCGAACATAATCCACACCGTGCTTTGCTGCAGAAGCTCAATACATATAAAGATGACGGCTTGATAAAAGCTTTCTATTGTCCGCAAGCCAAATTCTTAGAGCAGTTTGCTAATGATCCGAACGGGGGTGTACCTACCGGGGGGATAGATTCAGTGGTTGATACGCCACAAAACCGCATTATCGGCAATATTACATACATTTACTGGAGTTTCCGCGCCAACAAACAAGAGCTGGATGGAGGTACATGGCGAGATCCCACCTACTTCCTGCCGCGGCAATTAACTTTGCGTGGAATGGAGGCTCATCGAGACTGGCTCGGCCAGACAAGCAAGAGTGGAATCCAGGATGAGCGATATCGTCTTTGCAGTAATGCGAGTCCGGCGGAGATTTGGGTGGTATGCGATTTCTTCCGTAAGCAGGGAATCTTTCCGCACGGCCGCAAACCAGGACAAACAGAAGGTGGTGTCAATGTGAACTTTCTGGACGGTCATGTCGACCGAGTCTCCAAAAGCCCGAAAGACAGCTATCGCTGAATAAGAAAGACTTATGTCGAACTCACTGTAAGTTATTATATAATGCGAAAAACATCTTTTCTGGCGAGGTAGTGGGCCAAGGCGTCAAGAGTTCAGAAAACCAAGTAGAGGTCGACAGTATTCGATTGCAAATACCAGGCCAACACACATAATTTTGAGAGGAAGATCAGGCAAATGCAAGGGAAAAATGTATGTTCCACCAATACAATCTCGTTTCTATTGTTGATCGGTATATTTTGTACGGTGGCCGTGGTCGGTTGCAGCAAAAAAGAAACAGAGGATAAGCCCAGGGAGCTGGTAATTTTATGTGGCAGCTCATTCCCCAAGCCGATGGAACAATTGTATTCGGAGCTCACCGCCCAAACAGGCATTAATGTTACTACGACAGTTGCGGGCAGTGAGGACTTTTTGCCTCTGGTCAAGGCAGGTCGAAAGGGAGATATTCTTGTTACCCACGACCCGTACCTTGATTACGTTGCTGATGCCAACGCCCTGGCGGATTATGTCCATGTAGGCTTTGTGGCACCGGTACTGGCGGTGCAGAAAGGCAATCCCAAAGGACTGACAAGCATTCAGGACCTAACAAAGCCCGGCTTGAAAGTCGCCCTCAACGACCCGAAGTATTCTACCTGCGGCGAAATGGTCTTTGCGCTTTTGGACAAGAAAGGCATAAAAGAGGCGGTTATGAAAAACGTTGAAAACCGCTTAACCAAAGGACACAGCACTTTGGGGAACTTTCTGAAAACCCAGGCGGTCGATGCGGTCATTATGTGGAACGGCGTGGCCCATACATTCCGTGACAGTGTAGAGGTTGTTCGGACACCCTATGAATACGATGAGGAAATCCGCGTGCACATTATCGGTTTGAGCTATTCCAAAGAACCTGAGTTGCTTGAACAGTTCATTGAATTTGCCCGAACCAGGGGCCCCGATATTTTTGCTGAGTATGGCTATGTAAAATGATGGAACCGGAGAACAAATTGAAAAAGATTACAATAATTGTAATTGTTGGTATTGGCGTGCTGCTTTGCGGATGTAAAGCTGAAAAATCAGAAGACTCTGATTCTGAGGTAAAAGAATTACTACTCTATTGCGGGGCCGGCATTCGCCCGCCGGCGGATGAGCTGGTTGAGATTTTTGAGCGAGAGTATGGTGTTAAGGTCGCTCCGGATTATGCCGGCAGCGAGGTGCTTTTGTCAAAGATAAAGATTACCCGCCGAGGCGATCTCTATATGCCGGGCGATAAACACTATGTTGAACAAGCCGCCAAGGAAGATATGGTTCTTTCCCGACGCTCGGTTTGCTACTGGGTCCCGACCATCCTTGTACAGAAGGGCAATCCGAAAAAAATCTACGGATTAGAAGACCTCCTCAAGCCTGGTATAAAGTTGGGTCTTGGTGATCCGGGCGCCTGTGCTATCGGCAGAACATCCAAACAAATACTCGCAAAGAACAATATCACCTGGAAAGACATTGAGAAAAATCTGGTATTTCAATCCCTTACCGTCAATGAGCTGGGTATGCAAATACAGGCAAAATCACTTGACGCTGTTATCGTTTGGGATGCAATGGCACGATACTACAGCGAGTACGGAGATGAGATACCTATCGCTCGAGAGAAAAATTTGATTTCCACTGTCGATGTGGGTGTGCTGAAATTCACCAAACACAGAAAACTGGCGGAAAAGTTTGTGGACTTTCTTGTCTCCGAGCAAGGCCAGGGAATTTTTGAGAAGCATAACTACAGTACCACACCTCCGTAATAGAACCGGATTTGCTGCAGTTGGAGGGAATCTTATCTTTAATTATGTTTTTCGGCTTAAACCGGATTCTTCGATGCAGTTTGACCGGTTACATCGCTATTTGCAAATTTTCTATCGCAAACAACAATATAACCGACTATAATGCCTGCGATAAAAAAATATATTGTAACCACTGAACAATATTTTGGAGGTTTATTATGATAGGTCAGTTACCTAATTGCTGGTGGGTTTTTGTCCTGTTGGGTATTTTCGCGGGTGTCATTAGCGGCACTCTGGGACTGGGTAGCGGTACAGTAATTATACCCGCGCTTGTTTTACTTTGCAGTTTTAAGCAAAAGTCTGCCCAGGGAATTGCTCTGGCAGTGATGGTACCTATGGCATTGGTTGGGGCAATTCGGTACTGGAAGAATCCCGAAATTGAGATTGATGCAGAGGTCATCGCATTGATTGTATTAGGTGCTTTGGCCGGTGTATTGGCTGGAACGGAATTGGTTAACAGGTTGCCCGGCAATGTACTGCAGAAGGTATTCGCGATTTTCCTGGTAATAGTGGCCGTACAAATGTTTACTGCCTCACTAAAACCGGAAAAACGAGACGTGGGCGAGAGTCTGACAAATCAGCAAAATGTGAACTTGGGTGAGCGTGGGGGCACAATGAATGAAGCACCAAAGCAGTAACAGGACTGTCCGTATTTTCAGTGTCAGGGCCTGTGCGGCACCTCTGGAAAAAGCAGCTAAATTATTTGAAGAGCAGACGGGTATACATGCAGAAATCAGTGTTTGTAGTCGCCATTGCGCCCAACCGGTTGCTGAGACGGAAAATACTGAGTCAGAGTATCTAAACATCTGAGATTACTCCCTGACCTGATAATTGGGGCCTGATGTTGTGGTTTTTCTGGAAAACTTTTACGAATTTTTGCTTCTGGTTCATTTATTTGCGACGTTTGTTCTTGTTGGCAGTATGACGCATAACCTGCTCATCGTCGTCGGCTATGTACACGGCAAATTCGGTCGGCAAAAACTTGAATGGCTCTATGTTAGAGTGTCCTTGTGGGCCTACGCAATTGTTTACGTTATTGGTGTGTTGATTTATCCGGCCTACGGGGCCCGCATCCGTCATCCTTATCTTGACCGGCAATTGCCCTGGGCCACCGGGCTGTTTGAGGTCAAGGAACATTAGGGTGCTGTGGGGACTGGCAATGTTCTTCGCGTTTTATTTTCTGCGAAAAAGTTTTCACCGGCCCAGGAAAAAGAAAAGCTGTTCCTGTACGTACCGCTCTGTTTATTGTTGAACGTAATCCTGTGGTACAAGGTTATCATCGGATGTTACCTGGTACTTTTGAAGGGAACCTGGTAATGAAGAAATCAGATATTACTTACATCATCTGTTCTGTTTTTTCGGCTATGACCGCCTTTTTCTACTTCTTTGCTATGTGGCTTCACATCAGGCTGCCGCGCTATTATCTTTTGGAGCATACCTGGAAATGGGTCAAAGAAGATGGCGTTCCTTCCCAGGGCTGGTATGCAAAACAGGCCTTTGCTTTTTTGGCGGCGGGTATTGTTACGCTGGTTGTCTATTTTATCCTTAAGCGTTACGTCCGTGCCGAAGCAAACCTAAAACCCGCTCTGACCAGGATGCTCGGCATAGCGGTGACACTGATTGTAATAATCTGCATGGGGTATATGCTGTATTATGAATTTGACAAATGGGGCGTGTTTGCATCTATGGGTTGGCAATGAAAGCAATTGTGGATACTCCCGTAAGAGGTTGGCGTGACCGCGTCTTTTCAGCAGCGGCATTTTTCTTTGTGTCGGTCTTTATTATCTTTGTCCTGACACTGATTATCACGGACGTCTTATACGTGGACAAAAAAGCCTTCGCAACGGTCCTGGCCTCCAAATTTATCCGTCACGCTCTTTGGATGAGTATCTGGACGAGCTGTGCCACGACTTTGATAGCGCTGCTTTTTGCGGTTCCTATGGGATACTCGTTGAGCCGCTTTCGTTTCCCCGGCCACATCCTGGCTGATGCCATTGTGGATTTGCCCATAGTGTTTCCTCCGCTGGTAGCTGGTCTGACGCTGTTGGTGTTTTTTTCACAGACGAGGCCCGGCCGATGGATACAGGAAGACCTGGGTATTGAGTTTGTTTTTCAACCTAAAGGCATTGTGCTGTGTCAGTTTATAGCTGCCGCAAGTTTTGCTATCCGCTCAGCCAAGACCGCCTTTGACGATGTTGACCGGCGTTATGAAAATGTGGCTCTGACCTTAGGCTGCACACAATGGGGCAGTTTTCGCCGGGTTTGTCTGCCTTTGGCCCGGAACGGCATTATAGCGGGTGGCATTTTAACCTGGTCCCGGGCGTTCGGACTTTTCGGGCCGTTGATGATTTTTGTTGGTTCTTTCCGAGGCCGAACCGAAGTTTTGAGCACTACTATTTTTCTTGAACAATCAGTCGGAAATCTTGAAGTAGCTCTGGCAATAGCATTGCTGCTTATTGTTGTAGCCTTGATTGCAGTAACAGGAATCCGCCTTGTTGGTGGTTCGGTCATGGTGAGATGATGATTCGTACCGAAGAAATTTCTTTTCGTATTGGAACATTCCAGCTGCAGCGATTGAGCATCAACATCGCGAAGGGAGAATACTTTATCCTATTGGGGCCGCCGGGCTCAGGTAAAACAGTCTTTCTGGAGTGCCTTTGCGGTCTTAAAAAGATTGATTCGGGACGAGTTTATATTGATGGACATCAGGTAACCAACCTTGAACCTCGTGTTCGAAGCATCGGGTATGTACCTCAGGATTACGCCCTCTTTCCGCATCTTTCCGTCGAACGAAACATCGCCTTCGGCTTGCGCGTCCGTGGTTATAAAAACAAAGAGATACAGGCAAAAATTACCGAGACAGCGGAGCTGCTGGATATCCAACGGTTGCTGAGACGCAGAATCCACGGTCTCAGTGGTGGTGAAAAACAACGTGTTGCCTTGTCGCGGGCCCTGGTTCTGCAGCCGAAAATTTTACTTCTGGACGAGCCGGTCTGCGCCCTGGATGAGGTTACACGGCAGGAAGTCTGCGCACAACTGTTGGACATTCAGCGCCGGCTCGGCCTGACTACCATCCACGTAAGCCATAATCTGGAAGAAGCATTTACTGTAGCTGACCGAGCAGCTATCTTAAACGATGGTATACTGCAGCAGGTCGGCTCTCTGGATGAGCTGCTGGGCAAGCCGAACAGCAAGTTTGTTGCTCGCTTTATGCGACGCGAAAAAAATCTTCCGTATAGAGATAATACCAATCGCAATGGATGAGGTGAGTAGTGAGTAAAATAAGTGAACTAACTCGTGCCACAGGTAAGTATGAAGTGCCTAAAGTGACAGCGAAACTGTCATTCTGAGCGAAGCGAAGAATCTCTTTTTCGTTGGCCAGATCCTTCCGCTGCGCCTCAGAGCTTGCCGAAGGGATGACACGTAATACGAATTCAAGTTAATTCTTGCGCCTTACTCTAAAAGCGTTCCGGCCGTGAGGGTGGGATAAATGGCCACTATATCATAAATCGTCATTATATAAAGCGCACTTATTAAGTTGAATTGGTATAAGTGTCACTTTAGCTCACTTTAGTCACTTTCCGGATAACCAATTAACCACATATTGTTTACTGTTGCCGCTTTGTTTGGTGAGGTGGCATTAGTCTTACTCAATTAGTCGCCCGTCAACCATCTGCAGGGTGCGGGTGGCGTGTGCGGCCGCCCTGACATCGTGAGTAACAAGCAGCACACATCCACCCTCAGCGACATATTGACTGAGGTAACCGAATACAATATCAGCATTGTCTTCGTCCAGATTTCCGGTAGGTTCGTCGGCTAATATAATTTTCGGCTTATTCAATAGCGAGCGAGCCAGGGCCGTGCGTTGCCTCTGGCCGGTGCTAAGCTGGGCCGGCACATGACCGGCGCGATCATCCAGCCCGAAACGACTGACGAGTTCCTGCGTTCTTTGGTTGGCCCCTTTGGCTGGCAGGGCCAGCGAAGGAGCAAGAATATTCTGCCGTACTGTCAGGTATGGAATCAGGTGGAACTGCTGAAATACGAACCCAATCATGCGTGCCCGCATCTGGCTTCGTTTCTCGGGACTGAGCGCATACGGGTCATTACCATCCAGGCTGACCTGCCCGGTGTTGGGTCTTAGAAGACCACCGGCGATCAACAGCAGTGTGGTCTTTCCACAACCACTCGGACCTCGCACCGCTAAAAATTCACCCGGCGAGACGGATAAGCAGACCTCATCGAGAGCCGTTACCTTGCCTTCCGGGCCGTTAAACCACTTACTGATATTTTTGAACTCAAGCATTCTTATATCAAGACAACAGACTTCAGACTCAAAACCCAAGATCTCAGAATTATATCTCTTGCGTTTTGAATCTTGTACAGTTTACTCTTCTCTTAACACATCTGCCGGGTCCTGTCGAATTGCCATCATAGTTGGAATCCATCCGGCGATGACTGCCAGAGCGGCGGCTCCTCCGACAGAAAGTACCAGTAAATCAACCACAGAGAGGTCCGTACCGGTTATCCGTATCCGTGTTCCTTCGAGGGCCGCGCTAAAGTAAACGGATGCCAGCACGCCGGCGCAAAAGCCCAGAACCCCACCTAACACACCAACCAGGATATGCCTGGAGAGGAACATGACCAGGATACCTTTAGCAGAGACTCCGAGTGTACGCAGAACCCCGATTTCTTCCCGCCGTGCCCGGACGTTCGTAAATCCCAACAGCGCTACCCAAACTGCGCAAGCCGTTACAATCACAAGTGTCATTATGGACGCCAGGCGTTCGTGAACCGCCCTGAGGTGTTGCCTGCCCAGCTTTTCCTTTTCGATGGCGATTTTAGCTTCCTCCTCGACTTTGGTACGGGCCTCGGCACGTGCCAGAGCACGGGACCCTCGTTCGATAACCTGCGTGCCGGGCAGGATGGCCGCGATCTCCTTGCGTATTAGCGGCAACGCATCTCCGGTACACAGGCATTCCAAAGCCAGGATGGCATTGATAAGACCCTGTTTATCCAGCAATTCCTGGGCTTCTGCCAGGTATATCCAGGCTGTTATATCATCCTTGTCCCCGCGCTCCTTGTGGCAGGCGTGTATTGTAAACTCTTTTCCCATCAACTTAACCTTTTCACCGACCTTCAGGTCCAGGCTTCGATGAAGCTCATAACCCAGACTGATGGTTCCCGGTGGTACCGGTTGTACCATTGGTTTGACTGGGTTCTTGTGTAAGTTGGGGACTTCGCCGCGAGCGCCAACCAAAATAATCTTGCGCTTTCGTTCGGGCCATTCGATTTTCTGCTGTAAGCTGGGAAGAAAATGACGCACCGTAACGATTCTGGAATTAGCCAGCTCATGCACGTAATCTTCGGGCATATACTTGGATGCGTAATCCTCCGCATACCAGTCGGCCAGGTTCTGGTCCTTGGGCAGAATGACAACGTTAAAACCAAGCTTGAGCATGGCCTTGCGGGTGTCGTCCTTAAGCTCAGCCATTCTTTTAGCCAGCTCCTCCTGTTTTGCTTCAAGTATCTGGCCTGTGCGGAGGTCATGGATGCGTAATAGTGTAACAGAGCCGATGAACGAAGCACTGGCCACCATTACCGACAGCACACCCAACGCAAAGTTCATCCTGCGATGCAGGATTTCGCTGGCCACCAGCTTCCAAATCGTCATAGGTGTCCCTTTCTGCGCGGACTGATAGCCATTGTTCCTAAAACGACCACCAGCAGAATGACCGCCAGCATTACCCCGGTTGTTCCCATAATGCCTAATCCAAGAAGTTTTCGCTCTTTGGCTTCGACCGCGTTGACCGGTACGTCGTTTACCGGGGTCGGCCCATCCATAGAGGCTGTGACATTATCCTCCAGAGAATTTCCAATTTCTTTGTCTTCCGTTTTCAGATTCTCTTCAGCCGGTGCTTCCGGCATTACACCCGTCAGCTCCGGCACTTCATTGTATGTCTCGTAGTATTCCTCGTAGAACCGCATCGCGGCTGCGTCCCAGTTTGCGGCCATAAGTATATCCATACCAGGATTCAACATTTTGATTTCACAACCACAGGGCCCAACCAGGAAAGCGATGGTTTCTCGAATGTTGTCCGACGTAATACCTTCCCCAATGAGCGCATAAAGGGCCCGACCTCGCCCAAATACGGGAAACATTACAGGCTTATCCGAATACTCGTCAAGGTCCAACTCGCTGTTCAACAACAAGGTCAGAAGCATACGCTCATTGGGGTCTGAGCGCGAAACAGGTAAAATCGAAAACGAGTATGTTATTTCAGGCACGCCCGGTTCATCAGGTATAGACTCGGCTTCTTCTTTTAGTTCCCGGGTCGCCGTTTCCAGTTCCTGTTCGAGCAGTTGAAGAGCTGCTTTGTCCTTATCGGCTTTACCCGATTCAACGAAAATCCATACCGCTGTTTGGCCTTCAATCAAATGCTCAGCCAACTTTTGACGCGTCGGGGACTGAAGCAAAGCCGCCACTGTTGAGCGCGTGAGCTGGCCCTGCCAAATGGGGGGTGTCCGACCTCTTGCCGACGGATACCAGAGAACAAGAACCGGTAGTGTCTCCGGGAGCTCTTCGCTCGTTAATAGAAGACTCTTAATTTTCTCGTCCGTGGTTGTGGTAATATCCACTTCCAAAATGTGTAAGTTCAGAAGAGCTTCTGCCTCGGAGTCTTCCTGTCGCAGCTCATCCAGGAGCTGCTTGTCGTCCTCTGTCAACTGACCTCGATGGATTAATACCGCCTCATAATAATCCGCCGGCCATCTTTCCATCGCGTATCGAAAAACCGGCACTGAACAGGCAAATACCGGCTGCTCTACCAAAATGAAAAGGATTATCAACATTATTATTATAGTTCGCTGTCGTTTCATATCTTTAGACCTCAACTATTCATTTCCTGCAAAACAAATTATTTTACCATTTTTGGTCGCAAGATACAACCGGTTATTTGCTGCGGCCATTCCATCCCACACGGGTATCGATTCAAGTTTGTATTCTGCTAATTTCTTCCCATCCGAGGCGGATACGACTAACAACAAACCTCCTTTTCTACCTCCGATGGCGGCATTTTGTTCGGTGAGCTTTGCCTGAATTACGGGGTCATTAGGAAGCTTGAACGCCTCCTCCTCATCAACAACATCCAACGGCCCGGCAATGAATAATGTTTTGTTTACCTGTCCCTGCGTCTGGCGACGCAAGTCGGGGCGGCGGGCCAGAACCATAGCTCGAACATGAAGCGAGGGTTCCTCATCCAACCAATTGAAACTGGCGGCAGAGCGGGCCGATAGCGGGAAACTCTTGCGAACTCCCCTGTCAGCAACAGAAGAGTTTCTCTTTTTGGAGCTGGCATTCATTTGGCGTTCAGCCGCCACAACGCGCTGAATTGATTCGGCCTTGATTTGCTTGTCGGCGGCATAAAGCTGATATTCCAACACCGATGATTGACACAGATATTCGGGCTTGCGCCCGAAGCCATAGACAGATTGAGCTTGCCCTGAGCCTGTCGAAGGGTCATAAACCATAATCCGCCCGGACGGAACATAACAGCCGGCACGGGGCCATCCACCCCACCCCGAAGCGACGCTTTTGCCAAACATCCAGTAGGAGCGGTGGAACCATGAGTCGTCCAGAAAACCGATTGTACAGAACAGATGCACCCCCTCGCCGGTCTGCTCGGTCGCGTTCACCGGGGCGATTTGCTGACGGGTACCCTGCAGGTCGAATCGCTGAGACCGCATATAGACATATCGGCCGTCACTTGACAAAACGTCCGTCAGTGCAACCGGCATATTCAGACCTTTGACGTACACCTGCAGGTTCTCGCCGGTCTCCGGGTCTCGGTCGTCGAGAATGTTCTCAGATAGTTTTCGCCCTGTTTTCGGGTCGAGCCGTAAGAAGCGTATGCCTCCGTCCAGGAACATCGACCTTCCCGCAACGCAGTACAAGACAGCCTGCCCTGGGCCTGTCGAAGGAGCTTGCCCTGAGCCTGCCGAAGGAGCCTGCCCTGAGCCTGTCGAAGGGTCGTCCTGGACGAGCACACTGCCGTGGACCGGCCAGACTGATTCCAATTGTTCAAACGCCGTCAATCGCAGGTCTTTGGGTGCCGCGCGGAAACGCCAGGCAAGCGCACCGTCGGAGGCGGCAAGACAATAAACCCAGCCGTCAGCCGAGCCGAAAAGGACCCGGCCCTGGTAGATTGTAGGCGGCGAGTCAACCCGTCCCCCGGTTGTATAGCTCCAGAGTATTTTCCCTGAGCTTTCATCAAGGGCATATACCGTATGTGTGTCGATGGACGCTACGAAAAGCTTGCCATCGGCGACCACCACACTGCTGAGTTTGCCGCCCAGGTCGGTTTGCCATGAGCGTTTCAACTCGGCGGGGACGGATGTTTTTGTGAAGCCGCTGCGCGCCGCGTCGTGGCGATAAGTGGGCCAGTCTTCCGGATTTTCGATTTTTGGTTGTCGATTATCGATTTTACCGTATGCCGGGCCACGCTCGAGTCTGTCAGCGTCAGGTACTTCCTTCGGGACCTCGCGGGAGGTGGACACCGGAGCCAAAGCATTGAATCCGTTGAGCTTCGACTCAATGTAGCAGGCACAGGGATGTTGTGGCGCGTAAACCAGCCCGTTAGAAGGCATAATACCGTAAAGGCAGGCGCCTCGCACCCAGTGATTTGTGGTCCAGTGTTCCGAGTCCAGGTCAACGAATTCGATACCGGTTCTCGACGTTAGTATATACCGGTCAGTCGCTTTGCTGCGATGGCATCTATGGTGGAACCAATAAATGTCAATATCAGGTGGAAACTCTTTTTTGATTTGACCTGTGTGCAGGTCCACTCCTGTGAATACACCTGTGTCTTTTCCGTTTGCGATTGCCCCGGACCAGACCAGGCCGTCGATAACAAGAAGGTCCTCCGGAGAATTGTGTCCGGACCTGGCTTGTTTGGCTGTCCACAGCGTCTCGCCGGTTTGCGCTGAGAAGGCCGTTATGGCCCTGTTTCCACCTGAGAACAGTACGACATCCTCGTACACGACAAGTGTCGGCGCGTAGCCGGTTAGAATAGGAGAGCGTCGGGATGCCGGCTCCGATATCCACTTTTGCTCGCCATTTTCTCTGTCTAAGCACACGACCTTTTCCCCATTATGGAAGTAAACATATTTCGAGTCGGCGGCCAGAGTCAGCGGAGTTACACGCTGGGCCTTCTGCCACAGGACTTTCCCTGTGTCGGACTGGACAGCCATTATTCTTCGCTCTTTTTCATCCCACGCCCAGTCTTTGTTTGCGCGATTCGTAGGGTCCCAGATATACGTGGACTCCGGCCTGAACTCTTTCCACTTTACCGGAGAATCTGTAACCAGCAGGAACAGCACACCATCCGAAGCAATGACCTCCTCGGTTGTCTTAGTGCCGTCATAGGTGCGAATAGTCCGGCCCGTTGCCGCGTCAAGCACAATCAGCGGGGCATCGAGTCCGAGTGTAACATAGACGCGGTCCCCTACGGCGACCAGTCGGCGAGGAAGCTGGGCAGGGCCGCTCTTGAGAGGCCACAGATGAGTATTCCACGACGAAATCGGCCGCTTCCATAAAATCGTGCCGTTGAAAGCGTCCCGCGCAATCAGCGACCATTTTGCAGGCAACTGGATGGAGGCAGTCGGGCCTTCATCAAAAATGTAAAAGAGCCGTCCGCCGGTCGATACCAGCGCGCTCACGCTGGCCATATGGTCGTGATGACGTGCCCATCTTGGGCTTCCGACCCATTGCAAATGGCGAGGTGGTCCGACGACCGTATCGTGGGCAACGGCATTGTTGCTCGCATCGTGCATGTAATGCGTCCATTCGTCTATCTCTTTGGGACGAGGCTTGACCGTCTTTGTCCATACGTTACCCTTCTTGATGTAAGCAACGCCGTTGGGAACCAAAACGCGCAAAATCTCGTCCATCGGGACATCTATCTGCTGCTCCGAAAAAACGAGGTTGACAAGGTTGTCGGTGTACGGCAGGCGGTTGCCTCTGAGCTGCTCGACCGATACCTTGCCGTAAAGCTTGAGCGACTGGATATGCTTACGGGCCTGCTCGATGTTCTTTGCATCGGCGTCCAGGCCGTGGACCAGGTAACTGTCATTTGCGCCCAGTGCGGCCGTGAGCTTTCCGTCACCACAGTTCACATGGACTATCAAGCCGCCTTTTATACCACTTGCGTCCAGGATTTGCTGCGCTTGCTCAAGTTCCGGGAAAGAATCTTGTTCCGCACAGCCGAGGTGAAGAATGACTGCCAGCACCAATGACAAAACAATGCTCGTGCTAATACACTCCGCCGTGGCTCGCTTGGCGGAGCTAAGTCGCGACAGGTTTATTTTTGTTTGTGCAATCACTATGAGACATCCTTTCAGTTTGGAGATATATTAACTGTCTATATTTTCTCGTCTTTTTTTGTTTCTTCGCCCCTGTCTTCAACAATCCCGACACGTCGGGATTAAGAGCCTATCCGAAAAACCCTTCATCCTTTGTCATTCTGAGGCGAAGCCGAAGAATCTGGCCAACGAAGAGGAGATTCTTCACTTCGCTACGCTCCGTTCAGAATGACAGGCGAGAGCGAATAGTTATTTAGATAGGCTCTAAATAGTCTGTCACCAGAATTGCTTGAATATTCTTCTCAAGAATTTGCACTTCCCTTCTACTAAAGAAATTCTTGTCCGTCAACTTAATTAGGACGACTGATGGAATTTTTCCCTCAATCGCAAGGGCAATAATTACCGCTTTTTTATAGTTGACACGATTTATGCCCTTTAGTATGATTGCCAAGGCACTATTTGCAGGTAGCAGATGGTCTTTAGTAAAGGGAGTAAGGGGAAAAGCTTAGAGTTGGAAATCATAACTCCACTGCATCAATCAGGCAGGTTCCTGGACTGATTCTTGTGCTGTGGAAGGGACCCCGCAAGGCGGGAATCCACCTGTACCCGCGTTTTCTGTGCGGGTAGCACAGGTGCGGGCAAAGGAATAGATTTATGCGATTAATTTTGCTTGATAGCCCCAATGAGGTCAGAGGCAACTTTTACCCCATGGCGTTGAGTCATCCGCTCTGGGAGCTTCGATGCGGTTTCACCTCGCTTGGCCAAAAGCTCGTCGATAAGGTCGGCGCGAAAGATGTGGCCTATTTCGTGGCTGATTATATGGCAGATTCATATCGCGCCAAGGCCGAATCTGCCTGCACCTGTACCCGCGTTTTCTGTGCGGGCAGCACAGGTGCGGGCAGCCCAGTCAACGACTCGTCCGTTCTGGACGGTGATGACCTGCTTGTCGTGGACCCGCGTCTCAAGGCGGAAAGCTTTGATGTAGCGGCCAAAGGCCCCAGTGAGGTCGGGCTGGATGAACAGGGCAGCCTGCTGTATGCACGAATTACCAAAGACGACCTTACCAGGCTGCCGACAGACGAGATTGGAAAGTTTATAACTGAAGCTAAGGAGAAACTGCCCAATGTCAGGTCCGCACTGCCGAGGTGGCGGTACATCTGGGACCTGGTTCTGGCCAATGCCGAGCAGATAACGGCTGACTTTGCAGCAGCGGGGCGATACGGTATTGAGGGTACTCTCGAACAGCCGAACGCCATTCGGGGCAGCAAAAAGGACGTCTATATCGCTCCCGGCGTGATGGTGCATCCGATGGTGGTTATCGATGCTGAGCATGGCCCGGTCTATATCGATGAGGATGCCCAGATACATCCTTTCACCCGTATTGAAGGGCCCTGCTACATTGGAAAAAAAACAATCCTGCTCGGTGCAAAGTGCCGTGAGGGCAATTCAATCGGGCCTTTCTGCCGGATTGGTGGTGAAGTGGAAGAGTCGATTATCCAGGGATATTCGAATAAGTATCATGACGGTTTTTTAGGGCATGCCTATGTCGGTGAGTGGGTCAACCTGGGAGCGTTTACGACCAACAGCGACCTGAAGAACGACTATTCCACTGTCTCGGTAATGCTGGATGGCCGACGGGCAATCGATACCGGCTCGGTTAAAGTCGGCTCTCTTATTGGAGACCACGTTAAGACGTCAATCGGAACGCTCTTTAATACCGGCTCTTATGTCGGGCCGATGGCTCTGATTATGGGCACAGGTAAGCCGCTGCCGAAGTTTATACCGGCGTTTGCGTGGTTTATTGAGGGTATCGTAACGAAAGGATTCGGCAAAGGGAAATTGTATGAGACGGCCAAAATGGCAATGGGCCGGCGCGATTGCCAATGGACCGAGACCGAGCAAAATATGTGGGATGCCGTCTTTGAAATGACGGCACCAATGAGAAAACAGGCCGTTAAAAAGGGCCGAAGAGCAATGTTAACCCGATAGAAATGAATAGGAAGTGAATCAATGGCAACAGTAGAAGAACGTGTTAAAGCAGTAACCGCACAGGTTTTGAAACTTACCCCGGACGAAATCAAATTAGAAGACAGTTTCACCGCTGACTTAGGAGCCGAAAGCGTGCAGTCCATTGAGTTGGTCGCTATGTTCGAAGAAGAATTTGGCATTGAAATGGAAGAAGATGCCGCCCTTTCGGTGGAAACCGTCGGCAAAGCAATCGAGTTCATTACCGAGGTCTGCAAGGAACAGGGCGTTGACGTGGAGCAATAGTCTGTAACACGAGAGACGAAAGGAAATACAATGAACAGAGCAAAAAAACATCATCCTTTGGTGGATATTAAGGAACCGAACCTGCTGGAGGATACCTATCCATATAGCTTACCCCCCCTGATTCGTTTTGAAGGACCGGTGATTGAAAACATCGACGGCAAAGCAGTGGAGTTTGACTTCGGGGCGGTTAAAGAGAGGAATATTTTCATTAGCGACACCACTTTCCGCGACGGCCAGCAGGCTCGCCCGCCTTATACTATTGACCAGATGGTTCACATTTATGACCTGATGAGCCGCCTTGGTGGGCCCAACGGGGTGATACGGCAGACCGAGTTTTTTCTTTATACAAAGAACGATCGAGAAACGCTTGACCGGTGCCGCGCGCTGGGCCATAAATATCCTGAGTGTACCGGCTGGATTCGAGCGATCAAAGGAGACTTCCGCTTAGTCAAAGAAGCCGGATTAAAAGAAACCGGCATGCTCACAAGCTGCTCGGACTATCATATATTCCATAAGCTGAAATTCCGCAGCAGGGCCGAATGTATGGATGCCTACTGTGAGGTCGTGGAGGCGGCTTTCGAGGAAGGTGTGCGTCCTCGCTGCCACCTTGAAGATTTGACGCGAGCGGATATCGACGGATTTGTCCTTCCATTTGTCGAACGACTGATGGAGATGAGCAGCCAGGTCCCGGAAGAGCTCTCCGCTAAAATTCGTCTGTGTGACACTATGGGTTTTGGAATTAGTTATCCCGGTGCCGAACTGCCCAGAAGTATCCCAAAACTTATCTACAAGCTAAATCAAGAGTGTGGTGTGCCAAGCGACCGCTTAGAGTGGCACGGACACAACGACTTCCACAAAGTACATACCAACGGCGGGACAGCATGGTTGTACGGCTGCGATATTGTGAACACTACGTTGTTTGGTTTCGGCGAACGCACAGGAAATCCTCCTCTCGAGAGTGCAATATTCGAGTACATCGCATTAAAGGGTGACCTCTGCGGAATTAACACAATGGTAATCACTGAGCTGGCCGACTATATGCGTTCTATCGGTCTGCCAATACCGGATAACTATCCGTTCGTGGGCAGGTCGTTCAATACTACGCGTGCTGGAATCCACGCCGATGGTCTTCGTCGTGATGAGCAGATATATAATATTTTCGACACCGAAAAACTGCTCGCCCGGCCGCCTCGTGTGGCTATCACCGACAAAAGCGGTACCGACGGCGTAGTACACTGGGTCAACGAATTCTTCGGCCTCAAGGGTGGAGGCAGAATCAATAAGATTAAAATACACAAACTTGCCCGCTGGGTCATCGACCAGTATGATGAGCACGGCCGTCTGACCGCTATCAGCGACCAGGAGCTCGAAGCCAAAGTGAAAGAACTAATGCCCGAATATTGGGCAAAGTACAAAGGCAGCCAGAAGTAGAGAGAACAGAGAACAGAAGACAGAGAACAGAAGACAGAGAACCGAAGACAGAAGACCGAAGACAGAAGACCGAAGACAGAAGACAAACATCAGACATCTGACATCTGACCTCTGAAATCTGACCTCTGTCTTCCGATTTGAATTGGGTTTGTTTTGGGTTTGTTTTTTCATAGTCCTTAGCCGCATTTTTCTTCATATTCCTTTGTAAATACACACTTTGCATCAATTTTACCCTCTGGGAAATTGGGTTTGTTTTGGCTTTGTTTTTGCGGAGCCCCCGGCGGCGTTTATTTTCATATTCCTTTGTTGCACAAGAGTTTGCGCTCATTTGGGCTTTACGGAAATTGGGTTTGATTGGGTTTGAATTGGGTTTGTTTTTTTGCCCCGCCAGCGGGATAAAATTTTTATAATCCTTTGTATCATAGACATTTATATAAATTTGGGCATTTAGTGGATTGGGTTTGTTTTGCATAAAAAGGTCTGATTTGTAGAGAGTTCTCGACAGATGTAGAGGTGGCGAGTTAGTGAAGAGTGAGCTAAAGTGCCTAAAGTGAGCTAAAGTTAGATTCTCGATGATCATTAGTGGTTTAATGGGTAATGGTAATTGGTTCATAGTTCATGGTTCATGGTTCATAGTTCATAGTTCATTGGTTAATTGTCTGGGCTGGCTGGCTCTAAGTCCTTGCTGCTTTGCAGCTTACGACATGCAAATTGAAATGTCATCTGTCGCCTACTGGCGGTTTATGTTAGCCTACTGGCTAACATGCGGGTATTATACCAAATTTTGAGTTTGATTTCAAGTAGATTTTAAATAAATGTCCGAGACACGGCACTGTATTCTGGACGCTCGTTAGTGAGGAGTGAGCTAAAGTGAACTAAAGTGCCTAAAGTGAGCTAAAGTGCCGGTGAAGGGGAAGGTGAGGCTGTTCAAGGTTGTCGCTTAAATGAGGTTTACCGGGGAAGAGAACCCCCGGCAGAGAAACAGAGAAGCCTGCACCGGGGGTAAACTCCAGGACAGATGGCGGATGGCCGAGAAAAGGAGAATATCGAATATCCACCGCTATGCAATTAGTTTGTCGAATTGCCCAAAATTAAGTGATGAGCCAAGGATTAAACCGGTTGAGTACACCGTTGCCTAAGTCAAATCACTGTATTAAGCGAAAAGAAACCACCTATTTGTTTGTCAATTCTTTCTTGACAGATCAGAATTATTTTGTATTTTAGGAGGGTACAATAGCGGCTGGGATTACTCTGAATGACGAGAAGTTCGGGATGTTATACGGAAATAATATAATACATAGTCACTTAGAGTTCATGAAGGGATTGACCATGGAAAAAAGAGATAAAACAACTGTAGAGCTGCAAAACCAACTCCGCGAGAGACTCTGCGCCGTATTATCCGAAGAACCATTCCGAAAATTGAATCACGTAGACATATCCGAAGCACTTGTTCAAAGTGCATTTGCATGGCGCGACTTCAATGGGGGCATCGACGACATTTGCCATGCAGCGAAGTGCCTACATCAACTTGTTGATGAAGCTGCCGCAAAGAAAGATCCGGAATACACCCATGAGAAACTTAACGAATACCTCAGAAAATCAGGGCAAATATAATCTGAACAGGATTAAACACCTATTTACGATAACAGAAACGGGCGACTGCCCCTAGTATTCGGAAAGCGTTTTTCAAATTGTGGCTATATATAAGAATAGAAAAAATACTGAAAAACTTGGCAACTATACTCAACTTTACAGTGATAAATCCTATCGTAGAGATATGATTATAGTTCTTGCAGTAAGTATTATTTTCTTAATGATACGTTTTGGCGCTATAATTCCTGATTTAGACAAATTCTCAATAAAAGGTTTTAAAATCATAAGCCTGTCAAAAACAATTGCCGCTTTATACTTGATTTGGTTGTATCTATATTTTAATTTTTACCAAAAATATTGGAGTATAGTGAAGAAAGAAATAGTCAAGTCCAAGGAAAAGATTTTCAAAGAGAAGATAGCCTTAACAATTCTAAGAGAAACACATGAGAAACATGGTCATGATTTCGATTCGTTCAAAATTTATTCTATTCATTTGGACCCAATTATGAAATTTTTTATATCTTATTCGCCTGTATCATTTTTAGAGCATGGTGAAGAGGAAGTGCACGGGCGCAGGTGTTGGATTATCAATCTTAAACTAAAACGCAATCGCAAACATATATTACCTTATCTTGCTGAATTTTATTTCAGAAAGCCTATTGTTACTGCGTATTTTATTCCTTTTTTATTTCCCGTTTTTGCTTGGATTGTTTGTATGTTTGGTGATTGGCCCGGCAGCTTGGCGGCAATTTTTACTGGGAGAAAATAGCGGGAAACTAGGGACAGTGGAGCAGCCGACAAGGCCGCCATCCAGCGGGTGAGAGTTCCTTCGGGGAATTAACGGGGTACGGTACATTTTTCGATGAGTTGTGCTTGATAATGAAAGAGGCATAGGGTAAGGTTTGCCCCAACTTAAAGAATGTCACTTGCTTTGATCGGTGGGCTAAAGCCCACCCTACATTACTGCGGAGATTTGGGACGCAGAGGACGGCTGGAATTAAGTATGGTGTGCCCCGAATTAGTAATTCGTTTCCAAGGGATTACTTATGGACTTTGGGTAAAGGGGTGTTATACTGAGGCTCGGAGAGGTAAGGAGTTTTATACGGAAACCATATAAACATTGTTATAGGAAAATAGAATAAAATGACTTATAGACTACAAACAGACGGGGATGCATTAGAACAAAGAGTTTGGGATCAATTTGTTAAGGATTATTTTCCAAACTATGAGTCTTTTTGGATAAATTTTGTAGCACCAAGAACTAATCGGCCTGTCAATATAATGGCAAAAGACAATATTCCTTTCGATGAAAGAAGAATAATGATGCTTCAATATACAATCCTCAATCATTTGTCATTTGTATTTGAAAATTTTTCTAGCTCTTCAAATAGGGATAATTTTGAAAATTGTTATTTACGTTTATCATCGGCTATCGATGCAGCTGAAGAATTTCTTGCTTGCTTCCTTGTGTGGAAGAATAAGACTTCTTTCGAGAATATTATTGAAAACATTGATCTAGGCAACCCTACGCCTACAAAGGAAAATGCTATAAAATCTTTGGAGAAAGGTAAAAATTATAGTATTCCAATAATAAACAAAAAAGAAATAATTTTAGAATTATGCTCAAAAAAATTTATTGCTAAATTTAATAGTTTTGTAAAAAAGTCTAATTTAATAAAAAATTATCGTAACATTATTGCCCATTCATGGCTTCTCTACCAAATAGACACAATGTTCCCTCGAAAAGAAACAATTAATAACTATTCTTTTAGAGATTGGGCTAATATTGTAGAGGAGCTTAGTAAAACTGGCAAAAAAAATGAATTATTAGAAAAATATAAAAACATGGAGACAATGGTAAGAGAAGATTTCTCTGAAATATTATATGAAATCAATGAGATGTGGGAATATATAATAAACCTATAACAACTCAATCCACCGGACCTTACCCCTCGCTCACTCGGATTCAAGCCGTTGATTTCGGGTGTTATCCGATTTGTGTTAAGCTATGCCAGATTCGATGAGATTGAATGGTATACCCGAAGTTCTCTGCTGATTAGGGGAAAAAGTCAAAAGTTTGCGGGAAAACTACCATCCATCGTGGGGACTAAACGGCCCCGCCCACAGGTGGCGGTAAAAAGGACAAAAAACCCCCCCACCACAGGGGTGGGGGCTATATAAAACTTCGCAGGAATGACCCCGAACTAAGACCCCCGACAGAAAAGCAAGTGAGCTAACATCGGGGGTAAACTCCAGGGCAAGCAACCCCAGACCCCCGACAGAAAAGCAAGTGAGCTAACATCGGGGGTAAACTAAGAAAAGCAAGTAAGCACACACCGGGGGCTAACAATTTGGATTGCCGCCTTGGCCTTGAACTTTTCGCTCGGTCTCATAACGACCCGGTTATTCGAATAAGCTCTAAGTACAGAAATTCGTAGTTTTTTTCTTGCTGTGGGATTATATATGCTATATGTTCTGCCTATTCTGCCCCAAGCTGTAGAGTGAGCTAAAGTGACACTTACGTGTCATCCCTTCGGCAAGCTCAGGGCAAGCTCTGAGGCGCAGCCGAAGGATCTGGCCAACGAAAAAGAGATTCTTCGCTTCGCTCAGAATGACAGCTTCGCTGTCACTTTAGGCACTTTAAGTGTAAAGTGAGCTAAAGTGGCTAAAGTGAGATAAAGTGGAGGTACTTATGGAATACACTTGTCGTGATATTGCACAAATGATCGACCACTCGCTGCTGCGACCTGAGCTGACCGAGGAAGATATTCGCAAAGGTTGCCAGATTGCAAAGAAGTATAAGGTTGCCACGGTCTGCTGCCGTCCATCTGAAGTCACATTAGTCAAAGAGTTACTTCAGGATTCAGATGTCAAGACAACCACAGTTGTCGGCTTTCCGCACGGCTATAACAAGACCGAGACGAAAGTCTTCGAGGCCGAGCAGGCCATCAAAGACGGCGCGGTCGAGCTGGATATGGTGATTAATATCGGAAGACTTCTCAGCGGTGACTACGACTACGTCAAGAAGGACATCCGGGCGGTTGTTGAGGCCAGCAAAGCTGGTTTGGATCAAAACCCGCCGTTGGCGGGCCACCGTCACAACGTAGTGGTCAAGGTGATTTTCGAGAATTACTACCTTACCGATGAGCAAAAGAAGATTGCCTGCCGGCTCTCAGAAGAAGCCGGGGCCGACTTTGTCAAGACCTCAACCGGTTTCGCAGGCGGCGGAGCAACACTCGAAGACCTGCGACTTATGCGGGAAAATTCTGGAGAAAAGGTGCAGGTAAAGGCCGCCGGTGGTGTACGCGACCTGGAGACGGCTTTGAAGGTCAGGGAGATCGGCTGTACGAGATTCGGAGCTACGAGGACGGAAACTATTATGGAGGAATGCTATAAGAGGAGCGGACAGAAGTAAGTGACCATTTCGCGCACGCGGAAACGGAGGCTGGAAAAAACACACATATTGTGGAGGTAAAAATCGTGAAAAATAAATATTATCCAAACTTATTCAGCCCTATTCAGATAGGCAATATGACAATCTCCAACCGGATTGCAATGGTGCCGACAGACATCAGCTCGGCTAATGCGGACGGCTCTATAAACCCAAGGGTCATCACTTATCATGAGCAAATCGCCAAGGGAGGTTGTGGTTTTATTATTGTCGGTGCCACTACACCTGATAAGTTAACAGGCAGGCCGACAGTAACCTGTGTGGCTGCAGACGAAGACCCCTTGATTCCGGGTCTTGCTCACCTCGCAGAGGCGATGCATCGTTACGGGGCAAAGTGTGCCGTTCAGATACAGCATCCGGGTCGCCAGGCGGCCTGGCCCCGTAAAAACCTGATGTCAGCCAGTGATCATGTGCTGGATGTCCCGGGCTCTGCCGGGCACGAGGTCATATATGCCGAGAGCATCGCCCAGGGCAAATCAGTACGTGCTATGACCGTCGAGGAAATATACGACCTGATTGAGAAGTTCGGTGAAGCCGCCTGGCGGGTACAGCAGGCGGGTTTTGATTCCGTGGAGCTTCATGCCGCCCATGGCTACCTGATCGCACAATTTATGAGCCCGTTTGTAAACAAGCGAACCGACCGTTTCGGCGGCAGTTTCATGGGCCGGATGCGTTTCACGATGGAGATCGTCGATCGGATTCAGATGAAATGCGGAAAGGGCTATCCTCTCGGCATTCGCTATTCGGGCGACGAATGGATAGAAGGAGGACGGACACTCGATGAAACCGTTAGGGTGGCCAAGCTTATGGAAGAAATGGGTTTGGCCTACGTTGATATCAGTGCGGGGATATTCGAGTCGCCCGGAACGGTAATGGATCCGATGTATTATCCTGAGGGATGGAACACCTATGCTGCTGAGGAAGTCAAAAAGCACGTGAAAATCCCGGTCATTACCAGCCATTCTTTGAGGAATCCGGATTACTGTGAGAAGATATTGGCTGAGGGCAAGGCCGATATGGTCGGGATGTCTCGGCAACTGATAGCCGACCCATATTGGGCCAATAAGGCCAGGGCCGGCAAAAAGCAGGAGATACGACGGTGTATTTCCTGTCTCGTTGGCTGCTGGCAGGAATCACTGATGATTAGGCGTGACATGCGATGCGCCATCAACCCGGCTGTTGGTGATGAGCGATTCATTCATCTGGAGCCCGCTAAAAAATCCTGCAATATTGCGGTCATAGGAGGCGGGCCTGCAGGTATGGAGGCTGCCCGCGTCTCCACTCTGCGTGGACACAAAGTCACTGTGTTCGAAAGAACCGGTGAGCTTGGCGGCGCTATGCTGTATTGCTGCACGGTGCCGGGAAAGAACAAAATGCGGTGGTATGCCGATTGGCTCAGGTCCCAGCTCGAGAAGTTGAACGTAGTAGTGAAGTTACGTATCGAGCCAAAGACTGAAGACCTGAAGGGATTCGATGTTGTTTTACTCGCGTCGGGAGGCAGAGTTGCAAAGCCCGACATTCCTGGAATCGACCTGCCTTCTGTCACCACGTTTGAAGATGTTCTGCGTTGCAAGAGTACGAAGTGTGAGTACTATCCGGATGATAAAACAGAGCCTCTCGAATGCGGTGATAACGTGCTTATCTGGGGCGACCACTTTGGCGCCGCTGATTCCGCTGAGATGCTCGGCTGTGCCGCTAAGAAGGTTACGATTGTCACCGAGAATCGCGACTTTGCCGAATGGATGGAGCCGTGCCATCGGGATGTGATGCTAAAGCGCTTTGCGTGCGGCAATGGCGAGGGGCTAAAGAGCAAGACTTACAAATACCCTGTCAGAATTATCCCTGATTCTTCGGTCCTGAAGATCAGGAAAGACGGCACGGTCGTTATCGTCAGTAGTACCTTTGAGCATTCTGAAGTGAAGGTTGACACGGTCGTCCTTGCCAAAGTCGAACCTAATGACGGTATGTATGAGAGTCTTCTGGAAGCTGGTCTTACCGTGGTCAGGATCGGCGATTCCAAGAAAGTTAGAAACGTGCGGGGAGCGGTGACGGACGGTGCGAATGTTGCGCTTACAATCGAAGAAGGCGTAATGCTAAACGCCAACAGCGAGCTCATCTCGAATCTGCCGACCGGCATTGATTTGTCATAAGCCGGATGAGCAAATGCGTCTGTACAGTGGAATTTACAGTACAGGTAAGGAAAGAGGACAGAAAACAGAGGACAGAGGACAGAACTGACTTTTGATTTCTGACTTCTGTGTAAGGAATCAGAAATATGGAAAGAATTAAGGTTGGTGTCATAGGCACGGGTTTCATTGGCCCGGCTCACATCGAGGCATTGAGGCGTTTGGGCGATATCGACGTTATCGCTTTGGCAGAATGCTCCGACGACGTTGCCAGGTCGAAGGCCGAAACACTCGGCATTGAACGGTATTACGGCGATTACAGAGAGCTTCTAAAAGACAGCCGGATCCAGTCTGTTCACATCTGCTCGCCGAATTACCTGCACTACGAAATGGCCAAAGCGGCCCTGGAAGCCGGAAAGCACGTTATTTGTGAAAAACCTCTTGCCATCAGCGTGGCTGAAGCGGAGGAGCTCGTCGAGCTGGCGGATAAGGAAGGCCTTGTGAATGCTGTTAACTTCAATATCCGTTACTACCCGCTGATGAGGCAGCTTCGATTGATGGTTGACAAGGGTGACGTGGGCGAGATATTTGCCGTTCAAGGCTCTTATTTGCAGGATTGGCTCTTCCATCCGACGGACTACAACTGGCGGCTGGAGCCGGACCAATCCGGACAGTCCAGGGCCATCGCTGATATAGGTTCTCACTGGATGGACCTCATCGAATTTGTAACGGGCCTTAAGATTCGGGAGGTATGCGCCGATTTTGCGACCTTTCACAAAGTCAGAAAAAAGCCGTTAAAGCCCGTGGAGACCTATGCCGGAAAGGTCCTGAAGCCGGAAGACTATCAGGACATGCCCATAAATACGGAGGATTATGCAACGGTCCTCTTTAGATTCGAAAACGACGGCCGGGGTGTTATGACCGTCAACCAGGTGGCTGCGGGAAGAAAGAACAGGCTCTGCTTTGAAATAGACGGCTCAAAACAGGCCGTTGCATGGGAATCCGAGACGCCGAATCAAATCTGGATTGGGAACCGTGACGGTAATAATGAAATCATGATGAGAGACCCGTCCCTGGTTTATCCTGAATGTCGTGGGCTGATTGACTATCCCGGCGGCCATAACGAAGGATTCCCGGACACTTTCAAGCAACTGTTCAAGGAAGTGTACGGTTTCATATCGGGTAAGAAGTTAGGGCCTGTCTCTTATCCGACATTTAGGGATGGGCTGCGTGAGCTTGTTCTTTGTGAGACAATTATGGAAAGTAATAAGAACAGAGCTTGGGTTAAGGTCAAACAATAGGAGCTATATTATGATAAAGCCTGGTTTTGTTAGTGCTATCTTAGCGGATCAGACGTTCGAAGAGGTAATATCTTTTGCGGCCCAGACAGGATACTCTTGCGTCGAGATTATGTGCTGGCCTATGGGAAAGGCAGAGAGGCGCTATGCCGGAGTTACGCACATTGACGTGGGGGACCTTTCAAAGAAGAAAATAGATGAAATTCACAATACTCTTGAGCAAAAGGGTGTCACTATCTCGGGCCTTGGGTATTACCCGAATCCGCTTGAAGCCGACAAGAAAAATGCCGGCCGTTATATTGCACACATTAAGAAGGTCATTGACGCCGCCGGGCGATTAGGCCTTGAGAACGTAAACACTTTCATCGGCAAGGACCACCTCAGCAGTGTCGAAGACAATTTCAAGCGGTTCAGGAAGGTCTGGCCCGGCATCGTGAAATATGCCGAGAAGCGAGGAGTGAAGATTGGCATTGAGAACTGCCCGATGTTTTTCACAAATGACGAATGGCCCGGCGGCAAAAACCTGGCATCGTCGCCGGCAATCTGGCGAAGGATGTTCAATGAGATTCCCTCACCCAATTTCGGCCTGAACTACGACCCTTCCCATTTAGTTTGGCAGTTTATGGATTACATAAAGCCAATTTACGAGTTCAAGGAGCATATATTCCATGTGCATATCAAAGATGCCAAGGTATTACGCGACGAGCTAAATGACGTGGGAATTTTGGCGACGCCGCTTTCCTTTCACCGACCGAAGCTGCCGGGCTTGGGAGATGTTGATTGGGGGAGGTTCTTCTCGGCCTTGACGGACATAGGATATGACGGTGCGGCTTGCGTCGAAGTTGAGGACCGCTCATACGAAGGTTCTTTGCAGATGCGGAAGAAATCATTGGTACAAAGCCGAGAGTATCTCAAGCAGTTTCTGGCTTTATAGAGTTGTCCGCTTATGAGTGAAATAAGAGACAGGATTCGGCGGTTTTTAAAAGACAATGGGATGTACCATGAAGATATCGACATGGACGCGTGCTGCGATACTTTCATACAGGAAATGCAGAGTGGTCTTGCCGGAAAAAAAAGTTCACTCGCGATGATCCCCACCTATATTGAGGTCGGCAGGGACATTCCGGTTGGTAAACCTGTCATTGTACTGGACGCCGGCGGTTCGAACTTTCGCGTGGCTACAGTTTACTTTGGCATGCCCCTGCGTCTCCCGACGCAAGACGGGGCAGCGGGCGACTCCCGTCAGCCACAAGGGGGGGCCGTTATTGAGAACTTCGCTCAGAAACCTATGCCGGGACTGGACAGGGAGGTTACTAAAGAGGAATTCTTTGCAACTATAGTCGGGTATATGACTGACGTCGTGGATGTAAGCAGCAACATTGGCTTTTGCTTTTCGTACCCGACTGAAATACTGCCGAGTAAGGACGGCAGATTGGTTCGATTCTGCAAGGAAGTAAAGGCGAAACAGGTCGAGGGCGAATTGATAGGTCAGAATCTGGTCGCAGCCATCGTGGCAGCAGGTTATAAAGGCAGTAAGCGAATCGTGATACTGAATGATACGGTTGCGACTCTGCTGGCCGGAATATCTGCTTTTCCTAACAGGGCTTTCGACAGTTACGTTGGATTCATTTTGGGTACCGGTTCCAATTGCTGTTATATAGAATCAAATCGCAATATCGCGAAGAAGAGCGATTTAGAACCCGACAGAGAACAGGTCATAAATGTGGAATCCGGTTCGTTCGGGAAAGCACCGAGAGGCAAAATCGACCTGATGTTGGATGAATCGACTCTTGACCCCGGCAGATACACCTTTGAGAAGATGTTTTCAGGTGCCTATCTGGGAGCACTCTGTCTGAAGACCCTCCAGGAAGCAGGCCGAGAGGGTCTTTTTTCAAAAGCTGTGACTGAGGAACTACTTGCCCTAAAGGATTTGGAGACCAAAGACGTAAACAGCTTTATGTACTTTCCTGAAGGTGACAATCCTTTGGCTGTTAGCTGCAGCCGTGGGCACGAACAAGATTGTATCGCGGTATGGTATTTGCTCGACGCCCTTATAGAACGGGCGGCAAAACTGGTCGCCTTTTTGTTGTCTTCTGTCGTGCTTAAAACGGACAAGGGTAAGAATCCCTGCGCTCCGGTTTGTATTACGGCCGAAGGTACAACATTTTATGAGCTGAAGTCACTCAAGGCAAAGATTGATTATTATCTGAAAAGTTATCTGGAGGAAACACATAATCGATTCGTCGAAATCGTGAGAGTGGAAAATGCGACGTTAATCGGCGCCGCTATCGCGGGTCTAACAAATTGATGCGGAACATCCGCTGTACCATTCGGAATAGTCTCTGTGACTTTCCGGGCAATAAGAAAGTGTAACAATTATTATGGAGGTCTGATAATGAAAAGCTACTGCTGCTTTTTGATTGTGTTGTTTGCGGTAACTCCTCTTGCCGCGCAGGTTGGTGAGCCGATTTTTATTCCCGTCAAGATAGACGGCCCGGCACACGAACCCGCGAATCACAGTTATTGGTTTGGTCCGTTTTGTGAGTGCTGCAGCGTTTTGGATGTTGATGGTGACGGTGACCTCGATATTGCCTCCGGCCGGAACTGGTATGAGGCCCCTAATTGGGTCAAGCACGCGGACTATCGGGACGGGGCGGAGACCAACGGGCCGGAGACCGACGACAACAGCGAATTTGCCATGGATGTCAACTTTGACGGGCGGACGGATATCGTCAGCTCGGGGTGGATGTTTTTGAAGGGCGCCTTTTGGTACGAGAACCCGGGCAGGAAAGACGTCGTCTGGAAATCCACGAGGATTCACATGGCTCTGAATATGGAAGGGGTAATCCACGGAGACATCGATGGTGACGGTGACGACGATATCTTATGCAATCACTGGTCACTGGTAAAAGGCCAGGGTATGACGTGGCTTGAGCACATCGACAAAGAGCCTTGGTTTGTAGAGCATGTCGTGGGCACACAGGGTGATGTGCACGGCAATGGTTTAGGCGATATCAACGGCGACGGCCGAGTCGACATTGTCACGCCGGTGGGATGGTATGAGCAGCCGAGGCGCGCGACGGACACGCCGTGGAAGTTTCACGCAGACTACCGATTCGAGCCTGCCAAGGGTAGAGGAGGCGCCGCATCGCACCCCATCCTTGTGCATGATGTCGATGAGGACGGTCTCAATGATATTATCATTGGCTCCTCTCACGCATACGGCCTGGCCTGGCTGCAGCAGAAGGTTGATGTCAGTGGCAAGCGCACCTTCAAAACGCACTGGGTTGACACCGAATTTAGCCAGTTTCATACAATGGCACTGGGAGATTTGAATGGTGACGGCAAGGCTGACCTGGTTACCGGTAAGCGTCTGTTCGCCCATCACGGCGACGACATCGGGGCTTTTGAGCCATTGTATGCATTCTGGTACGATATCAAGGGCGGCGAGTTTGAGCGGCATGTCCTTTCCTTTAACCATCTGCCCCATTACCCGGATGAGGAGGGAATCAATCCGCCGCCTAATTACGTGGTCAGCGTTGGGATGAAACTCAATATTGCAGATATGAACAAGGACGGACGTAACGACGTTGTCATCGCGGGAAAGGGCGGTCTCTATGTGTTTTTCAACCACGGCTTCCCCACGACACCGCCCCGCGCCCACAAGCTGCCGCCGCATGAGACGTATCCAACGTGGAGGGAATGGCCGGGTTATGGCGTCCTGTTTAACGGCAAGGACTTTACCGGCTGGAAAGTGCCGAAAGGTGACAACGGTCATTGGAAAGTCATCGACGGCTTGATTGACTATGACGCAATGTCCGAAGCAAAAGGTAACAAGAGTCTATGGACCGAAGAATCGTTCGGCGATTATGCTCTGCACGTCGAATGGCGGATTAAGCGCACCTCCGGCCTGTATCCGATGCCTACAATCCTGCCTGATGGTTCCCTCAAGACTGATGCCGACGGTAACGTGATTAAGACGCCGACACCAAACGCCGACTCCGGTATATTACTTCGCGGCACAAGTGGAAGCCAGGTAAATCTATGGTGCTGGCCGATAGGCTCGGGCGAGCTCTGGTCGGTTCGAAATAACAAGAAACTGGCTCCGGAGCTCCGCGCTGCGGCCGTACCTAAAGTGCCGGCCGATAACCCGGTGGGTCAGTGGAACTCGATGGATATTACTATGACAGGCGATAAGGTAACGGTAATGCTTAACGGCAAGATTGTAATCGAGAATGCACAAATACCGGATATTGCAAAGGAAGGTCCCATAGGTTTGCAGCACCACGGGGGCATCGACAAAAGAACAGGCAAACATGGCCCGGCTTCCAGCCTAATTCAATTTCGGAATATTTGGATAAAGCGACTCTAAATGAAATAAGGTTTCAGATTGGTAGTATATCACTTATGTATAAAGGGAGAAAATGTTATGCGAAAGAAATTAATGACAATAATGATAGTGGCGCTCTCTGCCGGACTTTCAGGTTGCGCCGGTTCTTTAGAGTCAGTCGAGAAGGGTAAGGGGTATTATAGCCTGGCACCGGACAAACATGGAGTTGTTCTCAAGAGTCCGACCGGAAAGACGGTATTTCGCTACATGACCGTAAAGCCCAGAAAGACAAATCTGGCCGCAAGCAGCGTCTGCTGTTTTCATCCGCTTAACACGCCTTTAGGTGAGCGTTTGACCGATTTGGCCCCGGGCGATCACCATCATCATCGAGGAGTCTTCCTCGCCTGGCACACAATGGACTTTTGGGAGAAAGCCGACTTCTCAAAACTTGGCCCAACAGGCCCGACTTACGGCTGGAACATCAGCCGTGCCGATTTCTGGGGCTGGGGAGAGTTCGCACCCACCCAAGGAAGAATCATCAAGAACCGCGAAGTTGATTTGGTTAAGGCGGATGCCGAAGAAGCAGAATTAAGGATTCAAAACGACTGGGTAACCAACGAACGTGTGATGATGACCGAACATACTTCGGCAAAGGTCCGTGAGCAGGATGGAGTTTATGTCATTGACCTCGATTACCGACTTACTCCGACGCTTGATATGACATTGAATCATACGGCCTTCGGTGGATTCTGCGTGCGTGCCCGAAATGATGGTGACTCCTATTATGCCACCGCCGAGGGAAAAGTGCAACTGCCCGACCCGCACTATTCTGTTCCGGAATTGAACTGGCCCGCCAGGCGATGGTATGATTACACGATAAAGCTCGACAGTGGCCGAACGATCGGTGTTGGCGTAGTGGATCATCCGGACAATCCACCGGCGACCTGGCACAACCCGCGTTATGTCTGGATGGTCAATCCATGCATCGTCGCTGCCGAGCCGATTCAGGTGAATAAGGACAAGACGCTGCGGCTTCGTTACCGTCTCGTTGTTCATGACGGGCCGACACCCGTAGAGCTGCTGGAGGCGCTCTCGAATCGCTGGTAGTCCACTTGCCGTGAAGTCGTTTTGATACTCGCGGTGACCTTCAAGAGCAGGAATATGCAGGAATTCAGTCAATTTTGCATAACTCTATATCAATTTATCTAAAGGAAAGAAGAGGCAACGAAAATGGCAGAAAAGACAAAAAACCAAAAGATTTCACGAAGAAATTTTCTCAAAACTTCAGCGAGCGCGGCATCCTTAGCTGCGCTGAATGTCGGAATACAAGCCAAGCTCTACGCAGCCGGTAGTGACGTCATCCGAATAGGATTAATCGGTTGTGGTGGCCGGGGTGCCGGAGCTGTTGTCAGCGCTTTGACCGTAAATCCCAACGCTAAGCTGACCGCTATGGCTGAGGCATTTGGCGACCGCCTCCAAAATACTCGAAAGTCCCTCAAGAGCAAAATGAAGGGGCAGGTCGCTATGGATGATGACCACTGTTTCACCGGATTCGATGGGTATCGAAAACTCATCGCCAGCGGCATCGACGTAGCTATCTTAGCATCTCCGCCACATTTCCGTCCCATCCATACAGAGGCTTGTGTCAACGCCGGCGTCCACGTCTTTGCCGAGAAACCCATGGCGGTAGATGCTCCGGGGGTGCGCCGAATATTAGCTGCAGGCCAGAAAGCACGCGAAAAGAATCTTAGCTTTGTCAGCGGTTTCGAAACGCGGTATGGCGACACTTCGCGTGAGGCAATGAGGCGTCTGCAAAACGGAGCTATTGGCAAAATCCTTTCTATCGAGGGAATCTACAATATCGGTTATCTTTGGCACCGTGGTCGTCAGCCGGATTGGACCGAAATGGAGTTTCAGTTGCGGAACTGGTATTACTTTACATGGCTTTCCGGTGACCACATCGTTGAGCAGCATGTGCACCAGATGGACATGGTTGGCTGGATCATGCAGGAAGAACCACCGCTGCACGCATGGGGTATGGGTGGCCGGCAGGTTCGTACCGACCCTAAATATGGTGACATCTTCGACCATCATGCTGTTGTTTATGAGTACGCCGATGGTGCGCGTTATTATGCCTTCTGTCGCCAGCAGGAAAATTGCTATGGACAAGTGTCGTTTATGGTCCAGGGCAGTAAGGGCCGGATGACAGGTTGGGGCAGGTATATCATTGAAGGAGAAACTAACTGGGATTCCGGAAGACAGCAAACGCATCCCGAAATCAACACGTTCAAAGAAATGTTCGCCGGCATGCAGGCAGGTAAGCCAATCAACGACAGTGTCGCCATGGCTCGCAGCACGATGCTGGCTATTCTCGGGCGGATGGCTACTCACAGTGGCCAGCGGATTACCTGGGAGCAGGCGCTCCAGTCGAAGAAGGTCCTGGCTCCGGAGCGCTACGCCTGGGATGCAGTGCCGCCGGTTCTTCCTGGTCCGGACGGCAACTACCCGCACCCAATTCCCGGTATAACCAAAGCCTTGTAGAGATATCTAACCTCTGAGCAGAACAGTCAGATACTGTGGATTTAAAGATAGTAGGAAGAGACTTGCCCCACCGATGTGATGTGGGTACTATATGGCTTTATGCTTTATTACATACGTGTCAAGTCATAGCAGAGCGACGGTTGCTGAAATTTATATAAAGGGGTCCTATTATGAGTAGAAAAGGAATCACTCGTCGTCAATTCATTAAGGGCACGGCTGCTTTGGCCGGCGCCACTTTATTGTCATCTTGTAATATTGGTCCTTTAGCCAAAGGACGCAAGCCTACGGCTGTGGATCAGGTCACCCTGGGCAAGACAGGGTTGAAGCTGAGCCGGCTTGGGTTCGGTACCGGCAGCAGGGGCGGCAGCGTTCAGCGAGCTCTGGGAGCTGATGGATTTAACAGGCTGATACGGTATGCGTATGATCAGGGGATTACGTATTTCGACACAGCAGAGAGCTACAGCACCCACACAATGGTCGGCGAGGCGATCAGGGGCCTCCCACGGGATAAGCTGTTCATCCAGTCCAAGATGCCCGGGGTTCCCGAGAAGCCTCTGGAAGTGCTCGATCGCTATCGCAAGGAGCTTGGTGTCGATTACATCGACAGCCTGCTGGTCCACTGTGGATTCACGGCCGACTGGGACGAGGAACGCAAAAGGCTGCTGGATGCCTTCGAAGAAGCCAAGGCCGGGAATATCATACGCGCCCACGGTGTCTCGTGCCATTCTCTGCCTGCCTTGACGAAAGCTGCCCGGTTGGATTGGGTTGACGTCAATCTGGTGCGGATCAATCCGCAGGGCGCCCACATTGATACCACGGTCGAGCAATGGGATGCCGAGAGTGATGCATCTTATTTGCCTTCGGTACTGGAGCAAATCAAGGTCATGCGCCAGAACCGCCATGGTGTCATTGGCATGAAAATCATCGGAAACGGCGATTTCACAAAGCCCGAGGACCGCGAGAAGTCCATACGCTTCACAATGCAGTCAGGTTTGGTGGACGCGGTTGTGATAGGCTTCAAGAGTACCGCGGAAGTCGATGAGGCCATTTTGCGTATCAATAGTGCTCTTGCCCGGACCGCGTAAAACCGCAGTGCAGTAGTAGCCTGTTAAAAGCTTTACTTACGAAATGGCGGGACCAAGAACACTTTTATATAGCCCCCACCCCGCGCGGTGGTGGTTACCCAAATTCGCCTGACTCGCAGGCGAACAAACGCCACGCCCACCCTCGCCTCAATGCCTGTTAGCACCCGCCACTGTCGGGGGTTGCTTGCCCCGCACGAGGGTGGCAGCCTCAAGCGCAGCTTGGGGATGGTTTGCAAACGAAGACTTACTACCTGTTATTTTGTTTTGAAAATTGGAATTTTGGCAATTTGCTCGCACCTGTGGTAACGCGAGTACAGGTGATATTGTTTAGGATTTAGTATTTTGCCGTTCTTTTTCCTTTCCCTTTTCCTTTTTCTTTCCAATTCTCTAATCTCTAATCCGCTAAAATTATGTTTGCCTTTCCTCTTCTTTTGTGTTATTTTCTGTCCCTAAAGGCGTGAGGCGAACATCTTGAAGAGTGCAGCGAATCTAGTTTAGTCCCTCTATATACCACCACGAAAAACGCACATAAACACGGCTCAAATCGACGACCTCAGGTCAACCTATAGTTAGAGGTACTTATTTTTTAAATATTGTGTAGGACAAGCAGTATTTTCTTGCAAATCTTGCTCCTGTCGTGTAGATTCCTCGTAGCGGATATGCGGACAGAGAAACGGCAACAGGATTCTTATACGTTGATTATATGGCCAGTAGTTATACAACAGTCTATTTTACCACGGCCTTCTAATTGAAGAACTTCGGAACAGAAGGATATATTGTAATGGAAACGCAAACTGAAATTACCACGAAAGAGATATCTTTCATCGACGACATCGATTTCAGAAATATTTTGTATGATCGATTGAATGAAATAGATAGAGTTTTTACAGTCAATGCAAACTACAGCACCATTTTTCTATCGATCAGCACCTTAGAAGGCATATTCAAACATCTTGCTGAAATCTTTTGGGACGATATCAAAATATTAATTAGTTATCCCACTTTCCCAAAGGGAAAACGAAAACCATTTAATAAGATTTCAATAGATGAATTTTACATTCTTTTGAGTGAAATTAGCATATTACCTAAAATTGAAGAACTGGAGAAAGTATATAAGCTTTTTAAAGACTATAGGAACTTCATTCACCCCCAAGCACAAAAGAAAAAAGCCTGGGCTATTGATTTAGGCCAAGCCCAAATGGCTCTGGGATTGCTTAACGCAACACTTAGTTGTCTGTCTCAAAACATATTCATAGGTAAAGATATTTACCAAAAGGTCGCCGGTAGTCCTGACTACGATAACGACCATGTTCTCCATCTGAACTTGGATCGTACAAGTTTGCATTCATTTGTTACTACTAAGTCTACCGTAGCAGAGAGATTTTCTTTGTCTTTCGATCTGGAACTACCGGCTAACTCGATATTCAATTTTGTTTTTAATTTCAAAGATGACGGCGATTTCAAGATGTTGCGACTCGATAACAGGCGTCATCCGGATAAACCGAATTGTCTTCTTCGTTGCAACCAGAGATACTTTTGGATACCGATTAAGGTTGCAAAAGACAGATGCCCACCTTTATCCAAGACGATTTTTCCAGTCAAAATAGAGATCGACAAATCAAATAAGCTTTTCCGATTTATGGTTGACGGAAAAGAATATCAGTTTGTAGATAACAAGGGGAAGACTTCAGATTTGTTCGCCGAATTCACCCCTGGTCTAAAGGTAGGCTTCTTTAATGAGAATAGACCTGTTAAACTACGCAATATTGAATCGAAATAATTTCATAACCATTCCTTAAAGCTCATTGCGTTTTCCCTCACACCCCCGCCACCCGACTACCCTCTCAAACTCCAAATAACCACAAATTCTCAAACAGCATACTAATCCCCCTATATACCACCACGAAAAACGCATGTAAACACGGCTCAAATCGAAGAACTCAGGGGAACCAAAAAAGTGCATTTTTGGCCGTTTTTTCGTTGGTTAAATTCGTGTAAATCCGTGTTAATCCGCGTCTAACAAGAACCGTTCTTAGCCAGCTTCTGAAAAAGGCCGTTTCGATGGCCTTGTGGACGAAAGCAAGTCTCTGTGGCGAAAGCCTGCTTTCAGAACAGAGCTTGCCGAGAACACCAAGCTGGCTAAAACATAATCCGTGTAATCTGTGAAACTTGTCCTGAGCGAAGCCTGCCCTGCTTGCCCTCCGAAGCCTCGGCGAAGGTGGGAGCATGTCCGAATGGGTCGAATGGATCTGTTGTTGTGGCCGTTAAGATAGGTAAAATATCAGGTGCAAATCCCCCGCTACTCGCCTTCGCGGGTATGACCAAAAAAATTTGCCTTTTTTTCATTTTTTTGTTGATTATGTTTGATATTATATTATAATACGCTTATGTTAGCTAATAGGCTAACATAAACCGCCAGCAGGCGATAGATATAGCGGAGAACCGCACGTTTTCGTATCAGCAGATACACGCCAAAAAGCATCGTTCGTAAATAACGAAGTCGCAGCAAAGCGAAGATCCGCCGTCTTATGGCGAAACCAAATTAACCATATTAACTAAATTAACCAATTACCAATCGTGAGCATCGAGAAATTAACTTTAGCTCATTTTAGGCACTTTAGCTCACTCTTCACTAAATTACCTGCCTATAAGGCAGCAGATATTTACGTGCCTATAAGGCACTACATCTGTCGAGGACCCTCTACAAATCAGCCCTTTTTATGCAAAACAAACCCAATCTTGTCCGCCGTAGGCGGATTGCAAATGAACGTAAGTTCTATTTTAACAACGGATTATGAAAATAAATTCAATTGGACACTTGGTCAAAACAAACCCAATTCAAACCCAATCAAACCCAATTTCCGTAAATCCCAAATGAATGTAAACCCACTTATAACAAAGGATTACGGAAAAAAAGATGATTTCGTAGTCCGAATAAACAAACCCAATTTCCAAAATGCCAAAAATGAACGTAAACTTATATGTTATAGAGGATTATGAAAATGAAACCGCCTTCCGGCCCAAAAAAACAAACCCAAACAAACCCAATTTCCGATTTGCCAATTCGGCAGGATACATTGTAAAATAGAGGCCGGCAGAGACTACAGCTTCATCCGAACAAGCAGAGCGAAGCCAAAGTATATAATCAGGAGTAAGCGGGGATTGGGAGATTGCAAGCTAAGGTGAAATATGGAAACCAATAGCGGTAAAAAAGCAAAGCTTTGCGTCAGTCAGCAGCATCCCGAGGACGAGCTAAAAGAATATCAGGCGAAATTCAAGGCTCTGTTCGACAATGTTTGCAGCGGAGTGGCAATATACGAAGCGAGAAACGACGGTGAAGATTTTGTTTTTGTGGATTTTAACGCAGCGGCCGAAGAGATAGACCACATCAAAAAAGAAGAGCTGATAGGTAAAAGCGTCACTGAGGTCTTTCCCGGAGTCAAGGAGTTCGGCCTTTTTGAGGTTTTTCAACGAGTGTACAAGACGGGCACGCCGGAACACCACCCTATTTCAGTATACAAGGATGAAAGGATCGCAGGCTGGCGTGAGAACTATGTATATAGATTGCCGTCAGGGCAGATTGTGGCTATATATGACGATGTTAGCGCGCGTAAACGTACCGAATTAATGACTCGGATGACTGACCAGTGCTTCCGCGCTATCGCAGACTATACTTATGATTGGGAGGTCTGGGTCGGTCCGACCAGCCGAGTTCTGTGGACGAATCCGGCGGTAAAGCGTGTCACCGGCTACAGCGTAAAAGAGCTTACGGCTATGTCGGATTACCCAATATGTGTCGTTTACGAGGAAGACCGTGAACGGATAGGCAGAGCTTTTCGGTCGGCCCTGAAAGGCAGTACGGGCAACGATGTCCAGTTCAGGATAGAGCGCAAGGATGGTAAGATAATCTGGGCGGCGATGTCCTGGCAGCCGATATACGACGACAAAGGCAATTCGCTGGGACACCGCGAGAGCATTCGGGACATCACCGCACACAAAGAGGCTGAACAAGCGCTGGAAAAGGCTGGGCAGGAAAAAAAGAAGGAGGTTCCTGAATAATAGTGAGGATGATTGAATAGGGTCTCAGCACCTGAAGGCCGTTGAGCTAACGCTTTAAACTCGGCTCGATAATGAATGTAGATACTCTTCGATGTTGGTGTAACCATCTCCGTCAAGGTCGCCATTCCCATCAGAAGCTTCCCCTGGATCCAGCCCCATCTCCAATTCCCAATCGTCCGGCATACCATCATGATCAGAATCAATTGGCGGACTCCCACTTGCGAGTTTGGGATAGCCACCGACGTCGTCCGGGGAATCGATAATTGAGCCGCTCTCCTTCTTCACATCGTTCACTACGCGACTATCAATCGCATCGCGCTGTGGTGTTGTCGCCCCTGCTCCTGCCAGCACTTTGTCCAGTGACTCGGCGGCACTGTCCGTAGTAACAGGGGCAGTTGTGAATTTGGTGAAGCTGCGATACTTTTCCGGTGCGATGCCTTTCTCTCCCCAGCCGAAGCCGACAAGCGCCCAGTCATCCATGTTCGGGTCGGGACGATGCGGGCCAATATTGTCTTCCACGTAAATCCTGGGATTAGCTTCGGGGAAAAGGATTTCGTACGGGCCTCTCTGAGTCGATGGCCCTGGAATGAAGTAGTTCCCGATGAAGTTCAGGAAAGTATTCGAGTCGTAGTCACTTATCTCGGCCGGCAGCACTCCCCAGTTATAGATGACGTTGTTCACAATGTCGTGGGTGCCTCCCTGGGAGATTAGCGGATTACGGAAATCATTGTGCGCCAGAAGGTTATGGTGCATCGATACGTGGTAGGAGCTGTCCCCGATAAGCACTCCGGCACTATGCGTGCGTTTGCGGTGACGGCTTCTGTTCAGCGCTTCGCTTATGATACACCACGAAATAGTAATATCGTGCGCACCGTACCAGGTGCTGACGGTCTCATCTTCCCCCCAGCTCGCCGAGACGTGGTCCACCACGATGTTATAGGCATCGTCGTTCTGCCCTGCGTACTTGCCCAAGATACTAATCGCATCGTTTATATCGGCATCGACCGGACCTTTATTCCCCGGCCGCACGCGAATATGTTGGATAAGCACATCGTGTGTCATAATCGCAATGCCGGCACCTTTAATGCAGACTCCGCCCCCCGGAGCAGTCTGGCCCGCGATGGTCACAAACGGATAGGGAATTTGCAGCTCCGACTTAAGCTCGATGATTCCTGAAACACGAAAGACGATAATGCGAGGGGAAGGATTATTGATAGCCGCTCGCAGAGTTCCCGGCCCATCGTCCGCCAATGAAGTTACTTCTATCACCTTACCTCCCCGTCCGGCGATGGTTCGGGTGCCAAAACCTTCAGCGCCGGGGAATACAGGCAATCCAACCTGCGGCTCAACAGGTCTCGGTGTGCTTGGGTTCTTTGGAGTTTCCGGCTTCAGTGCGTTGATGACCATGGGGATGCCGATGAGCACGATAAAACCCGCCAGAAGGATTGTACCCATTATTGTAAATACCCAGCCTGATGAGCGATTCTGTTTTTTGTGAGTCATTTTCACACCCAGATAAATAGCCGCCATAGGACACAGGCTCATAGCTGCCCATATAACAAGCGGCCCGGGGAATTTCATCAGATAGGCATCGAAGATGTTGGCGACCCTGAAGTAAAAGAGCAGCAAAAGAATCCAGAGAAGTAACGGAATACTGAGTAGAAATAGACCTGTCTTTATATGTTTTAATGGTGTTTTCATAAAGTTACCCCGGAGCCCTAATGATTGACATTAACATATTCGGCTGCAATCTTATCGTCGGTTCTTTCAACCCAGCCTTGCAAAAGCTGACGATGTGTATCCAGGACATCTTTGTAGCTCTCGACCTCAGCGAGGTTCTTCATTTCACTTGGGTCATTTTTCAGGTCTATTAGTTGTTCGCGGTGTCTACCTGAATCGTAAATACAGTACTTGAAGCGGCCTGTCGTCAGCATTCTTCCGTTCTGACTCTCTGAGACAACGAAATCACGCCATTCTTTATTATCTTTTCCCTGCGCCAAAGCTCGCAGGCTCCTGCCGTGCAGTCCTTCAGGCGTTTCTATGCCTGCGTAATCGCAAAGGGTGGGAAGAAGGTCGAGACCGTTGGAAACCAGATGTTTATCATCAACCATGCCCTGAGGAATCACGCCCTTGTAACTCATTATGAATGGAACGCGCGCGGATTCCTCATAAAGCACCGACTTGTGCTCCATTTTGTGTGCAGAGTCCATGTCACCGTGGTCGCTGGTAAAGACTATCAGGGTGTTGTCTTCCAATCCCGCTTCTCGTAGTGCATTCAGCACTGTCCTTATTTCCTTGTCAACCATTTCGGTCAATCGGCAATACGCCCAGCGGTGCAGACGCCATTGATTCTGAGTCCACTTCTCGCGGGCATGTGCCCGGAAAGACCTTGCATTCACAAACTTTTGTGCTATGCACTCCGGCTCGCCTTCCGGCACTCCATGATTTGCGGGCAGCGGAGGGCAGTTCGCCTCCACAAAAGCGCTGATGTCACCGGTCTTTCGCGCACGATCCAGCACAGCCTCGCAAATTTTTGAATCCATGTTGGCTACCGGGGCTTTTCCCTGTGTGCGGTTGAAATCATTAATAGCCATATAGCAAATATCGTGTGGATTGATGAATGAGGCGAACAGGAAGAATGGTCTTGTGTGCTTTCCCTTGATGAATTTCGCGCAGGCATCGGCCAATCCCTGGCGCCGGTCTCTGGTTAGATTTCGATACCCAAGGTTCTGCACACCTTTCATCTTCTGCGGCAGGTGAACCTTGCCCCCATAGACTGTTTCGTAACCGGCCTTCTTAAAAAGGCGGCCGAGCGACTGTTCTATCATAACATCGGTCACGGCAGCCCGTTTAGAGTCATTGTTCTGACCCATGCCTATGGCGCTGGGCATAAGACCTGTCTGCAGACTGAACCGGCTCGGTACACAAACTGGGTTGCAGGCATAGGCTCTTTCAAACCTGATGCCCGAAGCGGCAAGTCGGTCCATCGCCGGCGTTTTAAGCCATTTATTTGACGTGCAGCTCATCATGCCTGCGTGCTGTTGGTCGGTCATAATGAAAAGGATATTAGGCCTTTTTCCCCTTGGACTATCCTCAGCTGATATTAACCCTCCGAGCATTAGTCCGATTGCACCGGCGGCTGTCGCTGTGATGAATTCTCGTCTTTTCATTCTTTTATCCAAAGTCTAACTCAATTGTCTGCTTTCTGAATTTCGAATATGTTCTGCCGAATTGCCGACGTCACGCCTACCATTCAATGATAATCCTTTCCGTTAAGACTGCGAACGACAGATGCCTGCCAGGATTCGAGTTCGGATTTCATGGAGTTCACCCGGTCAGTATCCCGGGTGACAAGGTCCTTTTGCTCTGCAGGGTCTTCTGCAAGATTATACAGCTGAAGTTTAACGTTTGCCTTCTTGTCCTGGATACGATGAAGCTTCCAGGGCCAGTCGAGCCATGCGGCGTGCCCTGGAAAACTGTCTTCCGGATATAGCCTGCTGATTTCGCCTGCATCTAAGCGCAATCGAAAGGTCTCGCTGCTTTCTTTACCTGCCTTCTGAACCTCGAGCAGCTCAGACATCCACTCCTGGCTCGGCGTTTTGATTCCACGGGTAGGATGATTCCAGAAACCCATCGGTTTCGGCCGAGCGTTCATCTTGCCGTTTATCAGTCGAACCAGACTGATTCCGTCCAGCGGCGGTTGCTTCTCCAGCCGTACACCTGCAATCTCAAGAAGCGTAGGGTAAATGTCCGAGGTATTGCAGGGTACATTCGTGTTCCATGGTTTCGGAATTCGCGCAGGCCATTCAAGAATAGCAGGGACACGAAGGCCGCCTTCGTAGATATTGCCCTTGTTTCCACGCCCGCCTGTCGTTCCTACTTTTGGAAGCCCTCCGTTGTCACTGCAATACCAGAGAATCGTGTTCTTGTGAATACCGAGAGTTCTCAGCCCCTTGCGAAGCTTGCCAAAGGCGCGATCCATACCGGTTATCTCGCCGTAGAAGTGTTGTAGCTTCTTATCCTGGTCGGCATAGACAGCACGGTCCTCTTCGATCGCCTGGTGCGGCCCATGTGGAGAGCCGAACCAGACCACCGCTAAAAATGGTCGCAGCCCCCCAAAATGCTTGCCGATAAATTCCAGGGCGGCGTTCACCGTAACCATTGAGCTTTCGCCTTTGGTCTGAACGGCCACGCCTTCCCGGCTGAGAATAGGGTCATTGTCGAAAAAGTTCGGAGCCGAGAACCATTCATCGAACCCGCTCGCGCCGGGATTGACGGGGCTGCCCTTACGCACCGAGCCAAGATGCCACTTGCCGAAGTGCCCGGTGACATATCCTGCCATCTTGAGGGCTTCGGCGATAGTGATTTCCTGCGGGCGAAGCGTGTGGCCCCATTGGAAGCATCCGAAACGGTTTGGATGACGGCCCGTCATAACACTCCCACGCGTAGGTGAGCAGACCGGCGCGGCGGCGTAGAAGCGGTCGAAACGCAAGGCAGAGGCGGCCATGGCGTCGAAGTTTGGAGTCTTGATGACCGGATGACCGTTGTAGGCCATATCGCCCCAGCCCTGGTCGTCGGCCATGCAGAGGACAATATTGGGTTTTCTGGAAAATCCGGTGCCCGAAGTCGAGATGCATCCCGCCACGGCAAGACAGACGCCCGCACCGGCCGCTTTCAAAAACTCACGACGTTCCATTTGTGGAACGTCCACAATCTCTACTTTCTTCGCAGATGCCCCCGCTTGTTGCCGGCGGGGGTTAAGTTCCTTTTTGAAATCAATCTTTGTCATTAATATCTCCTCTTGAAAGGTCTAACGATGCGGCTCATCGGCGCTGCATTTTATACGGTTCAACTATAATACGGCAGCTATTTTGTCAAGGGAGAAAATGACCTTGGCATGGGCCTGCCCCCGCTTGTTGCTGGCGGGGGATGCCCAGGAACATCCCAAAATATTTATAATTTCCCCTTGATTGTATGGTCAAATGACCATATATTGTAATAAGATTGTTTGAAAGGGCGATTATGGAACCCCTTACAGAAAAACAGCAAAAAGTGTTCGAGTTTGTTGAGAAACGGCTGCAGGATAATAGGCCGCCGAGTCAGAGGGAAGTGGCGGAGCACCTTGGCCTTGCTCAAAATGCAGCTTATCAGCTTATCAACTATCTCAAGAAAAAGGGATATTTGGTGGATTTAGGCGGCCATCGAGGACTCAGACTATCCAGGGAATATCTCGAAAAGAAAAGGCAAACTGACGGCGTTCCTGTTGTGGGCAGAGTGGCTGCGGGCGAGCCGATATTAGCCCAGGAAAATATCGAAGGATACATAGACCTGAAAGATTTGTTCGGCCGGTCTAAGAATAGATTTATTCTAAAGGTCGTCGGTGATAGTATGGCTGATGAAGGTATTATGGATGGTGACTACGTGGTGATACAGCCCCGCCAAAAAATCGAAAATGGCCAAATCGGTGTGGTATTGCTGGATGATGAAGCTACCGTTAAAAGAATATATTTCCAGCGGGGCCGAATAGCACTTGAGCCGGCCAACAAAGCAGCAGGATATAAAACTAAATATATAAGACGGGGCGATAAAAACGTTCGTATAATTGGTAAGGTAACAGGTTGTTTCAGAATGCTGTGAACCCCGCCCATAGGATGGGCGGGGTGAATAGGAGCAATAATGTCTGGTCAGATTTACATAGGCATAGCGGGCTGGTCTTATCCGGATTGGAAGGGAATTGTGTATACAAGCTCAAAGATTGACCAGCTTGAATATGTAAGCAGGTTTGTGGACTGTTTGGAGATTAACAGCACTTTTTACCGGCCGCCGTTTGAAAAAACCACAAAATCATGGCTCCAGAAAACTTCAAAACGCCCGGATTTTTTCTTCACCGCCAAGCTGCACCGAAGCTTCACCCACGAAGGCAAGATCGATGCGGAAATCATAAGGCATTTTCATAAAGGCTTTGAACCTTTCCTCGAAGCGGGCAAGCTTAGGCATCTGCTGATTCAATTCAGATATGACTTTGATGATACTAACCGGAATCGACACCATTTAACTGAAATAATAAAAAGTTTTTCTAAGGCCTTTAGTTTGGCGGTAGAGGTAAGGCACAAATCATGGCAAATGCCGGATGCCCTGGATTTCCTGGAGCAGCTTGGAGTTACAGTCTGCAACCTTGATTATCCAACTACCTGGAACTCGTTTGACATGCAGCAATGCACCGTAGGCAGAAATGGTTATTTCAGGATGCACGGCAGGAATGCGGAAAAATGGTTTAGCAAGGCCGGCAGAGATGAGACTTATGACTACTATTACAATGAAGATGAGCTTACTCAAATAAAACAGAGGGTCGGTGAATTAGCCAAAGCACTTAAAACACTCACTGTTATTGCTAACAATCATTATCGAGGTGCTGAGCTTGCCAACGCCCTTGAGCTAAAGGCCTTAATCACCGGCCAAAAACAACCCGTTCCCGAAGGACTTTTGAGAGCTTATCCGAACCTGACAAGGATTGCTTCAAATAAGCAGCTTTTTTAATATGACCAGTGTAATCAGGATATGAAGACCAAAGCCGAAGTAATCTATATGCCGGATTTGTCGACAAAGTATCGGCAATCTTTGTTTGAGGCGGTGGTGTCGGCGGGATTTCCATCACCGGCTGCTGACTATGAGGAAGACAAGCTCGACTTAAACAGGTATTTGATTAAAAATCCGGCGGCAACATTTTTTGTAAGGGTTACCGGCTATTCTATGATGGGGGCCGGGATTTATTCGGGCGACCTTCTGGTGGTTGACCGCAGTCTTGAACCGAGAGACAAAAGCGTGGTGATTGCGGTCATAGATGGTGAGCTGACCGTCAAAAGAATAAGAATAGGGAAAAAGAAAATAACTTTAGAGCCGGAAAACGAAAACTACTCTGTTCAGCAAATCACCGAAGATACCGACTTTCAGGTCTGGGGAGTAGTTACCAATGTGATACACGCATTATGAAAGGGTTCCCGCCTTGCGGGGTTCCAAAGAGATATTTGGCTTAGTTGATTGTAATAACTTCTATGCCTCCTGTGAGCGGGTATTTAACCCGAGGCTCCAAGGCAGGCCGGTAGTTGTATTATCGAACAACGACGGTTGTGTTGTGGCCCGCTCAAATGAAGCGAAGGCATTGGGTATAGGTATGGGGGTTCCGGCATTTGAAATTGAGGAGATTATAAGAAAAAATGGTGTTGAGGTCTTTTCGTCAAACTACGCCCTTTATGCCGATATGTCCGGTCGTGTTATGGAAACTCTATCGGCCTTTACGCCTGATATGGAGGTATATTCAATTGACGAAGCATTTCTGAACCTTGCCGGTTTTAACTGCTCTTTGACGGATTATGGCCGAAAGATATGGAGAACTGTCAAACAGTGGACAGGCATGCCGGTAACTGTGGGTATAGCCCGAACGAAAACTCTGGCAAAGATAGCTAACAGGGTCGCTAAAAAATCTGCTAAAGCAAACGGAGTATTGGACCTGACCGATTCTCCTTATCTGGACAGGGTTCTGACTGAGACTCCGGTGGAAAAAGTGTGGACGGTAGGTATAAAATCCGCCCTGAAATTAAAAGGCGCAGGTATCAAAACCGCTCTTGCCTTTAGGGATGCGGATATTGGCTGGATTAGACAAAAATTCGGAGTGGTAGGGGTAAGGACTGTTTATGAGTTACGTGGTATTAGCTGTTATCCGTTAGAGCAAAATCCGCCTGTAAAAAAATCGATCGCGGTCTCACGTATGTTTGGAAAGCCGGTAGAATCCGCTGAAGAGTTAAAAGAAGCCATTGCAAGTTACGCATCAAGGGCGGGCCAGAAGTTAAGGGGACAGGGGTTGGCTGCCGGTGTAATGACGGTTTATGTTACAACCAGCCGTTTTATCGAGAATAGATATTTTAATTCTCATACGGTTGAGTTTGCTGCTGCTACCAGCGATACGATAGAGCTGATTCGCAACGCCTGCCGATGTATTGACAGGTTATATCGTAAGGGCTGTGCATTCAAGAAATGTGGGATTATATTCAACGCTCTTGTGCCTGAAAACCAGGCTCAAAAGGCCCTGTTTGATAACGTTGACAGATTAAAGTCTCAGCGGCTGATGCGGGTGATAGATTCCATAAATACCAGGTTAAACAGCCCCTTGCAGTGGGCAGCGGAAGGTTTAGCCCAACCGTGGAAGGTTAAATTCAAAAGACGTTCCTGCCGATATACGACCCGCTGGGATGAGCTTCCTGAAGTAGCTTTTGCCGTAAAGGCATCCTGTGGAGTGCCCATCAACAATTTGACGCAGAGCAATAGCCTAACCATAGTTTCCTAATTTACTAAGTCAAGTTGTCCCCTTTGTTTCGGTTTGCCATCGCCCCCTTCAATGGACCGACTCGTCGAGATTGATTTAAATTAGCCGGGAATTTTCCTCTTCATCCTACGCTAAGTGTCTCGCAGCGTCGCAAACTGTCGCGTATAACCGGCGTTCTGTCGGATTTGGTCGTGATACCGAGGGTACATGCCGACAATCACGCCATCGATCGGCTTGAGATGCTCGAAGGCGAATTTGAACGCCGCCTCGACTTTGTAGTCGTGGTCGCACATCCTGCCGGCCGCCAGGATCTTGAAGCCCAGACAAGGCTGGTCGAGTTGCCGAACCACTTTCGTCATGGCGAGGGGGTCCGAGGCGAAGAACGGGTAGCCGACCTGGACAGTGACCACCGGCGTTTTTTCCAGCTCCTCCGGAGTCCTGGTTAGGTAATAAAAGCACGTCATGAATAGATCGACCTGCCAGCCTTCGTCGGCGATTTGCTTGATGCAATCGGGATTGTGTGCCGAAACGCCCGCCAGCACACCGGCGTCTTGGACACGTTTCACAAAATCGTGGACCTCCCGGCTCTTACCCTCCCGGAACAGCCTGTCGGTGACCCCTCCGTGATGGACAATGGCGATTGGCTGAGTGTCCTGAACCACCTTCTCAATCGAAGTGCGCCCCGATGCGCCGGAGTGAAGGCAGATGAACTTCATCTTCGATCCGCGCTGCCGGAGTGTTTGCAGGACACCGGCCATTTGTTCCGGGCGACTGAACTGGTGGGTATTGATGCCCTCACGTTCGCACGTCCAAAGGAATTCGACTATTCGCTCGGGTGTGAAATACTCTTGCATGTGCCGGTCCATCACGGGGCCCATATATGAGTATCCGTTGATGGGATTCGAGCCGGCGATCAGCCGGGTAACGCGGTGGTCACCCAGACGTATTGTGGGCAGCAGCGGCGCGGGCGAGGTGGCCTCCGCAGATGGAGTATGTTCTGCCCGGCACGTGTTGCCAATAGCCAGCGCCGAGCCGGTTGCAGCCGCCGAAAGCCCCAAGAGAAACTCCCTACGCCCAATCGCTTGTGCTTCATGTATGTCTGAATCCATGTTACTCTCCTAAAACCCTAAATACAGCACTCGGCCGCCATTCAAGGACCTGTCCCGATATAATGTGAGCAGACTCCATTACTCTTGCTTGTTCTCTATTCGAGTGGCAGTTGCTATAAAAAAATCTGACCTGCTTGTCATCGCAGGTTTCACATACAGTTAAAACGCGGTGCCGATTGTACTATCTTACCGCTCTGAGTACCACAAGAAATCTTTGTTGTAGTGAGCAAATACTCATCAGGCGCTAAACTGTTATGTTCTCAAGGTTTTGGCCTTGGTGTTAATATATTGTGTGTAAGTTTTGTTGACGATGGGGAGGTTGTTGTGATAGACTGACTTTGGTTGATACGTATTGTGTGTGCATTGACATGGCCGATAGCGCGAACAAATCTCTTGAGGACTACCCGCGATACCTGGAGCCTGGGTTTACGCCTTTCGATCCGCTTGAATTAGCAAAACAAACTGAAGAGATTGTCTGCAACGGCGACCGCCGCAAGTACACAAAGTTCTCCTGTCCACGTATGTACGGCGGCATCGCGACAGGATATGCTTGCGGATGTTGCCTGCGCTGCATCTTCTGCTGGGTACATTGGAGCAGAGACTTCCCTGAAAAGTACGGGAGCTTCAAGTCCCCGGATGAGGTTTTCGATGAGCTTAGTCGCAGAGCACGCAGGAAGAGGGTAAAGCAGCTCCGCATCTCTGGAGCAGAGCCCACGCTGGGCAAGTCACATCTTCTTAAATTGCTGGAGCTTGTGGAAAAGTCAACGTTCCGGCTCTTTATCCTCGAAACCAACGGCATCCTGCTCGGCGCGGACCAGGACTATGCGCGTCAAATTGCTGCTTTCAAAAAGGTCCACACCCGTGTTGCTCTCAAAGCTGGAACGCCCGAGGCCTTTACGAGAAAGACGGGGGCTAAGCCTGAGTTTTTTGAATTACCATTACAAGGTATAAAGAATTTGCTGAGCGCCGGGGCAAGTTGTCACGTTGCGGCTATGAGCGCCGACCCACGGTTTATGACAAAAGAGGAACGGAAGAGTCTGTTTGAACGGCTTTCGGCGATACACCCAGCCTTGCTGAGCAATCTGGAGGAGGAGATAGTCACTCCCTATCCTGCGGCACGCCAGAGGTTACTATATGCAGGTGTTAAGGTGGATTGCGAGCAATCCCGAACGTAGGGGCGGTTCGCGAACCGCCCTAACCCGAACCATATATACGCTATACGCTTCTGAGTTTACCCTGAGCGCAGGGAGTTTACCCAGAGTTTATCCCCGAGAGCCCCCCCTTGACTCGCAGCATGGGAATGTAAGCTCACTTGCTTTTCTGCAGGGGGCCGGGGGTCTAATTAGTGCGGTATCCAGATTAGCATTTCAGGGTTTTTACTAAAAAGCGGGGAAGGGTAAAAGGTTATATGATACTATACTTTTTTACAAATATTTATCAACATACTGATGTAAGTTAGCGTTGTGAACGTTCAATAGAATCAAAACGGGTTAATCCTGTTCAAATTTAACAATGTTGAATTTCCTCATTATCATCATTCGGATTAAGGCAGTATGTGAAAATATACCGTCTTTGTAATAATCGGATTCTTTTGGCAATTCTTCTTTAACTGCTTCGAGATTTTCATTAATGAAATTCAATAATTCAGAGGTTTTTTTAATCTTACAGTTTGAAAGTTCTTCCAGCAAATCAGAGTATTCTTCGGTAAAATCAGGTCTTGTTATGGGTACGTAATCAGTCATAATCTTTCTTAGTAAATCTACATTTAACGGTTCATCTTGAACGTCTGGTTTTGTTTCTTCAACATACGCATCGCGTTCACTAAGTACTCTTTCAAACTCTAAATCAACCGTTTCGAGAAACGCCGATACACGATAGATTGAACGCCTTACGGTCTTGGGTACATTATCTTCTTGCTTATATTGTAAATTATGAGAAGCAGCAGCCCATATATGTTGAGCTATGGTTTTGACTTGTATTTCAGCTTTGTATTCGGCAAAGTCGCTAAGGGTGGGAGTAGATAGCCATTTCTCTGGTAACATGATAACATAGTGATAGGATTGATAACCAAACTGAGATTCCCCAAGACGTGAGGCAGTATCTTCTTGTTCAATTATTTCAAGGTTTTCTTCAATTAGTTCTCTACATTTTTCGAGGTCACGCTTAAACAGAAAAATCAACCTAATCCCCACCAAATCATTCAATTCAAGGATGTCCTTCAACTTCAGGTTAATTCTTTCTATCTTTCCACTTATAGAAGACCAGCTTTTCACACGGCTTTCAATAGGAACTGCCAATGTGATAAGATTCTTAGCCATAAGCTCCTTGATTTGTTCCACAAGAGCAGATCGAAGCCTTTCTGCAGAAGCCTGCCTGTTTTCATAGTCTATTTGTAATTCGAACTCATCGCTTTTGTCAGTAGTCATTTCAGTTTACAACTCCCGAAAAAAATCGCTCCTATATCATACCATTGGCCTACCAATAAATGCAACAATCAAAGCCCAAGAAATAAAGGTTTTCATTGCAAAAGAAACCATAATTCACGATAATCAAAATACTGGAACTGGCGGTAGATACAATATAGTCGTATAAATATTTTTCCAAGGAAAGAATTTGCATGACTAATATAAAATACCTTGTATCACATTCTATGATTGGTTTGATTCGCCTTTATCAGTCGATGGCACCCTCTTGGATTCGGAATTGTTGTCGTTATACACCAAGCTGTTCACAATATGCTATTATGGTGATTAATGAATATGGCCCTATCAAAGGATTCTTCTTATCCTTGTTTAGAGTGCTAAGGTGCATACCTCCATTTGGAGGAATTGATTGGCCAATTCTAAATAGGAAAGGAAATTATAATGACTTTGATAAGCTGTCCAGAGTGTAAGAATGAGATAAGTTCTCAAGCAGAGGCTTGTCCGAAATGTGGCTACAGTCTAAAGAAACGTAGCGAAAAGAAGTCAAGCTCAGGATGTGCTGTGTCCTGCCTTGTAATGCTTATCCTTTTTATCATCTTGATAGCTTTTGGTTCTTTTTATGATTCCGACTCTGGAAGGTCAAGTTCATCCAGTTCAAATACTACTACCTCACTATTCGATGATGAAGGACTAAATAGACCTTCACGCAGTGAACCTTCACGCAGTGATTTTAAAATTTTGAGTCTCAAGGGAGTTTGGAGAGAATACACAGGACTTGTAGCAATTGGAGAGATTAAGAACGAAGGGGATATAGCTGCTGGGGTAGAAATAGAAGTCATTGCACGCGACAAGAATGGTATTTTGGTTGATTCTTCTCGGTTTTGGCCAAACAGCATTAGTAATATTTTCCCAGGTGAAACTTGTGGAATTGATTTTCCAATAACAGAAGATAGAAGTGCTGAAACAATTGAAGCTAAAGTAATCAGCGTAAATATTTGGCGATAGAGAGAAACACCGTAACTTTCATTGAAAGTGTGATAAATGGAATTTTGGTTAGGGTTGCTAATCCTTTTTTGTATAGCGTTGGTAGCCGAAACGTTGATATGGAATCTCACAAAAATACCTCAAAATTAAGAAAATTATTGAAAAGGTGGAAAATGAAAAAATGATGGCTTTTACTATGGGTCATGGAAATAAGATTGATAGTAATATTGCCCCTTGTCCTTTCTTTCTCACACGAACTATCAAAAACACTCCCTTCACTCTGCTACCATCTCAAACTCCAAATAGCCACAAATTCTCAAACACCACATCTAATCCTCCTATATCCCACCACGAAAAACCGCTCTAAACACGGCTTAAATTGATGAACTAAGCCGGGGCAGGTTTGACTTAATGATTTTGGGTTCAGGTAGTTTGGGGCTTGTTTCGCTTTTCCACGACTTCTAATAAGCAAAGTTATTATCAGTACCAATACAATGAGAAAAATATATTCCATTAGTAAGAATTCTATTTTTCGTATTTTTTTCCTCCAGTTGACCACAGGTAAAGCGTTTCCGAATAACTAAATCTGAAAATTTCTCTTTCCATTATTGGCTCTGCCAGTTTAGCAAGGATTAGACCTCTGCCGAGAAGAGATACGCCGATGCCCGAATCGTCAAGCAATCCGTCAGCGGAGGCAACGAAGGGAATATTTAATCCACTTCGCCAATAGACTATGGTCACACCGTCGGGAATTGCTCCTATCGGCTGAATCACAAAGATACCACAAAACAACCTGAAGAAAAGTGTTAAGCTCCCGAAGCAGCAAACAATAATGACGAAGAGTCGCTTTCTTTTATTCATCCTTCACACCTAAGTCTCATGGATTCATCTCTTTGGTGGTTCACTGTAGTAATTATAGCGAAGGAGTTCAATATGTTCAAGCCTATCAAAAGAATCAAACATCACACCTAATCCCTCTATATCTCACCACGAAAAACCGCTCTAAACACGGATCAAATCGAATAACTCAGGCGGCCCAAAAAAAGTGCATTTTTGTTCATTTTTTTGTTGACTATATTTGAAAATACGTTAAAATACCCTCTTGTTAGCCAGCAGGCTAACATAAACCGCCAGTAGGCGAAGATGACATTTCAGTTTGCATGTCGTAAGTGGCTAAGCCACAAGGACTTAGAGCCAGCCAGCCCATATTCGTGATTCGTCAATAGTAAATAGTAAATCAGGAGGTTCCCCTCATGGTCACCGAACCCCAAATTTTATCCAGCTTCTCCCCAAGAGCTTGTCCCCGGTGTATGCTCACTTGCTTTTCTGCCGGGGATCCTCCCTCGCCCCTCTACATCTGTAGAGGAACCTCTACAAATCAGCTACCTTTTATGCAAAACAAACCCAATGTCAAGGACGCTCAAATTAACGTAAACTCTTATATGAAAAGTAAATATGAAATATTGGACACTTGGCTAAGTGGAAAAAACAAAGCCAATTCAAACCCAAACAAACCCAATTTCCAAAAAGCCAAAATGAACGTAAACTTAACTTTAACAAAGGATTACAGAAAAAACGATGATTTCTTAGTCCGAATAAACAAACCCAATCTCCGAAATGCCAAAAATGAACGTAAACTTATATATTATAGAGGATTATGAAAATGAACCACCTTCCGGCCCAAAAAAACAAACCCAATTCAAACCCAATTTTTTCAAAGGCCAAAATTAACTTAAAATCACTTGCCAGAAAATCTGGCCCACCCGAGCCGGGCACGCTTGACTTAACAAAGGACAAATGTTACCGTCTAATTGTTAATATGATTCATTCTTCGATAAGAAAAGGAGTAAAGACCAATGCATCGGCAATTAAATCGGCGAGATTTCCTGAATGGGCTGGGTAAGGTCTCATTGGGGGCAGTCGCGGCCGGCGGTCTCCCTGTGCGGGTGGGGGGCGCCCAAGAGCAGCAGCAACGGAGGACGTGGAAGCCCGTCTCCGAACGAAAGGTTCGCGTCGGAATCGTTGGCTACGGCGTATGCCGTTTTGGTGCGGCCTTTGGCTTCCAGGACCACCCGAATGTCGAGGTCGTCGCGGTCAGCGATTTGGTTCCCGATCGCCGCAGAGCACTGATGAAGGCGTGCCGGTGTGACCAGTCATACGAGTCGTTAGAGGTGTTGGTGAAAGACACCAGGATAGAGGCGGTGTTCGTCGCGACTGACGCGCCGAACCACGCGCGGCACTGCATGGAGGTGCTCAAGCACGATAAGCATGTGATGTCTGCCGTGCCGGCGGTATTTGGTTCAATCGAACAGGCCGAACAGCTCCTGGAGACAGTACAGAGGACCGGCTTGAAGTATATGATGGCCGAGACGAGCTGCTTTCGGGCCGACTGCTACGGCATGCGGCAGATCTACCAGGCCGGGGGATTCGGTCGGCTCGTCTACTCAGAGGGAGAGTATTATCACTATCATGCAAAGCCGATTGCATCATTCAAGGGCTGGCGGATTGGCATGCCGCCTCTATGGTACCCCACACACTCCACGGCCTACTATGTGGGCGTGACGGGCAAGCGATTCACCTCAGTATCGTGTGTCGGCTTCAACGCAGGATTCCCGGCCTATCAGCCGGGGGCCAACAAGTACAACAACCCGTTCACGGACGAGGTCGCTCTATTCAAGACCAGCGAAGGTGGCTCGTCTCGAATGCTTATGTGTAAGGGTATCCACAATCTCATTGTTGAAAGGGGCCGCGTGTTTGGCGAGCGAGGTTGGATGGACGGCACCGAATATCATGGTGTGACGAAGGAGCTTCCCGACACAGCCCGTCCGCCACTTCCGCCCGGCGTGCCCGCCGGCGGACACGGTGGCTCCCACGGACTTCTGGCCAATGAGTTCATCACGTCGATTCTCGAAGCTCGAGAACCGATGGTGAACATCTATGAGGCAATTGCGATGACTGTGCCGGGCATTGTCGCCCACCAGTCGGCGCTCAAGGACGGCGAGACGCTAAATATCCCGCAGTACGACCTACCTCAAGGTTAGAGGACAGGGCCGACAGGAGGCTGATGGTTACCGTGACGAGCTTGCCTTGACGCAAGCGGCGGGGGGGCTGTGGTAGAGTCGATTAAGGTGTGTTGATGCGAGCATGGCAACCGTACCTGCGGAATATTAAAATAGCCCCTGCTGGACAAAAGAGTGGAAAGCGCTGTTTGCCAATTCGATACACCTGTACCCGCGTTTTCTGTGCGGGCAGCACAGGTGCGGGCAGCACAGGTGCGGGCAGGGGCTGAATTCCTTACACTACGTCTGCGGCTCTATTTTTGTTTGCGGATAAAGGCCGTCTCGGAATAGCATTCTATAGGGTCCATCCTTCCCGGTATTCACGCCGGATGAACACGTCAGCTTCCGGACAGCCGATGGCCTTGAGGTTCCTGGCGTCCCAGGTGAGTTTCTTCCCGGTACGCAGCGCGACATTGCAGAGCAAGGCTGCTTCGGTCAGTGCGCCTGAGTAGTCGAAATTGCACGTAGTAGGCCCGCCCGTCTTGCAGGCCTCGATCCATTCGCGATGGTGGCCGATGGAATCCGGGATGAATGGGTCGGGTCGCTTGAAGTCAGCGAACTTCTCTTCAGGCAAGAGTTGGTGTTGGTTGTAGTCGGCAATCAGCATCCCTTCAGATCCGAGGAAAAGTACTGCGCTTGACCACTGAGGGACATTGTTTTCTTTCACGAACGCCGGATAGCCGCCGCCATTGTACCATGTCAATGTGACCGGAGGCAGTTTGCCACGGGCGGGGTATTCCTGCCGGGCGATTGTCCAGAGGGCGGCACTCTCAGGGTGGACCGGCCCTTCGGCTTCCACGGTGAGCGGATGCCGTAATTTCAACGCCCAGAATGCCAAATCGCAGTAGTGACAGAAAAAGTCACCGAGTTGGCCGTTTGCGAAATTCCACCAGTAGCGCCATCCGAACGGGGCGTAAGCTGAGTTATAAGGCCGGTAGGATGCGGGACCCAGCCACAGGTCCCAATTGAGCGTCTCCGGCACCGGGGGACGGCCGGATGGGGCATCGGGCTGCGACATGTCTGCCGGCTTGGGCGGACCAGCGAAGTTCGCGCCCAGCCATACATGGACCTCACGCACTGTACCGATGGCACCGCTCTGTACAAGCTCCACGACGCGACGGTAGTTGGTGCCGGCGTGAATCTGCGTGCCCATTTGTGTAACGAGCTTTTTCTCGCGCGCTACTTGTGCCATCACCCGAGCTTCGTACACGCTGTGGGTCAGTGGCTTCTCACAATAGCAGTGCTTGCCGAGTTTCATGGCCATCACCCCTGCCGGGGCGTGGGTATGGTCGGGCGTGCCAATGACCACCGCGTCGATCTTGTGGTGCATCTCGTCAAGCATCTTGCGGAAGTCTTTGTATCGTTTGGCCTCGGGGTACAGCTCGAAGGTCTGTGCCGCACGCTTCTCGTCGACATCGCACAAGGCAACGATGTTCTCGCTCGCTGCACCGTTTACGTCCTCAGCGCCGCGACCACCGATACCTATCCCGGCAATGTTCAGTTTCTCGTTGGCCTGGGTGCCGCGTACCAACCGGCTGCTCTGTAGGATGATGAGGCCTGCGCCGCTCCAAGCCACGTTGCGCAGGAAATCACGACGATTTAATTGTCTTTGCATCGGTCTTTACTCCTTTTGTTATCGAAGAATGAATCATATCAACAGTTACACAGTACCATTTGCCCTTTGTTAAGTCAAGCGCGTCCGGCTCTTTTTACTTGTGTATGTCGGTTCGCTTTTTTCTGGGCGAACCCCCAATAGAATGGTTCTGCCGGAGGTACTTAAATGGCGGAATGCAAAGTTGAACCAGACAACTGTGCTGACCTATTCCGGGCGCCAGGGTTGTCGACCATTATCCTTTGGTTGCAGAAACTTCGCATCGACCTCCTTATACCAGGCGTGCAGCTTGCTGCGCATCTGCTCGACGCGTTGTGGGTACTCGGATGCCAGGTCCTTACGTTCTCCGATGTCCAGCTTGAGATTGTACAGATGCACCCGGCCATCTTCGAAACGTTCGATGAGCTTCCAGTCGTCCATCCGAATCGCGCCTCCCGGGAAGCCGCCCTGGTTGGAGTAATGCGGGTAATGCCAATAGATGGCATCCCTCTCAATCCTCGTACGCCCCTTTAGCAGCGGTACCAACGACACGCCGTCCAAATGTTGGACTTTCTTCAAGGGCAAACCGGCCATATCAAGAATGGTCGGGTAGAAGTCGGTACTGACCACCGGAACGTCGCACTGGGAGCCGGGTTTTGTCACACCGGGCCAGCGGATAAGGAAGGGCTCGCGGATACCGCCTTCGTACAACCAGCCCTTGCCTCCACGCAAAGGAAGATTAGATGTAGGCGAGCCTTCACTGGTTGACAATCCACCATTGTCAGACATGAGAACGACGGCCGTATGGTCGGCGATTCCCAGCTCATCGAGCTTGTCCAGTACCCGGCCGATCTGTTCATCCATTGCCTCCACCATGGCCCCATAAACGGCATGACACTGACGAATGCGCACCTGGCGTTCGTTATCCACCGGCCAGACCTGTTCCTCCGGCCCAAATTCCATCTCGTTGGCATCCAGCAGTCTTTCCCGCTTGGCCTTGTATTTTGCTATTAGGTCGTCGCGGCCTTGAAGTGGAGTGTGGACAGAGTAGAAGGCCAGATAGAGCAGGAACGGCTCGTCTCTGTATCTATCCAGGAGTTTCAACGACTCATCGGTCAAGACCTTGGGAAGGTGTGAGCCCTCTGGGTAGTCGCCGAGTCGCGGATTATCGAAGGGGGCAAAATAGCCTCCGCGGGGTGAACCGACCGCCCAGCCGCCAACGTTGACATCAAACCCCTGGTTTTCGGGCCAATATTTCTCCTCGCTGCCCAGATGCCACTTGCCGATGAACACCGTTTTGTAGCCATGCTCCTTCAGGGCCTCGGCTAAGGTATGTTCTTGAAGTGGCATTTTGTCATTGAGCGGGGCGGGATTGAACCGGCCGGAGCGTTTGCCGCTGAACCAGTTGGTCGCATCAACGCGGGAGGGATACTTGCCCGTCATAATGCTATAACGTGTCGGACTGCACACCGGATTGGCGGCGTAGCCATCAGTAAAGTTTGTGCCCGAACGTGCCAGGCAGTCGATGTTGGGCGTCTCATAAAAGCAATGGGGATTGTTGGCACCGAAGTCCATCCATCCAAAGTCATCTATCAGGAAAAATACAAAGTTGAGCGGGCTCTTTTGCATAGATGCGGCCCGTAGGAATGGACATGGTCGCAATAACGCAGTGGTGAGGCCCCCAAACACGGTCCTTAAAAATACACGTCGAGTGGTATTCTCTCTCATTTTTGGTCTCCCTGTTCGAGTTTAATCATCAATTCGGCAAATCGCTTGCCCAACTCTAAAAACAAATTCGAGCTATTGGTTTTATGGTATCACTTGCCTTTTATGAAGTCAATCGCTTACGACTCTATGCATTCACAGCAAGGACGAGAAATGGTCGAGCAGATGCAAGGCACAGAATGGCGGGTGTTTAGAGTTGGCAAAGACCAGGCCAAAGCATCGATGCAGAGACGGTCTCTACAGACCGGAAACGACTGCATGGGTAAAGTATAGTGGACTACTTCAGCCTTATTAGTTGTCCTTGATGATTTGTTGTGATACTATGTCCAGCGAGTTAGGACTGTTGGGAGCAAGCATGGCCGGCATAAGATTCGGTGCCTGCAGCAGGAGAAGATAGGCAGCGGATTGAGGAAAGTGGAAAAAACCATGAGTACAAGTATAGACCCTGCGAAACACTTGCGGGCTGGAGACGCCCAGTGTTTCAGTGTTATGCAGTGGAAGGGCGAAAAATGATGCTCGGCGTAGGGTAAACTTCCCCTTCGCAATTTGGAAAGGAAAACGCCATGACTATCAAAAGGGCTGTTCGGGCTCTTCTGTTTTTTGGGACTCTCTCTGTCCTTGCCTGCAGAAACGTAGAGAGCGAGTCGATGGCTGAAGCAGCTCAACAATTAGCTGCTGCTCCGCAGAAAAAGGCAGCCGAAAGACCCCTTTACGTGGGATGGGCAAGTGCAGATATTACACCGCAACGGGCCGTTGCTCTCGTGGGGCAGTTGAGAAAGCGGATCTCAAAGTCAGTGCTCGATCCCCTCACAGCAACTGTTTTAGCCCTGGAAACCCGGGGACCTAACGGCACGAGAGAGCAAGCCATAATGATTTCCTGTGATGTACTTTTTATCGGAAAGTCAATCCAGGAGAGGCTAAGAAAGCTGATAGAACCTAAATTGCCTGATTTCGATGTGGACAAGCTGTTTATGAATGCAACTCATACGCATACCGCACCTGGTTTCATTGATGGGGCCTTCAAAGATTTGTATGATGTCAGCCAGGATGAAGGGGTCATGAAGGCCTCGGAGTATGCATCATTCTTTCTGGAGCGCATTGCAGAGGCTGTGGTGGAGGCCTGGCGGGCCCGGCAGCCGAGCGGAATGAGCTGGGCCTTGGGGCATGCTGTGGTTGGTCTGAATCGACGAGCCCACTATTTTGATGGGTCGTCTGTCATGTATGGCCCGACCCAGCGGGACAGCTTTTCTCATATCGAGGGTTACGAGGATCATGGTGTGGAGATGCTCTTTTTTTGGGGTGCGGATCGAAAACTTACCGGCATCGTGATAAACTTGGCCTGCCCTTCTCAGGAGACGGAAGGACTGAGCGTCATCTCCGCAGATTTTTGGCACGACACAAGAAAGGAGATACGGAATCGCTTCACCAATAATCTACACATCCTTGCTCAATGTTCCGCTGCAGGTGATATTTCACCTCATCGGATGTTCCGCAAGCGAGCGGAAGACACGATGCGGGAAAGGAGGGGGCTGTCGTGGCGGCAGGAAATCGCACGTCGGATTGCCAACGCAGTTGAGGATGGACTTGCCTGTGCCGAGAGGGAGATTCAAACAAATATAGATTTCAAGCATGTGGTGGCAAGAATTGACCTTCCTCTCCACGAGCCCTCCTCTTTACCTTTCTACGAAACAGACTCTGTGCGGCCGGTCGAGTTCCACGTTATTCGATTGGGAGATGTTGCACTGGCGACGAACCCATTCGAGTTGTATCTTGATTATGGTATCCGCATCGAAGCACGCAGTCGTGCTACATTGACTTTCCTGGTCCAACTGTCATGTCAACACAGCGGCTACTTACCGACAGAAAAAGCGATTCGAGGAGGAGGATATAGCGCCGAGAAGTTTGTCGTTGGGCCCCAAGGCGGCCAGGTGTTGGTGGATGAAACCGTCAGGCGCATCAATGCCCTATGGGACTAATACCAAATTTAGTTAATGATTGCTGATTGCCTGAGTTTGTCATTCCTGCGGAACTTGTCCTGAGCAAAGCCTGCCCTGAGCGTGGCTGAATGGGTTGAAGGGGAGGGAATCCAAGCCCTTTCAGTTAGTATAATTCTATAATTTTTTCGGCAATTTTTAACTACAATTGCTCTCACAGCCGTCCTACAGAAAATCCTGAGCTGGTTTAACCTTTTAGCAGCATATATAGAGTTTGTTCCCTGTTGTCCTTAAACAACCGGGGCTTATTCCAAATCATTCGGTATAAGCCCCGAATTGACGTAAATCTGCTATATCAACCACGCAGTTGCAATTACCAACTAAATCACATGGCTTACGGTGTCGTCTCCGGTGGTGGATATAGACGAATATCGTCAAAGTACATCGTACCTGAACCACCAGCTACCGGATTCTTCTTGTTACCAAGACCAAGGGCAATCGTATTGACATTGGTAAGGTCCACGCCCTGGTCGGCAAACACCTGCAGGTCGATATTCCATTCGGTCCATTTATTTATCTGTGCCGCGTTCGGATTATCGTGATTGACCACCGCAGTGCCATTGAGAGCAACATACAACGTCTCAGCAGCGTTGGCTGCACCGCCCCTGAACCAAATCGTCAGCGTGTCGACACCTTTCTCGGTCCAGTCACGCGGGTAAGTCAACGTCAAAGTTGCCTCAGAGTAACCAACACTGTTGTCGTAGTAAATTGGCAGCGACTGGTTGCCTCCGTGAACGATAGTTTGCTCTGCAAAAGGAGGATTGTCATA
>DATKYR010000270.1:0-20164 GCA_035528395.1 Sedimentisphaerales bacterium
CGGCCGCAATAGAGCGGGTTATTTGGATAGGCTCTTATACTGGGGTTTCTTTTCGTTTAGCCGTCGCCGGCAAGCTTGCCCTGCTTGTCCGTCGTAGCTTCAGCAAAGACGGAAGCGCAGCCGAAGGGGCGGCGTACATGCAATACGCGATACGCAGTAATCGGCAAATCGCAGATCCACCCCCTTTGAACCGAGTCAATTAAGAAAGGGGCCTATACCAAATTTATTGGCATAAGCCCCTGATTGACGCGAAGTCTTCGGTTATCAAATCTTGACTGAGGCTATGGCCATAGTTCCTCTTCAAGCCACGAATCCATCAAGATGGCACGGTCCTCGGCGTCAACTACTCCATCGGCGTTCAGGTCGGTACGCAGAGGGTTGAAGACTGATATATCAAATCCCATGTCATCAGTAAGCAGGAAAGCGTCTATCTTAGCTCCATCTTCCCTGTAGGTGATTTCCACAGTATAGTTCCCGGCTTCCATCGTGAAGAGCACTGTTTTGTCGGCGTCGTCCATGCTCCGGACAGGAGTCCACATCCAGCTACTGCTATTCACTGCGCCCCATCTTACCCAGCCGGTGTCGTTATTCCTGTTGGTCGTAGCCCCCTGAATTCGGAGCCAGAAGGAATCGTCCTTGCCGTCGGCGCAGAGCGTCCGACCAAGGATCTGGTAAATACCACCCGAGACATAGATATCATAAGTGGCGCTTTGGTCTTCGTTGGGACCGCCACTGCTGCCGGGCCGACACTCCATATACTGTCCGCCGGAGGCTTCAGGGTCGTCCCACAACATCATTGGTTCGGCTATCGTATCGGCTGACTCTACTTCACGATAAACTGCGACAACATCTTCAGGACGTACTGATTCACTGCCCAGCTCGCTTTCCAATATCGCAAGGTCTAACTCGTCAACAACGCAGTCGCCATTGAAATCGCACTTGGGCTGTCCAATTTCAGGCCTGCATCTGGGTATATACACTCGGATATCATCAAGGTACAAAGTGCCGGTACCTCCGGTCTGAGGATTATCCTTGTTGCCCACACCGATGCACATCTTCTTGATAGCGGCCGGATTTAATCCCGCATCGCTTATCTCACTCAGTAAAATGTTCCACTCCTGCCAGCCGTCTAATTGAACAGCGGCCGGGTCATCGTGAGTGAAGACCTTTTCTGCACCTGTGCTGTCTCCAATCAAAATGTACAATGGCTCATCCGAGTTACCCGGGTCACCTTCGAACCATACGGTTAACGATTTAAGATTATTCGCCGTCCAGTCTTGTGGCGTCTCCCACTCACGCCGGATCTCTGATATACCCGATACGATGTTGTTGTACATAAACGGTGCTGACTTCCCGCCGCCATGAACGACATTAGACTCAAGAGACCAGCCTGTAAAATAGCCCATTGTTGAGCCGTTTGTTGAAGGATTGTCTAATCCATCTAACCAGGTATAATATACAAGGTTGCTGCCCTCTTCCCCTGCCTCAATGTCGTTGTAGGACTCGAAGCCATCCAAGACAATAAAGTTAGCAACGGTAAAGCCCCACACATCACCTTTCCACGGACTATCGGCCTGGGCATCATTGACCTCGTCGATACGCCAGTAGTAAGTCTCGCCCCATTCAAGAGGTTCAGGCAACGTATAGCTGCCAACAGTCTGCCGGTCTTTATAAATGTCTGTACTGCTTACCTCAGCGGACATTACCTCGGAAGAGCTCGTGCCAATGTACAGTTCATGCTGGGCCCCGTAAATCCCACTTCTCCACGTCAGAGTTGGACCGTCCGGCACGTCTTTAGCCCTGTCACGCGGGTAGGGAAGCGTAGCATATAACTCTAACGGTATCAGATCCCTTATCTCGGCTTGCGTCAGAGTATGGTCGTAAATTCGGATATCGTCAATAGAGCCTATGAAACTGCCCCCGACGGGTCCAACCCCCTGGCCAATCCGTATTATATGTCCCTCCGCATCGTCGAGGGAGTCGAAATCACCCCTGGTGGCCATCAGCTCTCCATCCACATAGAAATTCCATAAGTCATAGGAATCTTTATAGTCCTGCTCTTGTGAAAATACTACATGATGCCACTCGCCGTCCCTTATGAAGGTCGGACTCGTCAGAGCGCCGACCCAGCCCTGGTACATATCCCATTGGCCCGCAGAATTTATACCGAATACTCTGTCTTGCGATGAGTGTGCCGTAGGATCCAGTTTACCTATAGCACTCATAGCAAAAACGCCGGTCGCCGAAGATTTAACCCATAGGGCTACCGTAACATCCGCACCGCCGATTTCAATCCCCTTCTGACCGGCAACATCTATATAGCCGGTACCGTCCAGCTCAACGCAGCCGCCGAGTTTTCCATCTGCCCATATTACACCTTCTTCAGTTAAGGTGCCGTCATGCCCATTACCTGTGACATCCTGAGCAACTGTGCCGGAGCCCTCATCAAAGGGCAGGTGCGCTACCAGGGCCGCTGAGGCATTGCCCGCTATGCTAAGCACCAAAACAAAATAAATCAGATAAATCAATTTTCTGCACATAATAGTCCTCCTTTAAAAAAGTTAAATTAAAACAATTACAAATTATGTTTTGGCCACACACCAAAATCTCAACCTCTCGTGATTATTTTTCTAAATTTATTAAAAACAACATCTCCTAAAATTACTAATTTGCCGCTTACGGTGTTTCCGGCTCAAGGGGATACAGCCGAATATCGTCAAAGTACATCGTACCTGAACCGCCAGCCAACGGATTGTTTTTGTCACCAAGACCAAGAGAAATCGTATTGACATTGGCAAGGTTCACGCCGAACGCCTGCATGTCGATATCCCATTGTGTCCAGGTAGTTATCTGCGCTGCATCAGGATTATCATTAGTAACGATCGCATTGCCGTTGAGGGCAACATACAAAGTCTCGGCAGCGTTAGCCGAATTGCCTCTGAACCAAATCGTCAGTCTGTTGACACCATTTTCTGTCCAGTCACGCGGATAAGTCAATGTCAATGTCGCCTCAGAGTAACCAACGCTGTTGTCGTAGTAGAGCGGCATCGACTGGTTGCCGCTGTGAACGATAGTTTGCTCGGCAAAAGGAGGATTATCATAACCAACTAAAGAACCGTTTGTCGGGTCGTCGTATCCGTCCAACCACGCATTAAATATCCTGTTGCTATCGGCCTCGGCGGGGTCAAGGTCGTTGTAAGATTCAAAATCGTCCACGATAAGGAAGTTCGCTGTCGTGAAGCTCCAGAGGATGCCTGTCCACGGACTGTTGGGGTTGACGTTATTGGCCTCGTCAATACGCCAATAGTAGGTGGTATTCCACTCAAGTTTTCCGGGGTCATAGCTTTCAGAACCAAGGTCTCCTGCGCCTTTATACTCCGGCGAGCCGGTATCGGCATTTTTCACGGCATCTTTATCAGTGCCAAAGTATAACTCATGCGAAGCAGCATAGACTCCCGGCGTCCAGGTAATAATCTGTGTCTGCTTTACATCCACAGCGCCATTAGATGGATTCGGATTCCCGACGGCGCCCTCAGTAGTAAAGCTCCAGACGTCACCTTTATACGTGGCGATGGCATCAAACTCATCGACACGCCAGTAGTAAGTCTTAGCCAATTTAAGTGTGCCGGGAGTATATTTTGAGAAACCAACAGGGCCTTTGTACGTATCCGGTGTGCCGTTGTCCACATCGGCGAAGTTATCACCGAAGTACATGTGGTGCAATTTTGAACCGAAACCTGCCGTCCAGCTAAGCTCCACATCCGGGTCTACCTGCTCGGCAGCATCAGCCGGGTCGGGTGCATAGGCGGTCTTGGGTGGAATACTAAAGCTCCAGACAGGGCCTATCCACGGACTATTCGGCTCGGTGTCATTGACCTCATCGATTCGCCAATAGTAAGTGGTTCCCGGAACAAGTCCATCCGGATAAGGAAATCCAGGAAAGCCGACAACAAGGTTCGTTTCGACCTGGTTGCCCAGGAATGTCTCGGCGACGCCATTGATGACATCGTCAAAATTATCACCGAGATACACATCGTGCGAGACCGCAAGTTCTCCCGGCGTCCAGGAAAGATTCACCCAGGTATCGACAAGCATAGAACCGTCCTTCGGATCAGGTCTGGTGGCCCTGACAAGTGGCTGGGACGATTCGATCTCAATGAAGCAAGGCTTTACGTACGAACCCTGCGGCTCCGACCAGGTCAGACGCCCATCGCTCACGACCACCCTGACTTCGAACTCATCGAAGCTGTCCAGGCCATCCGGGTCCTCTGCGAGTAGTTCACCTTCCAGCTCTATTTGGTTGTTCGAATCGTCATACGAGGGATCGCCACACACGATAAACACGCGATAGATACCTGGGGGCAGTTCGATCTCCCATACGGCACCTGTCCCCATAAAATGAATTAGCGTGTCATATCGCTGATCCGGCGCAGCCGCATTGTTGCGATCGCGGGTCTGATCTGTCATATTTTGGGACCAGCCATAGCTGTAGCCGTTATCACGATCACCGAACGCTAAGCCCGTATCCGGCAAATAGCCCTCCGGCACCTCTGCACCTCCCAACTGGAAATTGATCTTAATGAGTTCACCAGCGGTGAGCGTACTCGCCAGGCCCAAGGTCAACATTAAAACCAAAAAAAACGGTTTCTTACACATAATAACCCTCCTTCAAGAAAGAGTTAAAATAATCGTGCCTTGGCTACACACCAAAACACTATTTTTTTCAACAAACAACTTCAAACGAAAAGGAGCGATAATAATTTTCATACTCATTACATCATCTATACCTGCACAGGACGATTTTGCGACTTGACACTACCTCCTTCTTTCAAACACCCAGGACTAAACACATTTCTCATCTCGAAGGGCCAAAACCCACAGATACTTGCTTATACGAGTAACGGCACCGCTAAACACATTTGTACCAAATTAGCCGCTTTACTGTCAAGAATATTATGACTTTCGTACAAAAATTGTGCAAAGACGTGGAACTCGTTAAATGGAGTCTATCCGGCTTCAGACGGACTCACTAAGTAACTATCGAAGTCGAAGAACCGCTATAGGCGGAATCCGCCTTGCGTCTGTGGTCCCGTGTCTTGTAAACTTTTTCCTTGAAATGTCCCCTCCCATATTGTAGAATCACTGAAAATAATTAAAAAAATATGAACGAACAGTCCTCGAAAGGAGGCATTTATGCCAATTCAACCCGTGCCGGAATATTGCAGTTGCATCGGCTCCGGCCGCACAAGAGACGATAAAGGCTACTTCCGATACAGAGTGCCGGCGGACAAACGGGACGACCTCCTGGCCTGGATAAGAACGGGCGCTCACTATGTATTCAGGCACCACAGCCTCTTTCGTTCCGGAGGCCAGGTCGAGAAAGGTATTCACAACCGTTTCAGGCTGCACCAGGACCTCGCCCTCGATATTGACCCGTTCAGCATGAAAACACAGGCAATATGGTGGCTAAAGACCCGGGAACAGGTTGACATGTGGCTCTATTGCAAAGTCGCTTCAGACGGCAGTATGGATATGGATGCCCCATCCATACTCGGCATCTGGTCACCGAAAAAACTAAAGACCATACAAGGCTGGCTGAAGCATACATTCTGAACCATACACTGCACGGGTGAAAAGTACTTGCTCTTAAATACCCCTTTTGAGTGTCCCTGAAAGATACTCCATGAGCCGATTTACAAGGATGAACTTTGTCCCAATAATCCCGACCGAACCAAAGCCTGAACTTTGACGCTACGTCCGCGGCACAGGCGACGAGCGACGAAATCTTTCTTGCCTTTCCCAACAATCCCAAACATAATACCAACGAGTTAAGCGAAACCGGTATATCTGATTTGTTTATAAGAACGGCATGGACTAAAGCCCATCCTATGCAGTGATTATTTATAAAATATGTTGAATATTGGCTCACGTCATCGTATCGTAGATACAACAAAGCCGGCATGTATCTGAATCGGCATTGGAATAGTATATAGGATTAAAGGGTGACTTATCTGTCGAAACATGATACCTCTCGTAAAAAAGGATTCATGGCCGGAAAGCCATCCTACCCTACTACCTGTAATCGAATAAAAAAGAAAGGAATTCATTATGAATGTACGAAGCAAGACTCACAAACCTTCAACCTCCCGCCGTGAGTTTCTAAAGAAAACCTCCGGCGCTTTAGCTGGCGCTACGCTCGCGGGCGCAATTGGCACGCGGGCCTTTTCCGCCGAGCAGAACACCATCAGGATAGCTCTTATCGGGTGCGGCGGACGCGGAACCGGCGCCGCGGTCAACGCCCTCTCGACCAAAGGGCCCACTCAGCTCGTCGCGATGGCTGATGTATTCGACAATCGCCTGCAGACGAGCCTAAAGAGTCTCTCCACGCAATTCCCCGGGCAATTGGACGTCCCCCGGGACAGGCGGCTGCTTGGTCTGGATGCGTACAAAAAGGCCATTGATGCCATCGCTCCCGGCGGTGTCGTTATCCTGGCCACGCCTCCGGCTTTTCGCCCCATCCACCTGGAATATGCGGTGGCCGGAGGCTGCCATGTGTTCATGGAAAAATCGTTCGCCGTCGACGCTCCCGGCATTCGCCGGGTGCTCAAGGCCGGAGAGCAGGCCGCAAAAAAGAAGCTAAAGATCGCCGGTGGATTGATGAGTCGGCACTACGAGTCGCTCGAACAGGCGGTCAGCAAACTGCATGAAGGCATTATCGGCGAGGTCATCACCTGTTGGGCCTACCGCGAGCACGGCCCGGTGGGTTTGGCTCCTAAATCCCCTGGGATGAGCGAGCTCGCCCATCAGATCAGCAACTACTCCTGCTTCACCTGGCTCAATGGCAGTTTTATCCTCGATTGGTTAATCCACAACATCGACGTCTGCTGCTGGTGCAAGAACGCCTGGCCGGTATCAGCACAGGGTCAGGGCGGACGACAGGTCCGTACCCAGCCCGACCAGCTGTTTGACCACTATTCGGTGGAGTACACTTTCCCCGATGGTACGCGACTGCTCGCCCAGGGCCGGCATATGGATAACTGCTGGGGCTTCTTCGGCGACATTATACATGGCTCGAAAGGTTCCGCCGTTCTGGGCGAAGGAATCCCAAAGCCCCGCATCTTCAAAGGCCACCTGCAAACCTCTGAGAATGTTATCTGGGAGTACGATGGGCCGCGCCACAATGCTTACCAGAATGAGCACGACCTGCTGTTCGAAGCGATTCGCAGGGACATGCCCTACAACGAGACCGAACGCAGCGCCTACACCGCCATGGCCGGGATCCTCGGACGTATGGCTGCCGAGTCCGGCCGGATGATTACCTGGGAACAAGCAATGGCTTCGAACCTGGAATTGGCTCCGGGACTGGACCAATACACGATAGAATCCGACCCGCCGGTAAAGCCTAACACCCAGGGCCGCTACCCTGTCGCAATGCCCGGACAAACAAAGGTGCTCTAAAAAAAGATTAAGGTGACGTATGGTGTGAACGGCTCGGCTGAGCTCGCCGAAGTCCGCATACCATTATTAGCTCGTGAACATCTGAAAATTCGCATTTTGAATTTGTTTTACCCGTCCTCCGCAGCCCCGATTGCATCGGGGCGGAGGATGGAGATTTCGTGCTTTCAACAGCCAAACACGCTTCCTTAGCCTGCCCTGAGCGCAGCCGAAGGGACATACGCAATACGATATACGAAATAAAAGCTAAAAGCGTCGAATTTTGTTGCAGCCTAATCGATACCCAGGACATCGGCCATTGAATATAAAGCCGGCTCTTTGCCGACGAGCCATTTGGCAGCTCGCAGTGCCCCCCTTACAAAAGTGTCCCTGCTGTTGGCGGTATGATTGACAGTTACTGTTTCGCCGAGCGTTCCAAAGATTACCGAATGGACACCGGTAATATCGCCCGCGCGGACGGCGTGCATGCCGATAGCGCCTTTTTGTCGCAGGGCGTCTTTGCCGCTCCTGCCGTGAGTGAGAGATTTGCTGAAATCCCGTCCGGTCGCACTGCAAATATTCTCGGCTAACGTAAGGGCACTGCCGCTCGGAGCATCTTTTTTGAAGCGATGGTGATGCTCAATTATCTCAACATCGTATTCGTAGCCGAGCATTGTTGCGACCTTGCCAACGAGGTTGAACAGAACATTCATACCGACACTCATATTCGTGCCGTATATAACAGGAATTTTTTCAGCAGCCGCCTTGAACTTTTCACGCTGCTGATTGCTCAAGCCGGTAGTGCCCGATACCAGAGCGACGTTATTTTCGAGACAGTAATCAATCGTTTTGTCCGCTGCTTCTGGTTGCGAAAAATCAATTGCCACCTCACCACCAGCCGCAAACACATCGGCCAGCTTAACATTAATTGGCCCTGCCCCCGCTAAAAGCCCCGCATCTTTGCCGACATCCGGATGGCCCTGTCTTTCCACCGCCCCAACAATATCAAACCCGTCCGACTCTACGGCCAACGCGATAATGCGCTTGCCCATTCGACCCGCGGCACCCACAACTACAAGTTTAGGTTTCATCTTCAACTCCTTTAAGCTGGCCAGTAGAATAAGTGAACTAACTCGTGCCATAGATAAGTTTGAAGTATCCAAAGCGCCTAACGTTTATAATTCACTTTAGCTCACTTTAGGCACTTTAGTTCACTTTAGGCACTTTCCTGACAACCAATCACGATTTAAGCTTACCAGCAAAAAATATAACCACCGCATCGCTCATTTACAAGCCAAAAGGATTATTCGCTTGATTATCACTACTGACCGACATTAAATCCGCTATAAATCTTCTCTTTTGAACCGCGTTATTTCTTGTTATAAAGTTTCTAACCCGGTAAAATACTGCGGATTTATGTGTTTCGCAAAAGGCCAATTTATGCCCTCGGTAATGAAACTTTGCATATAAGGAGGAACCACAATGCAAACCAACCAAACCTGCAACAAATCCACATGTCCCTTCATGATGAATCGAAGGCGCTTCCTCAAGGGCGCGGGCGCTATGGTAGCGGCTGCGAATTTCGGACTCTTTGACTTCGCCTCTTCGCTGTTCGCCGCCCAGCCGAGGTCCGCCGGCAAACCGCTCGTCCGCGCGGTCTTTGTACGCCCGGACGTCAAAGCCTACTGGATGGGCTGGCCCGGTGCCGCATACGATATACCGGCCCGTCAGCGCCAATACACAGAAATACTCAACTCCGCCGCCGAGAAGTTCAACGTCCGGCTTGACATCAAACAGGAACCTCTCGACGACGAAAATGTCGTCAACACCTTACTTGAGCAGCTTAAAAATCAACCCCCGGACGGCCTCGTTGTCGTCAGTATGAGCCTCAATCAATCCTGGCCCCACATCAACAACATCGCCAAAAACCGGGGCCAAATCCCGACGATTGTCTTCAGCCCTATGGGGACATCATTCACCCAGCATCTTCAGGGAACCCGGAATATCGACGGCGTCTATGTCGCCGCTACACAGGACCTCGACTGGCTCAATTTCGGAATAAGAATGTTCCGCACAATACATGATATGAAAAATACCCGCCTGTGCATCGTCCAGGGCGACAAAACCGAAGACCGAAAGCTCAACCTCATCGGCACCACGCTCCACTACATCCCCCGCACTCGCTACCCGAAAGAATTCAGAAAGGTCGAGCAAAGCGATGAGGTCCGGGTTATCGCCGACTACTACACTAAGAACGCCAAAAAAATCGTCGAACCGACAAAGCAGGACATTATAAACGCCGCGAAAAACTATGTGCTGGCCAAACGAATTATGGCCGCCGAAAACTGCCAGGGCATCTCTGTGGACTGCCTGCCTCTGGTTGAGAATCGCCTGATTCCCGCCCCGCCCTGCATCGCCTGGCTGCGCCTGAACGACGAAGGCTCGGTCGGCGCCTGCGAGGCCGAATGGAACTCCGCTATCTCTCTAAGGCTCACGAGCCTTTTGTTTGACAGGCCCGGCTTTATGCAGGACCCCGCACCCAACACCATCAACAATACGTTAATGGGCGCACACTGCTCCTGCCCGACCAAGCTCGACGGCTTCGACAAGCCGGCCGCGCCTTTCATCCTTCGCAGCCACTCCGAGTCCACCACCGGCGTTGCACCTCAGGTCCTCTGGCGCGAAGACCAAAAGGTAACCATTATGAAATTCCAGGGCCCCGAATCTATCATCCTCGGCACCGGCCGTATGCTCCGCAACATCGATACTCCGCCCGCAGGAGGCTGCCGCACTTCCGTCGAGCTTGAGCTGGACGATGTGCCCGACTGCCGCGATACTAAGGGCTTCCACCAGCTCTTCATATACGGCGACCTGGAGCTCCCATTTAAGGCTTACTGCCAGCTCGCTGGGATAAAAGTCGTACACATCTGATATTGGAGAAGATATGAATCCCGTGAGAAATTCCATAATCACGCTGCACCCGACAAAAGAAGGAATTTCTAACGGGATGAATCGTCGTGACTTTCTAAAAGCCGTCGGCTTCGGTGCCGCGGCCCTGGTGACACCGGGTTGCGCTCAGACGCCTCCCCGCATCGGCAAAAGCAAAAAGCCGAACATCATCTATATAATGATAGATGAGCTCGGCTATTTCGAACTGTCCTGCATGGGCAACAAGTATCTCGAAACTCCAAACGTAGACCGGATGGCAACCGAGGGTATGCGCTTCACCCAGGCCCTGGCCGGCGGCCCGGTATGTGCGCCGACCCGCTGCGTACTTATGACGGGCAGGCACACCGGCCATTGCACCGTGCGCAAAAACAGCCAGGTCTGGCCCATGCAAGCTGAGGATGTCACCATCGGTGAGGTGCTCAAGCAGGCCGGCTATGCCACCGGCGGATTCGGCAAGTGGGGCTGCGGAGACCGCGGCACTACCGGCGCCCCCGAATTGCACGGCTTCGACATCTTCTTCGGCTACTATAACCAGACCCACGCCCACTCCTTCTTCCCGAACTATCTCGTGCGAAACGGCGAAAAAGTGCCCCTCGAAGGAAACACCGGCGACTACTACAAAGGAAAGCAATTCTCACACTACCTGATATTCGATGAATCGGTAAAGTTCATCCGTGAGAATAAGGACAGACCCTTTTTCTGCTACTGCGCCTGGACCCCGCCGCACGGCCGATGGGGCATCCCCGAAGATGAGCCCGCCTGGCTCGAATTCAAAGATAAGCCCTGGCCCGATGCCCCCAGAGACGCAAAGGTGTACGCCGCAATGGTGAAAATGGTTGACCGCCAGGTCGGACAAATTTTCGCACTGCTCAAAGAGCTCAAAATAGACGACAACACAATCGTATTCTTCTGCGGCGATAACGGCGGACGGCGCTACTTCAACGACTTCTTCGAGCCCAACAGAGACTTCCGCGGACAAAAGGGAAATCTATACGAAGGCGGCCTGCGCATCCCCATGATTGTACGCTGGCCCGGCAGAATTAAAGCCGGCACCGTCAACGACCATTTGTGGTACTTCCCGGATGTTATGCCCACCCTTGCCGAGCTCGCCGATGTTGAGCCGCCGGACAATATTGATGGAATATCAATCGTCCCGACACTTTTGGGTGAGCGCGCCGTCGGCCGCAGGCAGAAAATGCACAAATTCCTCTACTGGGAGCACCAGCAGCAGGTCGCCGTGCGTATGGGTAACTACAAGGCCGTCAAGCCGGCCAAAAACAAACCGTTCGAATTATACGACCTTAGCAAAGATAGCGGCGAGCAGAATAACATCGCAGACAAGCACCCCGACATCCTAGCAAAGATGGAAACCTTTGCAAAGCAGTCACACACCGAGAATCTCATTGGCGATGTTCTCGATAAAGAAAAAAGATTCAAAGGCCATCAATTCCGCTGAGCCGATGGATTAATACGGATAATAAAAACAGAGCCGCCCCCGCTCTTGCTTTCGCAAGAAAGCGCGGGGGTAAGGGAGCGGTAATTGCCCTTGCGGCTACATACCCTTGTAGCCCGGTAGGCTGTGCAACTTGCCTGCCCTGAGCGGAGTCGAATGGGTTCCACACGCAGCGGGTGGCAGCCTCAAGCGCAGCTTGGGGATGGCTTGCAGCCGGATAATGTATGCACCACCGATTTATGTTCATTCAATATAATCCTGATATCCTGACTCCTGGTATCCTCCAACCTGATTTCCTGATCATCTGATAACCTAATCAACCAATCTCTAATTCTCTAATCCCTAATCTCTGTCTTCCATCATCCAACTTTAGCTCACTTTAGGCACTTTAATTTACTTTAGCTCACTCCACAGCCCGTAGTGTGCGATATTTCGCATCATATTTCTTTGTGCCTTTATGCCTTCGCTGCCCTTTGACTGTTTTTTGCTTTTTCCTTCTCCAACTTTTTCCCCTTTACCTCTTTTGCCTACAAACTGACGCATGGCGGAGTTTCTTCAGAACTGTGTCTCGGGTTTCACGCCTCGCTGAACCCTTCGGAAGTCCTGGAGTTCGCCGTCTTTCCTGACGAGCTGGCCAAGTTCAGTGAAGATCTTTGGCCTGACCCATCGCCAGTGCCCGACGTGGCCATCGGCGAAAGAGAAGTTGCCGCCCTGCGAATGCCGGCCGGCCGGAAGATCCCACCACTGCAGCGGCTCCTCGTCGAAGACCGAACGCCGGGGCGGGATACCGAAGTGGGAATCGAGGATGCTATCCTCGTGGACACCAACGAAGAAGAGGAGTTCCGATGGCGATGGATCGTCGATTTCGGATTCCTTGGCGAAGCTCGGGGGGAAGAGCTTCTTGTCGTTATATGGCGTGCCATTGATGGATTGGCTCAAGTTGTAGCTGCGCGTCCTACGAAGATACAGGGATTCACCTTCCGGAGTTCTTACCCGCGATTTGTCGGACGGACACCGATAGATGTCGGTTGATTCGTTGTAAGGAAAGAGCAGGCCCCGTTTGATATTCTCGGTGGTGGTATCGAAGGGCGCCAGCCCCGGACACCATGTCAGGTCGTTGCTGAAGCCGAACGAAGGCGCTTTGGTGTAGATGTTATAAGCGTATCGGTTCGGCGGTAGGAGATCGTCGTGGTCCAGCGAATAGAGTTTTGCACAGGTCTGAAGCTGCTTCAGGTTGTTCAGGCAGGTTACTTCTTCAGCTTTCGACTTGGCCAGAGAAATCGCCGGCAGCAGGATTGCAAGCAGAAGGGCGATAATCGCGATGACGACCAGCAGCTCGACCAACGTGAAGGCCGGGCGATGCCGTCCGACCAACGAGTCGGCAGACGTGCCATTCCTCGAGTTCGAGATCTCGTCGAACACAATTGGCCTCTGAGTTCGATGTCGCATCCTGCACCAAATACCAAATTTATGATCTCAGACTACATCATAACACATTGCCATTGTAATCCAAGCAAATACTATCTCATACTTAGGGTTTTTTGAAAGAGCCGTAGGGTGGGGCTTGCCCCACCAATTCTTAATTCTTAATTCTATTCGTCATTCCCGTTTTCATTTGTCATTCCCGCGAAACCTGTCCTGAGCAAAGCCGAAGGAGCGGGAATCCAGATATTTAGCCCCGCGTTTGACGCAGGGTTCGTTCCTTCTAATTGCCGATACTATACTCTCCAGGTACCTGATTATCAAGAAATTCTATGGGCAAGGGGTGGCAGCCACTGAATGAGCGAAGCGAATGAAGTGGATGGAAAAAAACGCTTGTACGATTTTATATCCCAAGCCTCAGGAACACCGGAACTGTTCCATCTTTCTGAACGTCCCAGTATTTCGGTTGTTTCGGCACAAGCTTTCCATCTTTAATATCGACCCCGAATACTTCTCGCTCGACAATGGCAAGAGCCTGAAGATTGCTCTTTGCCAACTGCTGGAACGGAATGCTCGCGACTTTCGGGTTCATGTGGTGAACGTCATTGCGAAAACTCCTCCATATCTTCTCCGATGCAGTTGCGCATGCTGCAGAGATAAGATTCTGGCAATTGAATTTGCCCATGAGTTCGGAATGTTCAGTTTCGTTAATGCCGTTTCTCTCGGCAAGAAACTTGAGGATCCCCTCATTAACCGCTTGACTTGCCATGACTGCTGCAATGAAATGCCCGTCTCGGTACAGATTGATACACTCCGAAGACGCTTTTGCGAAGTAGTGGTTGCCGATGATACCCTGATGGTCAATCTCCAAATAACGTTCAACCCGGGCGTCAAGCGTCTGTTCGTCAGTCTGCCGCAGATCATCCCGCATTTGTGCTCTATGTACTGCCTGCATCACTTTGTCATGATCCATTGTCATCTTCTACCACCCAACATAACATTATACAACACGAAATCCCGATGCCGTCTATCGGGGCTGATTTTATGCTGCTATTATACACATTCCCCTTGCGAAGCAAAGTTTGTCCTGAGCTCAGCCTGCCCTGCCTGCCTGCCGAAGCCTCGGCGAAGGTGGGAGCAAAGTCGAATGGGTCGAAGGGCCCCTTCTATATCACCAAACTTATTAAAAATTTACCCCGCCGGTTGACGAAAGATGAATCGGAGGTAACAATACCCGGGTCAATCAAGGATATCGCGTAGTTTGCGTATTACAGGAGTTACATAAAATGAAAATAGCCAGGCCACAAACCGAATATGCGTAATTCTATTGGTCTCAAACTCGGTAGCCTGACGCTGGACGTGCCCTTCTTCCAAGCCTCCCTCAGCGGATACACCGACTACGCAATGCGCATGCTCGCCCGCCGGTTCGGCTGCCCCTTTACGCTGGCCGATATGATGCTCGCCAAGAGCGCCGCCAATCCCCGGGTCCTGCGCAAGGCCTGCTTTCGCCCCACTGCCGATGAGCACCCCGTCGGCGCACAGATCCTCGGCAGGAACCCCGCGACAATGGCCAAAGCCGCCAGTAACTTGGTGACCGCTGGATATGACGTCATCGATCTGAATTTTGCCTGTCCGGCCCCAAAAGTCTTGCGAAGGGGACGCGGCGGGGCGCTACTCAACGAACCGGACATCGTCATCGATAGCCTAAAAGCGGTTCGCGATGTCGTCGTCGGCCCCGTCCTGATGAAACTGCGCATCGGAGTGGATCATAAACCTCAGTCCCTGCACAACTTTTGGAAGATTGTGACACGCTCGATAGAAAACGGTGTCGATGCCCTTATCATCCACGGCCGCACCGTCTCAGAGCGCTTCCGTGGCAAAGCCGACTGGGACCTCTTGGCCGCAGTAAAAAGCCGCTTCCCCGACGCAACGATCGTCGGAAGTGGTGACATTTTCGATCCGGCCGAAACAGTCGACCTGATGAAAAGGACCGGACTCGATGGCTTCGTCGTCGCACGCGGCGCCGTCGGAAATCCCTGGATCTTTCGAGATCTGCGCTGTGTGTGGGAGAATCGACCCATGCCGCCGCCTCCCGACCTGGCCGAACAAAGGCTCGTCATACTCGAACATTTCGAGCGGATCCTAAAGCATTATCCCGAAAAAAAAGCGGTCCGCATCTTCCGAAAGTTCTTCGCCGGCTACGTCCGCCGTCACCCCAAACGCAAACCGGCCCTGCTCTCCCTCATGAAAGCCAAAACACGCGCCGAAGTCGGAACCGCCCTCAACACATGGTACACGGACACCTGTCTCAACGCGTAGGAAAACTAACAATATAGATTGCGATATTTCGCACCACTCTTTATTTCTTTTTTATATGTTCGAGCAGCCCACCGTCGTTGATTATCTCTAAAGCAAAGTCCGGCAGCGGATTAAAGCTAATATCAATATTTCATTTGAAGCCCAGCTAAAAGCGCCAATCGTAATAATTGTATTACAATATGATATATGCTTTTTCGGCCACCTGCGAAAAATAGTTGGCTGTCCTTAGTTTGCGCGGTGCAGAAATAGGGGGCGGCTATGAAAAACGTACGCCCAGTTGTCGCAGCATTTCGAACGTGTCAACGTAACTCACACCAAATGCCTCGCATACATTTGGGATAGGAACCTTTCTTATTATATCAGGGTTGAGAACTTCATGGGTCACGACAATACGCCCTTTAGCCTTGGCATAAGTCACTAGCCAGCCATCCGCGCCCGCGGCGAAATCAGCCTTGGCCGCATCTGAGAAGCGGTCCTGAGCTTGTACCCAACTCATCACTTCGCTGTAAGACTCAGTAACATCTTCTTCATCGGTCGAAGCGAATGCATCACTAAATTGCGATGTTGCCCATATCGCAAGCTCGTCATTTCCTCGCTCTAACTCTTTCTTGACGCGGTCGATGCTCTGAATCTATCCATTCGCTGCATGATGGACTAGGCTTTCCCAGAACTTGGGAGCCAAATCGAATGCATAGTAACGTCGTGCTGCTTCAATAAATACGTTCGCATCGAGAACATACTTTGTTCCATCCATTACTACGCTCCTCTAAATCCAAGAGAGGCTGCGTAGTGGTCGAACGTTCTTCCGTACAAATCCGTCAACCGATAGGCTTCGGAATAAAGCAGCTTACCTTCCTTAACTGCCCGAATCACAGTGGAAGCAAATCGCTGGCCTACACGCAGATTCTGATTGGCGTAGAAATCGCCCCCTTCCGACCTACGGTCAGCCGCGCGGCGTTCGTCGCTCTGGTAAGCGCGATAGAAGTTCAGGAAGGCTTCTCTATTGATAAGGTTCGTGTCCAAAGCCCTGCGGGCCGCCACAAGCGCACTGACTTTGAAACGACGCGCAATTGTCTGAAATGGCTCCGAATCTTCCCTGACAGAAGGCCATATCTGGCGCAACTCGCGTTGCGGAACGAGAAACTCCGCGGCTACTCGATTGCACGTCTGTTCCATTGGGTCATCTGCTGGTTGCATTTCACGCAAATCGAATGCAGCACTGCTTCCATAAAATACATGTGCCAGTTCATGCGCGAGGGTGAACATCTGTGCAGCTTTACCATCAGCTCCATTGACGAATACCAATGGAGCATAACCATCCACCAAAACAAAGCCTCTGAATTCGTTTGGATCGAGCTTGCGGTGTGTATTATTCCCGATGATACCATTAACAACTACCAGTATCCCTGCATCCTCAATGACTTGGCGCATGATATGGAGAGCATCTGTCCATGTCCGCTCAGCGGCTGCCCACCCCTCATCTAGACCCAGCGTGTCCAGCATACGTTGCACGACTGATCTCGGCTGTTCCTCTCGACGTGCAGACCTCACAAACGTCAGTTCCCTCTGCCCTTGTTCTATCAGGAACTCGCGCATCCAGGCCTGCCGTCGCTGCATTATCTGAACAGTCTCAAGGAGGTCAGGACTTGGCTCGGCGGGGATTTCATCATGAAGTGTCCGGAAGTGTGGAATCGGCAAGCGTTCCTCAGGCGGTTCAGCGAGGAAAAAGAACCCAAGCGGCGTAAGCGTGGCTCTCGCAAGTGATTCCAATTGGCGCAACGTAGGCTGCCTTTCGCCTGTAGTCCACTGCCGGATTCTCGGGAACCTTTGTTCTAACTCCTCCAGTTCCAGCCCCCGGCGGCGTACCGCCGAGCGCAACACTTTCTTATCAACGTTCACCCTGCTCATTCGGAGTCCTCTTTGCGAACGGCAAGCTTACCCGTCACACCCGCGGAGATGAGAACAGCATAAATAGGAACAGTCATCATTTCTTCTCTCATCCAGAAGTCTCCAATTCTTGCCTTTAGCTGTCTCGCCTACAACTTTACACATAGCAGGGGCCATAAGATCTATACTATCAAAATGCCGTCTGCTTATCAACAAATAATTGGCAAATCCGGTAAGATAATTATTTCTGCTTTTTTGTTATGTGCTCTAATAATCCGCCGTCGTTGATAATCTCAAGCGCAAAGTCCGGCAGCGGATTAAAGCTGATATCAATGCCAGCCGTCTTGTTCTTAATCAAGCCGGCTTTGTAATCAATTTCCACTTCATCGCCGTCGTTGATTTTTTCCAGCGCATCCGGCGATTCAATAATATAAAAGCCGTTGTTAATGGCATTGCGATAGAATATTCGGGCGAAGGATTTTGCAATGACCGTTTGGACCTTCACGCCGCGAATGGCCCAGACCGCATGCTCTCTGCTCGAACCGCAGCCGAAATCCTCACCGGCTACAATCACATCTCCTTCTTTGACCTTATTGACAAAGTCTTTGTCCAAATCCTCCAGACAATGACTCGCTAATTCTGCCTGGTCATCGGTATTCAAATACCTCGCCGGTATTATCTCATCCGTATTTATATGGTTTCTTTTATATACGTGAGCTTGTGCCATAACTTAATTTCCTCTTTATCTTTCCAAAATTCATTACCAAACTGCAATATTTACGTGCCTAAAGGCACTGATCTCTTTTATAAACATGTGCTTTAGCCATAATCGTCCTTCTTTTTCTACATTCATTATTCGATATTCGACATTCGTTATTCAAAATAGGGGCCTGGGATCCATCAGTAGTGTAGGGTGGGGCTTGCCCCACCAAAATAAACCGCCTTCGCCATAACTATCCTTCTTCTTTCACTTCGATATTCATTATTCGATACTCATCATTCGTTATTCAAAATAGCACCTCGGATCGGTAAGCTTTCCTTCTACCGCGCTTGCTGCCGCTGTTGCCGGGCTGGCTAAATAAACTTCGCTCTTTGGGTGTCCCATTCGACCGACGAAGTTCCTGTTGGTCGTGCTGACGCACTTTTCGCCGGAGGCTAAGATACCCATAAAGCCGCCTAAGCACGCCCCACAGGTTGGCGCGGAGATTACACAGCCGGCCTCGTAGAATATATCGAACAGGCCTTCATCTTTCGCCTGCTTCCAGATAACCGGCGTTGCCGGCACAATCAAAGTGCGGATGGCGACCTGTTTTCCTTTGAGAATTTTAGCTGCTATTCGCAGGTCCTCGATTCGCCCGTTCGTGCAGCTCCCGATATACGCCTGGTCCATTTCCTTGCCGGCGCACTCACCTATAGGCACACCTCCGCTCGGCAGATGCGGCAGAGCAACCATCGGCTCAATAACCGAGCAGTCAAACTCTTCGCTAACATCGTATTGGGCGTCACTGTCCGATTCGTAAACAGTGTAATACTTTTTGTCTTTCAGGTGCTCGTCGAGATATTGCTTTGTTACATCGTCGAAGCCGATTATCCCGCTTTTTGCACCGGCTTCGATGGCCATATTCGTTATCGTCATTCTCGCTTCCATCGACATATCAGCCAGCGCCGGGCCCACAAACTCCATCGCCTTATAAAGCGCACCGTCCGTGCCGATTCTTGCAATAATCGCAAGGATAACATCTTTACTATAAACACCGTGCCCGAGCGAGCCGTTCAGAACAAATTTCATTGAAGCCGGCACCTTGAACCATAGCTGTCCCGTCGATATTGCCGCCGCTGCATCCGTTGAGCCGATGCCGGTGCTGAAAGCCCCAAACGCCCCGTAGGTGCACGTATGCGAGTCGGGCCCGACAATGACTTCGCCCGGCCGAATATGTCCCTGTTCCGGCAGCAGCGCATGACAGACGCCTGCTCTGCCGATTTTGTAATAGTATTTTATATTGTGTCGCTTTGCCCAGCCGTCGAGCCTCTTATGCAACTCAGCGCTTTTGATGTCCTTGGCCGGCTGAAAATGGTCCGGCGTCACAACGATTCTTTCCGCATCGAACACTTTATCGATACCTTTTTCAACAAGCATCGAAATCGCAGGCGGCGTCGTAACATCGTGACACATCACAATATCAATCTTCGCATCCACAAGCTCACCCGGCTTAACCTTCTCCCTGCCGGCCGCTCTTGCAAGTATCTTCTCCGTTATCGTCATACTCATGGTCTTAGTCTCTCTTTCTCTTACTCATCAAAACATCTACGCATTAACTCATTTACTCCTATGCTGCCTTCGTTGATATCTTCTCCGTTAAGGTCATACCCATAACTATTTATCCCTATCCATCACGTGTAATTTCTGCTGTATCGCTTTCCCAGTACCAAATTACCTCAGCAGCCTATTTGGCACCGAATCATTCCCATAGATTTGTCCATTCTCTGTTAGTTAGTTCCTGTTGCGGAAACAGTGCGCCTGTTAGAAGCATATGTATCCATATTTGTCATTCCCGCGGAAGGGCTTGTTGAAAAAGTCGAGATTGCTTCGTCGCTACACTCCTCGCAATGACGCAAAGTGCGTTTTCATGTCATTGCGAGCGATTCGAAGAATCGCGCGGCAATCTCAAAACGTTCCTTTTGAACTTTGGCAACAGGCCC
>DATKYR010000271.1:0-2637 GCA_035528395.1 Sedimentisphaerales bacterium
TTTCGGGGTCGGAATGGGCGCAAACGGATAAGCCTTGTTCATAAAAAGAGTTATATAAATTCGAGCCTTTTGTCAGACGAAAACTCCGAAATTCATTAAGGCTTTTTTTATCTCTAGACCCCCATATGATGCCCCCGCTATTAACCTACGACCCAGATATCCCCATTTGTTCTACCGTCCGGCCAAGTGCATCTTTTTTACCCAAGCTGATTTCAACATAATTGCCACCAGTAATCTGCGGTTTTTGAAAGGAAAAAGGATGGGGGGCATTTCTGCCGTTTTGCAGTTGATGTCAGGAACAGGCTCTGATACAATGACAATTAACGACTTTTGCGTGAGCACCCAGTTCAAATCATGGATCCGGGACGGGCGACTCGTGTGAGCGACGCCGTGGAAGAATCAGAGGAAGCCGAACCCAATCGGCTGGCCTACATGTGGCCCGACGTGCAGTTGCAAAACTACGAGCCAGACATGCGGTGGGCTTCCAGATGAATGCTGGAACCAGTGCGACGCTAAATGTTCATAAGGATTAACAGTAGAAGACGAAGCTGAGCGTTTTTTTGGCGCTCAGTTTCGCCTGTTTATATATAATGTCCTGATGTCCCAAAGCATAGCTATTCGGAGGAAAGATAATGTGTAGATACATAGTTCTCGTTGCAGTTTGCCTTGTGTCCTTACAGGCACTTGCTACGGAAGAGCACCTTAGTGTGTCGGAATTGCTTGATAAGTATGCCTCAACACAGGACAAACTTCATTCTTTCATTACTAAAAGCGAAGAAACAATGGTACACACCAGTGAAAGAACAGGTATCACAATCTGGAAGACAGTAGCCGAATTTCGGGTTGATGGGGATAGGGTCGACTACCGCTCCTATCGCTGGCACAATCTGGCCTCAGAAGATGAGGCTACTAATAATCTTGAAGAAGCCCAGTACAGAAGCTTTGTCTGGGATGGTAGTCGCCATATTCAATACAGAACAGGCGAGACAGTGGACGACAACTTTGCCGCTGTTCATCGGCAGACTGGCCCATATCGAAAGAGGCGTGCAGTGGCCATCGAATATGGGGGAGCGCCGCTATTGGGTATTTTCTATAGTGATGAGGATAGGGTAGATTCAGTTCTCAGCAAAGCTGATTCTATATCAGTCCGGGAAGAATTGGAGCATGTCGGTGGTGTCCCATGTTATGTTATAGATGCAAAAACTAAATGGGGCACTTACACAGTCTGGATAGATCCGGAACATGGATACAACATCACAAAGGCAGATGTGCAGAGGAAAAAGGGTGATCTGATATGGAGGGATCGCACTATGACTGACAATAGCCGTTCTTTCTCCCTGAAGAATGTTCGTTTTGAAAAAATAAATGATGCATGGATCCCAATGGAGGCAGACATAGGAATAATTATCAAGAGGCCCACGTACATCCAAGATATCAAGGTGAAGCACCAGCGAACAGAGGTAATCTTGAATCCTGACCATGATGCGTTGGGCTCTTTTGTCCCAGATATTGAGAACGGCACGAAGGTCTATATCGAAGGAGCACCTGGCATCACTTATATGTGGCAGGACGGAAAACCTGTTGCACAAGTTGACGAATATGTTATTGACGAAATCGACAAGACGACCGAGGAGCTTATGGCTGAAAGTCAGGTTCCTGTCGGCCTGGAAGCTACGAAAACTAAGGCTGTTCCTAACGACCTAACAGCCACTAAAAGTACGCAGCCGAAAACACAGGTAGATGCCATAAAGACGCGGCCAGAAGTAGTGGCTGAATCCGGTTCATCGACTATCATGTTGGTGATTCTGATTGGCGTGTTAATTATTGGAATTATTGGATGGTTGGTGTTTCAGAGAGTTAGAAGTTAGGAGGGAACATAATGTTAAGCTTTCGCTCTCTCAATGTGCTCAAGAAGGTGCGAGTAATGTAGCCGGCCCTGCTGGACCAAATAAGTTGTTGCTTCAAGTTATCGTTGTGTCATATCTTTCTCGTTTCGAAAATTCTCAAAGGGCCAACAAATATCGCAGACCGCCAAGGAGGTGTCGCCGTTTCCTTGCCTATCCGGCAAGGTTGCAGAAGAGGCTGTTTCGACCTGAAAACCTTCTGGCTTGAGAAGCAACCACAGGGCCTTTAACACGTCAGGCTGGTGTCCCCGTGAGCGGTGCGAAGCCTGACTGGCAGTGGCAAGTGTACGAACATCCTGCCGAGATGATCGGACCTCAGATGATCATAGAGGATGGTATGGAACGATGGAAGGTACCGTCAGGAAGCATGGTCCGTATAGGTTCCGATGTATCGGGGTCGTACAGATGGAGCGTTGTGAATGCATTCGGATCGGCTTGCGGATCGGCGGTGTAAACCGTTTCACTAATGGTTTGACCGGCCTCATTGTAGACTGTTTTCCTGGTAAACCCTTCACGGTCTGTGACTACCACCTCATCGTCGACCGAGTTGTAGTCGAAGACGAAGTCGCCGTAGCCATAGGTCTGCTGCGACACTAGCACATGTTCGTCAGTTGCGCTCGTAAGTCCTTGTAAAATAAGGACTCGATTTTGAATTTGTCACTACATTGGCATTTGTTGCTCTCATTAGTGCCCTTTCAATGACCTGGCGGATTGATTTCTTTAATCCCCAAAG
>DATKYR010000272.1:0-8744 GCA_035528395.1 Sedimentisphaerales bacterium
TTCAAAGATCAGACAAATCCTCGAAAGAACCGGTCTTCAACCATTATTTGAATTTGCTCATGACGAGTTTGCCGCCCTGCAATCTGTACGACGCCCCTCTCTATTTTGAGTCGAAACTGTGATTTTTAGCTGAAAAATGGGCCTGGATTTGGTCTCCAGGGTTCAATCAGATTCTTATGTCGGGGCCGGCATGGCCGGCAATGGATAAGTCCTGGGCATGTAAAGAGTTACAGAAATTCGCGACTCTTGTCAGCCGACAACTCCGACATGTGCACTTTTTTCCCTTTTCCCTTTGGCTTTTGCTTTATTTTCCGTTATTTTATCTGGTCAATGTCTTGACCATTTCATAATCTTAAATCAAAAGCATCTGATCAAGATATTAGACGGATATGTTGAATACTACAACAATTGCAGAACTCATTTGTCATTGAAAAAGAATTCACCGAATCCCAGAACTGTTGAAAATCTTACCAAAGGCAAAGTCGTCTCAATATCAAAAGTCTGCGGACTTCATCATCTTTACAAACGAGTTGCTTGACAGAAAAAACCACTTATACGAATTCAAGTTAATTCTTGCGCCTTACTCTAAAAGCGTTCCGGCCGTGAGGGTGGGATAAATGGCCACTATATCATAAATCGTCATTATATAAAGCGCACTTATTAAGTTGAATTGGTATTACAACACCCGAAGTCTGCATTTACCCTGGAAAATTTGCAATTTCAATTTCCATTTTAGCAGAATCCGCCCCCCACCTTTTAACTGAAACATCAATAAACCCATAAACTTCTCAACGAACAACTATTTTTGAGATCCTATTTAGCCACGGATATAATTTTTGGCAGGCACAACCCACTATAGTCTCACAAATCGCTCCGCCGTTAGGCGTCTTGCGGAGAGTCGTTTTCTGAGTTTCCCCGGTATATCTACTGCACGAGATATATTTTCTTTTCAGCATAATTACTTGGGTTTTTCAGCGTTTTTCAGTACATCGTGTTGAATATGGCCGGAAAATTGTTGAAATCTAAATGAGATTCCGGTATTATGGTACTTTGATGCGTTCAGGATTTTTTCTAAGCAAGGCAAATAGTAAATGCCCCTCGGAAGAGCGATATTTTGCCGGCGAACTTCAAGAGGCTTCGCTTCATCTGGCTGTTCATATAGCGGCCTGAAAGTGTGTATTTTGTAGTGAGGACACGATTGTAAGTCCTAAGGCCTCCTTACGGAGAATCGCATCAAATGGGAAGTGCTATTTTTTACGGCAGTGTTTTATGTAAGTATGGCTGCGTACACGGTTATCAAAGGCTATTGCCCGCCAAAAGCGTGGTCATGGTAGATATTATTAACCGGATATTATTGGAGGAGGTGTATTATGTGTAAAAGAACAGGTTGTCTAATCTCAATCTTACTGGTGGTAGTTTTGGCAGGTGCCGCTTCGGCTGCAACTTATGTCTGGGACAATGGCGGGGAGGGGATCTTGTGGAATGTCGCGGAGAACTGGGACCCCGATGGTGTACCCGGCGCTGCAGATACCGCTCGAATTAATCTTTCTGACCTTCCGGACGCTAATTGCATCATTGACTCCTCTGTGGCTGCTGATTGCGAGACTGTGTACGTTGGCAGTAACAGTGTTTTAAATATGACCGGAGGTACCCTTACTACCGGGGGGCATATTCGCATAGGAGAGCCGTCCGACAGCAACGCCGTTTTTGTTATGAGCGGCGGCACCGCAAGCTCGCTTAACGGAAGACTGTGGGTTGGAATGAACGGTAAGGGCACTTTCATTATGACCGGCGGTGAGCTGAACATTTATGATAAAATCGAAATTGGGAAAAATGCAAGTGGTAACGGCGTAGTATATATGTACGACGGAACGATGAACTTCGAGGGAAACTCAACCGACCTTGAGATTGCGACATATGGGACCGGTACCTTTTATATATATGGCGGCGTGGTCAATGTTCAGGATAACATCAAATTGGCACAAGGTAATACATCGAGTACTACCGGTGTTGCTCGCTTATACCTGTATGGTGGGACTATTAACGCCGGCAATCTCCGGGATCCGGAGCAAATTTACGGAGATCCCCTGATGGAAATCACAGAAGGTACGTTGATATTGCCCGGCGATTATACTTCAACAGTAAACGTGTATATCAATCGGGGCTGGATTGTCGGCTATGGCGGCCTGGGCATAGTGGATATGACCTATACCACAGAACCAAATCAGACCACGGTGACGGCCAGGATGCTCGACCCGGAGCTTGCATGGGATCCGAATCCGCGTCATCTGGATATGCTGGAACGAACGCTCGACGGACCCGCTCTCGGCTGGACGCCGGGACTTTATGCGGCCTCGCATGATGTTTATATCGGAGCCGATTTCAACGATGTAAATGATGCCAACAATGTTCCGGGAATGTGGTCTTCATTCAAAGGCAATCAGGTACAATCCAGCTTTATTCCGGAGTCTCTTGAATTGAGCAAAACATATTACTGGCGGATTGATGAAGTCAATGAGCTGGACCCAAATAGTCCATGGAAAGGCGTTGTCTGGGAGTTTACAGTGGCCGACTATATGGTGGTGGACGATTTCGAGAGCTACAATGACATCCCGGTCGAGGAGCAGGGCAGCAACCTAGTCTATTATACATGGACGGACGGTTATGAGAATCCGTCCGTTAACGGGGCCACCATGGGTTATGTTGTAGGTAAGTCTCTTGAGACTGAGAAAGTTCATGGTGGTGTGCAGTCAGTCCCATTGGCGTACAGCAACAGCACTGCGACTTATTCAGAGGTTACTGTGAACCTTGAGGACCTGGCGATTGGCACGGATTGGACTATAGATGATTTTAAGGTGTTATCGCTTTGGTTCTATGGAGGCCCGTTTAATTCCAGTACAGAACAAATGTACCTTAAGCTTAATGACGTCAAGGTTATATATGATGGTGAACTGGATTATTTGCAGCAATCCACCTGGCAGGAGTGGAATATTGACCTTGCGGCGTTTGGTATTGATATTGGCAATGTTACGACTCTTGGTATTGGCTTTGAAAGGACTGGTACAGCCGGCGGTTTCGGTACTGTATTGATTGACGATATCCGGCTATATATATCCGGGGGCCAGGAGCAAACGCAGTAAAGATAAATCCTGTTGGGGATTTTCATACAGGCTTCATTACAGGTATCGATGTCCTGGCTTAAGTGAACGAGTTACTGCTAAGCCTGCTTTTGCAGGAAATAAGGGCATTATGGAAATCAAAAGAGTTGGGTTTACATTAATCGAATTACTTGTAGTAATTGCGATTATTGCTCTTTTAATGGGTATTCTTATGCCCGCATTGCACAGGGTCCGGGAATCTGCCAAGCGAGTTGTCTGTTCCAGCCAGGTAAAACAGATTGGCGTGGCCGTAACAGCTTATGCATCGGACAATGAGAATCTCATGCCGGTATATAACTCCGACAACACAAACACTAATCCTTATTTGTTAATTCATTCCTATGCCTTGTATCGTAGCGAGGCTCTCTTTGTTGACCCCGGCGGCAGGCCACTTCCTATGAAACTGGCCCTTTTATACGAAGGGAAGTACATAGCAGATCCGAAGGTGTTTTATTGCCCCTCGAATAAAAATCTACTTTACAAGTTTGAGTCTTACAACAGCCCTAAGCCCTGGGGAAGGCTCCCCCAGAATTTCAATACCCTGGACGGGCAGGGACATAATCAATGGGTGCGTATGGGATATACTTATCTTCCGATAGACCCCAAAAGTCCAAAAAACAGCACCACCGGTATGCCCGATGAAACAGCGAAAAGAATCGACATGCTTGATCCCTATATTCCCTACATGACCGACTTAATCCGGCACAAAGACCAGATAAGTCACAAGAGACAGAAAAATCATGCGGTCAACACTCTTTTCAAGGACGGCCATGTTACATTATGCAATGACCAAAGGGTGTTCGATAGTGATGTATGGGAACGAATGGAGAATGGCTTAATACCGGAGTTAACAGCCAACTACATAGTTTTCCAGTTGATCGGCGGCAAGGGGCTGGACAACGGCGGTTAGAATTCCCACAAATATTAGCCTGTTGTCTCTTATGACGAAATTCATCTCGATATAATCAGCGATACGTTTGGTTTCGGCCAGCTTCATAAGTTTTTTTAGTATAAAGATAAGCATTTTTCAGCAAAGCACTTACAAACACTACCTTATTACTATTTGTCAACAATTCGCAGGTTTAAGCCTCGGTGCACTGAGTTGCCACATTGCCTTAAAACAAGGGGCCTATACCGAATCAATCAGTATAAGCCCCGTTCTCATGCAAATCTTTCTGCCATTCCAGCAGAAATAATGTTTAATCTACAGTTGAATCTCAAGGTCGATACAACCGAATGTCGTCAAAGTACATAGTCCCTGAATCGCCAGTTGTTGTGTTATCTTGGGTGCCTATGCCGATACCGATGCTATTGACATTAGTCAAATCCACGCCCTGGTCAGCAAACGCCTGCAGGTCGATTCTCCATTCGGTCCACTCATCTATCAATGATGCATCCGGATTTTCGTTATAGACCACAGCGCTGCCATTAAGAACCACATACATCGGCTCAGGACCATTACTTGTTATACCAATATCCTGATTCATCCACTGCTGCTGGCTAACGTTACCGGTGATGTTAACGTTAGAGAATTGGGCTTCACACGTTGCATCAGTGTTATGTGACGTCACTGCCAAACCTATATAGACACTCGCGCTCATCTGGATGCCCTGACTCATAGCGTTCTCTACCGGTGTCCAGGTGGAGCCATCAGCCGAATGGGAAGCTGTAAAGTTACCGCTGACGTCGCGCTCCAATTTCACCCAGTGCGGTGCAGTTATCCCGGCCTGGCTCGCGGTGAAACTATCACCACCAGTATTGGTACGGCCCTCGGAGGCTACCCCGCTACCGGGCGTAACACATACGAAGGCATGTTTGGAGCCCGGCTCCAACGTCTCACGAATCATAACGCCGGCCTTGGCCCATGGGTCGGTGTTATCGACGCTCATGACCCTTGCTATGATTGAGCCGGGGCCGGTGAGCATCTTATAGGCATAGTGGAACTCGTCAGCCTGACCTGTGATATCTGCGCCGGAAGCGGTTATGGTGTAGGTGCCAGCAGGGCCTTCTGTGAAGCTGCCGACAAGCCCCGGATAACCTCTAAACCACAGCGACAATTCTGTAACACCTTCTCTTGTCCAATCCTGCGCGGGGCCAAACTGACGTTCGGCTTGCGAATAAGTTGCGGTACCAACGTTGTTGTAGAAATACGGCATTGACTGCCTGCCACCGTGAACAATCGTTGTTTCGGCGATGTGCTTTCCCTCAATAAAATCTGCCTGATCTAAGTTATAACCTACAAGGGCACCGTTTGTCTCAATCTCATATCCGTCCATCCACGTACTGTATATCTCATCGGGAGGATAGTCATTGTAGTCCTCGAAATCATCTACGATAAGGAAGCTGCCTGTTGTGAAGCTCCAGACTTCGCCCACCCATGGACTGTCAGGGTTGAGGTTATTGACCTCATCAATACGCCAGTAGTAGGTGGTCTCCAGCTCAAGCTCTCCAGGGTCAAAGCTCTCGGCACCAATGTCCCCGGTGACTTTATATTCAGGTGAGCCTGTGCCGGCATTGCGCACAGCCTCTTGGTCGGTGCCGAAGTACACATCATGCGAAGCAGCATGTTTTCCAGGTTTCCAGCCAAGAACAGGTGCCCGCCTTACATCTATGGCACCGTCTGTGGGGACCGGACCAAATGCATTTATTGGCTCGTATGGCGACAGGTAGCTACCTTGAATTATCTCTTGCTCGCGGATGCCGGCGCCTCGCCAGGCCACCTGGCAGTGGTCCCAATCAGGACCTTCCTTCCACAACGTCATGATGTAGTATTTGTTTCCGCCTGTCAATGAGACAGGTTCGGACTGCCGAGAAAAAGTATCGTAGGATCCCCAGACAGGTTCAGAAGCGAGCAGTTGTACATTGGTGGGATCGTCATCGGTGCTCATCCACAATTCGCCCTGGTCGGCACTGGAGAACCAGAACGTATACTCACCGGTCAGCGGCGCATAGAGCCAGCCATGAATTCGGGCTCCATAGCTGTCGCCAATGCTGTCCGCGGTGCCGAACTCGGTTAATGCATCGCTCCAGGTTGGGTCGTCCGGATAGCTCGGATTCTCCAGGAGGAGGTTCAAAGTGGAACCGGCAATGCCCTCCCACATATCAAGAACGACCGTACCAAGGCCTTCAAGAGTAGTAGTGAAGCTCCAGACATTGCCTGTATGTGTTTGGCTGCCGTCGAACTCGTCGACCCGCCAATAATAGGTCTTCTCGATTTCCAGCAGGCCTGGGTTGAAGGAAGCAGTTGTGACGGAACCTTTGTCTGTTCCCCCGGCGCCGGCTTGTACATCCTGGAGGTTGTCGCCGAAATACAACTGATGCATGACCGAATCTGCGCCTGGAATCCAGCTCAGCGTGATATTTGGGTCAACGAACATGACACCATCGACCGGAATGGGATTGAAGGCAGTCTTTGAGGGGACTGTGAAGCTCCATACATCGCCTTTCCACGGGCTGTCGGTGTGCAGGTCATTCACCTCATCGATTCGCCAGTAATATGTTGTTCCCGGAGGTAGCCCCTCCGGATAAGGACTTCCGGCGCTGCCGAGGAGGAAGAAACTGTCGGTTGTGGAACCGATGAATGTCTCCGTATCTCCTGTAGTAGCGCTGTCTACATTGATAAAATTGTCACCGAAATACACATTGTGCAAGACAGCATAACCTCCCGGCAGCCACCCAAGACTAACCTCTGTACCGGAATGCAGAACACCATCAGCCGGCTCGGGACGCCGGGCCTTTGTTAACGGGGTCATCGAAGAGACCACTAAGGCGTTCATAAAGCCAAAAGGATTGCTCGCACCCGATTCTTCGATGGTGCCTTCTCCAGGACCACATTCCAGGACGATTGTGCCGGTGTCATCTGACTGAGCTGTACCGGTAAAGGCGTTGTCATATTCATTCCGAGGTGCTATACCGCCGTTGAACGCAGTCGTGAGAACATGTTCCCCGTTGCTTGTCCATTCCCCGATCCGATCGCCTGCGCTGCCTGTGTCATATGCATAAATAGTTATCTCGTAGACTTGATTGGCCTGGAGCCCTGATAACGTGACCGTCATACCACCCGGCCGAGAAAAGATGAAATCACGATAGATTAGCTCGTACCCTATTCCGGTTGGTGCGCCCCGCCAGCGTGCATCGAGAGTGCCTGCAAGTTCAATCATAATACCATCCACCTCCGAGCCACTGTCGGCGAGGGTAAAAGAAGTAAAGCCAGGCTCTGTCTGTGAAGCAACATTTCTGTTGCTAATATCCAGCATAAGTATGGGGTAGCTGGCATTTGCCGTCGTTGTGCTGAGACTGCCAGGAATCATCACAACAATCATTGAAGTTAATAATCTTACAAAACATTTGTTAATCATAATTCAACCTCCAAAAAAATCTAATCGACTTTACGACGCGAAATAAATACGCAAGAAACAAACGATAAAATCACCTCTCTCATAAAAAAATCCTGCCGGGTCTAATCAGCGTGGCCAGGCTAAGGGGAATGTCTCTGAACGTGGATGGGCTGCGATGTGCCCATCCAGAAAGGCACAGTTACCCTTTCCTCGCAACTTATCGCTGGTGGGAGCATGGTGAAAGCCGGCTATGACATCATAGAACGGGCCCACACCTTCGGGACCCGGTTTGACCGACCAGGCATCGCCACCAACGCTATTTAACCAACCTTCTATCATGTTATCATCGCCAGGTACCATAAAAGTGTCATTTAGCCCTGAGACGTTATACTGAGTGTCGACCAACGAGCTTTCCTCTGTGAACGCGAAAGTTTCTCCCGGGCGTCTGACCTCAGACAGTGTCAGTACTCTCGTTTTCTTAACCACTCCGCGTCTGTCACCCAGGAAAGCATTCATAGTGTAATTGTACCAGGGCTTATAGTTTCCAAGCGTCTCACCATAGGCCATAAAGAACTGGTCTTCTGAACGTCTTGCAGCCAGGCGAGAAAAAGTTGGACAGATAAAAGCTCTGGCATCCTCCATGTAACTGTACAATGTTCCACCATATTCCGGATGGCTTCTGAGGTTCAAATCCCCGTTGCACCAGCGAAGATGCAGATGTTGTCCACTCGGTAACCCTGATTCTATGGGGAAAGGCTCACGCCGGGAAAAATAGCACTTGTCGGGGTCGCAGAACTTATTATCGTTATCCCCAAGGTACATTAACAGTGCAAGAGTGTAGTTCTTCAGGTTCCCCTTGCATGCTGCACCTTGGGCAAGTTCTCTGGCCTTATTAAGAGCCGGCATGAGGATTGCCAGCAGAAGGGCAATGACGGCGATCACTACCAACAGTTCTATTAGAGTAAAAGCATGTCGATTGCACATAGCATGTCTTTGTTCCATCCTGCGTAAAAGCCAACTTAAAAAAGTCAATCCATCAAAAGCCGATACAGTCAAACCCGGAACCGGCACAAAAGAATTAATAAATCATTTTACTACATATAATATTCCACTACTGTCCGGTTATAAGTCGAATAACATCAACTGGTTACAAAAATCAGTATTGTCAGTTTTGTAACCAGCTTCCATAAGTACTTGTAAAATAGACACTTTCTCGAATAAGGTTACACTCAAAATCTGTAGAATTGTG
>DATKYR010000273.1:0-15319 GCA_035528395.1 Sedimentisphaerales bacterium
AATCGCTATATTTTAACAGCCAAAGGGCAAAAGTTCGCCTGTGCGTTAATGTCGGCTTCAGCCGTTGATATAAAAGGACTTACGAACATTGCAGCATGAAAAACACGCATAAAAAACAAGGAGTTGAAAGATTGTATTACGGATTACACGGATTTTGTTTTAGCCACGAATTGACACGGATTTCACGGATTTTTGGCCACAGATCCATTCTCCGCGATAGAATCGCTACGAAGGATGAATTGTACAGATTTACCAAGTGAGATGCCGGATGATGTTTATTTTGGCAGGTGTGAGGAGATTCTTAAAAGACGTGTTGAATTAAAGGGGAAAAACTGTTCTTGAAAGAAAATATTATAACGTTAAAATCATAGAGACAGGAGATGAAGTCGCTCTCTAATTTAGAGCCCTTTTTGTCTCATTTATGTTGACGACATAGATCCTGGGCCTTTCTTTTCGTCGGGTCGTTTCTCGGTTTTTTCCTGGCCCTTTGCAACGTCTCTTGACGCCGGGCCCTGGAGAGTCCCTGCCTTTGGCAGGCTAACTTGACAAGCCAACGACGAGTTCGATATGAACTGTCGGTGCACGGCCGGGGTTGGTGTGGCAGAATTTTCAGAGTTTTTTCCGGCATTAGCGACGGATTTTCCTGCCGAGGTGAGAAATGGTTATAGAGACGTGGCAATAATACGCTGAGAACCGAGCAATGGACTAATGGATCCAGATTCCGAGACGTCTGCAATATACGCCGCGCAGAGGGGCAGCGAGCAGGCATGGCGGCAGTTGTTCGAGCGGCACTTCGACGCGGTGTACCGGTTCTGCGCCGCACTGGCAGGCGGCCGGCATGACCTAGCCGAGGAGCTTGCTCAGCAGGTTTTTGTCATTGCGGCCCGACGGATACATCGTTTCGATGCCAGTCGGGCAACCTTTCGAGCATGGCTGTTCGGGATTGTGAAGAAACGGCAAATGGCGATACGAACCAGCGAGCAGCGTAGGAAACGACACGAGGAGTCCTCTGCGAAGGGGAATCCTGAGACGGTCACGCAGGAAGAGCCTGATTTGCGGGTGCATGAGGCGCTCGCTCGGTTGCCCTCGCATTATCGCGTCGTGCTTGAGGCTAAATACCTTCGGGGGCTCAGCATGAAGGAGATCGCCGCAGACAGCGGCGCAAGCATCGAGGCAATCGAATCTCTGCTACGTCGGGCCCGGTCCGGCTTTGCCCGTGTTTACGAACAAATACGAACTTTGGAGTGATATATTATGCAAGGTGACAGTATGAAGGATAAAGATGTAGATAAATATCTAAAGCAGCATTTGTCGGGTGATCCGCCACGAGAAGCGTTTAAGCAACAGACGCTTCGTAACTCGACGGCCGCACTGGTTCGTGTTCGGCGGCGACGTTCCGCCTGGCGGAGGGCGGAATTTGCGGCCGCCGCGGTCCTGATTGCCGGTGTTGCGTTTATTGGCGGTCGCCTGTCGGCGCCACGTACGTTGCCCAGGAACGTGGATGTCGCACCGCGGGCGGTCGCCGAGACTGATGGTGTAACCGTACCGAGTGACCTCGTCGCATGGCTGGATGCCGCTCGTCTATTCAAACGGTTAGGAATGGAAGAGCGCATGGCCCGCGCCGTCGAACACGCGGGTAAACTGCTGCCTTACGATGCTGTGACCACGATCAATATGACGGGACAAGCCTTAGCCGCCAAAGGTGGTGAAGAGGTTTTCGAAAATCAAAACAAACACTCAATTCCCTCCGACATTTTAGGCCCGCATGAGTCGGTCGAGAGTATCAGCGGGATTATAGCACAATCTTTTGGAGGTAATTACTATGAAAGCAAAATGGATTAAGAAATCATTGTGTCTTTTACTATGTCTTGGTTTGGCGACGGCTGCGATGGCCCAGGGCGATACATCAAGTGTTCTGGATCGTGTGCAGAATGTGGACAACCCAGAGCTGAGTGAACTGATTCGATTGGCCATAGAAAATAAGTCGAAGCTCCACAAGTTAGACCAGATAGAAACCATGGAACTTATCCGCAAGGTGACACTCAGCTATACACAGGTCAAGCTGTTCGATCAACAGATCGCTGAGGTCTCCCGCAAGATTGAAGCGAGAACAGGACCTGCCGAAATACGTTACGAGCTGACGCTGGTCAAGACGGAACTTGAAGCGAAGCTAATGACCGAACTTGCGAATTTAAGGGAGTTGATGGGCATCATCCCCAAACATGCGTTCGATAAGAAGCCGCTTGAGAGCCTAAGTTCCTGGGTAATCCTGCGCGTGCTCGATCAGGGTGTGTATGTACTCGACTGCCTGCAACCATTTCACGGGTACTGGGGCAGACAGCGATACAAGTCATTAGGATTGCAGTCCAGGAAAGAGGCATTGGACTACGTTCGGGAGCAATTGAAGGATCCTAACAACCTTCCCATTCGAATCGATTTTTATCATATGGCTGAGATGAGCAATGCAGCCAAAAACCTGCGTGGCAAGGTTGTCTCGCTGGTAAGAGAGGCCAACTGCCAAATGGAGGCCGAGGTTAGTATGAAACTGATCGAAGACAATCGCTCGGGTGAATCCATGTTCTTTATTCGGGGCGGAACAATAAGTACATTTCACCACGGCGGGGCACCGCTGCAGCGACCGGACGGAGGCTCCAAACACCTCGTCACGGGTGTTTTCGAACCAAACGACCTGGATCAGCACATCCTGTGGCGCCTCTTTCATCCAAGTAATGTTCCACTCAAGTTCCGGATAGAGCATGATGAGACAAGTTCCAAGTTAGCAAGGCATACAACAGACAGAGTAAGGTATCTTGCCAAAGACCTGGGTATTGGAGAGTTAGTTGAGGTCGAGAGAATCCTAGTCGAGACGGTTCCTGAAAGCGCCTTCCTTAGTCGGTGGGTGGCCATCACAACAGGCGAGTTCAATATAATTAATATCCAGCCTTCAGGAGTATGTGTGTTTACAATGAACCCTGGATCGAGATCGAGCAATGCCGGAGCAAGCGTACCGGGCAGATGGTTCCTTACACCTAAAGAAATAATTATGGACATCAAAGTCAGGAGGAACAAGAACTACCTCTATCGTGGATACCTCGATAAAGATGGCAATCTTGTAGTAGAAAAAGGAGCGACTATTGCCCGAGGCAGGTTAGTAACGGGAGCCGATCGTCCGATGGTTTTCAAGAAGGCGTATTAAAACCATGCTCCGGAATCGTTGGGGACGGTGACCTGAGAATCCCCAGGAAGAAGAAAAGAGACAAGGCAAGAGGGAAATGGCCATCCGTCCCTAATTTCGAACGTGTCCGGCGAAAGATCCCCGCTTAACAATGATTATACAGTCTGTATCAAACGGGAAACAGTTTCGTATCTCGTGAAGCATGAATAGTATATCGCTGCGCTCTTCAAGATGTCCGCCTCACGCCTTTAGGGAAGTAAAATAACACAAAGTAAGGGAAAAGGCAAAGGGTTTTTTGGGTTAATTGATTAATTAGTGAATTGGTTAATTGGTTATAACCACATGGTTTTAGCCGCTGCGTACGAGCTGCGACCTATTCAATGGCAAATTCCTTCTTTCGGCTGAACAACTGGGCTTTTAGACGGTCAATTATGGACGAGTGCATCTGTGAGACGCGGGACTCGGATAAATCCAGCGTTGCGCCGATTTCTTTCATCGTCATCTCTTCGTAATAGTATAAAACGATAATCAGCCGTTCAGCCCGCGTCAGCCCTTTGGTAAGCAAGCTCTTAAGGTCTCGCTTTTGGGCTTCGATGACAGGGTTCTTGCTCCTTTGATCTTTGATAATGTCTATTTCACGAATATCTTTTTCGCCGTCGCCATCGCCGTATTTGGTGTCCAGCGATACCAGACTGACCGCGTTGGCATCACGCCGGAGTCTGTTAAACTCACCCATATCCATATCCAGTTGTTCAGCGATTTCCTTTTCTGTGGGTTTACGGCCAAAATCTATCTCAAGCGAATGTGTGGCTTTTGACAACTGATGCGCCCGGGCACGCACTAATCGCGGCACCCAATCCATACTGCGAAGCTCATCAAGAATGGAACCTCTTATACGGGGAGAGCAGTATGTCTCGAACTTCACACCTCGCTCCGGGTCGAAAGCATCTATAGCGTCTATCAGTCCAAAAATGCCGGCACTGACAAGGTCGTCCAGTTCAACCTTGTCAGGCAATTTGCTGTGTAGCCGCTCGGCGCAATATTTTACCAGGCTCCTGTAATGTTCCATGAGCAGGTTACGGAAATAATCATCGCGGTTTTTGTGGAACTGCTCCCATATCTGGTCAATGCTGAGTTCTTGCTTGGTTTTCACAGGATTCCTCCTTGAAAGATACCCCGCTTTACGGGAACCTGGATTTTATAATTTTGGTAGATTTTGCAGAGCCAGGCTTTGGGTCCTATAAACAACAACGTTTTCTCCTTGTCTGCTTTTTATGCTGCTGTACTGACAAGCAAATCGCTCGTCTTAAATTTCTTATCGGCTTTTTGGTCGATAACTTTAGAAGAACCGGTTAATAACTTTCTTCATAAACCCCTCATCGCCAGGCTGGGCGGCCATACTTTTACTAAATTTTGCCGCTTTTCCGCTGCTTATCGCTAAAACGTTGGCCGAACATTTATGGCTTTCCATCATTTGCTGTATATTGGGCGTTTCGTTTCCCATCGGTTTTCTTGGTTGCAATAATCAGTAGTTAGTAATCAATATCGAAGACCCGCTGTCTTTGGGCGGAATCAGTTGATATTGTTTTCTGCTTTTGCCTGAGAAATTCTGCTGCCAGTCTTTGGTTAAGTGAGTTTTCCAAAAGCTTGTTTATCTGCAGCTCGAGATATCCATCTCGATTTTCTTCAAGAAGCTCTTTGCTGTGCTCATCGACCACCGGTTTAACCTCGAAGCTCCCACTGACGCCGAATTTGATATTTTCAGTGTCACGCAGGATAAGCCGCCGGTTTCGGATATGCTCGTCGAGTGCATTGTTCAGTAGGCCGGAAAACTCGTTCACCGCCAGCTCTTTGGGTACAAAACCGGGATTGTTCACGTTAGTTATGTTTTGAGTAAGGATTTTTTGGCGACTGTATGTGAACTCGATTATCTTAACCAGTATTTCAGTAATATTATCTGTTACCAGCGACGTTAGGTTCATACGTAATCCTTCCTGTTGCATCTTATGTTTTCTGGCTTGGCTGAAGAGAATGAAAGGAAGCAGGAAAGATAGTGTGTGAAGGGCGAAACTGAATTGCTCATCCTTGGTCCTTCCATTTCTTCCTTGAATCCTTCCAGCAAGGTAATAAGTAGACAGGCTTTTGCAAAATTGTTCTTGCTGTTACCTTTGCTGCGAGAAAGTATTTTTCCTGTTTTTAATTATTTTAAACAGATTGTAAGCCTCGGCCTGTTTCTTTGCCGGCGGTGCTGCTTGTTTGCTCAGCCGACAATGCTTTGGTAGCGGCCTGTTCCTTGCTTAAAATCAGTCTTATTTCTTTAAGCGTTTTTGTTTTCTTAAGCTGCATGATTTTTGATAGTCTCTCGAATACCGACTCATCGTAGAGTCGGTGTCCGCCCTCGGTCCATTTGATTTCGCGAATAAGACCCATTATCGTGTAGTTATGAATAGTTTGTCGTGAAAAGGGGGTACAGTTAACTAACTCACCAATTCGATAAAGCTTTGCAGGTATCATAAAGGTGTCATTCTCGACTTTTGGTTGCATAGCCAAAATTGCCTTCTAAAAGCGTAATGTATTCTGCCTTAATTTATAGACTGGGCCACAATGAGTTGTGGGTGAGATAAGCGAATACACATTTCAGAAAAGATACTTCGTTTCATTTCTGGTTTTAAGTTAATCGACTCTGATTCAGGTTATTTGCTTTGGATTCAGCTTGTTGATTCATGTTAAACCACAGACAGTTAAGACATATTATGAAGGTAAAATGCATTTTACATTTTGCAAAATATAAAACTTATTTTATCGGATGTCAACTTTTTTTTCATTTTTTTAAAAAAATTTACCCTTTTTTTGACCTGGCCATGCTTTATCAAGCACCCATGGTTGCAAAGACAGGGTGCCAATCTTTCGTCTTTTCTGAAGTTCCGCTCTTTTTCTTACTCAAGTGCTGCTCATGAGGTCTCTGGCACAGAAGCGTGGATTCATTTCCGCATTTAGCCCACGCTTTTTCCCAAATACCCCTGCAAATATATCCGATACAAGAGGGAGTGAACACGAGGTGTTAAACGAAATTGAATGAAATGGATATGGCAAAACGGGGCCTTTTTGAACTATGCGTCGATACAATCAAAGCTCTGGAAATACCGATAATAACCCTGACAGCAGCATTTCTCTGCTTGAGCAGGTAACTCCTTTGGCTCGGCAGATAAACTGCCTCGATATTGACCGAATAGCTGATGTTTGCATTAAAAACATCCCAAAATTGGTTCGCGCAAGGTTTGCTTCGCTGTATATACTTGATGAAAAAAATAATATTTTGCACCTGCACAAGCACAATCACCCCTTTCTTATAAACAAAATAGTCTCGCTGAATCAAACCCCCACGCCCCTTATGGTTATGGCTATAAGAAGTAAAGAGCTGATATTGGTGCCGGATATAGACACCCATAAAAAGCCCATAATTAAAAAATCGCAGCGTGCCTTTGCCGAAAATTACCAGACCAACAATTGTGCTATCGTTCCTCTTATTTGCCACGACAGAGTCGTTGGTGTGCTCAATATGGCGGATAAGATGGATGGCGGCTGTTTTGACTCCGCGGACATCGCATTGATAGAGCTATTCAGCCAGTTGGTCGGTGCGTCAATTGGCAACATAAAATTATTCGAGAAGATACAACACCAGGCCACAACAGACGGTCTGACCGGTCTTGTGAATCACAAAACGTTTTACGAAATCCTCGAAAAGGAGCTTTGGCGGTCACGACGATACGGTGGACAAATCTCGCTTATTATGGTCGATATTGACAATCTCAAGAAGATAAATGATGAGTACGGCCACCGCATCGGCGACAAGGTCATCAAGGAAATCAGCAAAAGAATAAAGGAATGCATCCGGCAAATCGACACGGCAGCACGTTACGGCGGCGATGAGTTTGCTGTCATTTTGCTTAATACCTCCCTCATCGATGCGAGTGTGGTTGCAAAGCGTATGGTTGACGCGGTTGCGAAGACTCCGACGGCCTGGAACAAAGAGCAGATTCCGCTATCCATTAGTGTCGGGCTTGGTCAGTATGATGCCCAAGCCAGTCCGGAGGACATTACAAGCCGCTCCGACCAGGCACTGTATGCGGCCAAGCAGGCAGGTAAAAACACAGTAAGAATTTTTGAACCTTCCAAAAATAGACTGTAGCTTTTTTCACTACCACGCGATTTGTAGGTACACTGTCCTCTGTCGTGAATTGCCTCAGAGCAAAATATTAGTCGGATGCAATTGCCGAAATGCGCCATTTTGCACAATCCTGTCGAAAAAGACCTCCATAATATCCCTCAGAAACATTCTTTTTTCCTTGACGGTAATATAGGCAATTTAGTATAAGTATATTTGGTCGAGTTCTTAGTTTTTTGTCCTCTCTTGTGAGGAATTTTCGCAGATTTTAGAGAGTGTTTTGAAGGAGGGCTGTTATGTCTATAAAAATAATTTGTTTGGTTTCTTCTGTTTTAGTGCTGACTCTGGCCGGTACAAATGTGGTCTTTAGTGCCATTGTTATAGAATGCCAGGTCAATGAGAGTTCTGATGATGCTGAAGAGGGTGTCCCCGGCGGCGGTATGGATTTAAGCAGCGGCGACCTGGAGATGCCCTATGAAAACGTAGGACAGTCAGGTCTACAAATAACGGCTCTGCGCTTCGTGGATATCGCTGTTCCTAAGGGCTCTACTATCCCACTGGCGTGGATGCAGTTCGACGTCGATGAGACAAAAGACGGCGAACTGCCTGTGAGTCTTATCATCGAGGGTGAGCTGAGTCCGGATGCCGTTACATTTAGTTCGACCGCGAATATTAGCAGCAGGCCAAGAACGACCGCAAACGTAGTGTGGGTTCCGGCAAGATGGACTGAGACACATACAAAAGATTATACCCCGGATCTCTCCTTTGTCATCGAGGAGATAGTCAACCAGCCTGCCTGGAAGAGCGGTAATGCTCTGGTGCTGATAATTAGCGACGACCCGGCCAATCCCTCCCAAGGCCTTCGATGTGCCGAGTCCTGGGATGGAGCAGGGTCGGATACGGACCAGATCCCGTTGCTGCATATAGAATTTACGAATTGGTCTGCTATGGACCCCATCCCGGCTGATGGTGCCCTATATGAGGATTCATGGGCGACCCTGAACTGGACGCCGGGCAAGAGTGCGGTCTCGCACAATGTGTACTTCGGTGAAAATTTCGACGATGTAAACGCCGGTGGTGAAGGTGTATTCCAGGGCAACCAGACTGAGACGCATTTTATCGTTGGTTCTCCCGGTTCTGCTTATCCGGACGGTCTTGTTCCGGGCACAACTTACTACTGGCGGATTGATGAGCTTGAGGCCGACGGTACTACGATATACGAAGGCGAGGTCTGGAGCTTTTCGATTCCCTCCAAGACTGCCTATAACCCCAACCCGCCTGACGGTACCGAATTTGCGCCCATAGATGTAACTCTTAGCTGGACCGCAGGTTTCGATACGAAATTACACCATGTGTACTTCGGCGACAATTTTGACGACGTGAATGCCGGCACACCGGACACATACAAAGGCACCGTGGCAGATCCAAACTATACTCCCGGCCCCCTTACAGGGAAAACGGTCTACTATTGGCGGGTCGATGAATTTGATGGCTCGGCCACGTATAAAGGGGATGTCTGGAGCTTTACAACAGTGCTCGACATACCAATTATCGATCCGAATCTTCTGTGCTGGTGGAGGTTTGATGAAGTTGCGGGCACTACTGCTATTGATTCTTCCGGCCACAACCTTTATGGCACTGTTTATGGCGCAACCTGGGAGGCAGATGGTCAGATAGGTGGTGCGCTGGAGTTTGGCGGTGACGGTGACCATGTGGTCAGCATTGATGCCGGAGCCGCCATTAATGGTTTGAGCGCCATAACGGTCACTGTCTGGATCAAGTCTAACGTGACCAGTACGGAGAAGGGTTTCGTCTGCTTCCTGGACCCCGCCGGTGGTGACGATGGTGGAATGCGTTATGACGCGGCCAGCTATAAGTGGCCAAACGGTACGAACCTGATAAAGCTGTCGATGACTACGACCAGTGGTAATATGCAGCTGGAGGCTTCCGACAATACTCAGACTACCCAGTGGCAACATGTTGCCCTGGTCTGGAGCAGTAACAATGACCTGCAGTTGTACATCAACGGACAGTTACACAAGCCAAGGGGCACACAGGGCAGGGGTGGTACGATAGAGGCGACGAAGTTGATTGTTGGCAAGAGCGTGAAAGACGTGGGCGCCAATGACGGATGGGACGGCCTGGTGGATGACGTCCGCGTCTACAACAAGGTGCTGACGGCGGACGAGATTAAACAGGTTATGCGAGGTGACCTGACACTTGCCTGGAACCCGAGCCCACGTAAGGGCGCTGTAAATGTAAAGCAGACGTCGATTCTTAAGTGGAGTGCCGGAGACCATGCAGTTTCGCACCTGGTCTATTTCGGCACCAATGAAGAGGCCGTGAAAAACGCCGATACAGGTTCGCCTGAATACAAAGGAACCAGGGACCTCGGCTCCCAGAGCTATGACCCCGGAAAACTCCAGTGGGACACCACCTACTATTGGCGTATTGATGAGGCCAATGACACCAATCCCGACAGTCCGTGGACTGGCAATATATGGAGCTTTACGACGGCCAACTTCCTTATCGTGGACGACTTCGAGAGCTACAATGACCTTAATCCCGATGACCCCGAGAGCAACAGGATATTTAACGTGTGGATAGACGGATACGACGACCCGACAAACGGTTCTTTAGTTGGTTATGAAAATCCTCCCTTTACTGAGCAAACTATCGTTCACAGTGGTTACCAATCGATGCCTTTGTTCTACGACAATAGTGTTGGGTACTCTGAGGCCACTTTGACATTGACTTATCCGCGTGACTGGACCGAGAATGGTGTCAACACACTGACAATTTGGTTCAGGAGCAATTCGGATAATGCTGCTGAGACTTTGTATGTTGCTCTTAACGGCAATGCGATAGTTACTAATGATGATCCTGCTGCCGCACAGGTAGAAACCTGGACTCAATGGAATATCGATTTGCAAACATTTGCAGACCAGGGCGTGAACCTGGCCAATGTCAATACGATTGCCCTTGGTCTTGGGAACAGGAACAATCCACAGGCTGGTGGTTCAGGTACGATGTACTTTGACGATATTCGGCTTTATCCTCCGCCACCGACGGAACCACAAGCACCATAAGATGCGTAAGTGGTAATTCGCATAGATGAAGTTTTTTATGACTGTTGAAAACAATCACGAGAGATTGAGATTTTGGTGTGTGGCCAAAACATAATTTGTAATTGTTTTAATTTAACTTTTTGAAGGAGGACTATTATGTGCAGAAAATTGATTTATCTGATTTCTTTTGTTTTATTGCTGGGGCTCATTAGTGATGCTTCGGCAGAGCTCGTCGCGCACTGGAGGCTTGATGAGGGCACCGGCACGACCGTTGCGGACGCGACCGGCAATATCCCCGACGGCACCTTTGAAGGCGACCCCCAGTGGGTGGCTGGCAAGTTCGGCGCTGCGCTGGAGTTTGACGGTGACGACTGGGTGAACCTTGGCAATCCGACCGAGCTGGTAATTACCGAGGCGATTACCATTACTTGCTGGATCAACCCGGCCGAGCTCGGCGGTGAGCGGGGCTTTGCAGGCCTGGACACGGGGTATGCGTTCAAGGCCCATGACGAAGGTGTTCGCTTCACTACGCCTGGCATTCTGGATCACGGTAGCACCAACATCACTCTTGAAACCGGAATATGGCAGCATGTAGCCGCCTCCTTCCAGCCCGGACAAAGCGAGGGGCTGGTATTTTACTACAACGGAGTCGAGACCGAGCGGATAACCAGTTCAGCTTTGAACGCCGGCACGGGGCCGTTTCGTATCGGCAGCAATCAGTGGAGTGAAGCCTATACGGGCATCATTGACGATGTGCGCGTCTACAACCACATACTGATGGAGACCGAGATTTTGGCCGCTATGGAAGGTAGCAAAGGATATCCGTTTGCCTTTGGCCCCACTCCGGCTGATGGCGCCATACATGCCGATACGTGGGTGAACCTTAGCTGGCGACAGGGAGATTTTGCCGTCTCGCACAATGTGTACTTAGGCGAAAATTTCGACGATGTCAACAATGGTGCCGAAGGTACATTCCAGGGCAATCAGGCCGGAACGTTTCTTGTTGCCGGCTTTCCAGGATTTTCTTATCCGGATGGTCTTGTTCCGGGCACGACATATTACTGGCGAGTCGATGAGGTCAATGATACCGACCCAAACAGTCCCTGGAAAGGCGATGTCTGGAGCTTTATGATTCCACCCAAGACTGCCTATACACCCGACCCGGCTGATGCTGCCGAGCAGGTAGAACCGGGTGCGAAGCTTAGCTGGACGGGAGGTTTCGGTTCTAAATTGCACACAGTATATTTCGGCGACAATTTTGATGATGTTAGCAGTGCCGCCGGAGGTCTCCCTCAGGGAGCTACGACCTATACTCCCGGCACACTTAAAATGGCCAAGACTTACTACTGGCGGGTCGATGAGTTTGATGCCGTCGAGACGTATAAAGGCGACGTCTGGAGCTTTACTACTCAGGGCGCCGTCGGGAACCCTGACCCGGCTAATGGCGCTGTGGATGTAAAGCAGACACAGATTATTACCTGGTCGCCGAGTGTCTTTGCTGCTTCGCACCAGTTATACTTTGGCACTGATAAAGATGCCGTGAAAAATGCCGATACCGGCTCACCGGAGTATAAAGGCACCAGTGACCTTGATTCTGAAAGCTATGACCCTGGAAAGCTTGAGTGGGACACTGCTTACTATTGGAGGATTGATGAGGTCAATAACACCAATCCAGACAGCCCGTGGACAGGCATCCTCTGGAGCTTTACGACAGCCAACTTCCTTGTCGTGGACGATTTCGAGTCCTACAATGACCTTGACCCCACTGACCCCGATAGCAACAGGATATTTAATGCGTGGTTGGACGGATACGACGACCCGGCAAACGGTTCTTTAGTCGGTTATGATAATCCTCCATTTGCCGAGCAAACTATCGTTCACGGAGGCAACCAGTCGCTGCCAATTTACTACGACAATAGTGTTGGGTACTCTGAGGCAACTTTGACGTTGACTTACCCGCGTGACTGGACCGAGAATGGTGTCGACACACTGACGATTTGGTTCAGGGGCAATTCAGCTAACGCTGCCGAAACGTTATATGTTGCTCTCAACGGCAATGCGATAGTTACTAATGATAATCCTGATGCAGCACAGGTATATGAGTGGACCCGATGGAATATTGACCTGCAGGTATTTGCAGACCAGGGTGTGAGCCTAACCAATGTCAATACGATTGCCCTTGGTCTCGGTAATAAGAACAATCCGCAGGCTGGCGGTTCAGGTACGATGTACTTTGACGATATTCGGCTTTATCCCCCGCCGGAAACGACACCGTAATTGGCAATTAGAATTGTATGGTGGTTGATATAGCAGATTTGCGACAATTCGGGGCCTATGCTGTGTAAATCCAGTTTAGGCCCCTTTTTTCATTAATAATTGTTTAATTTCGACCCGCCATAGCGAATCTTCGAGATTGATTATTAACAATTCTTCTGTGACTTCAGGCCGAATGAAGATGTTAGGCAGAAATAACGGGGGTTCAGCGGCGCCATTCAGCCTTACGGACCATTAGCGGCGGCATTTGCTGAGGTTTGACCTTTCGACTGCCCGGCTTCACGCAGCTTCTGCTGCTGGGATACCAGCGAATAGTAAACAGCTTTGGCTTTAGTGGCAGTCTGTTTTTTCTCAGTTTGGCAAACATCGTTCTTAACCATTTTCCATGAGCAGGACAATAGAACCTGTATCCTCTTCCCTCCTATCGGCCAATTCAAGCAGTGACTTTTGCCGAATGTCTGAAAGGAACGTAAGAGCACAAAAAGGTATGGATCCTGTTTTGTCGGTTCCAGAGTTTATCGGCATTTGGCGTTCAGCTAAGTGCTTTTTATTTGTATTAGGACTTGTAAATAAATTATCTTCCATTTTTGGCTGGCTGCGGCTTCGGCTGGCGGTGTCAGCAAAACTCGGACTTCCAACCAGTAGGCCTGCGTTTTGCTTCCTTGCCAGCCTTGTCCTCGCTGGAGCCAAAACGAAACCTAATTTCTTTACCAGTCCTTAGCTTATAACGTACTTGCCCCGGAGTTTTTCTCTCTGCTGAATTTATTCGTGACTTTTTGTTTTTATGCCTTATCTGATGTCGTTCCATTTGGCTGGTTGTTTGTCGAGCTCAAGTATTTCAGTACGGTTGATGAGCCATGTTTTATCGTCCTGTTTTTGAAGGCGGAGTTCTATTTTTGAAAATAGAAATGATTTGTAGTTCACAGAGATGGAGCTGTTTTTGTCAAAGGTTGTCAGCATAAACAGAGTTGCAGTTGCGTTCGGCGGTGATACTTCCACCAGAGAAGCGGTCTTTTTGTTTTTCACAATCAGAGAGGGTGTGAGTGTTCGTCTGCAGTGCCTCATCAGATTACTTTTCGTGTTGTGAAATGAGTCGCGGTAGTTCTCGGCAATAATGGCCTCGATTGCATTACAATCCTCCTCTTCGACGGCTTTTATGACTGTATGGATTACGGAGTTAATTTTCTCCAGGTCGGTTTGTACAAGAATATCCAGTGCCAAGCCGGCAGCAGCGACAAAGACCGGCAGCAATAGTTGCCACCAGCGGCGTTTTTCAGGAACAACACTGCGGAACGTCAGAATCCCGAACAAAACGAGAACCGCTGCACCGATCAGGGTGTAGGGCTGCTCAAAAAAATCGAACATATCACCAATCCTTTCTGAGAGGCTCTGAGTTAACTTCCAGCAGTGGTGGTTTTTTTAGTGCCTTGGGTTTACTCTCATAATACTCTGTAATACAAAAGTTTACATTCATTTTTTCTAAAATTGGGTTTGAATTGGGTTTGATTGGATTTGTTTTTTTGGGGCCTGAAGGCGGTTCATTTTCATAATCCTTTTGTAAAAAAGCGTTTACGTTCATTTTGGCCATTTCGGAAATTGGGTTTGTTTATTCGGACTGCGAAATCATCGTTTTTTCTGTAATCCTCTATAACATATAAGTTTATGTTCATTTTAGCTTTGCGGAAATTGGCTTTGATTGGGTTTGAATTGGGTTTGTTTTTTTGCCCCGCCAGCGGGATAAAATTTTTATAATTCATTGTTATTAGTGAGTTTACGTTCATTTGCAATCCGCCTACGGCGGACAAGATTGGGTTTGTTTTGCATAAAAAGGGCTGATTTGTAGAGGGTTCTCTACAGATGTAGAGGGCGGAGGGAGTGAAAAGTGAGCTAAAGTGCCTAAAGTGAGCTAAAGTTGGATTCTCGATGCTCATGATTGGTAATTCCCCTTTATATTAGTTCTTAGTTGTTAGTTGTTCACTAACGACCCTGTTATTCGGAGAAGCTCTTAGTATTTGGCTGCTTTTTGCCGGAGGCGAAAAAAGCAGCGCCTCTATAATTAGAGCTACCTGCACTTTTGATGCGAAAAAAGTCCTTGAATATCGTTTCGTGATTCTCGTAACTCGATTTGGGAAAGTAAGTTAAAAAATTTTTGAAAATTTTGATTTTTCTTCTGAGGTATCAGCGTTTTTGATTGAAAATCGGTGGAATTTTTACCTATTTTAAAACACAGATTTTCAGATTCTTGTTGTTGCGAGGCCATATCTCTCGACTGCGCTCGGAATGACGGTTAAAACCGTCAATTTTTTCTTGAAATATTCGCTTCTGTAGTGTAAGTTTCACTTTAACGAGTGAGCGGAAACATCCTTGATTAGAGGTTTATGTTTTGGGCGGTTGTTGGGCTTTTGGCGGGCTAATATTTTTATAATGAGGTGTGTCGTGGATTTTATAGGTGACTGTCCCTAGTTTTAATGTCCATAGTTTTAATAGGTGGATGTTCCTAGCACATGTTCGTCAGTTGCGCTCGTAAGTCCTTGTAAAATAAGGACTCGATTTTGAATTTGTCACTACATTGGCATTTGTTGCTCTCATTAGTGCCCTTTCAATGACCTGGCGGATTGATTTCTTTAATCCCCAAAG
>DATKYR010000274.1:0-2361 GCA_035528395.1 Sedimentisphaerales bacterium
TTTATTATAGCGGCTGTAACACTCCAACGAATACTCAGAGTAGTCTAACAAACAAGGCCCTTCTAATCAAATACTTTATTGTTTTTTCTCTAACAAAGTCTCGTTGTTTTCTGATTAACAAAGAGACTCTCGAAGTACTGAGAACAGTAGTGCAAGGCGTATTGGGGACACTGTTCTTGGTGTCTGTTTCTCTTGGTTAAATGCGATTACTTTATACCAAGGGGTATTTCTCTTCTTCACTGATTCGAGAACCTTGAATACTCCCCCTTTAGGAATCTGATACTTCGTGGGATGATGACGGTGATATCAGGGTGTTCGAGCAGAAGTACAACCATATAGAGAAGCTCACTTATGGACCTCAACTTGTCGCCCAGTGACTGAAGCGTCATATCCTTTAGTAATAATAGAAACTCTACGAAATCGCGCCAGCGCCAGCTTCAGCTACTGCATGGTCGTTTTCCACAGTGCTACCGGAGACACCAATGGCCCCGATGATTTCATTCTTACTGTTCTTTAGCGGCACGCCACCCGGGAAGGTAATCAGCCCACCATTTGAGTGCTCAATGTTGTAAAGCGACCCACCTGGTTGTGAGAGCTTTCCTATCTCGCCTGTCGGCATATCAAAGAAACGTGCGGTCTTGGCTTTCTTGATGGCGATGTCAATGCTCCCGATCCATGCTTCATCCATCCGAATGAATGCCTTCAGATTTGTGCCCGCATCCACTACTGTGATATCCATTTTCGTGTCGATTTCTTCGGCCTTGCTCAATGCAGCCTCAAGAACAGCCTGTGCCTGTTTCATTGTGATGTCTGCTATAGCATAACCTCCTTTAATTCGATATCTCCCATGTGATCCGTGCCCAGCAACGATACTGGGTTTCCTGATCCTAATTATACCTACATTTATCACTCGATGACAATTCATTTTGTGAACATTTGTCGGCTGTTCTTCAACGCTTCTTCTGGGCTCGTTTCCGAGCAGCAACGAATTCTTCCGCCTCTGAGCCAATCTGTACCTTCACCGCCTAGACTTTGAGAGCAAGGTCGTAGGTTCGAAACGCGCCCCCGCTATGAACCCACGACCCCAAAATCCAGACCCATTTTTCAGCTCAAAATCACAGTTTCTTGAGGTCTTTATCAAATAAATCGAGTCCCACGGCAAAATTATCTATACAGTCGAATTGAAGTGCTCCGGCCACTATCCCACTGTGCATCCAGGCGTCTCCTTCCGTACGAACAAGAGCGCAAGGACTCCGGCGTAGTCCACCAATTCCAAGTCCCCTCACAAAACGCTGTGTAATCGCTCCGGCGGTGCGGGGATTCTCGTCCATGACTATACCCTCCATATATATTCTCCTTTTAGAACATCATTCACTCCCTTCGGCTTCGGAAGCCGGAAAAACAAGGCCCCAAATCCAATCCATATGGAGGAAGCAGGGCTGAGGTGCGGAGGGAGAGGAAAAAGCGAGATATCCTCAGCCCTGCGAATGTGCTCTAATAAATAATATATCAAAAAGCTCTATTCAAAGACTATCCATTTAGAAACTCTCGCGATGAGATAATTGTACAACCATCGCTCCTGCGGTGTCAAGCCATAATTGCCTATTTTTCAAAGAAAAAATGGCTGGATTTTTTGGTCTCGGCTCCTTAATTCCGCACAGCCAACTTCAGGCGGGCCTTGTGTGTGGTCACAGTAGGTATCCCCCAATTGACTTTCTGGATAGGTGCTTGATCATGTGCAAAAGAGAACAATTGGTGCGAGGTGAAACGAGATGCATTACTCGCGTACGATACACGCAAGGGAGGAGGGATGCTTAACTCAGTTTTGCAGAAATTAAAAGCCAAGAAAAGAAAGGAAATATTGCCCGATGGTCCAATCCGCGGACGCGTCCACCTCCCAGCCATCCCTCATTCGAACAGACGGGCAACTGTTAAAATGCTATGGTAAATCGATTCGGGAACCATGACAGCTCATTCGAACATCGACCCAAAACCCCTTAATGAATGTCGGAGTTGTGGTTTACAGGAGCCGCGAATTTCTGTAACTCTTTACAAATCTAAGACTTATCTATTGTCGGCCACGCAGACCCCGACACAAGGTCGTATGTTCGAAACGCGCCCCCGCTATGAACCCCTGGAGATAATATTCAGACCCATTTTTCAGCTCAAAATCACACTTTCAACGTATGTGTTTAGCAACAGTCGGCGCTGTGCCGAATAGAACCTACGACCACCGCGTAACGAGCCCCTACGGCCTCCCCGTATTAGCCCTTCATGACCTAAACGTGGTCCAAAAACTACAATTGCGGCGTCTGCCCTGAACGTCAGTTTTGCCTTACAAATCGAACTGCTGCTCAGAGT
>DATKYR010000275.1:0-4396 GCA_035528395.1 Sedimentisphaerales bacterium
AGGCCCTTCTAATCAAATACTTTATTGTTTTTTCTCTAACAAAGTCTCGTTGTTTTCTGATTAACAAAGAGACTCTCGAAGTACTGACTTTGAGAGCAAGGTCGTAGGTTCGAAACGCGCCCCCGCTATGAACCCACGACCCCAAAATCCAGACCCATTTTTCAGCTCAAAATCACGGTTTCGACTGCGTCGCGGGCATTGGCGTCGGCTCGCAGGCCTGAAGCCAATCGTGAAAAAATGCTTGAGGGCACTGAAGTGCTGTGGCCTGAATGGGAGAGTTATTACGACCTTATGGTAATCCGGGAAAGCGAAGGACCCCGCAGCTTTCAGAGCGAAAAGCAAAATGAGCCAATAGATCCACAACGGTGCAGCTTCATGCAGCGGTTGATATTTTTGGCCGGCTTGGCGATGGGTTTTTTGAGTTATTTCCAGTGGTGTTGTAAAGATATTCACCAGCGAATAAATGATCATCTTCGATATTCAAGACAGCCAAAAAGCTTTTGGTTCTATCGATTACTCATTGCATTGCAGGATGCCTTTTTCAGCCGAGCGAAGTCGAGCTTGTCAGCGTGGTGCAGGCCGCCACCTTGAAATGCTGGCTCTTATAAACTAAACATATGTTGGATTGATCTTAGATGAGGCTCTTGTGCTGATTTTGTGCGCTGGCTTTGCACAAATCGATCATTCAATTGCCGAATTATCCACTCTCTACGCGTAAATAATAAAATTTCCACCCCATATGATCAACAATATGAAAGAAGATGCCACAATTAACTCCCAATTCAGACCTTACAACCGAAACCTTTCCAGAAATGGGTCATCGCGAGGCTGTACTTTCTTGAAATTTGCTAAAACCCCAATATAATTAATTCATTTGGTTTTCCGCTTTCTCTGAGGCGTTTATAGTTGGATTCGTATTCATTGGAGGTAAAGTCATGAAAATTATATCAAAAGCTTGTGCCACGGTAGGATTTGTGCTACTTCTTGCGGTCTCTTCAGTTTTTGCTGAATCCGGTATCATCTACAAGAACCCACGGATATACAATATTGACTATTCCTTTGAATTGGTTCCCGATCCCAATAGAATTGATAGGACCAAAGACTTGAAGTTGTGGCTGCCGGTGCCGCGAGTGTGGGATTCTCAAAGAGCCGTAAAGGTCATCTCTGTCGACCCTAGACCCCATGCCGAGTACACCGACCCGGAGCATGGCAACCGTATGTTCTTCTGGGATTTCGGCCAGACACCCGAGCAGCCTGCCTATAAGGTGTGCCTTCGCTATCGCCTCGAAACCTATTTGATCGATACGGAGATTGACCCGAACAACGTGGGCGCCTATGACCGGGCCAGTGGGCTATACAAGTTATATACGAGAAGCACACGTACAGTGCGGATTACACCGCAGATCGAAGAGATGGCTCGTCAAGCCGTCGGCGGACAAACTAATCCCTACCGTCAAGCCGAAGCCATATTCAACTTCGTTCTCCAGAAAGTCCGCTTCAAACAGCACCGCCTGGAGTGGGGTGTGGGCACCGATGTCCTGCTGAACCACCCGCTGCGCGACGAAGAGACGGGTGAGGTGTATTACGAGGGCGCGTGCGGACAGCAGCATGTACTCTTTGTCGCGCTGTGTCGGGCTCGCGGCATCCCAGCAAGGCCGGTTTCAGGTTTTCTTGCGGGAGCCACGTCCTTGTCGCAAGAGGGCTTGCAGCCGTTCTTGCCAATTGAAAGGGAACTGTCGCCGCAGGGGCTGGCCGGCACCCAGCATAACGTACGAGGCAAGATAGAAGGCCAGGACGTGATGGCCGCAATGCCTCATGTCTGGGCCGAGTTCTACCTGCCTGGCTACGGTTGGGTTCCGGTGGATCTCGATATTGGTGTTACGTTCGGCAGCCTGAAAATCTCCAGGCTAATAATGAGCAAGGGATTCGATGTCCTATTGGGCCCTGCTGCTAATATTAGTGAAATCGATGGCTATGGCTTTCAGTGGGTCCTTACCAGCGGAGGAAGAGCAGATCTCATGCAAACGGGAGTGTGGGACATCAAGGATCTCCGTATAGGTAAGATGGTGATAGTATTTCACAACCCTACCCAAGAGTGATGCAAAGGGGTGATTTATGGTGAATGTCACTTACTAATTGACTATGTTCATTGAATACGTTCACAAAAAATCTGCCACAAATTAGGCGCCGTATACTTAATCCGATTTCACATTGAAATTTTCAAAAAATATCTGTATTTTCGCAAAAAATTGACATTTATTCGGACTTGATATACGCAAAATCAATAATTGTGGAGACATTTTGGAGTGTGCGCCAGCCGCCATTGCCGAGGCCATTAGTCCCAAGAAACTGTCCGATAATTACGGGATATTTCACCCCCGGAGTACCGACCCCGACATAAGAATCTGATTGAACCCTGGAGACCAAATCCAGACCCATTTTTCAGCTCAAAATCACAGTTTCGACCTTGGCAACGAGGACGCAGAGGAAGAAGAACGCCGTAATATTGAAAGCTGACGGGCGTTCTGCCGTCGTGTTCAATGTACTAATCTTTATCTTTATAGCGGATGGCTACTCCACTGGCCCAAAAATACCCATTATAATCAATACCAGAGGAACCCAGAATCACTGCATTAGCTCCCAATGGTGCGCATTTTGCCCTTAAAGAATTGTGCATTTTTGCTGTGGCAGTTGTCGACCAATTTTTAGTAGTGACAGTGGCAAGTTCAATAAATCCACGGTCAGGAATAGTTACTAATATCTCAACTTCATCAGGATCTGAAGGTGGAAAGTATCCTTTAGCGGTTTTTGTTACTGATACAGACGCACAGCCACATGCCATTAAAAGTAAACACGACATACAAAACAAACACATCTTTTTCATAAATGCCTCTCTTTCATTAATCTGTTTTATATTTTATCGCAGTACCAGTTAATCGACTGTAACTACTTGAATGACGGTCTTTATCTGCCCAGATTTCGTCTTCCGAATACCAACCGCCAAGAGGTACTACAATCACAGCATCAGCACCAACTTCTGCTGCCCTTTTTCGCATATGTTTAATAGAAACGTTGTGAGCTTGAAAATCTGCAATTACAACATAAGGTTGCTGGGGTTCTGTTCGCAACACCTCAACTTCATTAATTTGTTTAGCAGGAAGTTTTTCTTTCAAATAGTATCTATTTGCCTCATCTGATATACACCCAATTTCACAAAGCAGAAGAACAATAATGCTTATCATTTGAAATTTTTGTAAACCTCTCATTAGTTTCTCCATGTTATTTGCACTAAACAAATTCTTAGTTGAAATCATAATTTCTGATGATATTGTCTATTAAACGCCATTTGAACTTCTCCAGAAACCTGAGAAGCGTTAGCACGTAGTCATAGCAAATTGTCAAATATATACTAACATATCTTCGTCTTTCTATAGTGAAAATAGTCTGCTCGGATATGTCTGTCAAAGGAATAATTTCCAGAATAGAGAATTGTTTGGGGATCTCATCCATTCCTACAACCGGTCGAGCTGGATCGTAAGGCCTTTTGTACACATCAAGTATATTTTGTAAAATCTGTATTATAAGCGAGTTATAAAAAACAGGAAATTTGTAAACAATTATCTGGGTCGGCATGACCGACCCAACAATGGTCTTACCATTGATAGGTTCAGAAATCTTACCTCGTTCGATCAACGCTTTGTACTGGGTGAAATGGTCATTGAATAATTTTTCTTGTCGCCGTGTACAAGTTTAGCAGCTACATAACCTACGAGTACGCCTCAAATCAAACCCTCGAAGGTCGGCGATCGCAGATGACCCAACCAGGCAAGAAGCGAGTGGACGGTACACGGGTGAAGACACGCTACTATGGATGCGGTGGTTACATTCAGACAGATTGATAACACTTTGTAAACACGTTTCATTTTTTACCTCCTACTAAAATAAACTACACTACAAAGAAAAGATTCTTAAATAACGTTTTATTTTTAACCTCCTACGTTTAATTTTTCAAGAGAAAACTCCGTTGGCCCGTTTAGACGTCCTCGTAAACTCTATCACCTTGCGCAGGGTAGAATGCCATATTGTCCAGAGACTTTGAGAGCAAGGTCGTAGGTTCGAAACGCTCCCCCGCTATGAACCTACGACCCACAAAATCCAGACCCGTTTTTCAACTCAAAATCGCAGTTTCGACCTCCCAACACAATACCGAGAAGGATAAGAGAATGACTTAAACGTCAGGTCTCGCCCCCGCTATGAACCTACGACCACCGCGTAACGAGCCCCTACGGCCTCCCCGTATTAGCCCTTCATGACCTAAACGTGGTCCAAAAACTACAATTGCGGCGTCTGCCCTGAACGTCAGTTTTGCCTTACAAATCGAACTGCTGCTCAGAGT
>DATKYR010000276.1:0-6540 GCA_035528395.1 Sedimentisphaerales bacterium
CAATATTCGTTACTGCAGCCCTCCGTGGAGGTCCGGGCAGTGTCTCAGTCCCGATGTTGCGGGCCAACCTCTCAGTCCCGCTACCCGTCGCTGCCTTGGTGAGCCGTTACCTCACCAACAAGCTGATAGGAGGCAGGCCGCTCCTGTGCCGATAAATCTTTGATCATCCGCCTTTTGACAAATGATATTATTTGGTATTACCGCCCCTTTCGGAAAGTTGCTAAAAGCAACTGACGCTATCCCAAAGCACAGGGTACGTTACCTACCCGTTACTAACCCTTACGCCACAAACTGTCCAATAAATTGAGCAGTCCGTTCGACTTGCATGTCTTAGCCACGCCGCCAGCGTTCGTTCTGAGCCAGGATCAAACCCTTCAATTTGTATCGTCGAATCCGCCTTCGCACAAGGCTACGGCGGATGTCGTCGAAAAAGGCTCAACACTTTCTAGCATACGCACCGAAAGTGCCGAATGTACACGTAGTTCCCCGCTTCCGCGGGGACATTTTTTTAAGTTCATTGTGATAAGGCGTATCCATCACAAGAACTGCACTTTCGCTGCTGTTTTGGCTTAACTGTTAACTTGTCAAAGAGCGTTCTTAAATCCGCATTATAAACCGATGGCCAAGCGTAGATGTATAATCCCTCCTTGACCATCAATATATCTATTTTAGCCTAAATAATAGTATCGTCAATAGAATAGATAGGAAAAAATAAATTTTTTTAATATTTTTTTCACTTCATATACGTACCAGACAAGCGGGATGTTCTATCTAAAAAACCGTATCCCAATAATTTATCGTTAATTACAATAGCCACAATGAGTTAACTAAGAAAGCGGAGGACGGAGGGCGGAAGGCGGTGAGTAGTTAATTGGTTGATTGTTGAATTTGTTGATTAAGTCAGAAGGCGACCCTATGAGTTAATTTCTTAATATCTCACGGGGTGAATTGGTCAGCCGGTGTGGTTTCGTAGACTTTTAAGACTTCGTCGCCGTAGTGGTTTATTACTTTAACGGCGATTTTGCCGGCCTCAGGTGGGTCGAAAGCCCAGCTCCGGCGGATTTTAACGATAAACTACGAACTAACGTCGGATTGAAAAGGTATAGCCATATTTCCAGCCTTTGCCGCTGGTATCTTCCTCATATCCCTTGGCAAGCATTCTCCTTTCCCATTGCCGTGCAGACTGCTCGGATGTGAATTGCTGAATTACTCTGAAGTCGCTTGGGTTTCCATGTTCCCGTTTTCTTCTTGCCGGCTCATCCGTAAGTCCTGCATATTTCATAAACACTCATCCTTTGTCTGATTCTTTCCTGTTATTGTTTATTTTATTGGCCGGCCGCCGTGGGCGTCGATTATTCAGTCAGTAATCTTATAGACCAAATCCTCACTTCTTACCCGCTCACTAACCTTCACACCAACAGAGTCGCCTGGCTTGGCCTCTGCAACCTGTTCATTATTGATTTGTATCGAATCAACCGTCATTTCAAGGTCGGTAGTATGCCCCTTAATGTGGATTTTATCTCCAACTCTTAAACCTGCCGTCAACTCGATACCAGCTACTACAGGGTGGGCGAAGAAATCTGATACGTTTCCAATAATCTCCTCAGACATTTTTTCTCCTTTACTTTCTTATTGGCCAGCCACCGTGGGCGTAGATTTTTTTGTCAATTTGTTTCGTTTATTCTTTGCAATATAAATCTATATTTTATCTTGAGACCAGTTCAACATTCTGGTTCTACAGCGAATCTCAGAATGACTTCCTTCCTCATACGGCTCTGCATCTTAATGCCCGACGTGCATGCATTGGGCGGTGGGAGATATCTTCGACTCTCTGGCAACGGGCGAGTGGTTCTTGACAAGAATCGCAATCCGTTTATCTGCGCTATATGTATTAGTCCCTCTGAATTTTTGACAAATACCCCATGAATCGTAGAATCACCAATTACAAAGACTGCTTGTCCATCTTTTTTCAAAACACGTTTACACTCCGATAGAACTCTATTCATATCACCTATGTATCGCACTATCATGCCGTAATGTCGCCGGTTGAGCTTCTTGTTTCCCACCATTCGTTTAAGAACTTCTATAGTGGTATCTGTTTCTGACGAGTTGCCAGAACGTTCCGAGCCAATGTTACCTGTGCGGATTGATCGGAGCGATTCAATGGAGTGCCCCATCCATACCAGAGAGAATTTATGCCCTCGAATATAGTCAATGGCATTAAGATAAGGTGGCGACGTGATTACTCTATCCACGCAACCACTCTCACAAGGTAAAAACCTTGCATCGCCATGTCGAAGAATTACCGCAGGAGCTTTTGTTGGATTATATGCAAATGGAGATTTCTCGATAATATAGTCCACAGCATTCTGGAATTTGTCAAACGGACGAATAGGAGCTTCCTCATATTTTCGATGTGGCCGGCTGTGTGAAATATCCATCGCCAGAGACGCGCCTGATTTTTTCGTGATGATGAGTCGTGAAAATGCGCACCAAAGCAGTGTTTTTTCTCTGGGATTATGTACACGTGAAACGCATCTGGATAGCGATGTCAACTGGATACGGTTCCTGTCATCGAACCAGAAGCTCAAGAAAGACCGCGTTTCCTCGTCGGCGTGGACGGGATACGCTTGTTCCGCCGTAAGACATTCACTAAGCCTCTGGGCTCTCTCAAGAACAAGGTTACTGCGATGCTTAAGTCGATCCGGGTCAATGTCAGAACACCAAGCCCGAGCAATCAGCAGAGCCAATGGATCCGTGTCAAATCCGATTGCCTGATGACCTTTGACTCTCGCGCTCACGAGCGTTGTGCCGGAACCCGCCATAGGATCTAACACACGTAATCGTTTGCCGTTATCCGGTAGGCTTTCCCATACGATGGATGGGGCCATCCTTGCCGGGAATGGATGAATCGGTCGTATACGAGACATTTGAAGTGCTGTCGTCATATCTTAATTGTCTTTCGTTCTTCTTCAGGGTATTCGCCAACTGCCGCTCGGATATCATCAAGAATTAGATCGGGACGTCGGTCAATCTCAACCGTGTTGTCCCGTGCGAAGACAACGCCACGAGCCATGAATTGCATTGCTTTGCAGCAATCCTTAAGATCATTCTTGGAGATCCGCACGGGTGGATCACAATGCCTCAGCTCTGTGGTTACAGCCGAATATTCCACTGCTTCATCTTGACATTCATTTGCAAGATGCCAGATTACGTCAAGGATTTCACGATAGGGCCAAGTCTCAGGCGTTTCCGCTGCCAGTTTGTCTACCCAAGTTTTACTCTGTTTCGGTGTGATGCAAGACTTGAACAATTTTCGGATTCGGCTAAGTCCCCCAATCCGCTTCGAGGATGCTATTTGCACCAGTCGAGCAAGGTCGTCTATGTACATCAGGGTTATCGTCTTTCCCGTTGCCTTTTTGTGAGCCCTGATTTCACGTACGGACGCACACAGTTCACCCCTCGAAGTGGCGAATTCATTGCCAATTACGATGTGATGTTCACACTTGTAGTCTTTCATATGCCGGGCAAGTCCAGAAACCCCTAAGTCCTTAGCACTGACATATTTGCCGCTTTTGGCCTCGAGCCCGACTTTGTAGCGCTGAACGGTTCCATCTTCTGCGGCGGCGAGGTGCGCCTCGGCCGTTCCATCGGGTTTCCCTTTTCCGCCAATGCGGATCACATTGGCGAAGCCCATGGCCTCAAACGCCGCGCGCATTTCCACTTCGAGTTTGTGCTCATCGTCGCGCGCTTCAGTCAGCGCCAGAGCGATCATCCCTGCCGTTCGGCGGGCCGATGACCTGACGAATTGTCTTAGCAGTTCATCCCGCCTTTCCAAGATTTCTCGGATCTGCGATTCCTCTAGTTCTATGTGATAAAGATTGGCTTCCATCAGGACCTCAGACATGGCGAGCATTTCAAGAGGCAAACTGGTCTTGGCATTCAAGAAGAACTCTTGGAAAGCCGCGACAAAAGGATGCGAGGCATTGATGAGTAGTGTGCCCTCTTCGACGTCGTAAATCGCCATTCCTTCTTTAGAGTCCAGTTCAGCGATTTCCGTCGATCTTAGCAGACCATCTTCGGATTCAGCGCGAATTTGTAGCATTTCTAGGAATGTGGCCTTCTGCTTTTCGGTTAAGCCGCTTGGTAAACGTGTGTAAAGTGGTGTGATCTTTCCTTCAATCGCCATTTTGGCAAGAGCAAGCAAAGGCCTTCTTGTCATGCTGCCTGGCGCTGACGAAATGCGCGCGGCAATTAAAGCACCAGGTAATTGTGATTTTTCATGCTCGACGAGACGATTACGAGCCAGGTTGAAGGATGCGCGTAGGAAGTTCTGTATACCAAGGTAAAGATCTCCCTGCTGGAAAGACTCACGAGAAGACCTGAGAGCTTCATCAAGACTTTCAATATGCACAATCATTCTGAACTTCGAGAAGGTGCCATGGCGCAGAAGATTCCGTTCTATTCCGAATCCAGGATCATCGGTGTTCACTCTTCGTTCTCGCACATAGACAAAGAACCCACTGCTTTGCTCAAACTTCGGCTTACCCCTGTCAAGCTCACTTTCATATATTTCGATGTAGCCTGTTATTCGCCCAAATTTTTCGTGATACAATCCATACTTGTGAACAGAATTCTTGGGTACATTTGGGTCTTCCCTTGCTATAAAACCTTCCGTGCAGGGTTTGGGTAGTTGCTCGACATCCTTACCGATAATCCACCTTTTTATTGGCAGAACATCCAATCTTGGTGATTCAATAGGCTCACCGTCAAGGAACAACTTGAAATCACTTCGAAGGGGCATTGCTGTTCGCAGAATCCATTTGAGGGTTCCTATTTTTATCTGCCTGCCCATTGGCTTTAGCCCTGACATGATTGCCACCGTCCAGGAGTTGCTTGAGCCTTTTCCGAATAGCTTCAGCGCTTTGTATCCTGGTTTAGAGCCTGCCATCCACCGTTGCAGAGCCTTTTCTGCATCAGCCTGATCGACTTCTCGGAGGGGAATCTCCAATTTCTCATCATTGAATACACCTTCTTCCCCGGAGGTGTCTCTTGACACTATAACGTCGTAGTCCATTGTTGCCGCATAGAATTTTCCGTTTGATTTGCAGATGTGTGTCAGGCGATTAGCCAGAACATAGGTGGAGAGCTTTCCGATGCCAAATTTGCCAATCGGCTTCCTTCCGCTTGAACGCGCGTTTTCTCGTCTTGTGCAGCGCCCGATAATCCAGTGCTGTTTCAGTCCCGCCACATCCATGCCTTCCCCATCGTCAAGGACGACAATCGTCGCATCTGCATCACGTAGGTCTGGAGAGAGAATCACATGGACGTTTTGAGCACCAGCATCGAATGAATTTGAAACAAGCTCTTCCACGGCCTTATTTGAGCTTGAATACAGGCCTTCTGAAAACAGTTGAATGATCCGATGGCTGATCTTGACGTCGATAGTATCTGTCTTCTGCCCGACTGTCTCAAAGTCGACGTCTGTATGTTGTTCGTTTTGGGCCATCATTTTCTCCTATTTCTTGCGGTTTATTTTTCACTACCAGTTTTTCCGCCCTTTCGTCATTTCCTAAAATAATCCCACGTTATGCAGACCTCTCGAAAACTCAAAATTACCACCCCGGCCAACGAAAATCAAGCAAATTCCCCCCAAAAACACCCAAAACTCAACCCCGGAGTTTACACCCGGTGCAGGCTTCTCTGTTTCTCTACCGGGGGTCTTGTGTCTTTGGTCTGTAGTCTTTTGTCTCTTTTATCCAGTTTACCCCCGGAAGCACTCACTTGGTATCCTGCCGGGGGTCTTGTATCTTGAGTCTTTTGTCTCTCGTAGCCAGTGCCGTGTCTCCGACATTTTTATCGAATTGTCTTGAAATTTGACCTGTTTTATGGTATAATACCCCCATGTTAGCCAGAAGGCTAACGCAAACCGCCAGCAGGCGAAGATAACTGCCAGAAGGCCCAGCCAAACTTGTCCCCGAATGTCTTAGTCGGGGATCCAGATTATAGCTTAACTATATCCAAATTAACCAATTAACCATTTAACCACTCACCACCTAAACTTGGAGCAAAACGGAAAACCCTTAGGGGAATTACCAATCATGAGCATCGAGAATCTAACTTTAGCTCACTTTAGGCACTTTAGCTCACTCTTCACTCTCTCGCACCACTACATCTGTCGAGAACCCTCTACAAATCACCCCTTTTTATGCAAAACAAACCCAATCTTGTCCGCCGTAGGCGGATTGCAAATGAACTTAAGCTTCTATCCAACAAGGGATTATGAAAATAAATGCAATTGGACACTTGGTCAAAACAAACCCAATTCAAACCCAATTCAAACCCAATCTCCGAAAAGCCAAAATGAATGTAAACTCACTTATAACAAAGGATTACAGAAAAAAAGATGATTTCTTAGTCCGAATAAACAAACCCAATCTCGTTAAAGGCCCAAAATGAGCGCAAACGCTTTTTCACAAAAGGATTATGAAAATGAAACCACCCTCAGGCCCAAAAAAACAAACCCAATTCAAACCCAAT
>DATKYR010000277.1:0-2810 GCA_035528395.1 Sedimentisphaerales bacterium
GATCGTGGATGCTTCTTCCTCCGAAACAGTTGGGTCAGTTTTTCCAGACCAATCACTCAACCCGATTGTTCTGCAGACTGTTTTTACCTCTTCAGTAGTAACGTATTCAGGCAGTTTCATAATTTTCTCCTTTTTTGAGGCATCTAACTATGTATATATGGTTTCCGTACAAAACTCCTTACCTCTCCGAGTGTCATTATAACACCCCTTTTCCCAAAGTCCATAAGTAATCCCTTGAAAACGACTTACTAATTCCGGGGACACCATACTTAATTCCAGCCGTCCTCTGCCTCCCAAAGCTCCGCAGTAATTCAGACCAGCCGCTGTCCTCTATCAAAACCTATCACTATCAAGCACAACTCATCGAAAAATGTACCCCCTATGGGGCAGGCGTACACCTTTAATTTCCCCAGTGAAAGGGAGAAATAAGTAAGGTGCCCCCTGATTTCACCAATAAAAATTTTTTACTTTCCAGCAACAGCCTTGATAGATATAAGTCAACATACCCAATAAAATACAGAAATAAGTTGTCAAAAAGATGTAACCCCATTATTCTCCTAACCCCATTATTCCCTGCTTTTTCTCTTGGTTCTCACACCGCCTTTGCTATAATTGTTATTATCAGTGGAAAAATTGCTCAATAGTCAACGTTGCATGAAGATCCAATTGGAAATGTTGTTATGATTACAAAGCTAAGCATATCGAACTTCAAATCGGTTCGTCAGTTGGATATCGAGTGTAAGAAGGTGAACCTGTTCATAGGCGAGCCCAACACAGGCAAGTCCAACATCCTGGAGGCGCTGGCACTATTGTCTTGGTGTGGTCAGTCGGGACAAGAACCTCTTAGTAATTATGTTCGCTTCGAGTTGATGCAATACCTATTCTACGATGGATTGGTAGCTGATCAATCCGTGGAAATCAGGATTTCGACGAAGGAAATTGATCCTACGGGTATCCGTGTCACTTTCAATACCAATCTCTATGAGTTCCGGACATGGGAGGGCAACAGCACCTTCAGGAAAGTGGAAAAACGTGGACGTTACAAAGGTTCAACAGCCTTTGGTCATACCAGAGATATCAAGTTCTTTCGCTTCAAAAACTTGTCAAAATACGATGTCGAAGAGCCGGGCAGTCTCAAACCACCGAGTGGGGCAAACCTCTTTTCTGTGGTCTTCGGTTCCGAAGCCCTGCGTGAAACCATGAAGGAGTTCTATCGCAAGTACGGGCTGAAACTGTTCATGAAGCCACATGAGCGAGTCTTTGAACTCGTAAAGCAGGCGGACGACTCATTGATTAGCTATCCCTATACCCTGACGTCGGATACACTCCGTCGAATCATCTTTTACACGGTGGCCATCGCCTCCAACAAGGATTCCGTACTTGTCTTCGAGGAGCCGGAGTCCAATGCCTTTCCGTACTATACCAAGTACCTCGGGGAGCGGATCGCCCTGGACCAGACCAACCAGTTCTTCATTGCCACGCACAATCCATACCTTCTCTCGGCCATCATCGAGAAGGCTCACAAGGAGGATGTCCAGGTCTTCATCACTTACTTCAAGGACTTCCAGACGCGGGTCAAGCCCTTGATGCCAGACCAGGTCGCGGAGTTGATGGAGGCAGATCCCTTCTTCAACATGGATCGTTTCACTGAGGAGGGGTAATGAAGGTCCTGATTGAGTGCAATGCCGACGAAATAGTCCTCAGAAATATAGGAGTCCTGAAGAAGCAGTTATTTCATTTCGGAGGCAAGAACAAGTTAATCAACCGTCTGAGAAATCTGCCTGGAGCTGTCGGTGTTGTGGACGAAGATCCCGCCAGTATTCAGCACCCCGATCTGAAGGCAAGCTACCGGCAGGCAGAATCTGCTGAAGGGCTTCGCCTTTTGGCTCGCCAGGGCAGCGGCTGTCAAAGACTTGTCATGATCTGTCCTAAGCTGGAGGACTGGCTCATTCAGAGATCCAAATTATCAGGAATTCGACCGAAGGATTATGGCCTCCCCAGCGACCCAGACAAGCTACATAGTATCCCCCGATATGAGCAGAAGGAAGGCTTTTGCCGCTTCCTTGCGGAACTGAAAGAGCGAGACAGCGGAATGCATCTCCTGCGTAGGTGGATTTTTGAGGCAGAATCTCGGCTCAAATGAACATTTATTGACCTCCAGCTTCCGGGGATTCGCTCCTGGGCTAGTATCTTAGGTTAATTCCGGGGTTAATTCCGTGTACACCATACTTAATTCCAGCCGATGTCTGCGTCCCAAAGCTCCCCAGTAATTCAAGACACCCGCTGTCCTCTATCAAAACCTATCATTGTCAAGCACAACTATTGATTATATGGCTTCCGTATAACATTCCGAACTTCTCGTCATTCAGAGGAATCCTAGCCGCTGCAGTGCCTTCAAAAAACACAAAAAAATCCGACCTGTCAAGATTAAAATGACAAACAAATAGGTGGTTTCTTTTCGCTTAATACAGTGATTTGACTTAGGCAACGGTGTACTCAACCGGTTTAATCCTTGTATTATCACTTAATTTTGGGCAATTCGACAAACTAATTGCATCTAAGTTGCTTATCTCTTCCCCGGTAAAACTCATTTAAGCGACAACCTTGAACAGCCTAACCTTCCCATTCACCCTCGCCCGCTCAGACCTTATAAGTCCTGCTCCTACGAGCCTGTTTTGTCATTTGAGTTTTGTATTTGTTTAGAGCTTCGGATTTAGTGTTTAGTGCTTCGAGATACGCAATACGCGATACGACACCTGTCCCGATGTCTTTTATCGGGATACGCAATACGAGTGCCGTGTCTCGGACAT
>DATKYR010000278.1:0-8745 GCA_035528395.1 Sedimentisphaerales bacterium
AATCCCAGTCATTTGCACCTGCTGAGTTAACCGTAATATGCAGACAAGAGTCTCCCTCAATCGGAGCTTCGGGCACTGCTGCGCCCACCAATTCTGTAACCACTTCTGCGGTAGCGTCGCCCCAGAAACCCCACGGCTCAATAACACCGTCCTCAAAGCCATCGTTAGCCAGTATATTTTCGACTTCTTGTGCGTGGCTTGTACCGAATCCTATGAATCCTATCAACAAAACTGCTGTCAACCAGACTACTCGAGTTCTCATGATACTTACTCCTTAGGACTGGTAAAGAAATTAGGTTTCGTTTTGGCTCCAGCGAGGACAAGGCTGGCAAGGAAGCAAAACGCAGGCCTACTGGTTGGTAATCCGAGTTTTGCTGACACCGCCAGCCGAAGCCGCAGCCAGACAAAAATGGAAGATAATTTATTTACAAGTCCTTACTATCAGTCGCTCTGCGACTTAACTCAATTGACTTTCACTCTTCTACCAACACTAAAACAAAAGAGACCAAATAAATTAATTTTCTGCACATAATAATCCTGTAAAAAAGTTTACGTAACAACGACCGATAATAATTTTCATACTCACGACATCTATTTTATACTTACACAGGATAAGTTCTTGCGATTTAACACTGCCTCCTTCCCTTAAAAATCCCGATATAGGCAGTCAATTGAAACACAAACTCCTCACAGCGAAGCATAAGCATTACCTACCCTATTTGTACCAAATTAGCCGTCTTCCAGTCAAGGGAAAACCCGACGTTTTTGAAGGATTCGTTTATTGTTTACGCAATTATCGGAAAACAGTGTTTGATTTTTCTTTGTGCCTTAGCGTTCTTCGTGGTTAAATAAGAGTCTGTAATGTTTGTGTCTGTTTGGAGCCGGCCCTGAGCGGAGCCGAGTGGGCGGGTGTCCGTGGCTTTATAATCTCTGTTTTCCGGGAAACTAAATTATGGCAAAATCGCAGCCCAATTCTGCTGATATTGAAAAATGGCTCAGATTAATCAGAGCTGAGAATGTCGGCCCTACTACTTTCGCAAAGCTGATAAAACATTTCGGCTCGGCGGACAGGGCGTTGGGCGCTTCGGTCAGTGAATTAGCCAAAATTAATGGAGTGGGTTTCAAAACCGCTGAGCGGATTGCCGCGTCACGAAGTAAATTCGATGTTAGTGCCGAGCTGGAATTAGCGGAGAAGCTCGGCGTCTGGATAATCAATGTTGACGATAAGCGATACCCGCCTGCATTGAAACAGATTTACGACCCGCCGCCGGTTCTTTACATAAAAGGGAGTCTGACGCGAGAAGACAATTTAGCGATTTCGATAGTTGGCTCGCGGCGTTGCAGTTTGTACGGGCAGGAGCAGTCTTCGCGATTTGCACATTTTTTAAGCTCGGCCGGCTTTACTATTTGTTCGGGAATGGCCCGCGGAATTGACACCGCCGCACATCAGGGTGCGTTATCAGCGGGCGGGCGAACAATTGCGGTGCAGGGCTGCGGGCTGGCAAATGTCTTTCCGCCGGAAAATAAAAAGCTGTTTGAGCTTATAGCCGAATCCGGCGCCTGCATCAGCGAATTGCCGTTGGGGTATGAGCCGTTGTCGGAGAACTTCCCGCCACGTAACAGAATAATAGCGGGATTGTCGTTAGGGACGATTGTTGTCGAGGCGGGGCTGCGCTCGGGGGCATTGATTACGGCAAGATCGGCGCTGGAGAATAATCGGGAGGTCATGGCGGTGCCGGGGAAGATTGATTCGCCGTTGAGTAAGGGCACACATCAGCTTCTAAAACAGGGGGCGAAACTGATAGAATCCGTTGAGGACGTGATGGAAGGGCTGGGGTATATCGGCGAACAATTGGAAGACCACGTGAGTACGGCTGCGGAAAAGGCGGGTGACAGAGTAGAGACACCATTGTTCGACATAAAAGCATTGAAGTTGAGCGGGCCTGAAAAGACAATTTATGAATGCCTGAATAAAGAGCCGTCGCACATAGAAGAAATAATCGCGGACACCGATTTGGCGGCGGGAAGTGTTAATGCAGGCTTAGTATCGCTGCGGCTTAAGGGCCTGATAAAGCAACTGCCGGGCAGTTTGTTCGTGAAAAGGTAAGTAGAGCATAAGTGCACAAGAGCATAAATAAACGAGCTGCGCTTTTTTGCATAATCTTGTTGGAAAAAAGCACTCGTAATCCCAGAGATTTTCATTGACAGGAAGGTAGATAATTTGGTATAGATAAGGTTAGTGAAGCTTGTGTCTGCACGGTCAGGTGTATGTGGAAGGTGGTCCACCTAAGTAAAGGACTTTTGTATTTTTCTGAAGAGAGGAGGAGTTATTATGTATTATGCGAGGTATAGAGTTTCAAGTCAGGACTTTGAGCTTCACAAGTGGAGGTTTTCATATTTCAACGAAAAATTCAAATCCCGCCTCTGTGGAAATGCTTGTTTTGGTGTGTGGCCAAAGCGTAAATAGTTATTTTAACTTTTTTTAAGGAGGACTATTATGTCTAAGAAGTTGTTTTACTTGGTTTCTTTTGTTTTGGTATTGAGCCTGGTCGGTTCGAATGTGGTCTTTGGTACCATCGTGATAGAAAGAAATATCGCTTCTTCTAATGATGATGTAGAATCTGCCGTCGGTGGCGGTGCAGATCGGGGCAGCAGCGACCTGGAGATGCCGTGGGAAGGTGATGGCGCGACGGGCACCAAACAAATTATAGGTTTGCGTTTTCGTGATATCCCCCTTGAGAAGGGCGAGGAAATCGATAGCGCCTATGTGCAGTTCACGGGGGATGACCAGAAGGTTAGCGGCGAGACCGTGAATCTTATCATCAATGGTCTTCTGCAGCTCAATCCCGGTGAGTTTGGCAGCGGCGAAAACTTTTACGATGACAGAGAACCCAAAACGACTGCGGAGGTCAAGTGGAGCGATATACCGGATTGGACTATAATCCAGGCAACACCCGAGTCAAGGACCCCGAATATCGCCTCTATCATCAACGAGATAACCAGCCAGGACGGTTGGACAAGCGGCAACGCCTTGGTACTATTTATCAGGGACGACGAAACAAATCCCTCTACCGACATTCGAAGTGCTTTAGCTAACGGTCCGGCCACGCTGCTTATAGAAATTGCCGTTCCACAAGCTACGGAACCGACCCTGGCTGATGGTGCCTTAATTGAGGACACTTGGGTTACCCTTGGCTGGGCACCGGGAATGTCTGCGGTCTCGCACGATGTGTATTTTGGCGACAATTTTGCAGATGTGCAGTCCGGTGCCGAGAGCGCATTCCAGGGCAATCAGGCCACGACGATGTTTATTGCCGGCTTTGCTGGATTTGCTTTTCCTGAAGGCCTTGTGCCGGGCACGACATATTACTGGCGTATTGACGAGGTTGAGGCCGATGGAACTGTGGTTAAAGGTGAAGTCTGGAGCTTTATAATTACTCCCAAGAAGGCCTACAATCCCAGACCGGGTGATGGTAGAAAGTATGTAGACCTGGATGTGGAGCTTAGCTGGACACCAGGTTATGGTACGAAATTACACACTGTTTACTTCGGCGATAATTTTGACGATGTGAACAATGCCGCCGATGGTCTGCCCCAAGCGGCTGCAACCTATAGTCCCGGCACACTCGAAATAGACAAGACTTACTACTGGCGGGTCGATGAGTTTGATATCGCAACCACGCATAAAGGCCATGTCTGGAAGTTCACGACACTACCCCCTATCACTACTACCGACCCGAACCTTATCGGCTGGTGGACATTTGACGCAAGTAGAGGCTATACTGCCCTCGATTTTTCCGGCTACGGCAATGATGGCACACTTGGAGGTGAACCGGAATGGGTAGATGGTGTCATAGGCGGCGCGCTGAAGTTAAATGGAGGCGATTACGTTGCAATTGACGGTGTAGTCGATGACATAACAAACGCCGATATTACGCTCAGTGCATGGATCAAAACAACGCAGTTAGGTGAGGGCAATGTGTTTGCCTGTAATGACAGTGGTTCCGGTCACCCTTTAATGTTTGGTGTTTCAGGTGGGAGTCCGTTTGTGTATGATGGTGGCGAGACAAATTTCCCCCCTGCCATCAATGACGACCAGTGGCATATGATAACGTATGTCAGGAGCGGGTCAAGAGGATTAATATATGTCGATGGAGTTCAGCATGGCAGTTATACAGCCGGCTTCACTTTGGGCAGTGTAACACGGTGGTCAATAGGCCAGGAATGGGATGACAGCGACCCAAGCAACTTTTATGTTGGCATAGTGGACGATGTCCGCTTCTACAAGGTGCCACTGACGGCGGAGCAGGTTAAGGAGCTTATGAGAGGTGACCCATTACTTGCCTGGAAACCGAGCCCGGATGATAACTCAACAGTGGATATCGACGAAGCGAAGCAGCCCCTTAGCTGGACAGCGGGAGATGAGGCATCAGAGCACGATGTGTACTTCGGCGCTGATAAAAACGCTGTAGAAAAGGCCGATGCATCCGATACGACTGGTATATATCGAGGCAGACAGGGTGCTGCCGGTTACAGTATCCCCGAAGCTCTTGAATGGGCCGGAGGGCCTTACTACTGGCGAATCGACGAGAATAATACCGACGGTACTATCAGCACAGGCAAAACCTGGAGCTTTTCAGTAGCCGATTATCTTATCGTGGACGATTTTGAGGACTACGATGTTGGCAACAACGAGATATGGTGGGTATGGTTAGATGGATTTGGCTATGCCTCACATCCTACCAAACCACCCTATCCAGGTAATGGAACCGGCTCGATGGTCGGCGACGAAACTACTTTATCTTATTTGGAAGAGACCATCGTTCACGGTGGCGGCCAGTCGATGCCTGTCTACTATGACAACAATCAGCAAGCCAAACTCAAGTATTCAGAGGTGGAGATGACATTGAGCTCCTTACGAGACTGGACTAAGGAAGGTGTTGGAGTACTAACGATTTGGTTCCACGGTGTTTCATCGAATTCTGCTGAGTCCTTGTATGTTGCTCTCAACGGCAATGCGGTCGTTACTAATGATGATCCTGCTGCTGCACAGGTAGCAACCTGGACTCAATGGAATATCGACCTGCAGGCCTTTGCCGACCAGGGCGTGAACCTGGCCAATGTCAATACGATTGCTATTGGTATTGGTAACAAGAACAATCCGTTGGCTGGTGGTTCAGGTACGATGTACATCGATGATATTCTGCTGTACCGGCCGGCACAATAAGCTGTGTTATTTGGCTGGCCCCCATTGCTTTTTGTAAAGCAAGATATGGGGGCACAGTTGATATAGCAGATTTGTATCAGTTCGGGGCTTATATTGAATGGTTCGATATAAGCCCTTTTTTAGTGGTCAGACTTTCAGTTTTATCTTTCGCCGTTGTTCGATATAAAAGCGTTGAAGCTGAGCGGGCCTGAAAAGACGATTTACGAATGCCTGAATAAAGAGCCGTCGCACATAGAAGAAATAATCGCGGACACCGACCTGGCGGCGGGAAGTGTTAATGCGGGCCTGGTCTCGCTGCGGCTTAAGGGCCTGATAAAACAACTGCCGGGCAGTCTGTTCGTGAAAAGATGAATAGAGCATACGAGCACATGGCAAAAGTAAAAAGGAAAGTAAAAAAAGCGAGGACCGGAGTGTATACGGAAGCTGCTTTCGAGTGTGACATTTGTTAGTGAAATTGTTTAACAACTCGATCGGATGGCATAGTTTTTAAGGAGTCTTTGATGTGTTTATTCCTTATCGCGTAGATGTTCCCTTTGACCATCCGCCGGTTATGAACCGGGTAATGGTCCTGGTAGTGATTGTGATATTCGCCCTCCTGGTGGTGGAAATCAATCAGTTCATATACCAGGGTGGGACTTTGAACGAGTATATGGAGAAGGGGATTCTGGCCCAGCTTGTGCTGAGGGGATGGGGGATAAAAGGCATCTTCGGGTATATGTGGCTGCATGGAGGGCTGCTTCATCTGTTAGGGAATATGATTTTCCTCTGGCTGTTCGGCAACGCCGTGTGCTCAAAGCTTGGCAATGTACTTTATCTGCCGGTTTACGTGGGCCTTGGTATGATAGCGGCAATTACCCACCTGATATTCGCAGGCGGCTCGATGATCGGGGCCAGTGCCGCAATAAACGGTATTGTCGGAATGTATCTTGTGTTCTTTCCGGAGAATTCGATAAGCTGCTTCTTTTTGTTAATCTATTACCCTGTGCGATTCAGTGTTTCGGGTTACTGGATGATTTTGCTTTGGTTTGCTTTCGACGTGCTCGGGGCCGTACTGAGCAGAAACCGGCTGGGGGGTGTTGCGTATGACGCTCACATAAGCGGTTTTGTGGCAGGATTTGTGCTTGCGATTATAATGCTAAAGAAAAAGTATATTGTCATGCTGAGGGACGAGAAGTCGCTTCTTGAGCTGCTCGGCTTCGAGAAGAGGCAAATACCGAAAGAGATCAGAAAAGATATGGCACACTGGCAGCAGGAATGGGGGGAATCAGAGACAGAAAAGGCCGGGCTGGAAACGATACCGCCGGAGCCGGAGAAACCGCAGGAGGAGTTCATTCGTTACAGGTGTATCTGTGGACAGAAGATTAAAACGGCCAAAGAAAATGCCGGAAAGATTGTGCGCTGTCCGAAATGTTCGACACGGTGGAAGGTGCCGGAAAATTAAGCTCGTACATCGTAGGTATTAACAAAAAACGCAAGGCCGAAGATTTGGAAAGTCTTATTATGAAGAGAATACTTGCAGTTGTGGGAAGCCCGCGGAAGAACGGAAATACGCATATACTCGTTTCGAAAATAGCAGAAGGGGCAAGGGCAGAGGGAGCTTTAGTAGATGAGCTCTTTTTGGGCGATTTAACTATAAGAGAATGCGACGGATGTCACGTATGCTGGGAGGGCAAAGATTGTAACAAGAACGATGATATGACGGCTGTCTATCCTAAGATTATTCAAAGCGATATTATAATCTTCGGCACGCCGGTATATTGGTATGGGCCGACCGCCCTGATGAAGGCCTTCATTGACCGATTTGTGTACTTTAACTGCCCCCAAAACAGAGAAAAGATTCGGGGCAAATCTGCGGTGATAGCGGTTCCGTTTGAGGAAGAGGACCCTGAAACGGCCAGGCCTGTCGTGGAATTTTTTGAAAAATGTTTTGATTATCTACAAATGAATCTCCTCGGCAGGATTATAGTCCCCGGCGTCAGCAAAAAGGGAGAGATTCGTCAGAAAGCCGAGTGCTTGCAGGAAGCGTATGAGCTTGGACGAAGTCTGGCCTGAGCCGGCAACGAACGGGTAGTCTGTTCGTGAAAAGATAAGTAGAGCATAAGTGCACAAGAGCATAAATAAACGAGCTGCGCTTTTTTGCATAATCTTGTTGGAAAAAAACACTCGTAATCCCAGAGATTTCCCTTGACGGGACAGTAGCTAATTTGTTATAAATAAAATCGGTGAGTTTAATGCCTGTAGAGGCAGGTTTTTATAGTTTTTTAGCCTTTAGGCAGGCATTCTATAATTTTGTGTAAAAAAGGAAGGGGGCAGTCTAAAGTTGTAAAAAAATCTTCGATTTTCAATTTGCGATTTTTCATTTCTCAATATTCAATCGTCAATTGGCAATCGAAGTTCGACAATGCTCGCATGTGGTTGTCGAAAAGAACTGCTGCTTTGGTGTGTGGCCGGAGCGAAACTTCCTATCAGTTTTCAGTTAAAATTAGGAGGAACAAAATGACACGCTTAACCATAATTTGCATCAGTTTTATTATCGTTAGTTTGATGTTTGCAGGACAAAGCTATGCCGACATTGATCCCGAAACCGTTCTTGGGATATGGCTCCTTGACGAGGGAAAAGGTGAAATTACTGAGGATGCCTCTGGGAATGGCAATTATGGCACGCTCGGAGGCGGACCTACATGGATTGATGGTGTGTACGGCAAGGCCTTGGATTTCTCTGGGTCATCGAGTTACGTTGATTGCGGCAATGCTGAATCGCTGAATGTCGACGTTTTCTCCGTATCATTTTGGTGCAATATCCCAAGCACTCAAAGTTGGAACCATATAGTCTCAAGGGGTGAGCATCATGGCGGTGGCAATCCTGGCGCAGTAAATTGGGGTGTTATGATGTACGACGCCCAAGAGACCATCCTTTATGAAACGTACAACGACACCGTTAAGCCTAGTATCAGCGCCGATACCACTACCGGTGAATGGCATCACGTCGTTGCCACACATGACGGAGCTACGATGCAGCTCTACCATGACGGCCAATTAGCTGGAACCTCACCGACAGCAGGTATTATACTTGATGAGAATTTGGCGTTTATAATTGGCGCTCAATCTCGCGCCGGCGGTCCGTCTGACTACTTTAATGGAAGCATTGACGAGGTGGGCTATTTTAATACCATTCTTACGCCTGAAGATATTGAAATGATAATGAACAATGGTCTTTCGGGATTCACTGGCGGCCAGCCGCTCGCCCGGCGTCCGGATCCGGAAGACGGCGCCCTAATTCCGGATACATGGGTTAGTCTTATCTGGAAGACGGGAGATTTTGCTCTCTCGCACGATGTGTACTTCGGCGATAATTTTGATAATGTAAATGACGGCATCGGTGAAACATTCAGAGGCAATCAAGCCGCGGCGAATTATATTGTTGGTTTTCCCGGTTTTGCTTTTCCGGACGGCCTTGTTCCGGGCACGACTTACTACTGGCGAATCGACGAGGTCAATGACGCCGATCCAAACAGTCC
>DATKYR010000279.1:0-9009 GCA_035528395.1 Sedimentisphaerales bacterium
AGAATTTCGTCCGAACGATAGCAAAGGATGTGACAGATTTGGTTTTGGATTATCTACCGGACCCAAACGGCAAGGTCCGGGCGGTTGAATATGGCAACGTCAAAGATAGTGTTTTGCAATAGACCAAACCGATGCCGGTGATAACCAGCATTGGAACAGCATCCAAAGTTGTGTTGTCAAAGGAAGTTACATTGATTTCTTCAATGCAACCGACGGGGACGGAGTATATCTGTTCTTAGTTGCAATTCCTCAAATGCATAATAAGCTCAGGGTGTTAGGGCAAAGTAGATTGAGGTATCATTATGATAAAAGCATTTGACAATCCTATTTATGTTACAAGGCCTTACCTGCCGAAACTTGAATTATTTTGCAAGGGCCTGAAAGAGATATGGGATAGCCAGTGGCTGACCAACAATGGTCCTATTTTACGGCGTTTTACTCGACAATTATCGAATTATTTTGAGACGGACAACGTATGTCTGTTCAACAATGGGACCCTGGCATTGCAGATTGGTTTGCAGGGAATGAGAATTTCAGGAGAGGTGATAACCACTCCGTTTACCTTTGTGGCAACTACTCACGCATTATTCTGGAACAAGATAAGACCTGTTTTTGTGGATATTGAGCCGGATTACTACACGCTGAACCCAGAGAAAGTAGAAGCCGCCGTAACTCCCTGGACAACCGCTATCCTTGCTGTACATGTATTTGGCTATCCTTGTAAACTTCACGCTTTGGCCGATATTGCCCGTCGCCACAACCTCAAGCTCATATATGATTCGGCCCATGCCTTTGGTGTCCGGGTAGGTAATAAGTCAATTGCTCATTTTGGCGATATGAGTATGTTTAGCTTCCATGCAACCAAATCCTATCATTCAATAGAAGGCGGGATGCTGACTTTTCAGGATTCCGGATTGAAAAAGACTTTCGATTATCTTAAGAATTTTGGATTCGAAAATGAAGTTGAAGTTGTGATGCCCGGTACTAACGCCAAAATGAATGAAATGCAGGCCTTGATGGGCAGCATGATGCTGCAACACATTGACAAAATCACTGAAAAATGTCGGTTAATTGCCGCTCTATACCGCGAGAAATTAGGAGATATCCGAGGCATACGTTTGGCACCTGAGCTACCGAAGGACGTACAGTACAACTACACGTATATGCCTATTGAAGTGGACGAGCAAGAGTTCGACATGAGCAGAGACACCCTTTACGAAGAGCTGAAAAAATACAACATTTATTCTCGGCGGTATTTCTATCCCTTGATATGTGATTATTCATGTTACCGAAGTGTTTCGGTAAAGAACCCATTGACCGTGGCCAGAAAAGTCGCCTCCCGGATTCTGATATTGCCGATTTATTATGACCTTTCCTTGGACGATGTCCAAAGGATTTGTGATATTATCATTACGCTTAGCTCTAAAGAATCTAATAACTAAAGCTCCAGAGTTACCACAAAGGTTTCACGAGACACATATACATATGAAGAAGGATGATCTGCATGGCCTGATTGCTGGGCGACCACGAACATGCCTAGGGCGTTTCCCGACGCCGCTTCAGTCGTTCTCTCAACTGATCGTCAAGCGGGACGACTTGACCGACCTTGCTATGGGAGGCAGCAAGGTACGTATGCTTGAATTTTTCGTTGGTGAGGCTCTGGCGCGAAGTGCTCAGATACTGGTTACGGCTGGGCCATTACAATCTAACCATTGCCGCCTCACTGCGGCCGCGGCGGCGCGGTGCGGATTGGAGTGCCACCTATTAATCATAGGGCAACCAGAGAATAAGCACAGATTAGAGGGCAATAAGCTCCTAAGTGTACTGCTCGGCGCACAATTATTCCACATTGATCGGGCGTCAGCGAAGGAACAAATTGATGAGCATTTAACTAACTTACGCAAGAATCACGTACCATTTTACTTTATCTCAGACGCAGGACATAGTCCGACAGGTCTTTGGGGTTATCTATCTGCTAGCCTGGAACTTATTACTCAATTGGAAGAACTATGTGTAAGCCCGGGCAGACTTTACGTGGCTTGTGGCAGAGGTACAGCTCAGGCAGGCTTATTACTTGGTTTGCGCCTTTTGGGGTGCTCTCTGAGTGTGATAGGTGTGAGTGTAGCACGTAGTTCCGTGCGATGCCAGAATGAGATCCATACTGTCATTGGAGAGTTCTGTGAGCAGCATAAATTAGATAATCCTGTTTCTGAAACAGACATAGAAATCGATGATCGCTGGATAGGCGCAGGATATGACGCTGTCCCCCCTGAACGTTGGCAGATTATTGCTGAAGAAGCCCGGCGTAATGCGCTCTTGCTGGACCCGATTTATACGGGGCGGACCATGCAGGCGGTGCTTGATTATGTGAGCCGGGGAGGCAGGGAAAAAGTGATTTTTGTCCATACTGGCGGCCTACCGGGGTTATTTGTTGCAGATTTTCAAAAAGAAATGACTGCGGCTCTGAACAAATTAGAAAACCAATTCAATTCTATCTAAATACGAAAGTCAAACAAATATGAACATTTTGTTATCCTGTATTGGACGGCGGGGTTATATTGCAGAGTATTTTCGTGTTCATTTGGGGCCGAATGACCGAATTATTGGGACAAGTAACTCAAAATGGACACAGGGTTTTAGGGTCTGTGATTTAGGAGTAGTACTGCCTGATATCGCGAACTCAGACTATGTGCCCACCCTGATCAAGCTCTGCAAGGAACAAAAGGTAGACGTGATACTATCTTTTTTTGATCCAGACATCAATATCCTTTCCAAGCATTTGGATGAGTTTCGCTCAATTGGTGTACTACCTGTTATACCGAGCGCCGAGGTCAGCGATATTTGTTTTGACAAGTATCGCACTTTCCTGTTCTTAAAAGAACATGGGTTCAATACTCCGGAGACCTTCAAAGACTTAGAGCAAGCTATTAGTGCGATTGACACAGGTAAGGTGGTGTTCCCATTGATGGTTAAGCCCCGTTATGGTTTCGCTAGCCTTAATGTGTTTCAGGCTCGAAATGCCAAGGAGCTTGATGTCTTTTTCCACTATGCTGCAGATATGTTGATCCAGGAAATGCTGACCGGGCAGCAGTACGACTTTGAGTTTTGCACCGATTTCGAAGGGCGAGTATTGTCAGTCGTGCCCTGGCATAAGCTTGCCTCGCGCGCTGGGGAGGTCGACCAAGCTGAAACCTGTAATGATAATGGCTTGATCGATTTGGGCTTACGCCTTGGCGAGGAATTAGGGCAACTTGGTCACGTTGGTCCATTGGATGCTGATCTATTTGTACAAGATGATAATGTGAGCATTCTGGAGATGAACCCTCGTTTTGGGGGAGGGTATCCGATGTCTCACCTAGCGGGTGCCGACTTTCCTGGCTTGATCCTCAAAATGATACGGGGGGAGCCCGTTCAGCCCAAGATTGGGCAGTTTCGACCTGGGGTAATAATGATGAAAGAGTACAGAATTTTTGGGGGGCAGCCGTTAGATATCTGGCGTTCTATTTACGATATGCGCCGACCGATAAGGCCAGGAGTAAATATAATACCAGGAAAGGATGAGTTTGAATAACAGCCCAGTAAAACAAAAGAAGATACTTGAGGAAAAAGAGGCTATAGGCATGAATACGAAGATAGAGTCGGAGAAAATATACCTGAGATCCCTCGAACTTGTTGACTTAGACAGAATCCGCAAGTGGCACAATGATCCTGTTTTGTACGAGACCTTCTCGGGACCGTTCCGGTATGTGAGTTCGGCTACGGATGAAGAGTGGCTTAAGAACAAGGTGCGGTACTCTATGCAAGAGATAAACCTGGCCATTTGCCTGGCTGAGAACTCGCAACACATTGGTAACATCTACCTTCGAGATATTAACTGGGTCGCCCGGCATGCTGAACTGGCCATATTTATCGGAGAACCTGATCAACGTTCGAAAGGATATGGACAGGCAGCCGTTCGCTTGTTGAAGAAGCATGCTTTTGAAGACCTTGGTCTTTTACGGTTGTATCTAACAGTATTGGTGGACAATAGAGGGGCGATTAGGATGTACGAAAAGTGTGGTTTTGTTGTGGAAGGCCAGTTGCGTAGACATGCATTTAAGCAGGGCATGTTCAAAGATGTCTTGATTATGGGGACATGCATCGAGGAGTCTTCCGAAGAGTAAGTTTTATCGAATGCATAGATTCAAAGAGGTGTCGGCAAACTCTCTGAAATTGCTTCGATGTTCAGTCATTGGCAAATCCTATCTGAACACGTGAAGTTAAGACACTTTCCTCAAATCACTTAGTCAGAAGATAGATATGGATTTGAAAAAGAAAACCATTAAAGCTATTATCTGGAGTCTTATTGAGCGCAGTGGGCAATTAGGGACCCGTCTTATCATTTCGATCATCCTGGCGCGACTGCTATTACCGCCACAATTTGGTCTTATTGGAATGCTGACGATTTTTATGGCCATAGCACAGTTATTCCTCAACAGTGGGTTTGGTTTGGCGCTGATCCAGAAGAAAGACGCCACTCATGTTGATTCCTGCTCAATTTTCTACTTTAATATCTTTGTCGGTATTATTGTAGCCGGTCTGCTATGCCTGGCCGCTCCGTGGATTGCGGCTTTTTACGAGGAACCGGCCTTAACATCGTTGACGCAGTTCCTTTCTCTGAATCTGATTATAGGCTCTTTTGCTTTGGTTCAGACAGCGCTTCTAGTCAAGCATATCGATTTCAAGACACAGCTCAAGATTAATATGGTGGCAACAATAGCCTCGGGGATTATAGGTATAACACTGGCCTATCGCGGCTTTGGTGTTTGGAGCCTGGCTATTCAATCCGTAACGAACACTCTTTTTGGAACGGTTCTTCTGTGGTTTTTCAACAAATGGCGCCCTTCATTGGTATTCAGCTTTGTTGCCCTCAAGAGAATGTTCAATTTTAGCTGGCGTTTTCTGATTTCAGGTTTGATTGATACTGTTTTCCGGAATATTTACTTTATTGTGATTGGAAAGATTTTTACCGCTACGGACCTCGGCTTTTATTCAAAAGCTCAGAACTGGCAGCGACTTCCAAGTGAGAGCCTTACAGGCGGCGTCAGCCGCGTTACATTTCCCGTCTTTTCGAGCATTCAGGATGATGCTGCGAGATTGAAGAAAGGCGTGCGAAAGGCTTTGACCAATCTGGCCTTTCTTAACTTTCCAATGATGATTGGAATTATTGTGTTAGCTAAACCCTTGGTACTGGTCCTGCTAACGGAAAAGTGGTTACCATGCGTTCCCTATCTCCAATTGGTTTGCGTCGTCGGGTTATTCTATCCACTGCATGCAATCAATGTTAACGTATTAATGGCCAAGGGACGTTCCGACTTGTTCCTCCGCCTGGAGATTCTCAAGAAGACGCTGATTGTGCTCAACATCCTTGTGACCTATAGATGGGGGATACAAGCCATGCTTTGGGGCCAAATAGTCGGGTCTTTAATTGCCTACTATCTGAATACCTATTATACGGGCAGATTAATAGCGTATCCATTCAAGGAGCAAGTAATTGACCTGTTTCTCTATTTGGGGATGGCTGTTGTTATGGGAGTATGTGTTTATTCCCTTCGGTTGTTTCCATTCCCTAATAACTGGAGCTTGCTGATTTCACAGGTTCTGGCCGGCGTTGTTGTCTACGGTGCCATGAACCTGATTTTCAAAATGCCAGAGTTTATTGAGATTTTTAGCCTCTTGAATGATATAGCAAAATCACGCATGTCTCGTTTCGCATTTTTGAAATAGCAATTAAGGAAGCAACAATCGTGAAAGAACCTTTAGTCAGCGTAAAAATGATTACCTATAACCACGAACCTTACATTGCCCAGGCGATAGAGGGGGTGCTCCGGCAGGAAACCAGCTTTCCTTTCGAACTGGTGATTGGGGAAGACTGCTCAACGGACGGCACACTTGAAATCGTTTTTGACTATCAAAAGAAGTATCCAGACATCATCCGCGTCATTACGTCAGACCAGAATGTTGGCATGCGTAAAAACGGCCTCAGAACACAAAAGGCCTGTCGCGGTAAATATATGGCACTTTGCGAAGGAGATGATTACTGGACATCTCCTCACAAGCTCCAAAAACAGGTTGACTTCTTAGATAACCACGCCGAGTGTTCAATGTGTTTCCACAATGTCCTTCTGATAAACGAAGATGATCACACGGAGAAACAGCAAAAGTTCTACCGTCATCCAATGAAATCCTTTTATTCCCTCGAAGACTTAGCTGGAGGTAATTTTATTCATACCTGTTCGGTTATGAACCGATCGGGACTGGTAACGGAACTACCTATCTGGTTCTATGAAATGCCCATGGGCGACTGGCCGCATCACATGCTGCATGCCCAGCATGGTTTATTAGGTTATATTGATGAAGTGCTTGCTGCCTATCGCATACACAGGGGCGGTATATGGTCATCCAAGAAGAGGATTGAAATTCTCGAAGATTCTATATTCGCTCTTGAGACCATAAATAGAGAGTTACAGCTCAAATGCAAACGGAAGGTCAGAGCGACTATTAATCGTTGGTTATGTGAGGCACTTAGGATCTCACTCGACCATAAGGATTTCAGGAATGCTGGGTCTTATGGAATAAGGCTTATGTTGAATCGCTTAAAGAAATAAATAAGGATAATAATTAAAAAATTTATTGGAATCGCGTTTTCTTCTCCTGAAGAGTTAGGAGCAATGATTATACAGAAAAGCTACAGGGATAAAGGTTTCAAATCGCATTTAGGTGTAAATGAGCCAAAAGTCTCAATTGTCATCGTCAATTGGAATGGCCAAGAATACTTGAAGAAATGTCTTTCGTCTGCGTATGCACAGACTTACCGGGATTTTAACATTGTGTTTGTAGATAACGGCTCTGAAGATGGCTCGGTCGAGTTCGTGGCAGAAAATTTCCCTGAGGCAGAGATTATCAAGAACAACGAGAACGTCGGATTTGCCGATGGAAATAATATTGGCATTAAGAAATCTTTTGAAGACATAGACGTTAAGTATATAGCAACTTTAAATAATGACACTATCGTAGAACCCTCTTGGTTGAGGGAATTAGTTTCCGCTGCCGAGAAAGACAGAATTATTGGCTCCTGTCAGTCGAAGATGTTGAGGTATTATGATCGCAGTATAATCGATTCAACTGGGATAAAACTATTAGCTAACGGAACTGTGTCAGATAGGGGAGCCGGAGAAAAGGACGATGGTCAATACGATAAATTAGAAGAAGTTTTTGGAGCATGTGCTGGAGCCGCACTGTACAGAAGGGAAATGTTAAATGAGAGTGGCTTATTCCCTTCGCATTATTTCGCTTCCTTTGAAGATGTGGATTTAGCATGGCGAGCGAGATATGCTGGCTGGAAATGTGTTTATGTTCCATCAGCTGTAGTATATCACTTTCGCTTTGCAACCCAGAAGAAGATGCTTGATGAGAAACAAACATTTTCAGTTCAAAAAATTCAGAATCGGTTCTCCTATCAAATGAAATATTTACCATTTGGTTGCCTGTTAAAGAGCGCACCACGCTTAACAAAATTGTATTTTAAATCAATCAGAATGGCGATAAAGAATGGCCATTCTGATTTACGGAAAGCAATTGGGTTATTGCCAACGGTGTTGATTGAAAGACATAAATATCATCGTGATAACAAATTAGATGAGATAGGCATATATGAGTGGCTTAAGAAGAAATAAGATAGCACAGAAGAACTATATGAAAATGTCAATCTTAACTCCTGATTTATCGCATAACCGTCTCAGCAGAGCATACTTATTAGCTAAAATTATTCAAGGGTATTAGAAGCCGGCAATTGTTGGCTCTGTCTTCGGAGACGGAATTTGAAAACCTATTGGTAATGATAAGAAGATATATCCCAGAATCCATTAAGAAGTGGTATCGGCTCATACGTGCCAGATTGTTGAGTATTGGACTCGCTCGTTCTGGTACATTCGACCAGCCTGAAAATGAAGTAGAGGCAAGCAAGGATATTTCTGTGGTCGTTGCTATTCATGATTCGCCGGAGTTTACGCGCCGATGCCTTGGGAGCATTGAGAAGTATGGTGCGAACGCCGAGATTATTCTGGTGGACGATGCATCGCAGCTTCGGGAAACAGCCGATTTAATTCAAGATTATAAGCAACGGAATAGTTGGATAGTGATAAGGCACAATGATGCACTGGGGCACAGCAGGGCCTGTGAAAGCGGTGCTCGTTTAGCTACTCGTCCATACCTTTGCTTTTTGAACTCAGATACTGTTGTGACACCATGGAGTTGGTCAGCCGCCAAACGCGCTTTTGAATCAGATTCAAGGATTGCCGTTACCGGACCTTCAACAAGCTGGGCTTTTACCAAGCAAGTAGTACCAGTAGCAAGGCATTGTCGCAACTACTGGAATGATTGCCAAATCTTTGTCTTTGCCCAAAAATATGTCAGGGCTCATAAGTGTTCTGAGTTGGTTGACCTACCTGAGATTAGTGGGTTCGCATTTTTTATCCGGAGAGAAGTATGGGAGAATTTTGGTGGATTCGACGAGAAACTTCCAGATTACGGGAATGAGACGGAATTATGCATACGTCTTTTAAAATCTGGATGGCGGCTTGTCTGGACACAGAATAGCTATATACATCATTTCGGCAGTCTATCTTATAGTGAGATGAAAGTTGCCAAGCGTATTTTTGCACAAACTTATATCGGGGGCAAGCACGGGGATCAACTTAACTTATAACATTTTCAACTGACTTTTTTCACATCTTGTTCGATAGCGGTGGCCATGCCTACATTGAAGCTAATTATGATATTAACAAATTAAACGGCCGACTGGTTGAGGTTTACCAAAAGCTCATTAATGACAGATAACAGAGGAAACAACAAATTGGCGAGTCCAGCTATTTATGCAAGCAAGACATTCCACAAGAGGTGGATGAGTGAAAAGTTTGAGCCGGGTCTGGTTTCTGTCATAATCCCCACATACAATCGAGCGGGTTCTGT
>DATKYR010000280.1:0-6963 GCA_035528395.1 Sedimentisphaerales bacterium
TATCGGTACAGTTTTCATCCAATTTCACCTGCAAGAAATGAGGGCTATGCTTTGGCTCAAAGCGAGTGCTATAGATTACATTCTTGGCCAGTTGCTATAAATGCTGTTCAACAATAAGAAGTTAGTCGACAACGGCCGGCCAGCGCGCCGGAGGCGACGAAGTCCAGCACCTCACGCAGGGCAGCGTTCTGCTCGTAGATACCGCTGGATTTGCCTTCTCTAGCCCAACCTGATGCCGCCTTGATGTATTGGTTTTTTTGGCTTTTGCCTGATACGAACACCTTCATGGCGTTGTAGAAATAGAACGCGCACACAAAAGAGCAAAAAATTCACTTTCGAACAGAGAAACCTTTCCATCGCCCAGAGAGCACTTCCTTTTTCGATCAATTCCTTGAGCTTCTCCAGCAACCTCTGCCTGACCGCGGAATGAAGAGAAATATGCGCACTCAGCAAGCGAATGCCGGTCAGACTGATGGCGTTTGACCTTCTCTATGTCCGGTCGTTTGTGAGGCTGTCTCAGCGGCCCACGAAAATGGTGTGATCCATCGGGACCTTAAGCCAAGCAACATAAAGGTCACGCCGGACGAAAGAGTCAAGGTGCTGGATTTCGGTCTTGCCAAGACCTCCGTAAGTAAAAGCACCACCGGCGAGCCAACCGTTACTCAAGCGGGCCGGGTGATTGGCACTCCGGCTTATATGAGCCCCGAGCAGGCCCGCGGTAAACCTACCGACCGCCGCACGGACATCTGGTCGTTTGGCTGCGTGCTGTACGAGATGCTCACCGGTAAAGTCCCCTTCGAAGGTGAGACGACGACGGACACAATAGCACGTATTATTGAACGCGAGCCAGATTGGGACCGGTTACCCACTACGACGCCGCCGAATATCCGCGTGCTTTTGCAGCGTTGCCTGGCGAAAGAGCCGCTCCGGCGACTGCAACATATTGGTGACGCTGTCCTGGAAATCGACGAGACACTGAGCTTACCCGCTGTTGAACCGCCCATAACCGCCCCGATGGTAGGTAAAGTCCGTCTTATACCGTGGAGGTTAACAATCATATGCAGCGTGGCAGGTATAGTCATCGGCCTCATTGCTGCGAGCATATTCTTAGGCAAGCCTGCCGGCCCGTCGCCCACTACGGTAGCCGCCGTGCCCACTCGACGAACTGTCATCAGGCTGCCCGAGAATCAAGTGCTGGGGTTTTTCCGGTCGACTCCTTTGGGTATCCGCCGGCCTGCGTTTGCCTTGTCGCCCGATGGGTCGCGCCTTGTATATGTCGCTGACCTTGCCGATAGAACCCAACTTTTTCTGCGTCTGATGAATCAGTTTGAGGTCAGTCCTATTCCTGGCACAGAAGATGCCTTCGCGCCGTTCTTTTCCCCCGATGGTCAATCGGTGGGCTTCTTCGCTAAAGACAAGTTAAAGATAGTTTCGCTTCTGGGCGGAGAGCCTGTAACTATCTGCGATGCCAGCAATCCTCAAGCTGGAAGCTGGGGCCCTGATGGGATGATCTACTTTGCAGATGGATTAGGTGGGAACCTATGCAGAGTGTCTGCTGCGGGTGGTTCAATGGAGCTCCTGATGACCAGAGCCGAACCTGCTAAAGCAGGCGCTTCTGGTTATTGGTCTCCGCAGGTTCTGCCAGGTGGCAAAACGCTGCTGATTTCCCCACCGATCGGTACTATGCTTTTATCACTGGGAACCATGGAAAAATCGATTTTAATCCCAGACGGTCGATACGCGCGTTACGTGCCTACAGGACATCTCGTCTATGTTCGGGCAGGGGCAATCGAGGCGGTCCCCTTTAATCTAGACACGCTTGAGGTAACTGGTCCTCCTGTCCCAGTCATTGAGAAGGTTCTATCAGACTCGGTGAGCGGCACCGCACAGTTCGCTTTCTCGAACGATGGCTTGCTTGCCTATGTTCCCGGGGGTGACACAGCCAAGAGTACCCCGGTCTGGGTTGATCGTCAAGGCAATGTCAAGCCACTTGCCATGCCAGTTCAAACCTATGGAACGTTCAGGCTCTCGCCCGAGGGAAAACGGCTGGCGATCGTGGTTGAAGAGCTTCGATCCAATGTGTATATCTATGATATCGCCAAGGGGATGGGAACCAGGCTGACCCCGGAAGGGAATAACTATTATCCGCTCTGGACGCCGGATAGCAAGCGGGTGGTGTTCTGTTGTCGCAAGGAGGGAGAGGAGAAATGGGAGCTTCTCTGGGCGCCAGCGGACGGCAGCGGTGAAGCCGAGCTGCTTCACTCGAGCCAAAATATGTTAGCGCCATATTCATGGTCGCCAGACGGCAAGCGGCTGGCGCTTTATAGTGGAGATCTGGACATTTGGATCTTACCGCTCGAAGGGCCACGTGAACTTGATCTTATTCTCGGGACGGAATTCAAAGAAGTTTTCCCGACGTTCTCACCAGATGGCCGGTGGATTGCCTACATGTCAGATAGGGATGGCAGGTCTCAGGTTTACGTGCGTCCATATCCCGCCATGGACAGGGTATGGCAGATTTCATATGATTTGGGAGAAGAGCCAATCTGGTCGCCAAATGGGGATGAGCTGTTCTACCGCAGCGTCAACAAATGGATGGTCGTGTCTATCTCAACCAAACCTGAGTTCGCGGCGGGGACACCTCAAGTTGTCTTTGAAGGGCCGTACATCAACGTTTCTGGTTTATCCTACGACGTTGCGCCCGATGGCCAGCGTTTCCTGGTCCTGCAACCTCAGTACGATGACTCACAGATAAGGGAACTCCATGTCGTGACCAACTGGTTTGAAGAGCTAAAGCGGCTCGTGCCATCGCCAGAGGCCCCTTAAGCTCTCAGCGACTGCGATGCTCGGGTCGGAACGTCTTACACAATAGACTCGCTGAATCAGTTCATCGACTCTACGAAGCCTGGGGCAAGCCGGAAAAGGCCGAGGAGTGGCGAGCAAAACTACCACAAACAGAAGCTGTAGAAAAGTGAAATAATTGATGAAAATTTACTTCTTTCAGATGCCAAGAAACACCACAATTTATATGGTGACATTATGATACCATTTTGTTACCACAAATATTGATTTTGTCTATATCAAGTCCGAATAAATGTCAATTTTTGCGAAAATATCGATATTTCATGAAAATTTTCTATGTTAAATCGGATTAAGTAAACGGAGGAAATGAAATGTTTCAATCATGTAATTCTTTTGAGGATAATTAAAGTTCTGCGGTAGCATACTTTCGAATATTAAACTCTCAAAAAAGCTAAGTTGGTCTTTTGGGGATTTATTTTTTTAAGGTGTTATATGGGAAATCTCGAATTAAAAAAGTCTTTCGCATTATTTTTTGACTATTCCAGCGGGTTCTGGTATAATTTTGTAAGCATATAGTGAGAAGTAGGCTCGGAAATAGTTATTTTCGAAATTCCAAGCTGTGCCTCATTTTCGAAAAAGGAGGAGTAAAATGATTAACACAATTCGTAAAATTCATTTGTCTCTGTTGGTTTATGTGGTTGTTATTGCTGCTATCGATTTGTCTGCGCCAAACTTTAACAGCTTAGCCTTCGGTGCAGCTCAGCAAGGTGAAGCTAAAACCGTGGAACGCCAGTACGCACCGGATCGGAAGGTCGATATCCTTCACATCACGATTGATGTTACGCCCGACTTCAAGGCAAGGACAGTTGCGGGCACTACGACGATCAAGTTCGTGCCTATCGCCAAGCCCCTAATCGAGCTGCGGCTGGACGCAATTGACCTTAGCGTTTCTTCTGTCACTTCCAGTGCCGATATGGCCGGATACAGTGTCACGAATGAGGCCATCACAATCACGTTCGACCCGTCCATTCGGCCTGGAGCCGAGACAACCGTGACGGTCGTCTATGAGGCCGAGCCGAAGCGCGGGCTTTACTTCCGCACACCTGAGATGGGCTACGGCGAAGAGGATACCCATATTTATACACGAGGCTTCGCTCACGACGCCCCGCGCTTGTTTCCCAATTACGACTACCCAAATGAACGCTCGAGTTCGGAGATAATTTGCCGCGTATCGGCGGATATGACGGTCCTGTCGAATGGCAGGCTCGTTTCCGAAGAAATGGATTCCGAGAGTGGGCTAAAGGTCGTGCGATGGCTTCAAGATAAGCCCCATGCCAACTACTTGATAGCACTTGTAGCTGGAAAACTCAAGAAGATCGAAGCACACTACAAGGATATTCCTCTGGCTTTCTATACACCTACATCCCAGATTGAGCAGGCGCAAAACTCATTCGAAGGCACAGCAGATATGATGGAGTTTTACGAGAATGAGATTGGCGTACCTTACCCTTGGGACAAATATTACCAGGCGGTCGTCCAGGATGGTGGAGGCGGTATGGAAAACACAACTCTGACAATACTTGGTGATGGTACACTTTTCACCAGAGAGACAGAGAATATCCGTTCGAGCCAGGGCCTTGTCGCACACGAGCTTGTTCACCAATGGTTTGGCGACTATGTTACATGCAAAGACTGGAGCCATACTTGGCTCAACGAAGGTTTTGCTACGTACTATGAGGACTTATATGACAGTTATAAAAATGGAAAAGACTCAATGCTGTATGGGCTTTACAGGTCAGCTCGCGGCGTCTTATCCGACCGTCCCGTCCATAAGCCAATTGTCTACAGATTGTACGCCGATGCCTATGAGCAGTTTGACTACCGTACCTATCCCAAGGGCGGCTGGGTGCTGCACATGCTTCGCACGGAATTAGGAGAAGAGTTGTTCCGTAAGTGTGTGAAAACATATCTCGAACGCCATGCTTTGAGCAGCGTGGTAACAGAGGACTTTAGTTCGATAATTGAAGAATTAACGGGCAGGTCGTACGACAGATTTTTTGACCAGTGGGTTTATCACGCCCGGCATCCCGATTTGACGGTCAGCTATAACTGGTCGGAAAAAAACAAGCTCGCAAAGGTCTCCGTCGAACAGACACATGAAGTAAATGAGAATGTAATGCTTTTCCACTTTCGTACGAAGGTTTGTTTTGTGATTGATGATGAGCACCTTGATCGTGAGATAGTTGTTGATAGTAAACAGCATGATTTTTACTTTCCGCTGCCCAAAGAACCAAAGATTGTACGATTTGATCCTGATTACGGTTTGCTGGCGACAGTTAAGTTTGAGAAGCCTACGGCGATGCTGTACACACAGTTGGAAAATAAAGATGACGTGATTGGGCGTTTACGGGCAATCGACGCACTCAAGGAAAAGGAGGACAAGAAAACGATCTCAAAGCTAAAAGATGTTCTCAAGAATGACCCGTTTTACGGGGTCCGCAGCGAGGCCTCGGCGGCCCTGCGTGAGATTCACACGAATGAGGCGTTCGAGGCACTTGTTGAGTCAATCGAACAGCCGGATGCCCGGGTCAGGCTCCAGGTTGTCGGAGATATCGGCGGCTTCTACCGGCCCGAAAGCTTCAGGCGGACAAAGCGAATCCTCAATAGCGAGAAGAACCCGGAAATCCTGTACAGGGCTATTCGTAATCTTGGCCAATACCATCACAAAGATACGCGATGTTTACTTATGGATTATCTTAAATCCAAATCTTACCGCAACAGATTAGCGGCCGGAGCGGTACAAGCAATTCGCATGTTAGATGAGCCTTTCTTCATTTCGCTCCTTCAGAGAACCTTAAGTGAGCGCGAGCAGGAATTCACTTCCTGGGACTTCGTCCAAGGCCTTGATACGCTGGCGTACATAAGCCGCAACGAGGAAGACAAAACAAAAGTGCGTAACTTTTTGGCCGGCTACGTTAACCATCCGAAGGAAAGAATCCAGGCCGGGGCGATTCGGGCTTTGGGGACACTTGGTGACCCCAGGGCTATTCCAGTAGTCGAGACATTTTCCGGCGACGACCCTGGTGATAACGTCCAGCGGACAGCAAAGAATGCCCTCCAAGCGCTGCGCGAGAAGAAACAGCTCGTTCCCGAAGAAATCATCCAGCTACGCGAAACAGTTGACAAAATAAGAAAAGAGAACGAGAGACTAAGAAATGATGTAGATGATATAAAAAAGCGACTCGATGCAAAGGAAAAGAACGAAGAAAATCACGAGGATGACCAATATAACCTATTATAACAGGTACTTTCTAATAGTCAAGTATAATGTACCTTATAATTAACAAAATGTCACCGTGTATTTTAACCCAAAACAAAGGAATTACAGCATGAATTTGACATACCGTTAAACTTGACACTTTGTAATGCTTGTTTCGAGGTGATTTATTCAAACTATCGAAATGATTCTCTAAGCGGCTGGCAGCTATAGAGCAAAGACTTTCGGAGCAGAAATAAATACTATGATACCCTTCAAAACGAGATTGTCGTTTAAATGGCCTTAAAAACATTCAAGCTGCGATTCTGAGTTAGGGGGTAGTTATGGCTCGAAAAAGCAAGTATGACACCAAGTTTTGAGTCAAAAATACACAAACACTGGAAACACAAGGGTTTATGGAGTAGGGAATCCGACAAACTATCAGATACGGCATTAACTTTGTTGTATTTGCAACGGCACATGGTATAAACTGTTGTCTCAGGTCAACCAACGCTTTGGCACTAATTTCATAAAAATTCGCAGTATAAGCCATTTCAACTTGTGCGTGCAATACCGATACGGTACATCGTAAATGCTGCAAAAAACGTCCTTGTCGGGAAATGCCACCATGGCCAACGGTTGCACCAGTTTCTTATCGCCCGCTAACCGCCGCAGTACAGTCAAGCCGCAAGACCTATAGGCATTAATTGTCCATATTGAAAAAAGAAGTCGAGTCCGTCCACCGGTCCTCCACTGTGTAGGAGGAGTCGGTTATTATCAAGAACGGCTGGCCTACAAGCAGTCAAGCAGACGTTATGTAGCTTTCTGAATCCCTCGATATAAAAGAGGATTTTGATCGGCTTGACCCAAAGGCCTAAGGAGAATAGCACGTGAACAAAGGCACA
>DATKYR010000281.1:0-10685 GCA_035528395.1 Sedimentisphaerales bacterium
TTTTCGCAGAAACCAGCCCTTTAATAAATTATAGCATAAGAATCGGGAAATCCAAATGAGAATGTCTGCGATGGTTTATCGTGATCTGGTGATTTTACGTAAACCCTTGTAAATAAACAAGGACGGAATTTTCGGCAGGGACAGGTTAATAGCGGGGGCAGGATTCGAACCTGCGACCTCCGGGTTATGGGCTATTTCGAGCCAATAACACAAGTTGTTATAAAATCAGTAACTTACACCACCAAAGGGATTTACACAACCCACTCTGCCTTACCATATACACCATGTTTACCATGTTTGTCAATATTTAGGGTACAAAATAGGGTATATTTTTTACACACGTTTCGAAGTAGCATATTTTCGTTGATAATGTGGACCCAGAGTAGGTCTGAGTATATTGTCCAAAGTTTGTCGTCGGATATCCACGCAAATATGTCGCTCTTCTTGTGTTTATTGCGACGTGGTATGCTGAACCTGTCGGAAAATCAGTGAAATTGAGATGAAATCTTGGTACTATAGTACTTGAAGTGTACAGGTGTGTTTTGCGAAATGTATATGGGAAATCCCAGATTATGTAATATAGGAAAGTGATGTCGAATTCGCTTCCAAAATCTTCAGGGCGGATGTCTGTTTCGCAATCTTGTTCACAAGATATAATAAAGCAACATTCAGGCCAAGGCTTGGAGCGGTTGCTACAAAGCTTTCTCTTTTTTATTCTTTTCTATCTGTATCTCTGGCTCTATGTGGATCTGCGACTTATATATCACGGGGCCGGCGTTATTACAAATTTCCCAGTCTTTTACAAAGGCTGGCCTTTTTTCCTGCTGTTTTTATCATATCCGGGCGGGCCTCTCGAATACCTCTCAGCTTTCCTTTCGCAACTCTTCTACTATTCCTGGGCAGGAGCCTTGGTTATAACAGTCCAGGCCTGGCTGATCAGCCTATGTATAGGCTACATGTTGAAAGCTACAAACTCATCGCGAATTCACTGGATTCGGTTTCTCCTGCCGACTCTTCTGCTTGTTCTCTACATACAATATACCTATCATTTTGTCACAACACTGGCTTTTCTGACTGCATTGCTTACGGCGTGTATATACTTGAAGGCAACTCTATCACGCGCTGAGATTTTCAGTTGTGTAAGCGCTTTTTTGACCCTGTCCGTCATTCTCTACTATCTTTCCGGCGGAGCTTTCCTGCTTTTTGCGGTTATATGCGCCATTTACGAACTGATTTTCAGGTTCCGGTGGAAGATGAGCCTGTTCTATTTTTTGTCCGCTGCGGCTATTCCCTACGTGTTGGGCCTTCTGATCTTCCGGCTCAGTATCATCGATGCCTTTAGTAATTTATTGCCCTTCTCATGGAAAATTCTGAAATATAATGCTCGCAAAAGAGCAATAACCATAGTCTATGTGCTTTATCTGCTTCCGCCTCTGATACTTCTTATAAACGGTCTTTGGCAGATGCTCCGGAAAAGACTGCATTTCGCAAAAAAGCGGACCGGCAGAAAGTCAGGAAAAAAGCACCGAAATAAAATCTCCAACCTGCCGGCACTGATATTTTCCTGGTATGGACGCTCGCCAAAACTCAAATATGTCACCGAGCTATTGCTTTTGCTTACCATCGCCGGTAGCATTGTTTTCTTTTCCCGCAATGAAAATCTTAGAACCCGGTTTAAAGTTGATTACTATGCCTACCACAAGATGTGGCCGGAATTGCTCACGTCCGCTCAACATAACCCTGAAAATCCCTTTATAGCTCACGCAGTCAATAGGGCTTTATATCATGTCGGCCGACTCGGCTATGATATGTTCTCCTGGCCACAACATCCGGATTACCTGTTTCTGTCTGATAAGAAATATAAGTGGATGTACTGGCAAATCTTCGATGTTTTTTTAGACATCGGTGTTGTAAACATGGCTGAAAATGCCCTGACTGAATGTCTCGAAGGGCTCGGTAGTCGTCCCATGATTTTACAGCGATTGGCCCTGATAAATATGGTAAAGGGTAATTTAGGCTCCGCCAAAATTTATCTCGGCGCGCTCAGTAAAACTCTTTTTCATGCTGAGTGGGCAAATAACTATCTTGACCGTCTGGAAACCGACCCAGACCTCTACGGGGACAAGTACATTCAACATCTGCGCTCTTTGTGCCTGGACAAGGATTGCCCCATGTACGCCCTTCTCAAGGAGAAAACTCTTTCATGGCTCCTGGAGAGGAACAGTCAAAATCGCATGGCGTTTGAATATCTAATGGCCTGGTATATGTTAAACAAGCAGTTGAGCAAACTTGTCCAGAATTGTGCGCGTTTACAAGATTTCGATTATCGCCAACTACCAACACATTATGAAGAAGCGGCCCTTATCTATTTGTACGGAACAGGAAAGCCTCTCCATTTGAACGGTTACCTATCAAGTCCTCAAAAGCGTCGACAGATCGAAGATTTTACCCGGCTCCTCAGTAGTTACGGTGGGAATAAACAAGCTGCCTCCAAAGAGCTGTCAAAAAAATTCCGAAACACTTATTTCTTCTATTATATTTATGCACCTTCAGGCTCGAATAAATGACTCAATCACATATACGTATGAAAGCAAAATTACATAAAACCAGAAAAGCTAAACTCATTTATGCGATAATCGTATGCGCACTTATAGCTGTTTCATTGCTTTATGCCTGCCGCGACAGAAAAGTCACGATCACACAATACAGTTCCATCGACCGACCAGCAAAAGTCCAGCCGGATTACGCCGGCAGTGTCATCCCGCCAAACATTGCTCCCCTGAACTTTATTATACAGCAGGATTGTTCAGGCTATTTCGTCAGAATACACTCTCGAAAAGGAAATCCAATTGAGATATTCAGCAATAAACCGAAGATTGTGATTCCGAAGCGAGCCTGGCATAAGCTTCTGGATTTGAACCGTGGCCGGCAGCTCAGTGTGGATATTTTTGTCAAATCAAAGGCTGCCACATTATCTTCTGATGCAGAAAATGAACAGTGGTCACGCTTTCAGACCCTCACCTGTGAAATTGCCCGTGAGGACATAGATACTTTCCTCGTATATCGAAAGATTCGACCGGGCCATGGAACCTGGAGAAATATGGGCATCTATCAGCGTAATCTTAGCAGCTTTGATGAATCAACTATATTAAATAATGGATATTTCAAGCATGGCTGTGTTAACTGCCACGCTTTCTGCGGAAATCGTACTGAAAAAATGTTAATCGGAATCCGCAGCGCAGATTATGGCAGCTCGGCTTTGCTTCTCGAAGGTGACAAAGTACGAAAGATTGGAACAAAGTTTGGATATACATCCTGGCATCCAAGCGGACAGGTTGCCGCATTTTCCGTCAACAAAGTCAGGCAGCTCTTTCATTCGGCCGCAAGCGAGGTCCGAGATGTGATGGACTTTGATTCTCTGATGGCTTATTACCTGGTTGACTCAAAAACTGTAAAGACCACACCGAATCTTGCCCGAAAAGATCGGCTCGAAACATATCCGACCTGGTCCGCTGATGGTCGTTACTTGTACTTCTGCAGCGCACCGATGACGTGGTCTGACCAGACTGTCGTTCCTGAATCCTACGACCAAATAAAGTACGATCTCGTCCGTATCAGTTACGACCTTGACCGTGACCAGTGGGGCCAACTGGAATCTGTGCTTTCGGCTGAAGATACAGGCCTAAGTATACTTTTGCCGCGAGTCAGCCCTGATGGTCATTGGCTTTTATTCTGCATGTGCAATTACGGCTGCTTCCCGGTTTATCAGCACAGCAGCGACCTGTATATAATGGACCTCGAAACAACCCAAAAAACAGGCATGTCTACACACCGTCGGCTCGATATCAACAGCAACGAAAGTGAAAGCTGGCATAGCTGGTCGAGTAACAGCCGATGGATAGTATTCAGCAGTAAAAGAGGCAGCGGCGTATTCACAAGAATATATATCGCATACGTAGATAAAAGCGGCAAGGTACAAAAGCCGATAAGGTTGCCTCAGAAAGATCCGGCGTATTATCAATCATGCCTTTGGACATACAGCGTCCCCGAACTTGTCACTGGGCCTGTCCGGGCAACAAAAGAAAAGCTGGGCAGAGTCGTCCGTAGTTCCGAAAAAATATCCGTCAAGATACCCATTACCATGGCCACGCCAAAAGCCGGCGAGCCCCCGGAATATCAGGAGCCAGGGCAGACCGAACGCGAGTAAGAGTGAAGATATATAGTGAGCTCGCTTCTAAATAACCAGATGCGAAAGAAGGCATCATCCGCAGCCGGCATCTCACTTGGTAAAAGGTGGGCAAAAAAAGTGCTTTTTTGGTCATTTTTTTGTTGACAATGTTTGTAAATACGTTAAAATACCCGTATGTTAGCCAGTAGGCAAACATAAACCGCCAGTAGGCGAAGATGACATTTCAGTTTGCATGTCTGTACTTGTCCGCCATAGTCTTGTGCGACGGCGGAAGCTGCAGCGCAGCAAGGCCGTTCGGTCCAGCAGGCCCAGTAAAATAAACATTAACCAATAATAAATAGGTTTTCCTAATGGCCACCGAAGCCCAAGACCACCCAAACCGCCTAAACGCCCCAAAAATCGAGCTCTGCTCGACCCTGAGCGAGCTTGCACTGAGCGCAGCCTGCCCTGAGCCTTGTCGAATGGGTCGAAGTGTCGAAGGGCCTGCCCTGCGTAGCCGGGTCCTCTCTCAGCCCTCTACATCTGTCGAGAAACCTCTACAAATCAGCTCTTTTTATGCAAAACAAACCCAATCTTGTCCGCCGTAGGCGGATTGCAAATGAACGTAAACTCACTAATAACAACGGATTATGAAAATAAATCCAATTGGACACTTGGTGAAAACAAACCCAATTCAAACCCAATCAAACCCAATTTCCTAAAAGCCAAAATGAATGTAAGCTCACTTATAACAAAGGATTACAGAAAAAAAGATGATTTCGCAGTCCGAAAAAACAAACCCAATTCAAACCCAATTTCCGTAAAGCCCAAAATGAGCGCAAACGCTTTTTTAAAAAAGGATTATGAAAATGAAACCGCCTTCCGGCTCCAAAAAAACAAACCCAATCAAAGCCAATTTCCGAAAGCCCAAAATGAACTTAGAGCTTATCCGAATAACCGGGTCGTTATGAGGCCGAGCGAAAAGTTCGAGGCCAAGGCGGCAGGCCAAAAAGGCTCGGAGGCGTGGTTTTCTCCACGTCGAGAACGTTTTTGGCCGACAACGCAGGCATCGGGCTTTGCAGCCGGCCGCAATAGATCGGGTTATTGGGATAGGCTCTTAACATCGCTTGCCAAAAAATCTGGCCACACCCCCTGTACTGAAACTATCGAAAAATTGTTGATATTGAGATGAAATTATGTTATTATGAGACTTGGAGCTTGTAGGAGTGTTTTTGTGAAGTGTAAATGGGAAATCTCTGCATAATCTGGTTCCTCGTTCCGGTCATGATATAGCAGAAAACCGGAGATTTTCCTTGACGGGAAGGTGGGTAATTTGGTACAAAGAAATTTAGTGAGGCTCATGCCGTATAGTCTTACATCTGTGGATTCCGGTCTTCAAGCACCGGCATTAAATTTTTTATATTTCAGGTCGTTTTGTAGAAATTTTATTGAGGGAGGCACAGAGTTGTGGGCGGGAACTTTGTACCTAAATAGTGGCTTTTTTTTACTTTTAGCCCATGGTTAGCTCTCTAAGGAAAGGAGGTGGTAGCAAAACGTGAGTAATCATCCTGAACAAGGATGGATTGAATGTGGTGCAGCTAAAACTATTATCAATCATTATATTTGAAGGAGGCGTATTATGTTTAGAAAATTGATTTTTGTATTTTCTCTTGTTTTTGTGCTGAGTTTGGTTAGCAGGGTCCCGGCTCAAGATGTGCTCATCCCCAGCCCGGGGGCCATGCCGGTGCTCGACGGTATCATCGATGAGGTATGGTTTTTTTCGACAGAACAGACGATAGGCACCAGTCAAGTAGGAACCGCCCCCAGTTCGCCTGCAGATTGCTCTGGTACCTGGCGGGCACTCTGGGATTGGGAATGTCTGTATGTGCTGGTCGAGGTGAATGATGATACTCTGACTAACGACTCGGGGGGGGGCGACAATAAATGGAACGATGACAGTGTCGAAGTCTATGTCGATGGTGATAATAGCAAAAGGGCCAACGTAGACGAAAATGACCACCAGTATACCTGTAGGTGGAATAACGCAGTATTGGAAGTACCCAGTGCAATCCACAACGGAGCTCCAAGCTTAGTGGGTGTTGAATACGCTGTAGCTACGACCGACGATGGTTATCTTCTTGAAATCAAGCTGCCGTGGATGAGCATAATGGGTGAGCCGGCAACGCCCGACCAACTGATTGGTTTCGATGTATGGATTAACGATGATGACGATGAAGGCAATCGAGACTCACAGGTTTCCTGGTATTCAACCGATGGAAATGGTTGGCAGGATCCGAGTGTGTGGGCAGTTGCTCAACTCGTGGGGGGTAACAAAGCAGCTAATCCAAATCCGGCTGACGGTGCCATCCATACGGATACATGGGCAACTCTTAGCTGGCTGGCGGCATCCTCTGCTGTCTCGCACGATGTGTACTTCAGTGATAGTATGGCAGATGTAGAGAAGGGAGCCCCGGAGGCTTTCCAGGGCAATCAGACCGCGACATTCCTTGTTGTAGGATTCCCCGGATTTGCTATTCCAGAGGGCCTTGTTCAGGGCACGAGGTATTACTGGAGGATCGATGAGGTTAGTGCCGAGGGTGCGGTATACACAGGTGATGTGTGGAGTTTTATAGTCCCCTCCAAATCGGCCTATGAACCCAACCCGGTTGACGACGGTAAATTTGTGGACCCGGATGTAATTCTTAGCTGGACAGCAGGTCATGGTGCGAAATTGCACACCGTGTACTTCGGTGATGATTTTGATAGTGTGAGCAGTGCTACTGGAGGAGCTCAAATAGGAGTTAAAACCTATACTCCCGGCACTCTTGAATTAGAGAAGACCTACTACTGGCGGGTTGATGAGTTCGATGGCTCCACCACATATACAGGCGATGTCTGGAGCTTTAAGATTGCAAAAGCTGGTGGAGGTCTACGAGCAGATTACTACGGAGGTACGGACCTTAGGGCTTTCATTCTGACCCGCACAGATCCTCAAATCAACTTTAGCTGGGGCGACCCCGGCGGGCCGGATCCAGCGGTCGGCGATGATGACTTCTCAGCCAGATGGAGTGGTGAAGTAGAGGCTGGATATACTGAAACCTACACCTTCTACCCCAAGACCGATGATGGTGTACGACTATGGGTAGATGGTAAACAGCTTGTTGATTCCTGGGAATCGGTTCCATTATACCCAATCGAACACAGTGGAACGATTGACCTTATCGCCGGGAATACTTACAGCATTGTAATGGAGTATTTTGAGAGCACGGCTAATGCGATAGCAGAGCTGCGATGGGAAAGTCCGTCCACGCCAAAGCAGATCATTCCGCAGGCTGCATTGTCACTACCTGTAAAGGCCAGCAGCGCGAACCCACCGAACGGCGCTGCAGATGTAAAACAGACAACTATTCTTACCTGGGATGCCGGAGATTATGCTTCTTCGCATGAAGTCTATTTTGGCACCGACCAAGAGGCCATCCGCAATGCCGATACAAGCTTGCCCGAGTACAAAGGTACAAGGAACCTTGGTTCCCAGAGCTATGACCCCGGAAAACTGTCCTGGTATACCACTTACTACTGGCGTGTTGACGAGGTCAATAACCTCAATCCCGACAGTCCGTGGGTAGGCAACGTATGGAGCTTTACGGTAGCCGACTTCATTCACGTAGAGGATTTTGAGGACTATAACGACTATCCGCCTGACGAGATATTCAATATGTGGATAGATGGATATGGGACCACGACAAACGGTTCCACGGCGGGTTATCCTGAGCCGGACTTCCCTGCGGGAGAGCATTATGTTGAGACTTCGATTGTTCACGGCGTCGGTCAATCGATGCCGTTGTTCTACGACAACAATCTCAAATACTCTGAGGTGGCCATGACCTTGGTCTCGACGCGTGACTGGACAGAGCAAGGTGTTGGAGTATTGTCGCTGTGGTTCTACGGTGATGCTTCTAATGCTGCTGAGCGGATGTATGTATCTCTCAACGGCAGCGCGGTGGTCTATCACGATGATTCCGACGCGGCGCTGATAAATACTTGGACGGAATGGAGAATCGACCTGCAAGATTTTGCGGCTCAAGGTGTGAACCTTGCCAATGTCAATACGATTGCTATTGGCTTCGGCGATAAGAATAATCTGAAAGCTGGCGGTTCAGGTATGGTCTTTTTTGATGACATTCGACTGTATCGTCCGGCACCAGAGCCGGCACCGTAAGCTGGGATTTAGATGACAATTAAAATTGCGTGGTTGATGTAGCAAATATGTATCAATTTGGGGCTTATACTGAATGTTTCGGTATAGGCCCCTTTATCTTGGAGTAATATCAACTCCATAGGTTAAACCAGCTCACGATTTTCTGCAGGAAGGCTGTGAGAAGTGTTTTAGCGTTCTACAATGGCCAAACTCAAGCCGAAGGGTATCAGAGGTAGGGTTGGAGGATTTTAATGCAAATTAGAATGAAAAGAGCGGGCCGAAAGTTGGATGAAAGGAGTAAAAGGTTATATGATTGATACATTTATTTTCATCCGGCTACTTAATCAATTACGAGTTTTTGTGTCGCATAGCCGACACAAATGCTCTATTGGACTGAACCGCTGACGAGTTATTTAATCAATTACGAGTTTTTGTGACGCGTAGCCGACACAAATGCTTTATTGGACTGAACCGCTGACGAGTTATTTGGAATTTTAATAAGCAAACGAATTTCGTATCATTGGTGAGAAGCGGACGGTTTGGTACGATTAGATCTTGCTCGAGGGGGGATTGGTTGGTCTATTGGGGACGGTCTGTGGCTTATCAGGTCTGAACGCTGACAAATTCGGGGCCTTCTTTCAATGTATAGACAGACCGGTATTGTCATGTCCACGGAAGGTTCATGTTTCGGATTAGACTTGATAGTCGATGAGATTAAGGTAAGCTGTCTCACGGTGGTGCCCTCCCTTGGCGGGGTAGGCGCCCTATCCGGATGAGCATGCCCTTCTGGCAATGAGGGCATGATCTGGCTTCTGATGTAGGAGATACCTCCGCATCCGTATCTTCTTCAAATCGTTCTGGCTGATCATTTCCGGATTGGGTCAAGGTCTGCTGCATCTTAAGCAATTTATTGCGGTTCGAGGGACTCCACAAGCCATAGTAGCGCACTTTGTGAACACCCGTCGGCAACACATGCTGTAGAAAACGCCGGATGAACTCCTCGGCGCTGACGGTCATGGTTTTTGTATGAGCACCGCCGGAACCCTTATACCGAAAGGTAACCTTCCCGTTGTCGGCCGAGATGATTCGACTGTTAATGATGGCGACACGGTGAATGTAGCGGGCGAGATAATTGAGGACTGTACGGGTGCCCTGGACGGTCGGTTTAGAATGAGCGACCCATTCTTTCTGCCATATGTATCTCGGCAGGCGAATATCCTTAAAGCGCCTCTCAATACGCTTGCGAAAGATTTTGCGAAACAGCCTTGATAACGCCTTGACGGGTACCAGATAGTTGTCTCTGGCTGGCATCCACGTGCGCCCATCCGACGACAAGCCTCCGCCGGTGACCAGGCAATGTACGTGAAGATGGTACGAAAGATTTGAACCCCATGTATGCAGAACCGCCATCACACCCACTTGACCACCGACGTAACGGGGATCGGCTGTCAGCTTGAGGATAGAATCAGCGGCGGATTTGATGAGCAGGCCATAGGCTTCTTGCTGATGACGGCGCACAAATGCCCTGAGCTCATGCGGCAACGTAAAGATCACATGATAATACGGTACCGGCAAGAGTTCCTTCTGCCGCCCCTGGAGCCATGCCTGAGTGTCGCTCTTGTGGCATTTCGGACAACTGCGGTTACGACAGGAGTGATAAGAATACTGCAGCCGGCCACAGTGATTACATTCAAATACATGGCCCCCCATGGCGGGTGTACGGCATCTGAGTATGTCCTTGAATGCACGTCGATGACTGGGCGGCATTCTTTCGACGAACTTCTGCAAATACTCGGTGCCGTAGCGTCTGAAGACATCTGCCACTTCGACCACGGCGATCAATCACGTCTCATGAGCTTGTTGATCTTTGTCTGGACATCCACCTTGGTACCCTGGGACAGATGTAAATAGATAAATGTAGAGCTAATACTCTTGTGACCCAGAAGCGATTGAATTACGCGCAGATGGACACCGGCCTCCAGAAGATGAGTGGCGTACGAATGCCGCAGCGTGTGGCAGTTTACGTTCTTGCGTATATGAGACTGCCGGAGGGTTGCCGTGAGGCAGCGTTGCACGCAGCTTAGGCCATAATTCAGCTCCACATTGAGGACAATGTTTTTTTTCAGCCATAATACTACCTTCTTTCCGATACCGGCCGCTTCTATCTATTACTTATGCAAACTAAGTAGGAACGCATAAAGTATCATGCAGCTTTTTTGTTAACATCATCATGATCAAACATAAATCCCATCTTTTTGCGGTGACCATTGACACAGGCAACACCACGACGAAAGGCCGCGACCAAATCATCTATACCGA
>DATKYR010000282.1:0-3548 GCA_035528395.1 Sedimentisphaerales bacterium
CAGCCCCGCCTCTGACCACTGGCGCACGCCCAATATCAAGGGCGCCCACAATGTCCCCATGTTCACCGGCATGTGGTGGGTCGATGCCTGGCCACGTCACACCGATCCGCCCGCCGAACGTAACACCACCATCACCGGCACTGTGAACGCCCAGGAAATGCAGCGTGTCTGTGTAAACAGGCACGGCGGATTCCAGAACACTGTCTTCTGCGATTGGTCTGCCCGCAAGGTCGGACTCAAGGAACTCTGGACCTTCAAGTGGAGCAGGAGTTTCAACATCGCCGGCCCCTGGACCAAAGCTGGCGGCGGCGCAGCCACAGACTGGCCCCAATGGATGAGAAAGTTTAAAGACTACTGAAAAGTTGGTTTTACGCTCGTAGAATCGTCGACGTTGTCTTAATCCTACCTTCAGATAGCCTTCGGCTTGAGTTTGGCCATTGTAGAACGCTAAAACACCTCTCAGAGCTGTCCTACAGAAAATCCTGAGATGGTTTAACCTTTTAGCAGCGTATATGGAGTTTATCCGCTATTGTCCTAAAACAACTGGGGCCTATACCGAATCAATCAGTATAAGCCCCGAATTGATGCAAATCAGCTATATCAATCGCACCTCCATATCATGCTTGCAATCCGAAGTCCACAGGACACCTTACGGCAGATGCGTTACGGAAGAAGCAATTGGGCCGCCTGAATACCGGCTTACGGTGCCGGAGGATACAGACGAATATCATCAAAGTACATTGTACCTGAACCACCAGCTAACGGATTGTTCTTGTTACCAAGACCAAGGGAAATCGTATTGACATTAGTCAGGTTCACACCCTGGTCTGCAAAGGCCTGCAGATCTATAGTCCATTCCGTCCAGGTAGTTATCTGTGCTGCATCAGGATTATCATTAGTAACGATCGCATTGCCGTTGAGAGCAACATACAAAGTCTCAGCAGCGTTATCCGAATTGCCCCTGAACCAGATCGTCAGCTTGTTGACACCTTTCTCGGTCCAGTCACGAGGATAAGTCAGCGTTAAAGTTGCCTCAGAGTAACCAACACTGTTGTCGTAGATTAATGGCATCGATTGGTTACCACTGTGAATGATAGTTTGCTCAGCAAATGGAGGATTATCATAACCAACAAGAGAGCCGTTTGTCGGGATGCCGTATCCATCTATCCACGCATTAAATATCCTGTTGCTCTCGGGATCGGCGGGGTCAAGGTCGTTGTAGGACTCAAAATCATCCACGATAAGGAAGTTAGCGGTCGTGAAGCTCCAGAGGATGCCCGCCCACGGACTGTCTGGACTGGCACTATTGACCTCGTCAATACGCCAATAGTAGGTGGTATCCCATTCAAGCATTCCGGGGTCATAGCTCTCAGCACCAAGGTCTCTGGTGCCTTTATACTCCGGCGAACCGGTGTCGGCATTTTTCACGGCATCTTCATCAGCGCCGAAGTATAGCTCATGCGAAGCAGCAAAGACTCCCGGTGACCAGGTAATAATCTGTGTTTGCTTTACATCCACAGCGCCATTAGCCGGGTTGGGGTTCCCGACGGCGCCCTGGGTAGTAAAGCTCCATACGTCGCCTTTGTATGTCTCGATGGCATCGAACTCATCGACACGCCAGTAGTAAGTCTTGGCCAATTCAAGCGGGCCTGGATTATAGGTTGCAGCTCCCTGGGGGAGTCCACCTGCAGCATTGCTGACATCGTCGAAATTATCACCGAAGTACACGGTGTGCAGTTTCGCACCGAAACCCGGCGTCCAGTTTAGCTTCGCATTCAGATCGATAGATTCGGCAGTATCAGCCGGTTCTGGTAAATAGGCGGTCTTGGGCGGGATCATGAAACTCCAGACATCACCTTTCCACGGGCTGTTCGGATCGGTGTCATTGACCTCATCGATTCGCCAGTAGTAGGTTGTGCCCGGCACAAGGCCATCCGGATAAGGAAATCCGGGAAAGCCGGCAACAAGAAATGTATCGGCTTGATTACCTATGAATGTGCCTTCGGCGCCTTCGTTCACGGCATCAAAATTATCGCCGAGGTACACATCGTGAGAGACGGCGTAATCACCCGGTGACCAGCCAAGGTTCACCCAGGTATCCTCATGGTAAGAACCATCAGCCGGGACGGGGTTGTAGGCTTTGAGCTTTGGCCCAAATGCCGCGACACCTAACATGTTTCCCCCATGGCCCTCGGTATTGCCGTAAATAGTAATCGTGCCGACCGTTACTGACAAAGAGTAAATGGAGAAGTATTGGTTAATGCCCCCATCGAAGCTTTCATCGATTCCAATGTCCTCACCGGTATCTACAAAACCCATATCGGTTAACCATCCCATGCCGTCGATGTTCGGATTAACATCCTTTCCACCTGCCGCACCACCCATGCGGTTATCAACAAAGACGTACAGGGTAGCATTCGCTGCCATAGTCACATCCAATTCATAACCCGACATATTCTTGTTGTCATTGGCAAGCATGACATATTGGGCACCGAGGATGAACTCCGGTATATCAGCGTACACATGAGTCCTGTCCACAAAGGTCAACGCATTTTCTGCGAGTAGATTCGGCGCGATTTGGGGCTGTTCCGGGGCATCAGTGTCGGTATTCCGATGCGCGACACCGCTGATGAACTGTGCGTGGGTTGAAACAGCAAACACAGCTATCAGCAAAATCGAATAAATCAATTTCCTGCACATAATAGTCCTCCTTAAAAAAGAGTTAAATAATTTCAAATTATATTTTGGCCACACACCAAAACATAAAATTTTCATAAGAATTGCCTATTTCCAATTCAGCATTGAAAAAAGAAATCTAAAATGCAGCCTCCTTCCTTTTATCACCCAAAATCCACAGTAACCTGATTATACACACATAAACTATACCAAGTATATTTATACCAAAACAACCACTTTCCCGTCAAGGAAAATCTCTGGGGGTATGAGGCCGGCAGAGCCGGCATTTTTTAAGAGAAATCCGAGGAGAATCCCTTAATGAATGTCGGAGTTGTCGGTTTACAGGAGCCGCGAATTTCTGTAACTCTTTACACATCTAAGACTTATCTATTGTCGGCCACGCAGACCCCGACATAAAGATCTGATAGGTCGTATGTTCGTAACGCCCCCCCGCTATGAACCCCTAAAGACAAAATCCAGACCCATTTTTCAGGTCAAAATCGCAGTTTCTTGAGGTTCTCCGATCGCAGGCACGATTAGCAGGGTTAGATACGGCGATTACTACCAACATCCTGTGCCTTGTCACCCATAGGTGATGGCTCGCGCCCGGAGCTTCTACTACCACATCGACTACACGCAAGAGGAAGTCCTTTCTCCGAAGACGGCCTACTTCTGTGCCCAGTATAATCAGGCATTTCCGGAAAAGCTGGGTCAGGACTATCTCAACGTCAGATGGTGTGAATCCGGAAGACTCTGTCCGATATCGGGCGCGCTTTTTCTAAAATCGGACACTTCATCAAGCGTACGTGGTTGCAAATCCGCGTTTTTGACGCCAAGATGGCCGATCCTGCAATAAATCGTCCTGGCACGCG
>DATKYR010000283.1:0-2032 GCA_035528395.1 Sedimentisphaerales bacterium
GACTCGATTGGCCTGAAAAAGGAGGAAGCAGGGCTGAGGTGCGGAGGGAGAGGAAAAAGCGAGATATCCCTCAGCCCTGCGAATGTGCTCTAATAAATAATATATTAAAAAGCTCTATGCAAAGACTATCCATTTAGAAACACTCGCGATGAGATAATTGTACAACCATCTCTCCTGCAGTGTCAAGCCATAATTGCCTATTTTTCAAAGAAAAAATGGCTGGATTTTTTGGTCTCGGCTCCTCAATTCCTCACAGCCATCCGCCGCTTCTTACGAGACTTGTTGGTGGCTTTATTTGAACATGCTTTGCACCAGAGCTGCAAGCCGTCTTTACACGACCTGCCTTTGTAGAACTCGCTCTCGGTCTTCCAGCTCTTGCACCTTCTACATCGCTTTTGTTTCACCCCGCCGACAACTCGATGACACTCCTCATGTCGATAATATTGTTTCAGGCCCTTCCCCTCTTTCTTTAAACGCTCTCGCATATGTGCCCGCACGCAGTCTTTGCAATCATACCCCAATCCGTCTTTGTTCTTACTATCCTTGCTAAACTGAATTTCGTCTTTCCACTTTTTGCATTTGGTACAGTGTTTCTGCTTCACGCCATCAATGGTGCGATATCTCTCCTCATATCTGAAGTATTTTTTCACAGGCCCCCTGTTTTTCCTGTAATATCTGCGTTTATACTCACGGCAGCACTTTTTGCACCAATACCGCAACCCATCTTTGTTCTTACGATTCTTACTAAACTCACTCTTGTCTTTCCGCTTTCTGCATTTTGTACACTGCTTCATCTTCTTCGCCTCTCGGTCTACGTTTTACTACTAATTCCAGACAGCCAAATAGGCCAGCAGCACTTTTACGTCTTTCCTTTTCGCTTTCTTTTCTTAAGGCCCAATCTGACTATTCTCAATCTTGTCGCCTGTACCGACCTTCCAATTTTGTCGGCTATTTGCTGTGCCGTTCTACTTGGATATAGTTTCTTCAGTAGGTTCAGTTCTATCTTCGACCAGACAGGCGATTTTCTAAGTCCCAATTTGTATGCTTTGCGTGCTACCGCCGAGACAGTGCGTCCAAGTTGGTTCGCTATATCCCGTATGCTATTATCTGGGTGTAGTTTCCTAAGCAGGGCTTCCTCTTGTCTTGACCAAACGGGAGCTGTTCCCACTTTTTTAATGCCGAGGAGAGATGCTTTTTGTCTCACCCGCTCCGAAGACCGCCCAAGTTTATCAGCTATGCTTTGCGTGTTCTCACTTGGGTAAAGTTTCTTGAGCAGTTTGACTTCATTGGCTGACCAGTGACGGCATTCCTTTGTTTTAATCCCAATGCTGTATGCTTTTTGTCTTACTGCTGTCAAAGGCCGCCCAGTTTGCTCAGCTATTTCCCTTGCTCTTCCACGCGGGAAAAGTCTCTTGAGCAGCTTAACCTCATCTTCTGACCATGCAACCCAACCGTTTTTCTTGATTTCGGCCTTTTCCATAGCCGTAATTCTATGGGATTTTGGCTTACAAGGCAATGTTCGGTTTGGGTGCGGCGATGGTTAGAAGATAAAGTTGCTCTTTTTGTTCTAATTTGCGTTAAAATCCCGTGACCCTATCTCAGATACCCTTCGGCTTGAGTTTGGCCATTGTAGAGCGATAAAACCCCTCTCACGCGCCATCCTACAGAAAATCCTGAGCTGGTCTAACCTTTTAGCAGCGTATATGGAGTTTATCCGCTATTGCCCTAAAACAAAAGGGGCCTATACCAAATTGACATAAGCCCCGAATTAACGCGAATCTGCTATATCAACCGCGCAATCTTAATTGCCAGCTAAATCTGAGCTTAAGGTGCCGACTCTGGTGGCGGAGGATACAGACGAATGTCGTCAAAGTACATCGTACCTGAACCACCAGCCTGTGGGTTGTTCTTATCACCTAATCCAAGAGCAATCGTATTGACATTGGCAAGGTTCACGCCCTGGTCTACAAACGCCTGCAGGTCGATAGTCCATTCCGTCCAGGCAGTTATTTGTGCTGCATCAGGATTATCA
>DATKYR010000284.1:0-9176 GCA_035528395.1 Sedimentisphaerales bacterium
ATGACATTCGTGTCTACGACAAGGCTTTGTCTGAGGATGAGGCTCGTTACCTTGGGAACAATTAGTAACATCGCCGTTCTCGATTGAGGAAAACCTTAATCAGGACGGAATGATTGCTCTGAAGAGTTATGCTCTTTGGGCAGAGAAGTAGGCTTAATGTAGTGATTTAGCTGAAACCATAGAGTGTAGCCGCAAGGGCAAAGAGATATGGTTGTTGTTTTTAGGCCATTTCGGGGCCTATACCAATTCGGTATAGGCCCCTTTTTTAAAGGATGAATTGAAGATTTTATTTGATGGTGTTGAAAAGGGATGCAAATTCGAGAGATTTCCCTTGACGGGAAGGTAGATAATTTGGTATAGATAATATTAGTGAAACTTGTGCCCTCGCGGCCGGGCTTCTGCGGATTTGAGGTCATCTCACGGGCGCAATTCTCATAGTTTTTCGAATAGAGGAGGAGTCATTGTGTATTATACGAGGCGCAGAGTTGTAAGTAATAACTTTTCTTTGTTTTTCGCCGCTAAGATTGTTACATCTCAATTAACACTTCATATCCCGCCTCTGCGTGAACGAGAGTTTTTTGTATGGCCAAACCATAATTCATAATTGTATTAACTTTTTTGAAGGAGGATATTGTTATGTTTAATAAATTGATTATTTTAGTTTCTGTTGTTTTGATACTGGGCCTTAGCGGGAGTACCTCGGCTGAACTGATTGGACGCTGGAAGCTGGATGAGGGCTCCGGCACCACCGCCGCAGACTCTGTCGGCAATAATGATGGAACACTCTTCGGTGACACAAGCTGGGCCGAAGGCATCTTGGATGGCGCATTGTCCTTTGACGGCGACGGTGACTATGTGGACTGCGGGAACGACCCAATATTCAATCCGTCGGACAGCTTCAGCATCACGCTTTGGGCATACATTAATGACTGGGGCGACCCCTGGGCTAGGTCTATGATTGGCAAGGGTGGTGATCAGGATAGAGGTGGCTGGTCAGTGCGAAGGTTCTCAGATGACACCATAGACTTTTGCGGAGCAGGCCTTACGGGAGACGGTTCGGGTGAGGGTGAGAATCATAACATGAATAGTACCACGGCACCGCCGTTGAACGAATGGTTTCACATTGCCTGCGTGTATGACGTCAATAACATGGCGTACATTTATATTAATGGAGAGGTTGACAGAGAAAGAGCCACTACAGGGGCAGTAGCAGCCACCGATGCCGGTGTGTATTTGGGAACCAGAGGCAACACTGCTGGTACCGCGCCGGATGATTGGGGGGCATCTTTCTTCGATGGTATGCTTGATGATGTGCGCTTCTATAACCATGCACTGGAAGAGACGGAGCTTGGGCCGATTATGCAAGGCAAAGTAGAATTGCCGGGCCCCCTGGCTGCAAGACCGAACCCTGCTAATGGGGCTATGGGTGTGCCAATGGATACGACCCTTAGCTGGAAGCCGGGACTTTTTGCCGACAAACATGATGTGTACCTCGGAACAGTTTTCGACGATGTCAATGAGGCGAGCAGAACCGAACCGCTGGACGTACTGGTCAGTGAAAGCCAGGGCGAACTCGCTTATGAACCTGCCGGCCTTCTCGAATTCGGCCGGAAGTATTACTGGCGGGTCGATGAGGTCAATGCTCCACCCGAGGCCACAGTCTATAAAGGTGACATCTGGAGTTTTATGACAATCAACTATCTTATCGTGGACGATTTCGAGGACTACAATGACTATCCACCCAATGATATATTTAGTACGTGGACAGATGGGTGGGACGACCCAATAAACGGTTCCACGATAGGTCATGAAAACCCGGACTTTAACGCTGGAGAGCATTTCGTTGAGACAACGATTGTCCACGGTGGCGAGCAGGCGATGCCATTTTTTTTTGACAACAGTAGTACAGCAAATTATTCAGAAGCCGAACGTGCGTTTAGTCCCGCGCAGGATTGGACCAGGCAGGGTGTTACGCTATTGTCGCTTTGGTTTAGAGGTTATCCGGTTTATTCCGGCAGTTTCGTGGAAGAACCAGCCGGCACTTATACGATGACCGGCTCCGGAGCTGATATCTGGGACACCTCCGATGAGTTCCACTTCGCCTACAAGGAGCTCACCAGCCCCGGTTCGATTATAGCAAAAATCGAGAGCGTGGAGCAGACGCACGACTGGGCCAAAGCCGGCGTGATGCTCCGTGATACCCTGGATACGGATTCCATCCATGCTATGATGATCGTCTCAGCTACGCAGGGCGTTTCCTTTCAGCGCCGCAGATCGGTGGGTGGTGTGAGCTTCGCCACGGATATAGCCGGGATCATGGCACCGCAATGGGTGAAAATAGAACGCAGCGTTAGCGGCGCTGTTACGGCCTCTTATTCGGCTGACGGTGCATCCTGGACACAGGTTGGCAACGAGGGCATGAAAATGAATATTCCTATGTATATAGGGCTGGCAGTGACCGCACATAACGCCGGCGAGGTCTGTGAGGCCAAGTTCTCTAACGTTAGTATCACCGGTACGGTCTCTGAGCAGTGGACAAACCAGGATATTGCGATACTCAGCAACGCCCCTCAGCCTATGTATGTAACTGTGGGCAACGGCACCGGTGAACCTGCGGTGGTCTATCACGAAGAGCCCAACGCAACAGTGATATCCTCCTGGACTGAGTGGATTATTCCCCTGCAGGACTTTACCGACCAGGGCATAGACCTGACCGATGTTGATAATATCGCTATTGGTATCGGCACTAAAGGCGATTCGATGACCCCTGGCGGTTCAGGTAATATGTTCTTTGATGAGATTCGGCTATATCTTCCACCAGAACCAGAGCCGGCACCTTAAACCGGGATTTAGCCGGCAATTAAGATTGAGCGGTTGATACGAAGCTTTAGAATTTATAATTATCGCATCCGTTTTTTAACGGATACGAAATGATTGGTGAGAAGACGATTGGTGTTTTAGTATGTAATCAAAGCTCGTTAAATTATGAACTTTTTAAAGGATGATTATTATGTGTAAGAGTTTGATTTATATGTTTCTTTTTGTTCTGGTTCTGAGCAACGGAGCCAACGCTCAGGACCCAAATCTTGTCGGATGGTGGAAGTTCGATGAAACGTCCGGTGATATGGCTTTTGATTCGTCCGGCAATGAACTTCATGGAATCCTTGGTAGTGAGCCGAATAACCCGGAATGGGTGACTGGGTATCAGGGTGGTGCGCTGGAGTTCGAGCTTGGTGATTTTGTGGACCTGGGCAATCAGGATGCGCTAAATTTCGGAACAACTGACTGGACTTTGAGTGCATGGATAACTTTGAATGTACAGGGTCAGGGTGAAGATTTTATATGCCCGATAATTGGCAATGGAGGGGATTGGACCGGCGGAATACGATATTGTTTGACTGTGAACGAAGTAACCCAAGGCTGCGTTACAATTACCACGGACGATGATGTTACTAAGGTGCAGGTAACAGGCACGGTTATAGTTAACGATGGCAATTGGCATCATATCGCAATCACCAGAGAAGGAACTACACTGTCTTTATATATCGATGGTGTGCCGGATGGAACTAATCCCGATGTACCGGTCGGCTATGACCTTTCGGGGACATCTCAGCATAATGCATATATTGGTACGGTTACGGATAACAGAGACGGCTTATTGCATAAGTTCTATAGGGATGGGCGAATCGACGATATCCGGATTTTCAATATAGCAAAGAAGGAAAATGAGATAGCTTATGTGATGAGAGATGACCCCTTAATCGCCTGGCAACCGAATCCGAATAACGGTCAAACAAGTGTGCCGTATGATGCAGTTCTTAGCTGGAAAGCCGGAATCTATGCCCAGACGCATGATGTGTACATCGGAACAGTTTTCGACGTTGTCAACGAGGCGAGCACAACCAATCCGCTGGACGTCTTAGTCGTCCAGAACCAGGAGGAGCTCACTTATACACCTGCCGGCCTTCTCGAATTCGGTCAGACCTATTATTGGCGGGTCGATGAGATCAATGCTCCACCCGAGGCCACAGTCTATAAAGGTGACATCTGGAAATTTATGACAATCAACTATCTTATCGTGGACAATTTCGAGGACTACAATGACTATCCACCCGATGATATATTTAGTACTTGGAAAGACGGATATGACGACGATACAAACGGCGCTATTGTTGGTTATGAAAATCCTCCTTTTACCGAACAAACTATCGTTCACAGCGGTGATCAGTCGATACCATTTTTCTATGACAATAATATGAAATATTCAGAAGCAGTAAGGACGCTGGATTCGATGCGTGACTGGACATTGGATGGTGTTCAGGAATTGTCGCTGTGGTTTAGAGGTTATCTCGGTTTTGTCGGCAGCTTTACAGAAGAACCGGCCGGGACCTATACGATGACCGCTTCCGGCACAGATATCTGGGACAACTCCGATGAGTTCCACTTTGCTTTTAAAGAACTCACGGGTACCGGTTCAATTATAGCAAAAGTCGAAGGTGTGGGGAATACGAACGTATGGGCCAAGGCCGGCGTTATGATTCGTAATACGCTGGAACAGGATTCCAGACATGCTATGATGGTTGTTACACCTGCACAGGGTGTTTCCTTCCAGCGTCGCACCGTGACAGGTGCGGCCAGCGCCGATACAACCCAAACCGATATCACAGCGCCGCAGTGGGTGAAAATAGAGCGTGACATTTCCGGTGACTTTACGGGCTCTTATTCGTCCGATGGCATCTCGTGGACACAGATTGGTTCTGATTCGATTAATATGAATGCAACTGCGTATGTAGGATTGGCAGTAACCGCACATAACGCCAGCGAGGTCTGTGAGGCCAGGTTCTCTAACGTTAGTATCACCGGTACGGTCTCTGAGCAGTGGACAAACCAGGATATTGCGATACTCAGCAACACCCCTCAGCCTATGTATGTAGCTGTGGGCAACAACACCGGTGAACCTGTGGTGGTCTATCACGAAGACCCCGGCGCAACAGTGAAACCCACCTGGACTGAGTGGATTATCCCCCTTCAGGACTTTGCCGACCAGGGTATAGACCTGACCGATGTTGATAATATCGCTATTGGCATCGGCACTAAAGGCGATACGACGAGCTCCGGCGGTTCAGGTACAATGTATTTCGATGATATTTGTCTGTATCTGCCGGCTCCGGAGCCGGAATTAGAACCAGAGCCGGCACCTTAAGCCGAGAGTTGGCCGGCCCCCATTACTTCTCACTAAGCAAGATATGGGGGCGCGGTTCATATAGCAGATTCGTGTCACTTGCACCTTCGGTTACACAAGTGCAGGCAATTCGGGGCTTATACTGAATGATTCGGTATAGGCCCCTTCTTAAAGGATGAATTGAAGATTTTATTTGATGATGTTGAAAAGGGACGAATAATTGCATTGATTTTCCTTGACGGGAAGATAGCCAATTTGGTATAAATGACATTGGTGAGCTTTGTAGATTTGGTCCTCTAAGGTGTTGAATCTGTACAGTTATACGAATAGAGGAGGAGTTATTTTGTATTGTCCAAGGCACAGAAGTGCCACGTGGAATTTACGCTTCGGATTAAGGTATTTACATTTCAATCAACATACCATATACAGTTTCTGAAGGAGTATTGTTATGTGTAGAAAATTGTTGTCTCTAACTTCCTTGGTTTTGGTGTTGGGCCTGTCCGGTTACACATATGCTGGCCAAGAGCCCGTGGCACACTATGAGTTTGAGGGCACTAATGACTTCACCAACACCGGTACAAGCGCCGCTATCACAGGCGAGCCAAAGGGTGACGCACAAATCATCTGGGATGACGAGAGAGGTTCGTACGTCCTGAGCCTGGACGGCGACGGCGACTATGTGTACTGTGAAAGGAGCTGGCAGGGTATAGTCACGACGGAAATAACAGTCGCGGCCTGGATAAAGACAGACTCGTTGGGCTCGTCTGACGGCATCGCCGGTCTCGGGTATGCCTGGAGGCTACTCGGCGGCTCAGGCGGCAATGTTGCGTTTCAAGTTATGGAAACCCAGCCGGTAACCGCAGCCACCGGAACCTGGCCCGTGAACGATGGCAAGTGGCATCATGTGGCAGGGGCGTATGACGGGACAGAGTACAAACTGTACATCGACGGAAGAACGAGTGTCTCAGTCGCTTCTTCGGGAATCCTAATGGGCAATGCTACTGCTTATTATGGAACCATCGGCGCACATTACAAGAGGAGCGATGGCGCCCCAAAATTCTTTTTCGAGGGTTTGATTGATGATGTCCGAATCTATGACAGGGTTTTGTCTGAGGAGGAGATTCGTGAAATTACCGCTATTGAAGGAGCGGAGGCGGCTGAGCCGAATCCGGCCGATGGGCAGCAGATGGATGTGGTACAGGGCGTGGTTCTTAGCTGGGTACCGGGAACATATGCTGAGAAACATGATGTGTACTTCGGAGGCAATTTTGACGATGTAAGCCAGGCCAGTCCAACAATTGACCCCAATAATGTTTACAAGGGTCGCCAGGACCCTAACCAGTATGCTGTCGGAGCAACCCTTGATTTTGAAAAAACTTACTACTGGCGAATCGATGAGGTTGAGGCCGACGGTACTACGATACGCAAAGGCTACCTCTGGCAATTTACCGCAGAGCCTTTTGGCTATCCAATCCCACCCTCAGTTTTAACCGCCACAGCAGACAGCAGCGAGACGGGGAAAGGGCCTGAGAATACCACAAACGGCTCAGGACTCGATGGCGAGCTGCATTCAAAGGAGACAACGGACATGTGGCTCAGCGCCGGCGGTGCACCCCAGCCGAGCTGGATCCGGTACGAGTTCGAAAAGCTCTATAAACTGCATGAGATGTGTGTATGGAATTATAACGGCGAGTCTATTCTCGCCGGGTTCGGCATCAAGAATGCTGCCATTGAATATTCTATTGATGGTATTGTCTATACGACATTGGGAGCTACGCATGAATTTGCCCAGGCGACCGGCGCGGACGGCTATGCGCACAATACTGTAATTGATTTCGGCGGGGCGGTGGCAAAGTATGTCAGAATCACCGCCAACAGCAACTGGGGAGGTGCCCTGTATGACCGATACGGCCTGAGTGAGATTAACTTCTATTACGTACCCGTTCGGGCAAGAGAACCCAATCCAGCCGATGGCACAACAGATGTTGGCCCGGATACGGTGCTAAGCTGGAGAGCGGGAAGACAAACATCCACACACGATGTGCACCTCAGCAGCAACAGGGAATCCGTATTGGATGGTACCGCTTATGCCGGCTCAGTGACCGAAGCTAACTATGATGCCGGGGCGCTTGACCTGGGCAAGACTTACTACTGGCGGGTCGATGAGGTCAATGAGGCCCAAACCCCCACGACGTTGGAAGGTGAGCTCTGGAACTTTGCGACACCCGATTATCTTATTGTGGACAATTTTGAGCTCTACAATGACCTTAATCCCGATGAGCCCGAGAGCAACAGAATATTTTATATGTGGTTAGATGGACTCGATAACCCGGCCATAAACGGCTCCATCGTCGGTTATGACAATTCTCCTTTTACCGAGCACACTATTGTTCACAGCGGCGAGCAGTCGATGCCGCTGTTTTACGACAACAACTTCAAGTATTCACAAGCCGAGCGGACGCTGAGCCCGCCACAGGATTGTACAAAGAACGGTGTTCAAGCATTGTTACTAAGCTTCTACGGCGACCCCGACAATGCCGTTGAACAGATGTATGTGAAGCTCAATGGTTCCAAGGTGGTATATGACGGTGACGCGGCTGACATAAAGCGAGCATCCTGGCATGATTGGAATATCGATCTTGCATCGTTTGGCGGGGACCTGCGGAATGTCACGACGCTTGCCATTGGGTTTGGTGACGAGGCAAATCCGTCGGCCGGCGGTTCAGGCATGGTGTACTTTGACGACATTAGACTGTATCGGCTGGTACCTGAGCCCCCTGTGGAGAGATGGTTTGAAGCAGAAGCTGCGGACAGTATTACAGCGCCCATGAAGATTTATGATGACCCGCTGGCATCGGGTGGTCAGTACATCGGGACTGATGAAGGCTCCGGCGACGAAACTGAAAACCCGCCTGTTTACGGTGTCGCCACCTACAATTTCACTGTTCCGGAGGGAACCTACAAAATCCTGCTTCACGTGACTATCATTGGAGGCGCTGACTCATTCTGGGTCCGTATCCCCGGTGCTGATTACGACCCGGGGACCCATCGCAGCGGCTGGATCAGGTTTAATGTGATAGACAAAGGAGACAACTGGCACTGGGACGAGGTGCACAGCAACGACCACAGTAATCAGGTTGCAAAAATCACTTTGTCGGCCGGGGAGCACACGCTTGAAATCGCGCGTCGTGATGATGCTACACTTCTCGATGCTATTTTGATTACCGATGAGCTGGGCCTTGACCAAAGGTCCTTGCCGCACGTGGTTCCTCAGACGGCTGCTGAGCCGTAAGAAGGCTTGATTTTAAGGATGATACTCCCCTGGCAGGCCGGCAATCGCCGCGGTGCCCAGCCAGGGGAGATTGCACTGCTCTGCGAAATACGTACTTCGTCCTTCGCAGAAGTAACTGTTACGGAGGAGGGCTACTCTGCGAAGAATGAATTGCTCGTTCTATTTGAAGATATTGAAAAAGGATGCAAATTCGAGAGATTTCCCTTGACGGGAAAGTAGCTAATTTGGTATAAGTAGGATAGTTAAAATCGAGGATTTTGGCCTTTTAGCGGGTGAAAAACCTGTAACTTTCAGGTAAATTAGCCTAGCTGGAGGATTGAGGAAAGGACAAAGCTTAAAAACTTTGTGCTCCGAAGGTAAAATCTATTCATTTTACAGCTCATTCTGGGCTTTTAAAGGAAGGAGGTATTGGCAAACCGTATATTAGCAAATCGTAAAAAACTTATCCTGGGCAGATATAAACAATTTACGATTTGTAATTTTTGATTTTCGATGTTTATTTATTGTAAACATCGAGTGTTTTGGTGTGTGGCCAAAGCACAGTGAGTTATTACTGTAACTCTTTTAAAGGAGGATTATTATGTATAGAAAATTGATTTGTCTTGTTGATACTTCGGTGTGTGGCCGGAGCAAAATTTCATATCAACTTTCAGGTAAAATTAGGAGGAACAAAAATGTTAGCTAAGAAATGCCTTTTGGTGG
>DATKYR010000285.1:0-7234 GCA_035528395.1 Sedimentisphaerales bacterium
AGCAATTAGAGTAACTTTTCCTGGCGGCGCTTTGACCGATTGTTCATCAAGAAAAGGAAAGTATACTTCTTTGACTACCTCCAGCACCGCCTCTGCTTCGAACGGTGAACAGTTAAGCCCGTTCCGGATCTCATTGAGAAACCTGGCGTCGAGGGTCTTAGAATCAAGACGTCGCAGTTCCTCTTGCTTCTTGTTTCGTATTCCCATAAAGGACTCCTTCCTGATAACATATTTTTCATATATCATAACACACATGACCGGTGAGACATATGTCAGGAAGGGTAATCCGATGTTACACTGAAATTTTCAAGAAATATTGGTATTTTCGCAAAAAATCGACATTTATTAGGACTCGATATAGGCAAAATCAACATCTGTGGAGACATTTTGGTGTCAGCATGTCACCTGGAAATCAGAGTGTTTTGCAGCTCCTGATAGAGATGACTTTTGGGAGGATTCTGTTATTTTTTACGCATCTCAATGTGAAGCTATTCACACCTTCAAAAGATAATAAGATAATATCTTTATGTTTTATAAACGTACATTAACATAAAAAATTCATATTCTGTGCAGCGCTACTGCATTTCACTTGAATATATAAAAGCGAATGCTGCACATCGGCAACTGCGTGTTATACGGTGTGGCTCCAATTGTACACAAAACTTTCTTGATTGATCAAGAAATTCTATTAAACCGCAAACTCGTCCGGCTGAAATTCCAGCTTTCTGCCGGCTTCAACTGCTTCGTTGACCTTTAGTACGGCGACTGCCGTTTTGTACCCGACCTCAGCCGGACAATTGAGCGTAGCTTTGCCGCGGATAGCATCAAAGAAATTTTCCAGGTGCGGCTGATGAAAAGGCTTGTTCATCTCCACCGGTACAGTAAGAACTCGACGGTTCTTAGGCCAGATTATTCCTTTGACCATATTGTGGACATTGTCGATCCGGAATAAGGGAAGACTTTCCGCAACAAAAAACTTCCTTGCGACCTGCTCGACCGTGAGCTTGTCTATCATTTTCATCATCTCGTCAGGACCAACCAAGCAGCCTTCTTTGACACACCTGGCCCAGACCTTGCTGTCGGAGTTCATCAATTCCGGAAAAACAATTGCTTGATTGGGTGTCTCCGATAATTCCAATGTCCCCTGTTCGCCAAAGAATCTTTCAAAGCACCCGTCGCTCCTGTTGTGACTAAGTATCTGGTAGTATACGCAGATCGGTCCCTGATCTGTTTCGTATTCGTAAACAGCCATCATGGTGTCATACCATTGGTGCATCTTTTTGTCGAGGTAGCTGGTGCGCCCGCTGGCCATGACGGAACTGGGATTTGTCCCTAGAAACCAGTTGTAAATATCTATCTGGTGCGATCCGAGCGAGACAACCGGGCCGCCTCCTAGCCCCCTGTACCACCGCCAGTTGCGGAACTGAGCCATCGACTCGTAGCCGTATCTTTCGAGGATAGGTCGATCAAGAGAAGTGCTCCGCGGCCAGCCCATAGGTCCCCCGACGACCCTGTTCCACTGACCGGAGACGGCGGCAATACGCCCGAGGACTTTGCGGCCCTTCAGGAGTTTGTCATAGCAGTAAAGGTATCGAGGATTGCTGCGCCGCTGGCAACCGATTTGTAACAGCTTACCGGTTCTCCGGGCGGCCTCTACCATTTTCCTAGCGCCTTCGATCGTGTTGGACATCGCCGTCTCACAATAGACGTGCAGACCGGCATCGAGGCAGGCCACAGTGTGTGGCGAGTGCCAGAAGTCGGGCGTAGCGACTATCACCGCATCGAGATCCTTCTCCTTGTCGAGCATGTCCCGGTAATCCGTATAAGTGTTGTGCTCGTGACGATAGTACTTGAGTAACCGGGAGACACGTTTTCGATTGAGAGCAGTCCAGATGTCACACACCGCCTTGAAACGAATGCCGGGAATCCTCCAACAGGCATGCGTCAGTTCATGGCCCTGAGGACCTGCGCCAAGCAAAGCAACATTTATATCGTCTGGCTTCTTGCCGTTGTTTGCCCGCGCAAAGGCTCCCGGCAAAAACGCCAACCCGGCACCGGCCGCCGCTGTCGAATGCAGGAAGTTACGTCTGTTGATTTTTCCTTTTGTTTTTTCACTATACATTTTCTTTGCTCCTTTCGGCCCGGCACTGGCGGCAGGCTTGTGCTAAACTTCGAATTCGTCCGGCTTGAAGACAAGTTTTCGGTTCAGTTTCATCATTATCCGCAGAAAAACGTCAACGAGCATCCGCCCGGCAAATTCCAGCATCGCCTTTTGGCGTTTCCTCTATCTATTGAGACGCACGGCGCAGCATTTTAGTATAACCGGGATTTGCCATTTGACTTCGTAATCAACGCTCCTGCATGCCACATGGTCAATAATAGCACAATTGGGGGCTACTTGAATTATATTGTAGTGCTTATAATTGGTCAAGTTAATTTTCTTGGAAAAATCGACTTTATTGGTGTGGAAAGTGTGTTAACCGTTAATTTTAAAGGAGTTATCGAAGAAAAAATATACGAAATTTATTTTAGTTATCGAGATATTTCGATTTGTTTCGCTCTGGACACTTGAGGTTTGCAAGGAAATGCGAAAATAAAAAATGCTCCGAATTCTCATCGGAGCATTCCACCCACCACTTGCTCAACGGTCTGTCTTTATGGTGATTAGATTCAGATGTAATTGCGATTGATTACGCTAATATTTTGAAAATGGAATATCCAAAATCAATCACATCGAAGAGAGACATTGACATCCTCGATATTCCACATTGCTCCAGTTAATGGGTCAACGATAATCCAGCCGATTAAGCCACCAATAAGAATATTGCCGCCGACATACCAGCCAGCTTCAAGACCTTGTTGAATGGGCACTGTCATTTGTTTGCAACCTTCTTTTCTAAAAATAACTTTGTAATCGGCTGCCTGAAACCAACCTCGCCCTCTTTTCAATGTCACGTTTGTCGGGGTTACATTCTCAACAACGGTATTGCCCTTCGCATCCATAATGGTAAAAGCTGCTCCTGAAGGCCGACTTTTAATATTTACTGTTTTTTCAGAGCCGCACATAACAGAAGCACAGCCAGATAGAAAAATCGAAAAACACATTGTTACACACATTGCAGTTTTCATTTTGAACCTCTCTTTCTAAATTTGTTTTTGTTAACTTGTTTCAATCATTTTCTCATTTTCATTCGCACCTGCCTTTCTTTGGCGCAATAAAAAAGGACACTGCTACATCATGCCCAACTGAGGCCCGGCAAGGCCTTTGGAGAACATGCAAGCAGTGCCCAGAGTACGAATGAGCACCACTTTTATGCAGTTCTCCGATTAGAATTTTGCCGGTTTTCAGTTAGACTGCTAAAAGTAAGCACTACAACTTATTCAATTTTCAAATATCAATTATCAATATACTATGATTTCTAATTGGAGTCAAGCATAAAGACGACACATTTTTACGGCGTGTTTTGTGGATGTTTGGAGTTTGAAAGGGTAGTAGGAATTTGTGGGTGGGAGTGTTTTGTAAAGAAAACAATTGCTAAAGTCACTGTTTGGTCTCTTGTTTATGAAGTATGACTTCTGTACATCACTCCGTCAAGATTAAGGGTCAAGGTCGTCTTCGTTTCAACTTAAAAATACCTGCAAGTAGGGCTGCTGTTTTTTTCTCTAATGCTTTTTTTGCAGCTTGTTCAACCCAATTAGCAAATTTATTATGGTTCCATTTATAAACCTTACCGTATTTGCTAATCCATTCCGGGCCGTGTTTTTTTTGATTCGGTAGAAGTATGCCGAGAACGCCCTTTCTATCAGCGAGGCTTTTTCTGAGTTCGTATTTGCACCATTTTCGGGAATAAGTATGCTCACCAAGCAGGAAGCAAGTTACGCTGGTATTATTAAGACCTTTATCTATTAATCTCTGGATAGCGTCATCACCTTTAGTTTTTGCATCTTCCCAAAGGGAAGCGTCGTAAAATCCGGTCTCCTCTGTCGGCTTGAACTGCCCTGACATGCGTACAATGTTAGCATTCATAATATCAGCATAATGAAAACTGAAAAATACTCTTCTGGCCATTTTTACTCTCCCTTCAATAAACTGCAAATAATGCTATTAACATCACAACCAAAATTGTTCCTACGATTGCTCCGTGGAAAAGACGGAGTGTCTTTGAAATAGTGACCTTACGCCAAGGGTCTACATCACTGACAAAGCTTGAAGTATCCATCGAAAAATCTATATCGGCTTCGTTCATTTTCCGAACCTTGTCATACAATTTACGGAAAAGCCTCTCTTGCCAAAAGAAGTATCCATCCAAAACCCAAAACGCCAGAGCAGGAAAACATGCCAAAAGAATGAAACAGATATTTGAATCTTTAGCTGCTAAGGCAAATAGAGCAGATACCAATATAACACTCCATCCTTTTAATAAGAATGAATTATGTGCCATTCGATTTATGACACCCTGAATCATTTCCAGATGTTTTATTTTACTTTCCATTTCTTAACTTCTTTTTCCGAAGAATCATAATGACTGCATCACTCGGCTCGCCTTTGTTGGTTTCTGCATGAGATGTATAGCCGCTACGGGAAATCTACACGACAGGAGCAAGATTTGCAAGAAAAAACTGCTTGTCCTACACAATATTTATAAAATTAGTATTTAGCTATGGGTTCGCCTGAGTTCGTCGATTTGAGCCGTGTTTACGTGCGTATTTCGTGGTGGTATTTAAGGAGATTAGGTGTGCTGTTTGATTCTTTTGAATCTTCGCTAAGCCGATTCAAACTGGTAAATTATATAAGTAGCAGGGAATGGCGCCGGTTTCAGAAATATACTTGTCCGGGGCATCACACAAATCCATCGCCCGGTCAATATACTTCGCCGCACCTTCACTGCTGGTGCAATTGCCGCTGCGATTGACCAGATAGAGGGGCTCTGCCGTATTGGCTAAGGAAACCACCAACGGATGATAACCCCAGATGCCTTTGTAAGAGATATTCATGCCCTCTTTACACTCGCCGGTAGTTTCAACTATCATGCCGTCACAATCAAAGCAATCAAGACCACTACGAGCCACGCTATAACACAGGCAGTCCATCAATGGCTCAGAGCGCATCGTGATCAGATCGAAGTCTTCTGGTTGCCGCCGTATTGTCCGAGCCTGAACTTGATTGAACGGCCAAGGCTATACTCCGTGATGCCACCAGTGAAGAGGTTCGCGGTCTTAAGCAGGAAAACAGTGATCTGAAGAAGGCGGTAGCTGAACTCAACATCAATAACAGCTTCTTCAAAGAATTCGTCCGGCTGCGTTCGCCAAACACGCAAGCGGATTCCATTAATGATGTCCATTAAGGTCTCGACATCCGCTTGGCTAAAGCGGCGGCAAAAATCACCTGCAGTGGTGGGATCGGGAATCCTTCGAGCGCCGAGAGCATCCAGATAGACTTCATCGTTCCTTAATCGTTCGATATCCTCCAGGCAATCACCGTTACAGAGAATGTTGTAAGCTATGTTAAGGACATGGTCCGATTCATAATACGGCAAATGCCGTTTGAGCAGCTTCAATTTATCATCAATGGCTTTGACCAGTCCTGTTTGTCTGGCCAGAAGCTGCATGCCGCCGATACCACCATAAGCTAAACCATGGGTTCTATCAGCTATCTCGTAATGTATGTTGCCGGCGGAAAACATCGGCTTGTTCTGTTCTTTCCAGTTAATATTGCGGAGCCGATATTGAATTCTTTGCTTGCGTCGTTTGAGTTTTTTTGTTATTTTCTTGTTCACTCGAAATGCCTCCTTGCATCTGAATATTGCTTTTGAGGTTTATTTTACTAATGTCCTTTATAAGCAAAGATGCAGGGCATTTCGAGTATTTTTGTGAAGTCGTGCATAATAAAATTCAAGAAGTCACGCTTGTATAGAGGCTAGTGGCTCGTCTGCAATCTTATATTTGATGTAGATGGTTGTCAGCTGGGAGGCTGCCGACTCCTCAATATTGATGAGAAGGCTGTGAACCACTATCAGTTGCTCTCGGACACCGTTCCACGTGCCCCCCCCAATTTGTTTGTCAATTCGCATCAATTGCGAAGAATCCTACACCAAGAGGGGTTTTCCATCCATCGACCCAAGCATACCCTCAAGGGCAAACGGGACGAACAGGCATACGAAAAGGCCAAGAAAGGCCTTATCCGCTTGAAAAAAAAGCGCCGGGCGAAAGATTCGTCTGGTCTGTGACAATGGGCGGTTTCATCATACCAAGGCAGTCCATCAATGGCTCAGAGCGCATCGTGATCAGATCGAAGTCTTCTGGTTGTCGCTGAACCGAATCCCGGTTACTCTGGCCAGATGCTCGGCCAACCTCGCCGCCGACCAGGTGGAAAAACCATAGCCCAATGTCAACGGATTGGTTTGTATGGCCTGTTTCATCTGGCTGATATATTCCGGGCTGGCCCGACTTGGCCGGCCTGGCGGCTTGATCGGATGCAAGGCTTTGACTCCGCCTTCTCGGTAAAGCCTCCGCACGCGAGCCACAGTATCCGTACAGTACTGGTCCTCGGACACGCAAAGGTCTTGAGCGGTCTAGAAAAGCAAACTGGAAACACGGATTCTATTCTTCTGAATCAATCGCCGCTCACCGTTATATGAGCCGGCTCCTCCGTGAGAGCCGAGAAACAATAGAGCAGGTAGAAAGAAATGTTGAAGGTAGTCTATCTATTAGCCACTGTTGATAATATACAGGGGTAGTTTAGAAACGAACGTAAAAAATACATACCACAGGCCATATCAGAAGAAATAATCACTACAACGGCCTGCTGGGCGCTTTAAATTGGAAGATGAGGGGCGGTATATGGACTGGCTGAGTTAATAAAAAAGGGGTGCAAGCCTCTGTTAGCCTTCATGCCGGCTTAATATTATCCAGGACTTCGATTCCCAGCATATTCTTCAACGGGACAAGGTGTTTCGGAAGGGCGCCTCCCAGAATCAGAATTGGCAAAAAATATGCAGATATAGGATAAATCTTGAAAAAAGCATTCGGAATTGTACAATAATGTGACCATGGGAACATTTGAGGAAAAGACAGACTTGCTGGCTGTAATTTTTTCACGGAGGCAACCAATCGATGCCATTCTGGTACGACAACAGCATCCTCATGTATTCAGAGGTGGAGAATACGCTGACCTATCCGCGTGACTGGACCGAGGAGGGTGTAGGAGTACTGTCAATCTGGTTCAGAGGCGATT
>DATKYR010000286.1:0-4595 GCA_035528395.1 Sedimentisphaerales bacterium
GAACAGTTCCGCGCCAACATGGACTTTCCGGATCCCGGAAGCTGGAACTGGGACCGAATCAAGGAGAGGATCGAACAGTGGAACCGGCCTTAGCAGGAAGACTCATTTTGCAAATATCGGTGCCGACACACTGCTGGCCCATCTTCAAATCAAAACCGAAAAAAAACAGTAGCTTAGGCTCCTCATTGTGTGTCATCGGGGGGTCTTACGCCTATCGTAATCTCACCAACTTTAACTGTACCAACGGTAGACATATATAAATCAACATCCCAGACCTCGAGACAAAGTTTCAATTCTTCCCAGCCGCCAGTGCTTCCCTGGATTGTATTAACACCATTCTCCCAGTAAAGATTAACTTCTTTCAGCATATCCTCATCGCCGCTACTCTTGTTTAACGAGGCATTTAATATTGCCGGAAAGTTGGCTCTTACCTCAATAACATCGCAGCCTTTGTAGCACGGGAAGTCGCCGCCGTCTTTGCCGATACTTTCACAATCTACCTGTACCAGCTTAATCTCGCGCTTGTTACACTCCTTGATCTGTACAAAATGACCCACTTCCATAAACACAGGAAACTTGCAGAGGTCAATCGCCTCGTACTTTACCTCCTTGGTCTTCTTCTCTGGTCCTGCAGAGGAATTTGAGTCGGTGTCCGCAGCGATGGAAAAGGAGTATCTGGTCAGTACGCGCATTTGGCCAAACGTTTGGGTATTGCTGATGTGGGCGTGGATGGTTGGCATCGCGTTCTGGTCTATTCGGCTAATTAGGGGCTGGCGCAGAATAAGGCATATTGCAGGCAGTGCAGTTGAGGTTAGTGAAGACAAAGTCCTGGCGTTGGCGCAGAAAGCTACAACGATGCTTGGGCTAAGGCGTATACCGAGAATCTTAGTGACGGAGGAGAGTGTTTCGCCATTTCTTTTCGGCGTTTTGCAGCCTGTGCTGGTTATCCCGGCTGGGCTCGTTAGCAAGGTCTGTGATGAAGCACTTTGGGCCGTGTGTGCCCATGAGTTTGCCCATCTGCGGCGGCGGGATCCATTAGTCGGCTGGATTTTAGCGATTTGTGAAGTGATTTATTTCTTCCATCCTGCTGTATACTTTGTAAAGCGGCGCATATTGTTCGAGCGAGAGAAAGCATGTGATGAGTGTGTTATTGCTATTAGCAAAGCACGACGGAGTATTTATGCCAATGCCCTTATAAGTGCCGCGGGTGTTTGTCGGACTTTTAGCGCCAAGATGGGTCCGGTTGGAGTTGTGGTTGAGTCGTTTGGTGATTTGAAGAAGCGCCTTAATGCGATTGGCTCGAATTTAGAGCCCAAGGCTCGGCTTTCTGTGAGTGCTTTGATTATGCTAGTAATTATCGGTGCAATTTGTGTGCCGGGTGTTGTATTGACAGCCCGCCCAATGACCAGCGCTGAAAGTGAAGCCGCACAGGCCGTTATGCTGCCGGTCAAAACCGATGTGCAGGTCGAGGTTGAGCAAGGCAATGAATCATCAGAATCCAAAAATACCGAGGATTACTATAAAATACCGTCCGGTTCGGTGGTGGTACGTGTCGTAGATACAAAAGGTCGTATCATACCGATTAAAGATATACCTTACACACGGATTTATTACAGAGACACTACCACTGGCAACCCTATAGGTTGGCAAATAGATTTGCAAATTGAAAAGACTCTCTCAGATGGATCGCTCCTTGTGAATCACAGAGATGTCCTCATAAGAAAGTTCCTGGGTATGAATCGGGAAGCAAAAAGAAATGACTATACAATAAGCATGTGCTTCCAACCGAAAGAAGGCCCCATCTTTTCTACTACCATGCTCTATCCCCAGAATGCGACTGATATACTAAGTTTTGTTGTTCCACCCAAGACGAAAGTTGCAGGCGTTGGAAATGTAGTTCCAGATGAACTGGCAGGCAGAGTAGTCGATGTTGATGGCAATCCAGTCGCAGGGGCAACCATAAGCGTCTATCCCGATCGGGGACTTGAGAATCATCCATTTAAGACAGATAGCCAGGGGGCTTTCCGTATCTCGGGGTTTGGCGATAGATGGTGTTTGTATATAAAGGTAGAGAAAGATGGCTATGCAACGCAGTGGCTGACCGATTTCGAAATTGGTAAAAGTTTCATCGTTACGATGGATCAAAGTACCATTTTGCAAGGAGTATTTGTCAACGATAGCGGCGAACAGGCAGGCCGCATGCACATCACCTTAGCTAAGAATAAGCTGACAATGCAGCCGAGACGGGGCAATAGTGTCGGCGACATTACTATTACACACGAGACAGATGATAAAGGTTCGTACGATTTCCCGGTTGAACCAGGTCTCTATGACGTTAGCGTTGCCAGTGAGTCAGGTTTGTTTAACAGGTTGAGGGTTTTCATTGGTGCTGGTCAGATTGTTTCTCTTCCATCTACTTTGAAACCAGGTATTCGCTTCCAGGTCAAGATGGTTGACAGTTTAACAAACAAGCCGATTAAGGGGGTTAGCTTGTGGATTGAATCACGTACTGCTGGCCGTGTGGCTATGAAAGAAGGTTCGCAAAGGAAAACGAACTGGCGTGGATCGGCAGTCTGGGAATCTCTTATGCCAGGTAATACGAGCTTCAGTATCATGAAAAAGGGATATTGCCGCTGGTGGTCTGATGCGTGCTTAAGAGGATTTGGAACATTTAAACCAGATAGTAACCGAGGAGGATATAATTGGCAGCGTAACATAGACAGCCTTGGATTTGACCTCGTACCCGACATGCCTGTTGTTGTGATTAAAATGGAAAAAGGTGTTAAACTATCTGGCCGCGTTCTCTCTCCCGAAGGCAAACCCGTTGCTAAAGCGTGGGTTGACGTTACTCCTACCGAAAACCCTGGGACCCTTACGGGCGACAGTCGCTACCGAATGATAACCGACGAGGATGGCCGTTTTGGTATTGAAGAAAAATACTATCGAGGTTACGTCCCGGCTGGAAAGCAGGTCCTATATAACCTTTGTGCTCATGATCATGAAGGCAGATGGGCTAATGCAGTCAGTAAACCATTCGCATCGAAACCAGGGGATGAGTTTGAGTTCACCTTGAAAATGACCAAGGGTGGGTGGGTCAGTGGACGTGTAATCGATTCAGAAGGTAAACCTGTGCCTGATATTGAGGTCGAAGCAGTCGCCAAGGATAATCTTGACAGTCCGTACTTCAAGCCGCGAACGCTAACAGATGAAAATGGCACCTTTACCCTTGGGCCAATGCGGGAGGGTAAATACTGGATTCAGCCCGATACTATGAAGGGAGTCAATATCGCTCGTTCTCCTAAACAAGAAAAAACAGAAGTAAAAGTTGTTGACGGCAAAGTTACCTCAGTGGGGAACTTGCTTTTTAGAACTGGTGGGCCAAACATGTAATACCTGAATTTTGTACGGCACGGGTGTCCCTGCCGAAATTAGGTTCTTCTTTATTAATTAGAACTTATGATAGGATGATCAGGATTTGTTTCTACGTTATTTTTGGGTAGAATGAAGTGCAATCATAATCTATCTTGGACATTCGGACAATTGTAACAGACCGACGATAAATGCAACATGACAACAACTTCGAACACCTTGGCCTCAGCGGTTCAGAACATGTGTATTTCTTAGACTCCGTCCCCGTCGGTGTCCCGCAAACGGCGGGCGCACCGGAAAGCCTTCACCTTTGGCTCCGAAAACAAGGATAACACCGCCACAGGAAATGTATACCGTGGCAGGCCGATGGGCAAGAGAAAAATCTGTCAGAAAAGCAATATGACGACGAGGCTTTCCGGCGCCTGCCAGATGGATGCTTGAGCAAGGTAGCGGTGAGCTGGAAAAAACCAGAGCTCCCCTTCGAGAGGAGTTCTACAAGAGATTGCGTAAAAGGCGAGAAGAACGCGAGAACCGCGAGCAGACAAAGGAAAACGAGCACCCGGATTAAGATGAGGCTACCTTTAAATTGAAAGGTGAGAAGACATCAAGCAGCATCTTCTCGTTTATCCTTACCGGAAAATATTCCCGTTGTCGCCAAGGACCATATCCGCGTCACAGGCATGACCCTCGAAGGTCTCGTCTCCCAAGTTGTTGCGGTGCATGACCTGCTAATGTCCGAGAACATACAGAACAACCTGTTCCTATCTGGTCGAACCTTTCCGGTAGGTCGTTTCCACTTCATTGAGCTGGCTGGGCCACCGCTGGGTCCAGGGATGGGTATGGAGGCCGTGGAGTTCCTCCGGAACCGTGGGATGGAATTCACCCCTGAAGGGGTGCGTCGAGATGCACACAAGTTCGGTTGGCTGTGGTGTTGGATTGATGAGTGGCAGGCCAAATGGATGCCGCCTCACCTATGCAACACGGACGGTGACGACTTGCTCTGGCACACCGCTTCCTTCTCGGTAGCCAACCCCCTCGATGTCCGTCGGGCGCTGCTGCAGCGACAAGATGTCGAATATGATGACCTACTCATGTCATCTCTTTGGTTCCGGCTCGTCCGGGTTAGGTGTAATGCTATTTCAATTTGAACTTGGCCCAGATGTACCGTAAAATAGGACACAAAATCAGGTAGAAGGGAATTCAATGTATAAAGGACTTATTGAAGA
>DATKYR010000287.1:0-6950 GCA_035528395.1 Sedimentisphaerales bacterium
ATAAAACCTTATAGGAGAACGGGACGAGCCCACCTTTTCAAGCGAATTTCGCATGTGTCTGGGTTCCAGCTCGCTACGCTCGCTTCCACCCAGACACATGCGTGGTTAACACCAATTTACAGAAACATATTTACACTACCGCTTCGTGCGACTAATTGTATTATCTTAGCGGCATGAACACCATAAGAAACCTTCTGACAAACCTCTGTAATCTTCTTGTTTGTGCTCGCGAGTTGTTCCAGTATGCCGTGATTCTTCTATGGTCCATCTTCTCTCCCAAGGCAGTTGTCCCTACCGAAAATTCGGTCCTTCTTTATCTTCAAGCACTTATGATAAGATGGTCAAGATTTATTTCAACCACATTTTAGTGAGGCTAAATGAAATCTATGTCCATCTTGAAAGTTATTTGTGTCCTTGTCCGAAATGTTTTCGTAAATCGGTCAATTCTAATCGCAGAAAACTTAGCTCTAAGGCAGCAATTGGCCATCCAGCAAAGAACTATTAAGCGACCCAAGCTCCACAAATGGGATAGAATTTTCTGGGTATTTCTATCAACGACACTCATATCAGGCTTCACATCTTCAACTAACTTTGTATCGATGTGGGAAGAGCTTTCTGATAGTTCAACCTGGTCAGTTGAACCAATGTCGCTGATCTTTTCACTGTAAAGGGTAGGCATTGTTCTACCCGGTGTGTCAATTACCACTGCTTTGCTTTCCTGGCAAACATCAAACGCACTGATGTTGATTCCGCTGAAAAATCCCATAGACAGCTAATATCACTCCCAATATTGGCTTAATAACGCAGTTTTTTTGGTAGAAAATGGACTTTTCAGCGAGATCTGATGTTAAGGGTTGACTATGAGTACTATCTCTATTAGAATGCAGTTACGTTAGCTGTACTGTCTAATTTCATTTTCGTTCTTTAACTCTTAGCGGAGCCAATAAGTTATGTCGCTTGTAGTGATGAAAACGAGCCAACTCTCTCCGCCGGTTTTTGCGCTTTACGTAGCGTTCCGCCCAGCCGGGATATCTGCGGTCGCAAGCTCGACGCAGCAGTATTTACAGCAAGATTCGAACCTGTGGAACCGTCAGTGCCGGCGTATATTTTTTTTCCGCGAAGTGTCTCCAAGATCAGAAACCATGTTGCAATGAGTGAGAGCGTTTGATGATGATACCAGCCTGTCCAAGTACGTACTTCATAATCAGAAAGGCCGGCTTCGCTCTTGGCCCGCTTGATGGCATCTTCGACTCTATGCGCTGCCTTGATAACGCGTGCCAACCCTTGCGAAGAGGTATCAGGGTTTGTATTGGAAAGATAATAGTCATACTTGACCTTGCCGCTCTCATCTACAGAACGTGTAACTACCAGAAGCTCTTCTGTAAAGTCATACCAACTTCGTTCGGTTCTGGTGACTACTCGTCTTTTGGCAATTTCCAGAACAAGAGGGCCTTTCTCACCATCCCGAACATCAACCCTTGTCCAGGCATCATCCGACAAAGAATCACGCCATCTGTCCACTCGCTGAAAAGGTTGCTTGGGAGGCTGGCCTCGACCACCGTATGCCGGAGGCGCACTATCAAGGTCACGAATGCCGGTATTAGATGGAACCGCCAGAAGATACCATTCGTCCAGAACCCGCAAATCTTTGCGAAAACGGCTCGAACGGCCCATTTCATCATCCCCGGCTATCCAGGCATGAGACAGGTATTTACCGTTGTTCTTGAGCATATTCAACGCCAACTCATGTCGGGTTTGATGGCGAATGTGTTTCGGCACACCGCATTTCTTTCTACGCGCTTTGTCTTTAACCCACTGCTTCGGAAGATAAAGACGTGTATCTGCCAAAGCATGCTCCTTGCCAGAAGCATAGCCCATGTAGACCGCTACTTGGCAGTTGTCCACCTTGCCGAGCCGACCCAGCCACTGACGCTGTACTCCCACCGAATCATTGCCGCACTTCTTGTGCCCGGAAGGATCGAACACTATCACTGCGTCATCTTCTCCCAGTTGAGAACCTATCTGCCGTGCCAGTTCTTCCAGCAAAGGCCGGTGATCCCACGGCACCGAACCTACGAAGCGTTGCAATCCCTGCCGATCCAAATCGTGGCGGTAGGCAATCGACTCAGCGTTCTTTCTTTTCAGGTCGGACAACAAGCCCGCAATATAGGTATGGGCATGTTCTTTCTGCTCACGCCTTTTCAGGCTGTCTATGAAAGGTTGGGCAAATTGTTCCAATCGTTTGAGCATACCGTTAAAGACCTGTGGCTTTATCTCGGCTTCCTGAAGAATCCTGTGTTTTTGTATTTCAAACCGTCGTTCCATGACTTTTCCTTTCCATGGGGACTATTCCCCTGGAAAGGTAATCGTATAAACGACTTACATTACTTTAATAATGTTAGACAGTACAGTTAGAAAGAATAAGGTTTGTATACGGCTTAGATTAAAGATATCTCGCTGTATTCAAGGTCCACTTGTCAGAACATAAGTTTTTTCGTTTGGGAGATCGAATTATGAAGAAAGTTAATATTGGGATTATTGTTTTATTAGGTTTTAGCTTCACTCTAATGACGTCAAGCTGCAGCCGAAAGGACAACCAGACAAACGAAAAGGATCAAAGAACCGATTCTTCTGGGGCATCAGGACAATCAACATTGGATCCTTATCTGGCGTATAGCAAAGTGCTTCTCACATATCGTCAAGGCAATATAGATGAGGCAATTACTATGTTTGTCGCTGTGGACTGGAATAACAGAGCGTCTGCCTCATCCAGTTCGGTTGTTCAATTAGTAAGGTCTGTTATGGATCCAGATCAAAGGGATAACACTTCATTCGCAGATCAGAGCATAATTGAAGAAGAGTTTGTTAAGAATTTGCTTCGCGTACATGTAGACTTCGTTCGTGCTGTAAGACTGCGTATTCGTCAGTATATCACAGAGGAGAGATATAGTGAGGCCGAGAGACTGGGCGAAACTTTGGTGAGATGTGGAGAGGATCTATCAGCCGAGGATTACGTGCCTTTTCTGATACGAGTCGCGGGTGTTAGTATCCAGCAGAGGGCCGTTGAGGAACTCATGAAGCTATATACAAAGACTTCAAGGCAGCAAGATATTAAACAAGCGGAGAAACGACTGTCTGATATCAAGGAGCGGCGTCGAGAGATAGACAGTCTGCAGAACTAGTCCTGCACGTGCCCCACACATTTATTTTCGACAATGCTATCAGGTTGGCGAAAAGCGCTGAAAAGGAGGCCAGGAAAAGCGCCCAAATGGGGGGCCACCTGGATTATAAATAGTAGCGGCAAGGGAAAAAAACAGTAGATGTTATAGGACGTCTCACCCTTAAGGGTGAGGCAGGAGGAACTTGTTGACAGCGTCATAGTAGACGCGGAAAAATTTTTTTACCTATATAAAAATAGGGTTTAAAACCGTCACATCAATAGCAAACATTCGTTTTTGCTTGCAATTAGGAAAATCTTTAATGCTCGAAGACAAGTTGCTTTTTTGGAAATTTAAACATGGCGACAAGGATGCTCTCCGCCAGATCTATGAAAAGTACAAGGATAACATGCGAACTATAGCTTGCTCGCTATTGCGTGATACTCACACTGCTGAAGATGTTTTACATGATGTTTTTGTATCTTTCGCTGAGAGCGTGGAACAAGTTGAGATTAAGACAAGTTTAAAGAACTATTTGATAACGTGTCTTCTTAATCGGATTCATGACTTGTTCCGTAAAAAAGAATCTCGATCGGTTGATTTAGATCAGGTTTGTTCTACGAGTTCTAACTCAGCCTGTCCTGATAAATTGCTGATAGGTAGTGAAAGATCACAGTTGTTGGCCGATGCTTTAGCTGCGATTCCATTTGAGCAGAGAGAGGTCATCATGCTGCATCTGAAGGGTGGAATGAAATTAAAAGAAATAGCAATGCTTCAGAACACTTCAGTAAGTACAGTTCAAGGCAGATATAGGTATGGGCTTAAGAAACTGCGAGCAATTTTGAATCGAGAGGCAGTAAGATGAATCCATCAAACAATATTGAAAAATCAATTAAACAATTGATTTTACCAGGAAGCGAAGGCACAGATGAGCAAATCCTTAACGATGCATTGGCAGCATTTGAACTAGCTCGCCGAGAAAAATCAGGTAAAGTTCAGCCGAATATATGGAGAATAATTTTGAAGAACAGAATAATAAAGTTAACCGCTGTCGCAGTGATAATCGCTGCAACAATGATTGGCATACGCTGGTTTGGTGCTGGTGCTCCTGCCTATGGAATCACTGAAGCTTTGGAGCTTTGGCAGAATGCTGACATTGTCCACATCAAAGGCTGGAAGTACCTTCATGCGGGTGACGATACGCAACTGGAAAAATTTCCCTTTGAACTCTGGTTTGACAAAAAGAATGGTCTCTTAAGGGATTGGCATCCTGTGGGTTGGTTCGGGGACTACACGACCGAAACGCCAAAGTATTATCTGACAGTTTCAGATGGCCAATTCATAATGGAAACGTCTTGCTATACTAGTTTTGATGACAATAAAGTTCATCCAGTGGTTAGCTTTACGAAACTTAGCCCTTTCCAGCAGCGTCTTTGGATTCGCACAATGGAGCCCTTTCCCGCGTTCATCGCCAATCTCGATCAAGTGAAAGGCTTTACTAAAGTTGGACAAGAACGGATCAAAGATAGATTGGCCGATATATGGCAGGGCGAAATAACCGCTACAGGAAAAACAATCCCCTTTATTAAAAAGAAGATATGGTTGTCACCGGAAACGGGCGAAATAGTCCGTATATTCACCTGGAGAAACACCGAAGAGAATTCTATACGATGGGTGTCCAGCAGAGATGCCGACACTATCGAGTACAATGTAGCTCCACCTGCGGACTGCTTTAGCACCGAATCCCCGGAAGGTTATGAACTGGTCAACACTAAAGAAACTGCTACAGAGAATGAGCTTGGTGAAGAGGGTGGGCTCAAATTCTATGGATGCATTGGTTTTACGCTCAAAGATGGCAGTGTTATCTACGGCTGGCATGCCAACCACAAGCCGGACGAATCGCAAGCTCATCTATTTGCAGATCTGAAACCCGGAGGGCCGTTACCCAATCTGCCCGCACAGATTATCGAGTTGAAACCGTGGCCGGTGGAAGAAGATATAACCCTCGCAGGCCGACACTTAACTTTCACCCAGAAAAAAGGGAAATTCTACGAGTGGGGCATTTATGTGCCAAATAAGAAGATGCCCAAACGCAACACATTTAACGCCTATAAGGTAATCCAAAAATATAATGGCACCGAACCCAGAAGTTTCGGTGGCCGCCCAAACCTTATCGGGCAAGAGCTGGCCATCAACTCGGAGGAAGAGTTTGATACTTGGGTTCGTGGAGCAATGGCTGAACTTAGTGACGATGGTAAAGCCCCGGAACATGCAACCTACGAGAAAGTTCTGCGATTAGCTGAGCAAATTCGAAGCTCACTAAAAGAATAGAAACCCCCCGATGAGTACGTCAGACCGGATTGGTTTGACTCAGCCTTGTTGTCAGTTTTGACCTCATGTATTACAGACGTGAGGTCATCAGAGAAACAAATCCAGCGGGGTGGTTTGGCTCGGCGTTTTTTGTAGTTTCTGAAAAATACGAATTTTTTCGTTGACAATTACGAAAGTCCTCGTATATTATGCCGATATAGGATAAAAATAGAAAACTATAGGAGAATCAAAATGGCAAGACGCAAAAATTCACGACCGACAGACAGAGAGCTGACAATCCTTAGAATATTGTGGGATAACGGGCCGAGCACGGTTCGCCGGGTGGCTGAAGCCAAGTTGGTCACGTAGCTGTTCATTGGTGTAGCCCTCGGCAAGTTTCTCGAGAATGAAACTCGCTCGGTTCTCAGCTTGCCACGCTAGGACGGGCGTACCTATATGTCTCCCAGCAATCAGCCGGTCGGTCGCTCGACGACTCGGGGCGAGGGTGACGGGCACGCGGACGATATTATTTGGATCCTCAATTTGACGGGAAAGCCGCTCAATCTGCCGGTACATGTTGCCTCCGAGCAAACCTGGCTCGCGGAGTGCTTTCAATGCTGCGAGACGCCGATTGCCCTCGACTACAACAAGTTGATCGTTCTCCCTGATCGCCAAGAGCGGCTCGTTCGGGAAATAGTCACGCGCGGCGATGCTCTGCGCCACATCCAGTGCCTTGTCATGCTCAAAGAGGTACTGTATGATCTCACGCGGTGCTCGTGCCGTTGTCTCACGACCAAGACGCGGATTCTTCGCATCCAGATGAAGGCTGGCGACAAGAAGCTGCTTTGTAGGCCATTTGTAGGTTGGCATCGTTGTTCCTTTCCGTCGAATAATGATTATACACTCTGCATAAAACGGCAAGCACAGGCTGTCTCTTTCTGTATAAGAAGTTGCCGTGTCTTCTCGTTACATATTCTAAGTTCTTTCACAAGAGAATTAAAGGTAGCCGGTACATTCTTCTTCTCAAAAACCAAACTGCCGGCCTAAAAACTCCCATCATAACTTACATACATTCCCAACGGATTACAAGTCGTCGGGTTATTTTTTTTGCTTGCCTAACGCCCAATATTTGATAGCTAATTTGATAGCTAAGCGGTTAACTAAGGTCTGCATACAGTACATCGGCTATATTTAGCTTTTACAGCATCTTTTCTGCTATCTCTGAGGCGATACTTTAGAGTTTTTCGGTGCTTTTGATGATTGATTCTATTGTAGAAGATTCTTCAAATCCGGAAAGAAGACCCATCCAGAATTTCTCAAAACTCTTCGTGAAGCTTCAGGAGAGATAGATGAATTAAGGTAAGGAATACTCCCCACACAACACGATATCCTCCACCTCTACGCCCCCAGACCCCCAGCACCAGAGGCCATATCAGAAGAAATAATTGCTAAAATGGCCTGTGAGACGCCTTAAATTGGAAG
>DATKYR010000288.1:0-6458 GCA_035528395.1 Sedimentisphaerales bacterium
GGTAATTCAGCCAGAAACACTTGTATGGCGGGCATCTGTGAATTTCTTTCAATTTTATGACAAATTCATAGACAGCCATGCTTGCTTATAAGTGTTGTTTATTAAAGAGCTTATGCATATTCTCAAAGTGAGACAGTACAATTATACAGTTATATATAAAACCTAAACAACGTTAATTCGGCTATACGACCACCCCCGTTTTAAGAAGCTCATAGAGTCAGGTAAGTAAGTTTAAGGAGGGTGACGTCCGTGAGTGACTTTACATTCAAGAGTCATACACGAACAATACCCAGAATACCCCTTTATCATGAGCCGTAAAATGCCAGAATCCTTCAAAATGTCATCTCTTTCAGGAGCTGGAAAACACCCTGATTTTCAAGTGACATCTTGCCTCTATTTTGACACCACAAATGTTAATTTTGGCTATATCGAGTCCGAATAAATGTCAATTTTTTGGAGACTGTAGCAAAATTACAGAGTTTGCCGCTTGGCGGGCATCTGTTGTCTGCGGTCGAATGGCGGCAATAAACCCAGTTTAGTGTTTGGATCGGCGCCAATCGAAATCCGGAAGGTGCTATTTACCAACTTGAATGTTGTATAAGTCATTGTGCTTAAGTGCTTTACATATTATTTGCTCTGTAAAGCTGCTATAGTCTCATTTTTTGTGAAAATACGAATATTTTTTGGGAATTTTTCATTTTTTTCGGATTAAGTAGACGGAGGAAGAGAAGTGCATCAATCTTGTAACTCCTTTGGGAGTATTCGTACCGCGGGCATCGCAAATTGCATATATGGGGCTTGCCTGGTATACTGTAGAAAATGAGGCTAAACAATGTAGTTGAGCAGGGATATACAATGTTGCATAAGAAATATTAGGTTAAGGAGTGTATTATGTCAAAGAGCAAAAACTTATTGGTTGCGGTCCTTCTGTGCATGGTATTGTGTGTTTCACCAGTATCGGGGAGGGTTTTGATGGTTCCCAGCGAACATCCAGCGATTGACGTCGCTATCGGCGTCGCTTCCGACGGCGATACGATCCTGATCGCCCGCGGGACCTATGAGCATACAACCCTGAACGTTAACAAGCGATTGACATTAGCCTCAGACTATATCAACACGAGGGATCAAATTGACATTGACCAGACCATCATCAAGGCAACACCAGCCGCTGAAAAACAGTGGTTTGCTTTGAATTCAAAGGACTCAAAAATTGTCGGATTGACAATCATTGGAAACAAGAATCATACATTGAAGATTACAAGCCCGTACAGCGAGGTACTCTATTGCAACTTCATCGGTGGCGGCGATCAGTTGAGTTTCGAAGGCGGAGGTGGGTGCATCGCTCACTGCGACTTTGATGGCGCCGGAGACGATGCTGTAGACGCCGATGACTCGGTCAGTTATGTTGTCGAGTATTGTACTTTCGATAACGTTAATGAAGATGCCGATGAAACCCGCCTGCAGCCGAAGTCCGGCCCTTTGACAACGCATATTTTCAGATACAACACGGTATTCAAGGCGGGCCAGAGTGGCATACAGTTGGTGGATTACGCCGGCGACAGCAAACGCACATTCCAGATTTACGGTAACCTGTTCCTGAACTGCGAGGGTTCAGGTGTTAGCATGATGGCCAACGAGCATTCAGATGAGAACCACGAAGGCTCGGATATGGTTGAAAATGTTGTCGTATACAACAATACGTTCTATGGTTGCAATCATGGAATGACCCTATCCCCTAAAGCAATTGTTTTGAACAACATTTTTTCCAACTGCCTAAAAGGCGTAGGCAAGGGAAAGTATATTACCAGTGATAATGATAAGACCTTGGTGGACTATTGTCTGTTCTTCAAGAACCAGACCGATTATGACAGCGGCATTACCAAAGGATCAAATATCCTGACAGAGGATCCGAACTTTAAGGATACCAAGACGTTTGAATTGTCGGAAGGCAGTCCGGCCATTGACGCAGGCACGGCGAAATATGCCAAAGTCTTGAAAATTCCCGACGGAGCTTACAACGGTAGTGCGCCGGATCTTGGCGCAAAAGAGCTGGCGAAGCATCCCTGAGTTTCAAGAATATCATTAACACGATGTACTAATATTTGAACGCAATTTACACTTTTTATACTTTCCTCCTCGTTTAATTACTCTGTAGATATACATTGTGAAAGTCACTCCAGAGGTTTCGCACGGCAAATCGCCAGCCAGCGGAGATCTCAACAAACCGCCTCCCAGCAGTCACGGATCGGGGCGGGGGTGGTGATTGTTTAGTGACATGGGTGTGGCTGATTTGGGTGCCGACCCGTGACAGTTTTATATGCTGATTATCACTCCATGGAGGTCGGCAGTTGTTGACGAATTGTCATCCATAAGCACCTGTTTCTGGCTTCACAAGGATTCGCGACGGAGAAGCTAAACGCAAAATCCCTAAGTCTGAGTTGTGTTGCTTTTGACTTCTCAGTAGTTCAGGTTTACAATAATCACGTTAGACAAATGATGTTGTTTTGGACAAGTACGAAAGACTAATATGAACAGAACAATTCTTATAGTGATCGCTTGGCTAATACTTGTTGTGGATTTACAGGCTGCTGACTGGCCCACGTATCGAGCAGATTCCGCACGAAGCAGCTACACACCGGAACAACTGCCCAAAGGGCTTATGCTGCGGTGGACCTACCAATCGCCGCACGCGCCGACACCGGCATGGCCGACGCGCAATCGCCAGCAGTTCGATCGCGCCTATCAGCCGGTAATCGCCGGCGGTGTGCTCTATTATGGCAGCTCGGCGGATTGCAAGGTATACGCTTTGGACGCTGCCACGGGCAAGACACATTGGACATTCTTCACCGATAGCCCAGTGCGTTTCGCACCAGTTGTTTGGCAAGATCGTTTGTTCGTGGCAAGCGACGACGGCCATCTGTACTGCCTTATCGCTACTGACGGTCAGCTGCTTTGGAAGTTGCACGGTGGGCCGAAAGTCGACATGCTCTTGGGTAATGACCGGATGATTTCTCGCTGGCCAGCGCGTGGGGGGCCGGTAGTTGTTGGCAACATACTCTACTTCGGTGCTGGTATTTGGCCTACTGAAGGGATTTTAATCTACGCGATCGATCCGGCCAGCGGCAAGGTGCTCTGGTGCAACGACTCGTCAGGAGGGATCGAAATGGATCAACCTCATCCGACCGCCAGGGCCAAAAGCGGCATCGCCACCCAAGGATATCTGGCTGTGTGTGGCAACTCGCTGTTTATTCCGACCGGTCGAGCCGTGCCGGCAGTATTCGATTGCGCCGATGGCAAGCTCAACTATTTCCGCCTCCAGCAAAACCAATATACTGGCGGATCGGACGTGGTGGTTGTTGACGACCTTTTCTTCAACGGAGGTGAGATATTCGCTGTCAGCAACGGTGTTAGACAGGACCGCATCGGCGTTCAGGTCACCATGCATCCTGATTTTGTTATTTCTTCGAGAGAGAATAAAATCATCGCATTCGACCGGCGAAAGCTGCTGGTCGACAAAGAGGTAACCGACCGCAAAGGTAACAAGAAGATCGTCAAAGCTCTTGCCCCATCGGTGTGGAGCATTGATCTTCCGCCCGGTGCCTTGGCGCCATCAGCCACTCACAAGGGAGCCGAGCCACCGAGGGGCGACCTTATGGGGGGAACGGCCTGGAGCCCCCCGCTTTTATCCGACGCGGCAAGTGCACTAATCGTAGCGGGTGATAATGTCATTGCAGCCGGGGAGAGCAAGGTATTGCTCCTTGACGTCCGCTCGCATAAAGTGGTATGGGATGCCGAGGTGGACGGCACCGTCTACGGTTTGGCGGTGGCTGACGGCCGGCTTTATGTGAGTACGGATCGGGGGATGATATATTGCTTTGGTGGCGGAACTGGAAGTTCAGAGGTCTGGGATGTCAAAAGAATGAAGCCGCAAGCGGCTGAAAGTACTGTTTACGTGACAGCGGTCGAAGAGATTATCCAACGAACCGGTGTTACCGAAGGATATTGCCTGGATCTGGCCTGCGGAGACGGCTTATTAGCGCTCGAATTGGCCCGTCGCACGAAGCTTCAAATCTACTGTGTTGAGAAGGACCCGGCAAAGGTCAAAGATGCCCGGCGGTTGTTCGACTCGGCAGGACTCTACGGCGTGCGAGTGACGGTCCACCAAGCCGATCCAACGAAGGTGCCGTATCCGAATTACTTCGCCGACTTAGTCGTATCAGGCCGATCGGTCACTGAGGGGCCAAGCGCGGTTTCCACCAAAGAGGTGCAGCGTATGCAGTGTCCATCTGGTGGAATTGCATGTTTTGGCTGCCCAGGTGCCATGCAGCAATTTGTCCGCCGTCCGATGGAGGACGCCGGAAATTGGACACATCAGAACGCCGACGCCGCTAACACGCTCTGCTCCAATGATACTTTGGTCCATGGCCCACTAAAGATGCTCTGGTTCCGCGATACCGACTTTGTCATGCCCAACCGCCATAATCGTGGACCGGCTCCGCTTGTTGACAAGGGGCGTATGTTTGCCGAGGGGCTAAACGCACTTCGGGCAACAAACATCTACAACGGACGAACACTGTGGGAGTTCCCACTCGAAGGTATCCTCTTGCAGTATCACAGGGGTGAATCCAGCATAGGGGTGGCCTGGACCGGTAGCAACTTCTGCATAGACGGCAATTGTGTCTACGTGCACTCCAGAGACAAGTGTCTCTGCCTCGACGTAAAGACTGGGCGGAAAACGGCCGAACTGAAGCCACCTCTACTCCCCAACGGAAAGCCTGGAAAGTGGGGATACATCGCCTGCGAGCAAGGAACGCTGTTCGGCACGTTGGTCAACGAACATTACCTAGTCAAGGGGTGGGCTTCCAAGTGGGATACCAGCGATCAGTTCACCGAGTCGGTGCTGTTTTTCGCGATGGATATCCGAACCGGGACACTCAAGTGGACTTTTGAGCCGGAACATTCCATTCGCCACAATGCCATTGCAATCGGCCGAGGATGCGTGTATCTGATCGACCGTCCACATGCGCTGGCAGACGAGTCGTTCGACATAGCCGGAGGGAAAAATGAAGCAAAAACGGCGAGCTGCTGCGAGCGGTGAAAGCGAAGAAGAGGAACTCCGCCGATTAAGAGAACACCCTACGGGCCGGTTGCTTGCGTTAGACGTGGAAACCGGCAAGGTCTTATGGAATATCAGCGATGACATATTCGGGACGATGTTGGCTTACAGTACTAAGCACAACGTGCTACTGATGAGCTACCAGCCTGTCCATCAGGCATCACGGTTATCCGAGTGGGGCGATCGAATGGCTGGCATAGGTCCGAGCGATGGGACACGATTGTGGGATGTCAGGACCGAGTATGAATCCCGGCCGATCCTTAACGACCGGACCATCTACGCACAACCCGGGGCGTGGGACATATTGAGCGGTAAAAAATTGCCATTTACGTTCACAAGATCATACGGTTGTGGCATCCCGGTCGGCTCGAATAGAATGTTGGTGTTCCGTTCCGCCACGCTCGGCTATGTTGACCTGACCGGAGGCACCGGCTGTACAGAGAACTACGGGGGTATCCGGCCAGGCTGCTGGATCAACGCTATTCCAGCCGGGGGTCTGATATTGATGGCCGATGCTGCCAGTTGGTGCACCTGTAGTTATCTGAACCAAGCAACGTGTGCCTTGCAGCCATCGGAGTGAAGGTGGAGAAAGCAAGCTGTAGAGTATCTGCCCGATGTTTTATTAAGCCGCACAGCCAAAGAATCCAAATGACTGGATGAGCCCTGTCAGGATGAATTAAAGTTTTGCGGCCGGAAATACCGTGCCTGACCGAAAGCTTGAATGATCCCGGGTAATAAGATGTAAAGGACAGCATCAAATCGCGGTGGGTTTTTAGTCGTTGTGAATTCCGGCTGTCGCGGGTCGGAGTAGGATGGTTTGGAGAGCGGGTGACGTACAAAGATAACGCACATTTTAGCTTAGTTTTTTCCTTGAAAACCTGACATCTGAATTATATGTTTCTTTGACCAGTTATAAAGACAGTGAAACGCCTACATGTTCTTAAGCGTAAGAGTGTACCCGAAAGAGTAAGGAGATGGGTTATGAAGAAGTCTGTTGTGTTCTTGTTATGTCTCGTCGACTTGGCGGCATACGCCGAAAGCTACAATATCGAGACCTACTGCGCTTGTCAAGGGCCAATAGTACCACGTGACATTTAGTCTAACCTTTTACAAAATAGATATTTACATCCTTGGGCTCCTCGCTCGCCATTTTGCCCACTTTCTGCTATAATTTCCGTCTCAAATTGGCTTTCTGTACACCTTGGAGGAGCATAAAAGAGACATCATGGACAAGAATCCCGACATCACCAACTTTGCCGTATCGCTGATCATCAAAGCAGTCGTAATTGCGGCTCGATTTTCAGGCATAGTTCGGAAACGGAGCTTAAAACGCCTTGCTGCC
>DATKYR010000289.1:0-24112 GCA_035528395.1 Sedimentisphaerales bacterium
GGTAATTCAGCCAGAAACACTTGTATGGCGGGCATCTGTGAATTTCTTTCAATTTTATGACAAATTCATAGACAGCCATGCTTGCTTATAAGTGTTGTTTATTAAAGAGCTTATGCATATTCTCAAAGTGAGACAGTACAAATAGTGCAGTTGATAATTTATTCTTAACTCTCTATATAGATAGCTGCTCTTTCAAGATTACTGAGACACGTAGATGGAAATCCGGTCTAACTATGTTTATATGGTTTCCACATAACGAAAGCTTACCGGCAACGCTTATTGCGGTATCCGAGTGCAGGCGTTCTATCCTGCGTAGCCTTGAGCGAAGCAGGACTAACAATCCGTATGGGCTAACTCGTGCTACGTAGCGAAGAACTACTTCGCAGAGTAGCAAGCCAATCCTATCGAACTTACTAAGTTTTGAATTATGCACTCAAGGCAAGTTTATTAGCCTTCTGCTCAACTGTTCGGATTAAATCCTGAATTGCGTCCACTTCACGTTCTTCAAAATATGCCTCTCCGCACTGTTCGCATACCCAGGCAGGAATATTATCCAATGTTACGTGGCAACCTTGTTTGTCAATATGCAGTGGAGCCGTTCCCTGTTTCATGATTGCCTGACAGTGAATACATTTCATTTTTTCCCTATCCCATCAGATTTTATAGTTGGGATTGGTGAGCTAAAGCCAACCCTACAATCTTATATCAATAAAGTGTTTACAGTAGGGGAGAGAGATTTGCAAAGAAAAAATAGTTGTTTTATGGGCCCGTATGACAATAAAAGCTCACCGGCGCCGCGCCATATAGTATCCGAATTAAGCGCAGCATCGGTTTATTCTTCCCACGGCGTCAGTTCCTTAGCGAGATATAATGCTGTTCCATCTTGAAATATAAAACTGGCAAGGCCGCCAGGCCTGACCATCCACTTGATACTGGTGCCGTCTTTCAACTTGATTGTTCCTGTTCTGTCCCCGAATGCGACATGGCTGTAGCCATGTTGCCAGTGCTCCTGCGAAACCTGATGCCAGGTAAGTAGGATGTCTTTGAGGTCTGTCCTCCCGACCTTGAAATCCTTGAAATAAGTTGTTGAAGGAAATGGATCGGCCTCGAACTCGGCAATATCGCTGGATTCTGGGCGTACGATATCGACAGTAGGCTCAGTCTGTAAGCTGGGCATCGATGCTGGAGCAGTCGAGATATTATTTTGCGCACATCCCCCGGCCATCACGCTTACAACCAGTATAAAGAGTGTTAGTTTCATTTTCTCATACCGGACTCTTACCGTACCGTATTATTCAGCCAAATATCATTTCTTTAAGCCCGCTCTAAAAACTATTTCCTTGTGAATATTACTTCCAACATTAATTCAAATTTGCCTTGAGCAACAGGATGTTCCATTCTTAAAATAACTTTATCCGGCCCTTTTTTTGTAAAAGTTTGGATTAGTAAGGTATCATGCCAGTTTAGAAACAGAGTCTCATCGTTAATGAAATTACAGGTCGCTTCCAAGAAACTCCCCGAATTCTCGAACCACCAGTATCTGTACACCTTTGCCTTTTCATCCCATGCGAAGATTGCATGTGCTTTTCCTGTTTCTTCTGGTGCCGAGGACAAAGAACACTCGTAATCAAAATAAACATATTTATCATCCAGCGCCCTTTTGAACGTTCCGGTTCCGGAACCTGTATCTGCTCCATAAAATGCGCTCTTTGGAACTCTATATTCCAAATTCCAGCTTTCCAGCAGGAAATCAAATCTTTCCATCATATTTGTTTTTTTATCCGTAGATATCTCCATCTTATCGCCTTGTTTCTCTTTACTATGTGATGCCGGCAAAAATGAAAGCAGTATTAAGCTGATTAAAAAAACTTATTGATTTCATCGTAATCTCCTTTTATACAGGCCTAATGACCGAATTCACCAGCGCCAAAGATCCGGCTTTTATGCCGTGGTTGAAAGTTTTTTACTTTTTCTCTCTCTTAAATCGTTGTTTTTCTTCTTTGGTCATTTTTTCGGTCGCATACTGGTAAATCACTCGAGGCGCTTCGTTTTTCCATTTTAATAAAAATGCCTCCGTCTGTTTCCTTTTAATTTTCCAGGCTTCTCTTAAAAACCATCCCAATCCCTGTTGCACAAATCGCTCCGAATCCAGCATAAGCGGCTCAATAAAAGCAAACAGAGGAGCATAATCGGAGGTTTTTTTCAGTAGTGTTATCATCGCAACCGGCACCGCACGCCGTTGATATTTATTCCTTGCTGTCCGCCAATCGGAGAGACTTTCTAATGTAATAATATCTCTTTCGAAAAATTGAGAGATTATATGTCCGCAAATTATATCGGTATGCGCCCAATTGTTTATTCCTGTCTCAAACCATTTCTCAATTTCCCTGAACGTCTTGGCCGTGAATTGCCCCGAAAACGCCTTCAGCAACAGAATCGCAAAGCTTGTCTCTTCGTATTTCCCGCTTTTAACTAAGTGCCTGCCTGCACTCAGAACCTTTTTCATGTTAACATTTTTATCACTCAGAATGGAATTTACCTTATCTTCTATCTTCTCCCTCGACAGCCCGTAAGCATCGTAGCCTTCTTTGAAATACCTCGAATACTTTCTTACTGTGGCCTCATCTGCGTTTGCCCGGCAATATTTTCTAATCTCTTCATAAAGCTCTGTTGCTTTCATTTTTTCCCTCTTTACTCAAACTCACTTTTTTGCTGTCATGCTGAGCCGGAAGGCGAAGCATCAGGCCTTAGTATTGACAGGTTCCCTGGCCATGCTGCTCATTCTAACCTGTATTTTGAGATTCAATAATCGAGTACCCGGGAAATAACATACAAGAGCGATGATATTATGCCAAACAGGAAAAAAGAATTGAGCGCCAAAATGCTCAGGCGTTGACACCGCCGCCATTGATCACGGGTTTGAAAAAGTTCGTCTCGACGGAGTTTATCCTTTGCCTGCAGCGCCGATGCCCGGAAGTAGTTGCGTTTCATATCCGCATAGTAGGCAAAGAGTCCGGTCAAAACGGCAATGCCCATCGCGCTTAATCCCGCTATGGCCGAGATTGTTTGCACACCGGGCTTGGCAGCATCCTCTGTCGCCGTTAATGCCACGAAGAAAACGGCCAAAAGACCTGTCGAAAATGAGAGCAGCAGCTTGTGGAGCTGTTGCGATGATTCACGGGCCCGGTCATGCAGCTTCTCCGCCAATTTCTCACTGCTGATTTGCTTCTTTTTTGGTGGTCCCTGTATATCGGCCTGGTCGGTATTGACTTGCTCTTCTTCTGTCATTATCCACCTCAAAGTTCTGCACTTGAATCGCCAGCCGCTCCCGCAGTGACGACTCTGTAAAATTTCGTGATATCTCTAATGTCTATAATCGAGCACCCAAGCTTAAGACTTAGACTTCATCCCTCCCGGTTTTGTATTGTGGCCGATCCGAACTGTGTATATTGCATTGCACTGCTCCGGCGAAGGAATCAGGCTATATCCTCCGCATTTCAACAGAATATTTACTTTAGAGAATGAGGATTTGCAAAGAAAAAATAGTTGTTTTATGGGCCCGGATGGGCATAATGCTAAGTTGTATATGCAAATGCTATTAAGGAGGTGCGCATATAGCAGTTTCGTATGAAACTATCTTGCTGGTAGTAAAATTCAGGATTGGCGGGAGCCTGAGGTTTCTTTCACACGCCCAGACGCTCAGAGTTTTTCAGCGTGCCTGTGTTAGAGCAGGCCTAAAAATTCGGTACAGCCGGGGTTTCAATCCCCGTCCGAGATTATCATTGCCCCTGCCGAGGCCTGTAGGGGTTGCCTCGGACGATGAGCTGCTCTGTCTTAGAGTACATAAAAGCACAAGTGAACAAGAGCAAATGTGCATAAGCGAACAAGTGTATAAGAGCATAAGTGAACAAGTGCCCGAGGGTTGTGAGCTGCTTTCGGTGAATGTTGCTGAGGTGGGTGCATCATTTCAGCCATGTTCGGCAACGTATGTTTTAGCGGTGCGGAAGGAATATCTCAACGAGGAGTTGAAGGCCACAATTGAGCATGTGTTGGCAAGTGAAAGTCTCAATATCCAGCGACAGATAGGAGCAAGAGACTCAAGACGCAAGACTCAGGACTCAGGAATTAAAAATGTGGATGTCAGAGGTTTTTTGAAGTCGATTGAATTGGACAGGAACAGTATAATTGTTGAATGCAAAATCGGTTCGGCTGGTTCGATACGTGTTGATGAAATTTTGAAGCTGCTCCGGCTGGATATGGAAAAGCTGGCGTCGCCGATTAGACGCACAAATGTGCAGTGGCAAAAAGTATTATGAAAGATAAGATACGAAATTCGGTTTTTTACAACATACAATATACGACATGCGAGGTACGAAAAAATGGCAAGAGAGATGCTCATAAATGTTGCCGAGAGCGAAGAGTGCAGAGTGGCCGTAATCGAGGACAGTTCGCTTGAGGAGCTATACGTCGAAAGAGCGAGTCTGAGCAGCCACGTCGGCAATATTTACAAAGGAAAAGTGGCAAATATTGAATCCGGCATCCAGGCTGCGTTTATCGACTTTGGGATAGGCAAAAACGGATTTCTTCACATCAGCGACCTGCACCCTCGGTATTTTACAAAAGCGGGCAGTAAGCATGCCGAGAACATTGGCCGAAGGAAATCGCTAAGGGAAAGGCCGCCTATTCAGGATTGCCTTCGCAAGGGGAGGGAACTGGTCGTCCAGGTAACAAAAGAAGGCTTAAAGACTAAGGGGGCCACCCTTAGCACATATCTTGCTTTGCCGGGTAAATATCTGGTTATGATGCCCTGGATGAAAAAACATGGTGTTTCGCATAAGATTGAGGATGAGGACGAACGCAAGAGACTGCGCCAGATTCTTGATGACAGCAACCCCCCGAAAGGGCAGGGCTTTATTATCAGAACAGCCGGGCAAGGATGCTCCAAAAGGGATATACAAAACGATTTGAGGTATCTGGGGCGTTTGTGGAGAACTATTGAAAAACGGATAGAGACTGAAAAAACGCCCGGAGAGCTTTATCAGGAATCGGATTTGGTTATCAGGGCGATGAGGGATGTCTTTAACAGTAAGATAAGTAACATAATATGTGATTCGGAGAGTGTGGTTCGAAAAATCAGGGAATTTTTTTCCATTGCTGCTCCGCGTTTGAAACGAAGAGTAACCTATTATGACAGCAAAGTTCCGTTGTTCCACAAATATCTAATTGAGGATGAGATTACAAAGGTCCAGTCTCGCAGGTTTGAGCTTAAAGGTGGCGGTTCAATTGTGATTGAGCAGACCGAGGCGTTGGTTTCGATAGATGTCAACAGCGGACGGTTCCGCAAGCAGAAAAGCGCAGAGCAAACTGCTTACGAGAGCAATATAGAGGCGGCGACTGAAATTGCACGCCAGCTTAGATTGCGAGACCTTGGGGGACTGATAATTTGCGATTTTATTGATATGCGTAATGCCAAGCACCGCAAGGCCGTGGAAAAAGCTTTTCGGGCTGCTGTCAAGACCGACCGCGCTCGTTCGAGAATATTGGGCATAAGCAGGTTCGGTGTAGTGGAAATGACACGCCAGAGAATGCGTCCTTCGCTGCAATCGGCTACATATCTGGCATGTCGGTATTGCGGCGGTATGGGTTTTGTTAAGAGCCGTGAGTCGTTGGCTATCGAAATTATTCGCCTGTTGAATTTGTCGGCATCGAAAGAGCAGATAAAGCGCATTGAGCTGTTTGTCTCGCCTGAAGTCGCTGATTATTTGCAGAATACAAAGCGGGCGGCGATTGCACAGGTAGAACAGCTTAACGACAAACGTATAGTTATTCATTCTGCGTCCAATTACGCCGGCGAAAAACACGACTTGGTCTGCTACAATGACCGGGGAAGCGTAGTAAATTTGTAAATAGTTCCTGTTGCGGAAGACGTTTTTGTCATTCCCGCGGAAGGGCCTGTTGCCAAAGTTCAAAATGAACGTTTTGAGATTGCCGCGCGATTCTTCGAATCGCTCGCAATGACCTAAAAACGCACTTTGCGTCATTGCGAGGAGTGTATCGACGAAGCAATCTCGACTTTTTCAACAAGCCCGGAAGCGGGAATCCATTTTATCGCTCTGGACCCCCGCTTTCGCAGGGGTGACATTGTATGTTTTTGTTTTCCGCAACAGATACTAATTAACAGCGAAGTAAGGAATAATCATACGTGGAATTTGACCTTGAATATGCGCGAAAAGTAATTGAAGCCGAAGCGGATGCGATAGCTTCCGTTACGCCGATTGTTGATGAGTCTTTTTTGCGGGCTTGCGAGATGATTTATAACTGCAGCGGTTCGGCTATAGTAAGCGGCATCGGCAAGGCGGGTATAATCGGGCAAAAGATAAGCGCTACTCTGGCATCTACCGGCACACCGAGCCACTTCCTTCATCCTGCCGAAGCTGTCCACGGAGACCTGGGCAGGCTGCGCAAAAACGATATTGTGATTGTTCTCAGTTATGGCGGTGAAACGGACGAAGTTACTCGGCTGATAAATCTGGTCAAGCAGCAGGAGATTAAATTGATTGCGATAACCGGCGAGAGCGACTCAACTCTCTGCGAGCATAGCGACGTGGCGTTATGTATGGGCTTGATGAGTGAGGCCTGTCCGCTTGGCGTTGCTCCGAGTGTTTCCACTGCTTGTATGTTGGCTGTCGGTGACGCCCTTGCCTTTACCGTTATGAAGGCACGTAAATTCAGCGTTGAGGATTACGTCAGGTTCCATCCCGGCGGTTCGCTCGGCACAAAGTTGATGACTGTCGAACAATCAATGATGTTCAGGCCGGGCGAAAAATTACCTGTCGCCGAGGTTACCGATTCGATAAAACAGTTGCTCGAAAAGACCGGCGATGTAAAGCGTCACGGGGCCGTGATGGTTGTCGGCAGGGACGGAAAATTGGCAGGGATAATCACCGATGGAGACCTTCGCCGTCTTTTGGCTAAGCACGGCTCTGAGGCCTTCGAGTTCAAGGCCGGTAACGTTATGACGCCTGGTTGCAAAAAAATAAGGGCCGATGCCCTTGCCGCCGAAGCGACTGCCATTTTTCATAAATATAGAATTGATGACCTGCCGGTAATTGATGCCGATGACAGACCGGTTGGCTTAATCGATGTACAGGATATCGTAACGATAAAAGTGGTCGGATAGTTAAAAGGAATAATCGATGCTGGATCCTCGATACTCGTAGAAAAGCCGGAGTGAATATCGAGAATCGAGCATCGAAAATCGATATTACTATGACAGATCTTGCAGACATAGAAATGTTGGCTATGGATGTTGACGGCGTCCTGACCGATGGAACGCTCGTAATCAATGCCGACGGCAGTGAAAGCAAATGCTTCAATTCAGTCGATGGCCATGGAATTCGCATGTGGCAAAGGGCAGGACTGAAGGTTGCCTTAATCAGCGGCAGGGCCTCGGAGCCGACACAACGCCGAGCTGAACAGTTGCAGATAGAATACGTATTTCAGGACTGTCACAATAAACTGCCTATGCTTGAGAAGCTTCTTGAGCAGCTCGGCCTTTCGCCGGAAAGGGTAGCTTATATTGGGGATGATTTGACGGATTTGCCGGTTATAAGATACGTTGGGTTTGGAGTAACTGTTGCCAACGCGGTTGATGAAGTTAAGCAATATGCTGATTATGTGACCACCCGCCCCGGAGGAAGTGGTGCTGTGCGGGAGGTAATAGAATACATCCTGAAAAATAGCGGCAGATGGCAGCAGCTTATGACCAGATACCTGCCTTGAGCATAAAATGAGGTTGTTGAGATGCGAAAAATCTTTATAGCGTTTATTTCGCTGGCCGCTGTGCTTGCGATATATCTTTTCTACGGGCGGGTAAGCAAAACACCTCTGATACCGATGGATACTGATACGGAGGCCGAATTCATTGATTCTCTTGCCGATAGCAACGATGGCGGGCTTGAAAATGATGTTGGAATGATTGGTCAGGTCGGGGTTAGTACCGTTCGAAAGGCCAGGTACATAACCCTCAACGAGAATAAAGAAGTTGAACGGGAATGGGGCTTTGAAAAACTTCTGCACGAGGTAAGAGATCTGTGGGAAATTGAAAAGCCGTATATGAATATTTATCAGCGAAATGTCAAATTTTACATCACGGCTGATAAGGGAAACGTCCAGGTTGAAACTGTAGTTGGCAAGTCTACTCCGAAGGACGCAACTTTTACCGGAAATGTAGTTATCAGTATTCTGCCTGAGGGCTCAAGTAACGTAAAAAAAAGTAATATTTATCTTGACGACATAACGTTCCTAAGCGAAAAGTCGCAGCTTTCGACAACCGGATCCGTCAAATTTATTTCAGAAGATGCCCAAATGCTCGGCACCGGGATGGAGCTTATCTATGATAACAGACTGGAGCGCCTTGATTATTTGAGAATAATTGATTTGGAGAATCTGCGTATAAGAAGCTCGCAGGCCGGTTTCCGTTCGGATGCCAACATGCAGGCCAATGGGACTGCTGATACCGGCGGCCTGGCCAAAATGCAGCAGCCGGACGAACCTGTTGTGGCTTCTGATAAGGGCCAAACACAGACCACAGTTGCTCGGCCGGAAGTTGAGCAGGGAAAAGGCGAATACTACAAATGTATTTTTGGCAAAAATGTGCTCATTGACAGTCCTGAGCAGCTTGTTTTTGCTCACGATAAAATTGCAATCAATGACATCTTCTGGTCAAAGGCCTCGAATGGCCAATCAAATGACGCTGATGCCGGAACTGCCGAACAAGGCCCGCAAAGTCCGGATGACGTAAACACGAACAATGTTACTGTTTCAAAACAGGACGAGCTGGGTGAATTGTCGCAGAACGAGCCGAATGAATCGTCTGGAAAGTTTAAAGATATTGTTGTAACCTGTGACGGCGGATTTATTGTTACGCCGATGGCTTCTGCAAAATCCGAAGAATATTCCGAAAAGTTCAGTCCCAATGCCTCGATAATAACCGGCACAGAGAGCCCCAAAGAATTGGAAGATGCTAATGACCGAACTACATTTGTAACCCGGACAATTGATTATAGCGCATCTACCGACGATACCATTGCCGTTGGCGCATCAGAGCTTACATTTTACACTAATGATTTAATTCAGGCAGAGCCTAACCAAACTAAGGTACCGGTAAAAGTGACCTCTCAGAAACTACTCAGGTTTATGCCGGCCTTAAATCAGGTTATCCTCGAAGGTGATTGCGTATGTGAAATGCTTCGGGAGGACCCCAACGGCCAACAGCGGTATCAGATTTCAGGACCGAGGTTTATTGTAGAGTTATTACCAGAAAAAGATAAGCGGTCCTCGGATTCAGGACACCAGATTAAACATTTCACCGCCGACGGCGGCGTGGTAAAGCTTGCAAATGTAAAAATGGCAAACGAAAAAGTGTCAGCCGGTGTTGAGCTAAAATGCCTCAAGTGCGACTATGACACGGCGCTACAGTTGTTTTTAGCGACCGGGCCGGGCGTAATAAAACTCTATAACTCCGATGTTCCCGAGCCGAATTCGCAGCCGGATAGATTCAGCCTGAACAAGCCGTGTTGGGCGGTTATAGAAAACTTCCAGACGCTCAAGTATTTCTTTCAGAAAAATCAGCTTATTGCTGATGCCACCTCCCAGGGCGTGCTGAATGTTAATTACTTCCCTATTGTCAACGGTCAGGTTCTCTATGACCAGCAGGTTACTGTCACTGCCGCTCACGTCCAGGCCGATCTTATTGAAACCGCCGAAGGTGAACTTAAGCTTTCGACGCTCAACGCAACAGGCGGGATTACTTATGAAGACCAGGACAAGGAATTCAACGGCAGCAAATTATTCTACGATGCCGGCAAATCCATAATCACCGTGCAGGGTAATGAGCTCCAGCCGTGCCGCTTCAACGGCGTTCCCGTTGATGAAATCGAGTGGGACCTGAAAACCGACAAAATCAAATTTGAAATCAGCGGCCCCGGCGCATTACAGCTAAACAGGTAGTAAGCGGAACAAACTAAGCGCTGACTAAAAACCTTTATTCTTTTCTTGCTTTTTCAGACAATTCCGACTATAATATCGCCGGTGTAAGCGGGAACGACACCTTTGATTCGACAACAAGAGCTGCCCATACGAATTGTCTTCCAAAGGATACTGAGTATGGAAAGGCAAGTTGAAGATTATATACAGAGTCTGCCAGATATCGACCTGCTTGATTACACAAGAACTGACAAGCACCTTCCGGAAGCCATCGAATTCGCAAAGATTGAGCTGGCTGACCGACATCTGGCCTCTGACCGTCTGGCTGCTCTCGAGAAAGAGCTGGAGCAGCGCGAAAAGGCCCGTGAAGAAGAGGCCAGGGCGGTCGCATCCGAGCCGCTGAGTTTCGATTGGCGCCTCGCCGTCTTTCTCGGCGGCATATATTGCGGGATTCCGCTGCTGCTCTTTATCCCCGCCTGGCGCAGGTTCCGCAAAGAAGGTGCACACCAAAAAATCAAAGATATGTGGGTCTTTGCTCTGGCCGGTTTCTGTCTCCAGCCAATCTTAATCTTTCTGCGCATTCCGCCGTGGAGCTGGCTTGCAAAGCTGTTCTGAACCTCCGCCCGGCACCATAAAGACCTCGGTAGTCACATAGGATGGTCAGTTCGATTGCCTATGCAGATCACTTCGGTTGAAATGACAAGACAGCCTTCGCGATATACTATATACGAAATACGAATAAATTCTTCCCTTGCAAATCGTACTTCTTTACTGTAATTAGTTCCTGTTGTGGAAACAGTATTTGTCATTCCCGCGGAAGCGGGAATCCAGTTTTTCGCTCTGGACCCCTGCTTTCGCAGGGGTGACATCGTCGATTTTTGTTTTCCGCAACAGATACTAATTATCTTAATTGATGTGCAGACATAGCTTGCTCTCTTCATAACAGCAGCGTGCTATTCGCGGCCCGAATCGGCTGCACTATGAGCCCGACAAAGAGGGAGTCTAAGCTGTAACCCGAAAAAGATAGGGACAGCCGGGTGTTAATGGCTGGGGACGGTGCACAGAAAACAGCAATTGCTCCGAATAAATTCAGCGATCAATTATTATGAGTTCAAACATATACAAAGCTGCTGCAAATCGTCTATACTCAACTCATTCAGCCGCTCGACAATTTTGTCAGCCATGCTCAACTGCTCGGCATCGTAGGAGTTTGTCACGGCTATCGTGTGCATTCCCGCTGCCTTGGCGGCTTCCAGACCCCAGTGTGAATCTTCTATCACTATGCACTGGTTAGCCGTAATGGGATTTTCACGGTTCTCATTCAGTCTTTGTAAGCTCAGCAGGAATCCTTCCGGGTCGGGTTTTCCTTTTTTTACCTGCTCACCCGACACTATCGCTTCGAATAAATGACGCAGCCGGGCATCTTCCAATACCATTTCAACCTCCGTCAGCAGCGCTCCCGAGCATATCGCCATTGGTATATTGTTTTGTTCGAGCATGTTCAGAAAATCACGCACACCCTCGATCATCTTGCCTTCGGCTTTTGCTAATTGCTCGAATATCCGCTTTTTTTGCTCTATGAGATTCTTGATTTGCTGCTTGTCTGTTTTGAGCAGACCCTGGCTGATTAGCAGCTTATAGCAGTCAGCGTCATTGAAGCCCAGATACGTTTTGTAGTAATCATCTTTTGTTAGCTCGATGCCGTACTGGGCCAGCACCTGATTGAAAGCGCGAAAATGTAAAATCTCCGAATCGGTTATCACACCGTCAAAATCAAATATGACCGCTCTAAGCATAGTTTCGTATCTCGTATCGTGTGCTGTGTCATTGCGAGCGAGGCGTAGCCGAGCGCGGCAATCTCATCTATTGCATTTTAGATTGCTTCGCTGCGCTCGCAATGACAGTTTCTCTCTTCACTCATTCACTCAACAGGCACAGGCCCAACCATAGCTTCATAATCCGTGAAAGTAGATTTATCACCCGTGCGAATCATCTCCGCCAAAGCTGCAATCTTCGGTGCGTTCTTCGTAACATACCTTCGGGCAATCTTCGCCTTGCGTTCTTTCATAGAGACTGTCTGGCCGTTATTATTCTTGCCGTTTTCAGCCACCGGTACCTGCATATCCACTTTCGTGCTGGCCTGGCCTAAGAACAGATAGCCATTAATCAAATCTATTACCATATCGACCAGCGCTCTGCCGTAAAGGTCCATATATTCGGTGCCTTGTTCTTTTATAAAAGCGACCGACTCTTTCAATTGTTCTGTTCCCTCGGCGAGTGTTCCGAGCAAATCTTTTACCTTCTCGTCATATTCTTGCCCGGCTAACTCTGCGATGAATTTCTCCGCTGTCCCGCTGCTGACACCACGAACCGCAGCAACGACTTGCAACTGGCTTGTCCCTTCGTAAATAGTTGTGATTCTCGCATCACGGGCGTGACGTTCGCAGGGGTAATCTCGCATATAGCCGCTGCCTCCGAGCACCTGAATCGAATCGTAGGTAACTCTGTTGCACATCTCGGAACAATAATATTTGCTCATCGGCGTCAGCATCGCCGCCAGTCTTTTGTACTTTCTCGAACCGTTCTTAAGCTGCTTGACCTGGGCCTTGTCTTCCGGCGGGTTCGTTTCAAGTTGTTTAGCGTATCCGATTTCCAAATCCACCACCCGTGACGTCTCGTATAAAAGCGCTCGACCCGCTTCTATCTCGATCTTCATATCAATGAGCATATCACGCACGGCCGGCAGCTTCTCGATAGTCACTGCGAACTGTTTCCTCGTGGCAGCATAATCGCGGGCAACGCGGAAAGCCGCCTCGGCAATTCCCATCGATTGGGCCGCGATGCCGATGCGGGCGCCGTTCATCAGGCTCATAACGTACGTCACCAGCCCCCGCTGGCGCTCGCCGATTATCTCGCACGGTGTGTCATCAAAAAATATTTCGCAAGTTGGCGAGCCATGAATCCCTAATTTATCCTCCAGACGGCGAATGTGCACCGTAGGCCCCGGCTCGCATACAAATAAACTCAATCCCAATCCTCCGCTTCTGTCCGGCTCACTGCGGGCAAGAACCAGCAGCACATCGCCGCAGCCGTTGGTTATGAACCGTTTTACACCGTGCAGAAACCAGTTGCCGCTGTCGTCCTCAAATGCGCGGAGCTTGACCGACTGTAAGTCCGAGCCTGCGTCCGGCTCGGTCAGGACCATCGCGCCGGTCACCCTTCCTGCGGAAAAATCAGGTAAATATTTTTGCTTGATTTCTTCCGATGCAAAAGCATATATTGTCTCGGCGATTCCCTGCAGCCCGAATATATTCATAAGTGCTGCGTCCGCTCGCGATAGAATCTCGATAGCCATCGAATAGACAAGATTCGGGAAGTTCAGGCCGCCAAACCGATAAGGCAGTGTGAAACCCATAACCTCGGCCTGGCCGAGTTTTTCAATAGCTCCCTTTATCCCCTCAGCACGAGTTACCGAGCCATCCTCGTTAAGAATATTGCCTTGGCGGTCCACATCTTCAGCCCGCGGAGCAATAAAGTCGCCGCATAATTGACCGAGCGAATCCAGCACCATATCATAATTCTGTATCGCCTCCTCGGCATTGGCCGGTGCATAATCGAACTCGTCTGCGAACTTAAACCCCTCCTCACAAAACTCCGCTGATTTACACAGGTCCGTATGCCTGAACAAAAATTGTATATCGTTATTGTCCCTGAAATAATTTGCCATAACCTATTCCGTTTCCTCTAACCTCTCGGAGTCTTAAAATGTTTAACGAAATGATCAACTGGCCTCAACCGTCATTTCAAGCGTAGCCCCCGTTCTTGCTTTCTCAAGAAAGCACGGGGGCGAAGTCGAGAAATCTGTTAAACAATTTCTTTCTCTTTATTCTTTTCAGTAGGGTGGAGCTTGCCCCACCATTTCATTCTATTACTCTTTTATCCCCTTTTCTTTAATTGACTTTATCATCATCGGCACAACTTCGTTCAAGTCACCGATTATCTTGTAATGTGCAATGCCGAATATAGGTGCATCCGGGTCATTGTTGATAGCAACAATTTTCTGGCTCTGCGACATACCAGCCTGATGCTGAATTGCACCGCTGATTCCGACGGCTATATACAAGCTGGGCCGGACCGTCGTGCCGGTCTGGCCGACCTGATGGTCGTGGTCTATAAAGCCCAGGTCAACCGCCGCTCTGGTGGCCGCCGGCGCTGCACCGAGGCAGTTTGCCAAATCCCATATCAGTTTGAAGTTGTCTTTGCTGCCAACCCCTGCCCCTCCGGCCACGATTATTCTTGATGCCTTCAGATCTACTTTCTTCGGCCGTTTGTGCTCATCGAGAATCTCCAGAGCTAATTCCTGCTGAGATATTTCTACTTTCTCTTCGACAATCTCGCCGCTGCGTGTTGTATCCGCCTCCGGTGTGGGCATTACGCCTTCGCGGACCGTCGCCATCTGAGGCCAGCGGTCGAGATTTATGATAGTTGCGATTATGTTTCCGCCGAAGGCAGGCCTTATCTGAAACAGCAGGTTCTTGTGTAGCTTTTTGTCCTTTACCGTCTGGTGGTCGCCGATTTGCAGGTCGGTGCAATCGGCCGTAAGTCCCGCCTTCGCTGCACTCGCAATACGTGGTGCCAAATCACGGCCGGCAATTGTCGCTCCGTAAAGCACAATCTGCGGCTGGTGCTTATGGATTAAATCATACATCACTCTTGCATAGCTGTTCGTTTGATAAGCGCCCAATAGTGGATGCTCAACAAGATATACCTTATCGGCTCCGTAGTATATTAGCTTTGTCGCAAGGTCTTTGACGTTGTCACCTAAGACTGCCGCAGCTAATTTTACACCTAAAGTATCAGCTAAATGCCGGGCCTTGCTCATCAGCTCGATTGGCGTATCCTCTAACTTCCCGTTATGCTGCTCGGCAAAAACCCAAACTTCACCTTTTCTGTTAACTTCTATCATAACTCGTTTCTCATCTTGTGTATGTCTTGTATCCTGTGATGTCATTGCGAGGCCAGATTTATCTGGCCGAAGCAATCTCTAACTTCGATATTCGATATCCTCTGTCTTCTGCCCTCTGTCTTCTGTCTTCTGACTTCTGCCCTTTTTTCCTTTTTACTTTATAATCCTCGTAGGGTGGGGCTTGCCCCACCATTGATTTTTGTTTTGAATTTCTGTCATTCGAATTTGTTTAGAATTTCGGATTTCGAATTTAGGATTTCCTTCTAAGCTATCGTCTTATCTTCAATCAGTTCGTGTATCATATCCGATATTCCCTTATCGTTCGGCTCGACGCTTTTGCTTTCCTTAGCGGCCAGAACAACACTTTGAATGCGATGGACTTTTGTTGGCGAGCCCCCTTGCCCGCACCAGTTCAAATCCGCCTCAAGAAAATCCAGGTCCCATTGCTTAATCAGTAAGTTCTTTTCTACTAATTTGCTGCATTTATGTTCAGCTATCTCCTTGATCTCCGCCTCATCTGCATCCGGATTCTCGGCTTTGATTTTTTGCTCAACCTCAATCGGCGTACATGCTTTTTTATATTTCATCATCTTTCTTGCCGCTGCAACTCTCGGCTCATTTGCTGCGCCGATAACGGTCAGCAATACCGGCAGCTGGGCCTTGATCTGCTGCCAGCCGTTCCCGATATTTCTCTGCGCGATTATGCTTTTACCATCGAGTTCTATCAACTCTTCGACGTAGGTAATTTGCGTAATGCCTAATTTCTCCGCCAATTGCGGCCCTACCTGTGCGGTATCGCCGTCAATCGCCTGTCTGCCGCACAGAACGATATCGTAATCAATTTTTTTGACCGCACAGCTAAGGATATAGCTGGTTGCTAACGTATCACTCGCGGCACATCGCGGGTCGGTTATCAGGATTGCATCATCGGCCCCGCGGTAAAGCGAATCCCGAAGAATCGCACTTGCCGCCGGCAGCCCCATCGTAATAACTATTATATGCCCGCCGAATTTCTCCTTTATTTGCAGAGCCAATTCGAGTGCGTTAAGGTCTTCCGGATTGAAGATGGCCGGCAGCGCCGAACGCTTAACCGTACCGTCATCGTTCATCACCTCGCCCGTAATCCTCTTGGTATCGGGAACCTGCTTAATCAGTACAACGCACTTATAACCCAACTGTTTTCTCCTTATAAATCATTACGCTCATTAGTATTTATTGCGAAAAACAAAAACTGTCGGTGTCACCCCTGCGAAAGCAGGGGGCCAGGGCTAAAAAGCTGGATCCCCGCTGGAGTTTATCCCGCACACGATGCGGGGCGGGAATGACAATTCTCAATACACTTCACCATTCCCTCTTTGCCCTGAGTGTAGTCGAGGGGATTCACAATTCACCATATTACGAACATCGCTTGTCCGCCGTAGCTTCAGCGAAGCGGAAGTATCCGGCATCGAGTTACGCTTCACGACATACGACATATGCAATACGATATACGAAATACGATACACGAGCTATGCATTTTAGCGGGATTCACCCCCAAGTCAACCCCAAAAGCGATTTGCAGTTTTCAAGGCCACGTAGTCCCTCACTCACAGAGGCCCGACCGTAAGGGAGGGCTAATATATCATCATCCCGACCTTTAGGACTAAATAATCTTTATCACAAGTATTCGTTGGGTGAGGCTTGCCCCACCATTTCACTAATTCTCTAATTCACTAATCACTAATCACTAATCACTAATCACTTCTTACATCTGCCAGCCAGTTTTCAAGAAAGATTTCGAGGTCAGCTTTATCGACTGTACCGGAGAAGTCAAGGTCTGTGCCCTGACAATAATCATTGCTTGGATCGCAGTTATCATACCGCCAGTGCTCTATGAAAAACAAAAAATCGTCTATCGTAATGCCATCCGGACAGACAAAATCCCCTGCCGCGATTTGCCAGGCCAGCCTCGGATAATTCGTTCCATCACAGATGCTCCAGAAGTCCTCGGTCCCGTTTTCGCTCTCGCCCACAAAATCCCAGTCGGCATCAGTGAACGTACTTTCCGTCTGCATCTCGGCTGTTGTCTTACCCGTTCCGCCGGCACTGTTTGTCAGCCCGCTGGTCTCAATATCCCAGAAAGAAGACGTACATTCAGGCTCTACAGACTCATCCTTGTCTCCAATCATCCCACCGACATCGGTTGCTCCCGTAACGTTCCCTGCTGAATAGCAGTAAGTGATGGTGCCTACATCGTTATATCCCACCAGTCCACCAACAGTAGTCATTCCTGTGACACTACCTGTCGAATAGCAGTTTTCTATCCCGCCAGGCACGAACAACACTTCCCGGCCAGAATAAGTGCCGCCATTTTGTCCAACCAATCCGCCGATGGCCCTGTTCCCAGAGACACTGCCCGTTGAATGGCAGCTGGAAATTGTGCCTTCATTAGAGCCTACCAGGCCGCCGAGGGTCCCACCGCCAGTAACGTTACCGATTGCATAGCTGTCGATGATTGTGTCCGAATTGTATCCCACCATTCCGCCGACAATCTCCTTTCCGGAAACGCTGCCTGATGAATGGCAGTTGGATATTATACCCAAATTGATACCCACTAAGGCACCGGCAGAATTTTCCCTCCCCGAAACTTCGCTGCTGGCACGGCAGTTGGTGATTATGCCGCCATTCCATCCCACCAGTCCGCCGACAGCGCTATTTCCTGAAACGCTGCCGCCCTTAACGTAGCAGCCGCTGATGGTTCCCGTCCTCATGTGGCCTACTAGCGAACCAAAAACCCAACCTGTCTCCGCCTCAACATTAGGATCAATCAATCCTAAATCCTTAATCTCTGCATTGGGATAATCGACATACGCGAAAAGTCCTATGTTATTTGCATCTGTTGAAGTGTAGTTGAAGTTTGAGATTATTTGGCCGTTTCCGTCAAACACACCGGCGAATGGTTTATTATCAGAAGAACCCCAATCTACCCAGTATCCTATGATATTGAAATCTGTTCCAGCATAAACCGATAGGTCAATATTAGCCATGAGCTTAAAGTGCTTGTCCCAGTCGTTTGGCTCGGCCCCGATGGCGTTCATCTGCTCGGCTGTGTAAATCAGATATGGGTCATTAGGCTCTCCCGTCCCGCCGCCGTATTTCTTTGAAGCAGCGGCGTCTAATTCGTAGATGAAAAAGTCGGCACTGTTAGGCGGCGGAACCGTTCTGCTGGCCAGATGGACCGAATCGTCCCTGAAGGTCAGTGTCAGCAGAATGGTACTCTCCATACCATCCGCGGTTTTACCAACAAAGTCGATTGTCGTATCATCTACGACAGTGCCGAGAAGTTCGGCCATATTAAAGATGACGCCCAGACCCCGTTCATACAATAAGCCGCTATCGTCGATTAGGTTTGCATCGACCTGGCCGAACCAGGCCTTACCTGCATCGAAATCGATAGATAACTGGAATTGCCCTTCTATGGGGTAAGTTTCATGAACGCCGGCAAATCCACCGGTTTTGACTAATTTACTTTGGTTTGACAGGAACGCGTAGGTGCTCGTCTCGGCAAAGGCTATAACATCATTGCCATCACCATATTCTGCCTCGGCCACTCGGCCGAATAAACAGATGGCAAGCAATACAAATAACGCAATTGTTGATTTTCTGCTTCGTTTGCAAAGCCCTGATAGGCTGCTTTTGCTTAAAGTAGGCATATTTCGCCCTCCTTTTGACCACTGCAATTCTATCACTTCTGGGACCTACAGTCAAGCAAAAATCAGCTAATCAATTTATCCCGCACAAATTGAGTGCGAACTTACGTCTAATTAGTGCGGGATAATTTGGAGCGGGGTCATTTCGACCGAAGTGATGCGCAGCATCGCAGAGCGGAGAAATCTGGTTTTCGATATAGACTTTATAAATCTTTTCCCGTCGGCACAAGACGCTTGAGCTCTTCAAACCAATTCAGCACGACGTTAATCCCAAGAGGTGTGGGTTCTTGGGGTTCTTGAATTATCAGGAACCGCCCATCGGGTGCGACGTCATAATTTCGCCATTGTATGTGACGTTGATACTGTCCTTCGAACAATTCCTCAACGTGGGTTATCCTGAAGTCCGGCTCGTTCTCAAAGGTTGCGGCTATCATCTTGCGATTGCCATGACCACTGCGATAGAATAACTCTTTACCGTCCCGTGACCACGCTGGTTGGTAACCACCTTGGTTCGAAATCAGGGTGTTTGCCAGCTCGTGGGAAGGGGAACTTGTCGGTAAGGCTTGCCCGATTGGTATAGGTTCAGCCGCGATTCATAATCGGACCGCGACTCAGCAGATGTATCTTCAGTCAGTAACTCTATCGCTTTTTTCTGCCACTTCACGGCGGAGTCGAAATCACCAGCCTCAGCATAGGAAGCCGCGAGAGTGTCGACGTAGTTTGCATTCTTCCAGTCCGTCAGTTCGCAGGCTTTGGTTGCATTCTCGATCGCCTTTGGACCGTCACGAAACTCAGCAGCCGGGTATGTGGCCTGAAGCCTGGCGAGTTTTTCCAACATGAGTGGATGCTCTTCACTCAGTCTGCGGCGGCTAAATTCCAACACCTTGACGAATTCCGGCTCTACCTCATCATATCGCTTTTGCTCTCGGCACAGCACAGCCAGCTTGGTTACAAATGCCGCTGCCGGATGGTTGCTGCTTCCCAGCAGTTTGGCGCACTGCTCCAAATCAGCAAAAGCTTTCTCTCGGTTCTGGAGATAAATATAGCATTCCGCGCGTGAAAGACGGCGTTCTGGACCCTCCGCAGTATCGATTCGGCGCGTATAGTAGTCGACCATTTCCTGATAATATTCTTCAATGGTTCGGCCAGGCCCAAGTGCTTCAGCAGTAGATACGTTGGGATCGAGTTTTGCGACCCAGATTCCGCGATGCAGACCCCCATATTGCCTTTGGAAGGCGAACAGGCTTATATCAGGCCGAGACCAACTGCACCACCCGATATGACCACTCAGGACATTTGAGACCGTCTTTGTGTCTAAGTTATAAATCCATAATCCAATCCCCTGAATACCTAACTCACGTCCATTTGGCGACCAGTTCAGGCTAGCCCCTACCCATGGTATCGGAGGCGCCGTCCAGCTCGCAACGACTGACTTGGTGAATAGTTCCACGATTCGAAGCTCCCCGCCCCACATATAGGCGACGTATTTTTCATCCGGAGACACCGCAGGAAAATAACTTGGACACGGGACGATTGGTGTCGGGTTTGCACCATTGTCGATGGAAATCGTGTAGAGTGTCATTTCGTTTTGCGAACGGTAAAAAACCCGCTTGGAGTCACTGCTCCAGCAAGGGGTCGTTCCATTGGTTAGAAACCTTGGCTCCTCTGTGCCGTCGGCCTTGATAATCCAGACCTCTCGCTGCGCAAAAGGCGCAATCTCAGCCCCATATTCAGTAGTAACTTCAGCAAGTAACACGGCCTTTTGAGCGCGGACAAAGGCAATATGGCGTCCATCAGGAGACCACCGCGGATCAAAACCAGGAACCGTCAATAGACGAGTCTTTCCTGACACAAGATTGAGGATTTCGATACCACTATAGCCGTGAATTCCACGGCTATAGGCGATTTCGGTCCCGTCGGGCGACCAGGTAGGAATAAACCCCTCGGGCACCACTCGTGTAGCCTTTTAAGCCAACTGATGATAAATTTCGTCCGATTCGTGCATCGCCAAGAAAGCGGCACCTACGGGTCTGGTTTCGGGCGGATGCCATGATAGACCGGCATCCAAGGTGTCAGAGACATGTTTCGCAGCCGACATATCAAAATTGTATTTGGTCATTAGGCCGGACTCGATGATGGTGTCGTATTTGATCTTCGCTTCATCATAACGGCCTGAAGCAACGAGGGCACAAAAGCTATGGAAGTGATAAATCTTCTCGTCCGGTTGGAGACGAACGCATTCCTTTGCATCCGAGAGAACTTTTTCATAATTGCCCATTTTCATGTGGGTCTTGCGTCGCTGGTCATAAAGTTCGGGCTCAGCGGGCGATAGTTTGATCGCTTTATTGTGGTCTTTAATGGCATCAGCCAATAGTTCCTTTTCACCTTGTGCTACTGCCTTTTCCCGCCGAGCGATTGCACGAAGGCCGTACCCCTTTGAATTGCTCGATTCATTCCCAATCATTACAGATGCATCTATCTCCATCTCGTTGTATTTCCTGAGTGCGTGATATGTCAGGGCTCGCGCTTCGCGAGAGTCATAATGGCCCGGATCAAGATCTACAGCTTTGTTCAACCATTCAAGGGCTTCATTCACGGTGTCGGCCATCATAGAACGGTTGAAGTATGCCTCAGCAGACTCGGAAAATAACTTCTCGCCTCTCTGCTGATGTTCCTTTGCCTTCTGCTGATATTCTTCTGTTGTCTCAGGGTCACCAGGGTGGCTTTCCAGATATATCCTGGCCAGAAGAAAGTGGGCCTGGCAGGCAATCTCATCTCGTTCGTTCAACAGCTTCTCGAGTTCTTTCACCGCCTCAGCAGGGCTCTGTAATTCCAAGATGAGCCGGGCGCGGAGCAGTCGCGCTTTAGGGCCAACGTGTTCGCTATTCAGAACGGCTTTGACTTTGGTCAGAGCCTCCTGGAACTGCCCGTTGGAACGCAATTCCATAGCCTTCGACAAAATGTCTGTGTGTTTGATGGATTCGGCCTCTTTGCCTCGATTAACCGCCTGAATGTACATAACAGAAACCACTACTATACCAGCAATTAAAATCACCATCGTCGCTGCCGCGATAGCCTGCGTTCGGTGTTTGCGCAGGAATTTTTTCAGACGGTATATCTTGCTGAGCGGCCCAGCCAGTACAGGCTCGTGTCTGAGGTGCCGTTCAACGTCCTCGGCCAAAGCGTGAGCTGTTTGATAGCGCCGCATCCGGTCCTTCTCCATCGCCTTGAGTGTTATCCAGTCCAGATCGCCGCGCAGTTTGCGTTGAAGGGCGTCAGCATCACTTTGACGGCACTTGGCCAGTTTTGTTGACGCCTCCGCATCAAGACTGCTGACCCGAGTACTCGGAGTTTTGGGCTCGGCTTCGCGGATGACCTCGCGCATCTGCTCAAGACTACCTTTCCTCAAAGTCTGAGGCTCGAAAGGCAATGTTCCTGTCAACAGCTCATATAAAAGCACACCCAGCGAATAGATGTCCGAGCGGGTGTCGATGTCCTGATTCGTCATCTCCGCCTGCTCAGGACTTAAGTACTCTGGCGTGCCTAACATCTGCCCTTGCTCGGTGACCAGCGTCCGCTCTGTCAATGGCTGAGTTAGGGCCTTAGCGATCCCAAAATCAATAACCTTGGGAACAACCTTCTCGCCTTGAATGCATACCTGTATGTTCGAAGGCTTAATATCGCGGTGGATGATTCCTTTCTGGTGGGCATGCTGGATGGCCTCACACACCTTTACAAACAGCTTTAGACGCTCCTCGATGGTGAGCTTCTGGCGGTCGCAGTGCTCTGTTATGGGTATTCCCTTTACGTATTCCATCACAAAATAGGGTCGGCCCGCGTCAGTCGCTCCGGCATCATAGACATGAGCGACATTAGGATGGTCTAAAAGGGCCAGAGCTTGGCGCTCGGCCTCGAAGCGTCTGATGACCTGCGCAGAATCCATGCCCGGCTTGATTATCTTCAGCGCAACCTGGCGTTTCATCGGCCTTTGCTGCTCAGCAAGATAAACTATCCCAAAACCACCCTCTCCCAGGATTCTAAGTAGCTTATAGCGGCCAATCTGCTCACCAATGCTCACCATCCCGAGTCCAGAGCTCGCAGTGGGAACGGATTCCTCATCTATCGGCCGATTATCGTCTTTCTCACCGACAAGATTGCCGCTCTCATCTGCGGTCTCAGAGCCAATCTCCTCCGCATGAGTAAGGCTCGCAAACAGCTCATCGATTTTGAGTACATTTTTTATCATCTGCCTGATCTGATGCTCAAACTCAGGGTATTCCTTCACAAATTCGTCTATGTCAGGCTGTTGGCCCTCTATCTGCGCATCAACGAATTGCTGCACCGCATCCTTGATGAATCTTTCCTGATTGTCGTCAATCTGCTCAGCCATCAGACACTCTCAAAAGTACTGGCCAGTGCCACTATCGCACGCGAGACGAGCATCTTCACCGCACCGGCACTCTTGCCTAACCTGTCCCCTATCTGGCTGTAGGAGAGTTCTTCGATTTTTGCAAGCAGAATCACTTCCCTGTATTCGGGTCTCAACTTATCTATGGCTTCCTCAAGTCTGGCTAAATCTTCTCTCTTCGACATTATAGCGCTCGGCGTGGTGGCGTCAATGGGGCCGGGAGTTCCGAAAAACCTGCCGCCAGTAGTTGGCCCATAGCCACCAAGACGAAGTTCCTTACGAATATCTCGCTTCTCAGCGTGTAGCTTGTCTAAATTGTCGCGAAACGCGTTCTCGGCTATTTTGGATAGCCACCGGATAAAATCCCCCTCGTTCTCGTATGTGAAGTCTCTCATACCCTCTAAGGCGTGAATAAAAACCTCTTGAGCCAGGTCCATCGATTCCAGCTTCGAGCGAAGCTCCTTGCCCATGCGAAGGCGCACCATCCACCGTACCCGCTCGGCATAGACACGGCACAGTTGGTCCAACGCTAACTGGTCTCCATCTTTGGCAAGAGCGACCAACTGCTGGGTTTTGGGGTCGAAACTATATCTCAAATTCCACTAACCTCCAAGAATTAAAGGCATTAAATAAATTTTACCAATTCTTGAAGAAAATCTCAACAAAAACCGTGCCCTTGCTCCAGTTTTTCCGTTTATGGAAGTAGAGCAGACTGATTCAAAAAGGACCAGCACCATGCTGGTCAGAGTCGAAACCGGGTTATTTTGCCTAAAAGGGCAGAAAGGAAGGTGCAAAATGAAATGGTTGAATGATTACAAAATGAGGTTAGTTCTAATTGGAGTTGTTGCCGCTATCGTGACTGGCGGTGGAAGTGCGAACGCAGATTTTACCTTCGGCACTCCCACGAATATGGGGCCCACTGTCAACAGTTCGTCTGGCGACTGGTCGCCGAGCATCTCGGCAGACGGCCTTACTCTCTACTTCAACTCCAATCGGCCAGGCGGGTATGGGGATTACGACCTCTGGGTAACGACGCGGCCTACGGTCTACGACCCCTGGGGC
>DATKYR010000290.1:0-21938 GCA_035528395.1 Sedimentisphaerales bacterium
GAAGGTCGGCCCGATAGTCGTCAATGAGATTATGTACAATCCGGATTGGCCGGTTGGTGGCTCATATACCAACGACCAGTATGAATACATCGAGCTGTACAATATCAGCGCCGAGCCGGTAACCTTGTATGATTATGACAAGGCTCAGCCGTGGAAGTTCACCGATGGTATTGACTTTACATTTCCGGAAGATGCGCCTGTTACGATACCAGCCGGCGGATATTTGTTAGTGGTCAAGGAGCCGGAGGCGTTTGCCTGGCGGTATCCGGCTGTTCCTGTTGAGAAGATTCTTGGCCCTTACAGTGGCAGCTTGAACAACGCCGGCGAGAGGTTGGAGCTTTCGATGCCGGGTGACGTGGACGAGTTTGGGACACGTTATTACATTCGCGTTGACAGGGTCAGTTACAGCGATGGTTTTCATCCTGAAGATTGTCCCGGCGGCGTTGACCTTTGGCCGAGGGAACCGGATGGCGGCGGCAATTCGCTTACGCGCAAGACCGGCGCAGATTACGGCAATGATTCTGATAACTGGATTGCAACCATACCTTCACCTGGATTATAGTCGGGATTTAGAGCCTATTCAAATAACCCGCTCTATTGCGGCCGGCTGCAAAGCCCGATGCCTGCGTTGTCAGCCAAAAATGTTCTCAACGTGGAGCAAACCACGCCTGGCGAGCATTTTTGGCCTGCCGCCTTGGCCTCGAACTTTTCGCTCGGCCTCATAACGACCCGGTTATTCGGATAAGCTCTTAGTGTGGGCATTTGTACACCCATTTCTCTTCCCAGCCAATCTGCATATTATCAGAACTCTCTTGTTATAAAGATTCAAGAGCGGCGAAGGACTTCTGCTCCTTTGCCCTGTTGAATCAAAGGAACGTAGCTTTCCAGCTCCGCCAACACCGTCGAGTCGGTCAGGTCAATTGTCATTTTCTTTTCGTGGGCCATATACGCAGCCATGACAAGCATTGTGATTAACCGACCGTATTCGAAATTGAGCAGAGCGTTTTTACCCTGTTCAAAGGCTGATGTTGCATCCCGCCACTCCGCTATATAACCGTAGAGGTCCGGCTCATTGTGATGAAGAAGCAAAACCCCGCGGCTCGCCTGTGCCTTCTCAAGGGCCAGCTCACTATCCGCAACGGCAGTGGCAGCCGCATCGCTGATAAACATACCCGTAGGTGACTGTAGTGAATTGACGGTGTACGAATAACCCGGACCGAAGGCTTCCATAAGGAGTCTCAGGCCGGGTGCATCGTACATCCAGGAATTTGTGGCCTGAGCTACACCGCTGATTCCCGTCTCGGGGTCCCTGAACTCTATGGTAACATTTGAATAGTCCTCGGCAGGCGTGGCTGTGTAATCGACACCTCTTTCCTTAAGCCGGCTAATCCATGGTTCTTTGCCCCACTTGAGCAGTGACATATTGGCAGTAGCTGAAACAGGCGCGAGGTATCCAGGCGGCTTGCCGCTGGGTGTCAGCATATACATCCCTACGGCTATACTGTGGCAGCCCATATCACAGCAGACACCGCCTCCCTGCCTTGTTGGGTCCCAGAACCACGGCTCGTGCGGTCCGCCGTGCTCTTCTGCGCTGCGGGCCAGATGCACAGAACCCATGCTCTGTTCCACTGCTGCAAGCTGACGCCGGGCCTCAACTACCGAGGGCATGTGAATCTGGTTTTCGAAGTAAGCGGTGGGTACACCGAGTGCCTTGGCCATTTTTACCATTATGTCAGCTTCCTGGAGGTTCCGGGCCAGAGGTTTCTCGCAAATGATACCCTTAATTTTGGTGCCGTTTTCGATTACCTTGGCTATGTTGCGCATGATTTCGAGGCGGGCAAAGTTAGGGGCAAAGATGCAAACTATGTCAACAGCAGCACAGAGTTCGGCGATGTTCTTGAAAACCTGGGTATTGCCCAGGCCATCGGCCTGTGCACATTTGGCAAGGGCCTCTGCGCCCTCGGGTGCGCAAACACCGGTTAATTCGACGCCACGGACCGAACACAAAGCCCTTTCGTGGAATCCGGCCACGAAACCAGCCCCAATCATTCCTATCTTTAACATTGTCTAATTCCTTTCATATCAAAATGTTACAGGCTGTTTTTCCTTAGAGCCTATCCAAATAACCCGCTCTATTGCGGCCGGCTGCAAAGCCCGATGCCTGCGTTGTCAGCCAAAAATGTTCTCAACGTGGAGCAAACCACGCCTCCGAGCATTTTTGGCCTGCCGCCTTGGCCTCGGACTTTTCGCTCGGCCTCATAACGACCCGGTTATTCGGATAAGCTCTTAGTTTTTCTGATATAGAAAAGCTATTCTGGTATGACTAATATCTACCTTACTTTTGATTATAGCACAACCGAAAAACTGGTGAAAATGACAGGAAATGGGCATTTTTTGGTAGATAACTTGAGCTTATAGGGCTGAATAGGTAGGGAGTAAATGATAAGTTCAAATAAGAACGAAGATGAGGATTTTAAAGTGAGTTTCAGGATTGATACCGGACTTTAGTCCGGCCAAGAGGGGTAAAACAGAAAATTTTCAGGGAGATTTTTCGATAAATACACGCCAAATATGTGTCAAAATAGGGCATATGGTACGAATAGGCAAAGGGAGTTTTTGAGCCAAATGCCCAAATTGGCTGAAAATCAGGGGTGAAAATGCAAAAACGTGCAAAAATTCAGAAAAATTCCATAAACTGGCAAAAAATGCACACTTTTTGGACACATTTATTGAGGGAGCCTGCCTAAATAGTCGAAAATATATGAACCGGATACTTTGCTGAGGATGTGTGAAAATTGGCTTAGTGAGCCGGCAGTATGACAAGGAATCAGTAGAGATTTTGGATATTGTTAAGTGAGAATTATAGGTGGCACAAGCGTGCCTAAGAAAACTAAAAGGAGACAAGAAATGCCCGCAACAAAAGTAGCTACGAAACATATCGCAAAGAAAAGCATCACAGAAAAGCAGATGGGTATGCCGGAGATAAGAGCGAAGGCTCAATCGCTCGGGATAGACCCAGGGAAAATGAAGAAGACGGAACTTATCCATACTATCCAGGTGGCAGAAGGGTACTCGCCGTGTTTTGGAAGGTCGAACGGTCAGTGTGGAAACACCGGCTGCTGTTTTATAAAAGATTGCCTTAAGGTCAGTCTGTGAAATCTGCTCTTTTGGTATTTAACATTTCACAACGTTCTCTATAAGGAAGGTTAATGCGAATGTACGCTTTTTTCGCACGCTGGGAAGATTGTTCAAAGCGAAGGATTTGAGTTTCAACTTTTTCAACTTATTTAGTTGACGACAGCGGATTTGTTCGGTATTTTTGCTTTTGTTTCAAGGAGTATCCTTACTGTCCCTCGGAGGGTGCCCCTAATAAAATACGAGGGAGTCTATATTTCAGGCTCAAAAAAAGAGCCTAAGGAGAATATTGTGGATAAAGGTAAGGTAAAATGGTTCAATGAGAGGAAGGGTTTTGGTTTTATCGTTCCCGACGATGGCGGTAAGGATTTGTTTGTCCACCACTCGAACATTTCAGCGGAAGGATTCAGGTCTTTATATGACGGCCAGGAGGTGGAGTTTGAGGTTGCCGAGGGTAAGAAAGGTCCCGAAGCAACGAATGTGCGTCCCTGCTGATTTGGATTGTGGTAAGTTTGGATATGAAAAACCACGGCCCCACTGAATAGTGGGGCCTTTTTAATTGATTCCGCCAAAAGACAGCGGGTCTATGATATCGATAGCTGGCGGTAAATAGCGCTTGGCAGAGAACATATAGCGTATAAAAAGAAACACAAATAAATTTGTGGGCTAAAAACTGAGAGCGATATTGAGTGCTGAATAAAGAACGCCGAAAAGAGGGCGTAGGCGCAGCTGAGCAAAGTGGTTCTTGGCCAGCGAGGAAAGCTCTAATTGTGATTAAGTCAGCCTAAAACTGCTCCAGACCTTTTCTTATTAACATTACCGCAATTGCTGCAAGCAGCAAGCTCATGATTTTGGACAGGGCTTTTGAGCCGGCTTCCCCCAGGAATCTTATTAGTGCAGAAGCTAATGAGAATACGAAACCCGCCAACAGAATGTTAACAATCACAGATATCATCGTTGGTACAAGCCCATATTGTGACACGATTACCAGAGAGGTGGTCAGAACAGCGGGGCCGACTATCAGTGGTGTCCCAAGAGGAACTGCACCAAGATCTTTGCTTGGGATGCGTCTTTTCTTGACCGGATTGATTATGTCGGTAATTGCCAGGCAAAAAAGTATAGCTCCTCCGGCGATCATAAAGTCGCCTATTGTAATTCCGAGCAGTCTGAAAGTAATCTTTCCGAGAAGAATAAAACCAATCGCTAGGCATGAGGCCGTGATAATGGATTGAATAATTACTTTCGCTCTTTCATTCTTTTCCAGTCCTTCGGTTATCGAGACGAATATCGGCAGCACTCCAATTGCATCAACGGCCACAAAAATTGGAATAAACGACAAGAAAATGTTTTTCAACATAGCATTACCTTTATTGTTTCACCGAACAGATCGATTCATAATTAAAAACAATATATAAGCCGAGTATATGACAAGAAATAAGCCGGCTTCCCACCTGTCAAGTTTGTGGTGTTTGCCAGTAAACATAGATATGAACAATAAGGAGCTGGCGAGAATAAGAACGCCGATATCTAAGTTGCTTTTTGATCCAAAGGGAAGGGGCCTGATGAGAGAGCTAATACCAAGGATAAAGAAAATGTTAAAGATATTGGAACCTACTATATTACCCACGGCAATTTCCGGATTTTTCCTGTAAGCGGCCATTGCGGATGTTGCCAGCTCCGGCAGTGATGTTCCGACCGCGACGATAGTCAAGCCAATGGTCGATTGGCTTATTCCCAGCGCAGCTGCCAGATTAACCGCGCCGTCGACAACAAATTTACCGCCCGAAATTAAGGCCAATAAGCCGACGACAATCATAATGGAGATTTTTTTTATACTGAGCTCTTTTGCAGGGTACAGGACTTCCGAGCCTTCAATGCGTTTGGCTATGCCGAGGGTATAGAAAATGAAAATCACAAAAAAGCTTAACAATACTAAACCATCCGTCCGGGTTAATGCAGAGCTGTCAGCGTTGTCAATTAATCTGTCATTGGCCAGAATACCCAACAGTAAGGCGGCAAGAAGGCTTAAAGGTATTTCTTTCCAAACGGTCCCTTTTGTTACTATAAGGGGGTAGATTATCCCTGAGATACCGAGAATAAGAAGTATATTAGCTATATTACTTCCTAAAATGTTGCCGATAGCTATGTCGGTACTTCCCTTTAGACCGGCGAATACGTTTACGGCAAGCTCCGGCAGGGATGTTCCAAAGGCGACAACTGTCAGACCAATCATAAGGTCGGATACGGACAGCTTCCTTGCCAAAGCACAAGCCCCGTCAACAAGAAGGTCTGCTCCTTTAATTACCAGAACAAAACCCACAAGCACCGATAAAATAACCCAAAGCATAAGCTCTTTCTAAACCAGGAAATGTTAAGGTTATTGATTTTTAAATTCTATATGATAATCTAAAATCGCCGGCAAGCAATATTGCTTTAAAACAAATAAGGGAATTTTGATTTCGCAATAGGTGGTTCTTTGATATTGTATGGTTTGAGATTCGGATGTTTTATGTTAGGGATTGAGAATGTGAGGTCAGATATGGATTGTCCGGCGTGTGGGAAGTCGATGGTGGAAGAAGGTTTTGGTGATGTTCGGGTCGATGTGTGCAAGAGTGGATGCAAAGGAATATGGTTTGACTGGGGAGAGTTGAAAGAGCTGGATGAGAGTCACGAAGGCGCCGGCAGGGCGCTTGAAGAGGCATTGAAAAGCCCGCGGGTCCATGATGCCGGGCGTGGGCCGTTGAATTGCCCAAAGTGCGGGCTGGCAATGCATGAGCACAAGTACAGCAAAGCTAAAGGAGTTAATGTGGATGAGTGTTACGGGTGCGGGGGATTTTTTCTTGATAGCGGAGAGCTAAAAGTGATAAGGGAAAATTACATGAGCGAAAGCGAGAGGGATACTTATGTACAGAAGCTCGTAGCGGATACGCCCCTGGGAGCAGATGCTGAGAGAGCAAATATTAGAGCAGGGGCGTGCCAGATTTTGGGTGGCCTTCTTAGCAGAAGATGGCCTTTCATCTGGCCATGAGATAAATTCTATTTTGCAGGTTCATTGAAGAGGAACAAATAATGAGAGGTTTAAAATTATTAATCTTAGCTGTGATGTTTGGATTAGTTGTTTGCGGATGCAAGAAAGAGGAGGGCGGCGCGGATACGACACAAACAACAGAAAAAGAAGAGACGGGAAAGGAGGCCTCTATGGGTATTACAATACAATGGCTGGGACATGCGAGTTTTAAGATTTGCCACGAAAATACTGTCATATATATCGACCCTTGGAAATTGAAAGAATCACCGCACGATGCGACGCTGGTGTTAGTAAGTCACAGTCACCACGACCATTACTCACCGCAGGACATTGCCAAGGTTAGCGGGCCGGATACGAAACTGATTGCTTCGGCTGATGTTGTTGCAAAGGAAAAAGCAGGAGAAGCAATTATGCCCGGACTGACGGTCGAATTGGAGGGTGTAAGGACCAGAGGTGTGGCCGCGTACAATCCTAATAAGCAGTTTCATCCGAGGGCGAACAACTGGGTCGGCTTTTTAATCGAGATTGGTTCGAAGCAGATATATTACGCCGGTGATACGGACCTGACGGAGCATATTAAGAACCTTAAAGATATTATCGATGTGGCCCTGTTACCTGTGGGTGGTACATACACGATGAGTGCAGAGGAAGCAGCCGAGGCGATCAAATATTTTAAGCCCGCGCTGGCTATACCGTATCACTGGGGCGATATCATAGGTGGTCAAGAAGATGCTGACAAATTCGCAGCCTTGGCGGAGTGCGAGGTGAAGATTTTAACGGCCGGGGAGAGTACCAGTTTTTAGTTAGATTCTTCAATCCTTCGGCTTCGCTCAGGGCAGGCCCTTTGGTTATGCTCAGGGTAAACACCTTTGGCTACGCTCAGGGCAGGCTTTTGAATTGTGAGTCACAGATTGCAGAGTTTTTTTTCTGAAAAAGTCGATTCGGCTTGTGAAAAAAGCGGATGTTTTAAAGGAAAAGCCGGTTAGGACTAAATAGAGAGAAGTTATGGTGACGAAGAAAACAGCGCCGTGGTTTTTGTGGCCTTTTGTGGCGGTGTGGGATTTATTAGCCCTCGTGCTGAACATAACCGGGCGCGTATTGGCGGCGATATTGGGAGTGGGATTGATGGTGGTGGGAATTGCGCTTACTATGACGGTTGCAGGTGCACCGATTGGTATTCCGTTTACCATCCTTGGATTTTTGCTGATGATAAGGAGCATATTTTAGTTCCTTCGAAGTGAACTTGGAGGGTGGTTTTGAGATTGCCACGGCCACATTCTGCGGCCTCCTAAGAAAATAAACGGTTTTCGTATTGCGAGTTTTGAGATTGCCACAGTCGCCTGCGGCTCCTTCGCAATGACATTGTTGGTCCATTTTCTTATGCATACTTCCTGAGAATCAGGTCAGGTGCTCGCAATGACAATTTTTGAACAGATTCCTCGACTTCGCAGTGCTTCGCACTGCTCCGCTCGGAATGACGGAGGAAAGCGGATTGTGCCTGGGGTGACGAACTTATCGGGGTGGTAAGTCCAGGTTTCTCTTACAGCGTGGGCAGGCAACCTTGTTGGGTTTGAAATTCGGGGGTATCTTTAGCTTTAGGTCGCAGAGGCAGGTTAAAAATACAAACTGATTTACCCTTCGCATAATGTCGCCGACCTGGCGCATCTGGGTTTCTTTGCGCTGCTCTTTTTTGGTTTTAACTTCAGCTTCTCGCAATGCAATATCCTCTTTGGTTAGGGCGGCAGGGGGGATAACCGTTTTGGTGTGCGTTACCTTTGCAAAAGCATTTGAGTAGTCTTTGAAAGATGCGCCGTGGGTCATATTGCGCAGAATCCTTACCCTTTCGGAAATCGGCGGATGTGTGCTTGTCAGGTCGGATAATTTTCTCTGCTTCTTTTTCTTGAAAGGATTGGCAATATACATCGGTGCGGTAACCTTGTTCACAGTAGCTAATTGGGGTGAGGGGTCGTTGGCAATTTTCTCCAGCGCGCTGGCAAGGCCTTCAGGATAGCGGGTCAATCTGGCGCCGCCGGCATCGGCGAGGTATTCACGTCTTCTCGATAGTGCAAAGTATAACAGGTATGCCATTATCGGCGCCAGGATTGCGGCAACTATTGCGATTACCAGCATAATAATCTGTGCCTGGCCGCCGCCTTTGCCGCCGGATGAATATCTTCGGCGCGAGCCCATCATCGAGCTGTAGAACATTCCTCGCAGAAAGACCTGTGATAGTAAGACAATAGAGCCGAGCATTATGCCGGCGAGTGTAACAAAAAGGATGTCGCGGTGGAGGATATGGCTTATCTCGTGGGCGATGACACCCTGGAGCTCGTCACGGTTGAGTCGGGCTAAAAGACCTGCTGTTACGGCGACCGAAGCGGTCTCGGGTTTTCGGCCGGTCGCAAAGGCGTTAGGGGCGGGGTCGTTGATGATATATATTTTGGGCATCGCGGGCAGGCCTGCAGCTATTTTCATTTCTTCAACTATATTGAACAATTGAGGATGCACATCATGGGTAACTAATTTGGCTTTGCTTGCAGCCAGAAGGATTTGGTCGCCGCTTGAGAAGCTTATCAATGTTAGAATCAACCAAATAGCTGTTGCAATTATCAGGCCGAAAAAACCACCTTCGGCGCCGAAGAAACCCAGTCCAATAACAAAGCCCAGGAGTAATAATACGGCTGCCATTACCACCATCAGGACGATGGAGTTTCTCTTGTTGGCTCTAATCAGTTCCCACATATTTTGCGACTCATAGCTCGGCTAAGCCCTCCCAAACAAGCCTTCGACGAACTCAGGCCAGGGCTTGAGGGCACAAGACTTTTTACCGACGCCCCACACAAGTTTGTACTACTCTGCTAAACAGCGCTTCGCTGCGAAGCACAAGAGGGTGCCACGCTGAGTTCCAATAAAATGCAAAGTTAAATAGTATCTGTTGCAGAAAACAAAAACCAACAATGTCACCCCTGCGAAAACAGGGCTCCAGAGTGAAAAAGCTGGATTCCCACTGGAGTTTATCCCGCACACGATGCGGGGCGGGAATGACAAATACTTTTTCTGCAACAGGAACTAAATATTAAAAGCTTACCTTCGGGACTTCTCGCTCAGCGGCGATTTCAATCTCGAAGAAATCGCGTTTGACAAACTTGAACACACCGGCAACGATGTTCGAGGGGAACATCTGAATCTTGTTGTTGAAGAACAAGACCTGGTCGTTGTAACTCTGCCTGGCAAAAGCGATTTTGTTCTCGGTGCTGGTCAGCTCTTCCTGAAGTGAAAGGAAGTTCTGATTGGCCTTTAAGTCGGGATAGTTCTCAACGACCAGCATGAATTTGCTGAGCGCTTCGCCGAGAGCACCTTCGGCTTTTGAGGCATCAGCGACGTTTTTTGCTCCCATAGCCTGGCTTCTTGCGTTTGTTATGGCCTCAAAAGTCCCACGCTCATGCTTCATATAACCTTTGGCGGTTTCGACAAGGTTTGGAATCAAATCGTGCCGGCGTTTTAGCTGGACGTCAATCTGTGACCAGGCATTGTTGACCTGATTGCGAAGGCGAATTAAGGCATTGTAGATGCCGATGGCAAAAATAATGAACAAAGCCGGAACAACAAGCACGACCAGGACAAGAATAACGAGCAGCGTTGACATAAGTTATCTCCTTTTATTGAAGGTGCTTTGCCGGTTTTACGATTTCATTTTTTTCATTACTAATGCCACGACAAGAACGACGGCGGCGACGACAATTAATACTATGCTCCAGGTACCCATAATTTTCTCCTTTCATTCAATTTGATTATGTCCAAACATATCTGTTAACAATTTTTGAATTTTATTGTCTTTGTCCAGCTCTGCTCTGTCGAAGATGTCGTGCAGCTCACCTTTGTCGAACCATAGGCCATCGCCTTTGCGGCATTTGTCGATGAGCAGGGTTGGTTTGGAGGAGCCAACGATGACCTTTTTCATTTTTTTGTCGCAGATGGGACATTTTCTTATTTTTTCAGTGGAGTTAGAATCGGTTTTGAATGCACCGAGCAGTTGTTTGGCCTTTTCCGGCTCGACGAGCAGGAGTTCGAGTTCGCCGGCATCGAGCCAGATGCCGCCGCAGTCGGTGCAATAATCAATTTCGACTTCCTGGAGCTCAAGAGTAATCATCGCATTTTTACAAACCGGACAATCCATATTTAAAGACCCAAGACTACAGACTCAAGACCAAAGATAACAGACTCAAAACCCAAGATAACAGACTCAAGACCAAAGATAACAGACTCAAGACCCAAGACAAAAGACCCAAGGCCAATTGTCAATGGCCAACTCTGCGAAATCAGCGGTGAAAGTCTATAGTTTCAACCGAGTAATTCTACTATTAAGACGCAGAACAACATAGAGAAATTCAAAAATTAAAATGTAAAATTTATCTATTTATTGCCCTGTTTTTTTATTTCGCAGTTTTTGGTTTTTTATCTCTGCGCTAGCTATTGACGTAATAATAGTTCGTTATTTTATATTGTCAGGGTAGTGACGTCAAGAAATGAATATCAAATATACAAAGTTAAAAGGGCGGCGTAAGTCGGCAGGGGCAATTGGGTAATAAGTTGCGGATTATGCGTTGCCAATTGTGTTTTGGGTTGTGATTTTTTGATTATTATCGGGCTTTTGTAAGTTGTCGGTTGAGCAAGAGAGAACAGAGTGAGTCTTGAGGCTGTGCCCAAAGTGGTTATAATCTTGAAAGCAAGCTGGCAGTTCCGGCATGTTGAAATTAGTTTTGTTAAGCGAGTACAGCATTTCATATTTGTAAGAAAAAGAAGCTTTCGAGTGCCGTGTAAAAAGAAAATGGAGAAATAAGACTCAATCAAAAGATTAGCTTAGGACTTGTAAATAAATTATCTTCCATTTTTGTCTGGCTGCGGCTTCGGCTGGCGGTGTCAGCAAAACTCGGACTACCAACCAGTAGGCCTGCATTTTGCTTCCTTGCCAGCCTTGTCCTCGCTGGAGCCAAAACGAAACCTAATTTCTTTACCAGTCCTTACTGGTTAAAAATGATATGCAAGATTCTTGGGGAAGTGAGCCGATATAATTAAATGAGGTGGTAATATTTGTCCTTGACGAGAGCAATCTAATTGATTATTGATTGGTAATTATTGTAAATCAATGTACTTAAGGGCACTGGAAAATGATAGTTGACTGCCATACACATATAAATTGTGCTTCGGATGATGTTGAGATGTCTGAGCATTTAGCGGCGGCGGAGATGGTGGATGTTTGCATAGTATTAGCTGCCGCAAATGGACCGAGCGAAGAGGTCAATAAGGGATTGGCTGAGTATGTGAACAAGTATAAAGAGAAGATGGTCGGTTTTGCAGTTGTGGAGCCGATAAAAGATAAAATCGGCATTAATAATCTGAAATCCATCAAAGATAAATTGGGGCTTAAAGGGTTGGTTTTGCATTGTTCGGCCTGTGGTTTGCATCCTGCTAACAGCAGGTCGATGCGGTTTTATGGGTCGGCCCAGGAGCTTGGTCTTCCTGTTTTCTTTCATAACGGTGATTGTACTCTTAGAGCGGATGCCGTTCTGGAATATGCCCAGCCATACCTTTTGGATGAGGTTGCGAGAGAGTTTTCAACTTTGAAAATTATCATCGGAGATATGGGTATGCCGTTTGTTGAGCAGACATTGTCGGTAGTGGCTAAGCACAAAAATGTGTATGCGGATTTGACGATAAGGCCGAGCAATGTCTGGCAAACTTACAATACGGTTGTAGCAGCGTATGAGCGGGGGGTGATGGATAAATTATTGTTCGGTAGTGGATTCCCGTCAGGTAATGCCGGCCATTGCATCGAGACACTGCTGGGCTTTAATATGCTTTTGGCTGATAAGAATCTGCCGACGGTTCCGCGAGGTAGTATTCGAAACATCATCGAACGTGACACGCTGGAGTTGCTCGGAATAAGAGATAAGAGCACGGAGGCACAAGAAGAAAGAAGCGAAAAGACGAAAGAGCATAAGAGCGTAAGAGCGTAAGGAGACAATTACGAGCAAGGAAAGCGGGAAGATAAGCATCAATGGCTGAGCTATTGGAAGAGCAAAGGGAAAGCTGGGGGACGCGTGGTGGATTTATTCTGGCGGCGATCGGCTCAGCCGTGGGCCTGGGAAATCTGTGGGGGTTTCCTTATAAACTCTACAGCTATGGGGGCGGGGCGTTTTTGATTCCGTATATTATCGCTCTTCTTGTGGTTGGCATCCCCATAATGGTTCTTGAGTTCAGTATCGGCCATTATACGCAGCGTGCGGCGCCTGATGCTTTTAAGCGGGGGCATAGGCGTTTTGAGATGGTCGGCTGGTGGGGGATTGTTCTGGCTTTTGTAATAGTCACTTATTACCCGGTGATTTTGGCGTATTGTTTCAGCTTCCTGTGGTACAGCATCGTCGGGATTTTTAACGGCGGGGAGCTGCCCTGGGCGGGCGAGGGGATAGAAGGTGTCAAGAACGCCAAGAGTTTCTTCAATGACACATATCTGGGCAAGATCGACATCGAAGATGCCCGTTTCTACCTTGGGTCTATCCGCTGGAACATAGTCTGGCCGCTGCTCATTACCTGGGCGGTGATGTACTTCTGTATTTTCAAGGGTGTGCGCCTGGTTGGTAAGATCGTCTGGCTCACGGTTCCGCTGCCGTGGCTGATGCTGCTGATCCTTACGGTGCGAGGCCTGACCCTCGAAGGCAGCATGCAGGGCCTGACGTATTATCTCGACCCCGTGTGGTCCGAGCTGGCAAAGCCTATAACGTGGCGCTATGCGTTCGGACAGGTATTCTTTTCGTTGAGTCTTGCCTACGGTATTATGATTACGTACGCGAGTTTCCTTCACAGAAAAAGCGATATTAATAACAATGCGGCCATCATCAGTATTGCGGACTTTGCGACGAGTTTTGTAGCGGGACTGGCCGTGTTTGCGACGTTGGGGGGAATGGCTTTTGTGACGCAGCTCGGGGACAATCCGGTTGCGGTCGAACAAGTGGCGGAAACGGGTCCCTCACTGGCATTTGTGGCGTTTCCGTATGCACTTGCGCAACTGCCTTATTCGGCGTGGTTCAGCTTTGTTTTCTTTTTTGCACTTGTAACGTTGGGAGTTGACTCGGCCTTTTCAATGACCGAATCAATTCTGGCCAGTATTATCGATAAGACCGGATGGCGCAGGAGCATTGTTCTGCCCGTGATGAGCGTAGTGGGATTTCTGTTCGGTCTGTTTTATATCACAGAGGGAGGATTTAACTGGCTTGGCACCATCGACGGATTTGTCAACGGCACGTGGGGCATAGCGTTTATGGGGCTGCTGGAGTGCGTGGTTTTAGGCTGGCTTTGGCGGATTGGGACGCTGCGACGGCACGCCAACAGCCACAGCGACTGGAAATTAGGCAAGTGGTGGGACTATCTTATACGCTTAGTGATTCCTGTTTTTCTCGGCACACTTTTCTTCTGGCAGCTTTTTGACGACATCAGCGGGGAAGGATTCTTGCGGACGCCGGAAGGTGACTGGATATTGCCAAACTGCGTTGGGCTGGGAATTGTGGCGTTAGTGCCTGTCGTGGCTATTATTCTGAGCCTGGCCAGGGGCCGCACGGACGTCAAGGAGCCGGAACGGGCCGAACAGGGCCTGGCCGTTGGTGGGAGACGTGAAGGGGCAATAGCTTTTTTTGCGGCGTCGAGCATTGCAGTTTTGCTCATTCTTTGGCTTACTGTGCCAATATCGCAGGTGGTAAAACAGGTCATTCTTTGGCTGTCGTTGGTCGGCGGCGTGGTTACGATGCTATTGAGCAATTATGTACTGGATAAGCACCATACTTCCACGAGCCAGGCATCCTGGCTGGCAAGATGGGCGGGGATAATTGCAGCTATGGACATAAGCGCAGCTATTGCGATAATCCTGATTGGCCTGGCTGATGGGGCGGAAATTGAGGAAACGACGGCACCGATTCGCGACAAATTGAGCGGCGTTTCTTACATCATTCTTACGGTTGTGTTCCTAATCATCATAGGCGGCCTGGGCTGGTGTTTTTACAAGGCTTTGGCAGCGGCCAGTAGAGATACAGGGGTTCAACATCCCGATGAGATTGGTGACGAGAGACAGCGAATTTAGTTTTTAGTTATGATTGTTTAGTTTTTAGTGAGCTCAAAACCCAGCACTAAGAACTCAAAGCTATAATTATGTGCTATTTTGGTTTGAAGCCTTTGACGTCTTTGCCGGTGTATTTTGCGCAGGCCTTTTCCAGGTCCACATCGCTTATGTTCGCCAGCGTGCACAGCCAGGCGAGGACATCTGCAAATTCTTCCTCTTTATTTTTTTGGTCCTCAGATGCAAGTGCGGTGGCGAGTTCTCCGACCTCTTCGATAAACCACATAAACGTGGCGGGGATGCCTCTTTGTCGGTCTCGCTTTTCATATTTTTTGGAAATTAAACGTTGAAATTCGCTGATATTCATTTGGTAAGTTCCCAATTTGCAGGTGCACAAGGCATAAGCTCCCTTGTGTTCTTATATTCTACCTTCTATCTATCCTTTATTAGTAAAGCAAGGTTCAAAAGATATTTCAAAATTAAAAATGGACAATAGCTCATAGGATTATTAAGTTTTTGTGTTTCAAATTGCAAGGACTTTCTCTCTACAATAGACGACATTTGTAAATTTCAGGAAATGGCTTCAAATTGCAGGAGTTTCTTCAACGAATAGCCGAATGGCCCAAAATTTTTTCCAGGCGTGCAAAAGACTTGACATCCGAAATGTCCTAACGTAAGATTCCCTTACAATTTACGGTTTTGTTACGGAGATTACTATGGCTGAGATTAAGCCAAGAATAAGCGTTGAGTATGCCGAGAAAGCGACGATAGTTGGTTTTACCGACGAAAAAATCCTCGAAGAAAGGGACATTAAGGCGCTTCAGGATTCGATTATGTCAATTGTTGAGCAGACGGAGCGGATAAAACTGATTTTGGATTTTGGCAATGTCCAGTTTTTGTCGTCTGCTGTTTTAGGACTTTTAATAAGGCTTAGCAAGAGGATTTACGAACACGACGGCCAACTAAAACTTTGTAATATAAACCCAAAGATATTCGAGATTTTCAAAATAACACGGCTGACCAAAACTTTCGATATTTATAAAGATGTTGAAAGTGCGGTCGAGGATTTATCTCAAGCGAATTAGGTGAAAGCTTTATTGTTTGGCTTATGGTATCAAAAGCACCAATCAGTTGCTCGATAGTTGTGGAAAGCAGGCCCTCTGCTATTGAAAAGGTGTGCGAGCAGATCCTTTCTAAGCTCAAAGCCAACGGTTTCGACAAAGATGATATTTTTGCGGTTCATTTGGCCCTGGAGGAGGCTTTTCTCAATGCCGTCAAGCACGGTAATAAAATGGACCCCACCAAAGAGGTTAAAATCGACTATTCTGTTGGTTTAGATAAAATTGAAATTTCCGTGACGGACGAAGGGGAGGGGTTTGAACCGGAAGCAGTAGCAGATCCGCGATACGGCGAGAGTCTTTACAAGCCCGGGGGCAGAGGATTGCTGCTTATAAACTCGTATATGGATATGGTTAAATTCACTGAACAAGGCAATGGTTTGTATATGGTCAGATATAAGGAAAAACCATCTCTAACAAAAAGGGCGGACCAAACAAAAGTATAATCAAAAGCAGTCCCTTGCCGGCGAAATCAGGAAAAGTATGTTTAGCAGAGTTTTTATTTTTTGCAGTTGTTTGTTTTTTTTAGGCGGTTGTGCATCCAATGACGAGCTGATGCCGGAGATTGTACAGAGCTCCGGCTCTAAGTCCGTACTTATTCCGCCGATGGTTGTAAGTCCGAAACAAAGCCGAGGAAATGCTGTTGGAAATGTACCAAGAGGCTGGTTACCACCTTCGCAGTTGGAAAAAGAGTGGGTTGCTATAGTGATACATCACTCAGCGACAGAAACAGGAAATACAGCTATATTTGACAAGATGCACAGAGAACAGAACCACTGGGCAGGGGTCGGCTACGATTTTGTTATAGGTAACGGCACAGACAGCGGTGACGGCGAGATAGAGGTTACTTTTCGCTGGCGAGAGCAGATTCCCGGCGCTCATTGTGGAGGAACGGCCAACAATTGGGCCAATGTAGATGGGATAGGGATTTGCCTTGTTGGTGATTTCGATCACACAGTACCTACAGGACGACAGATGCAGTCCCTTTTGAGATTGATTCGCTTTCTACAAAATCGGTATGGAATTTCGAAGAGCCGAATTTACGGTCATAAGGCCACTCCGGGAGCGCATATAACTGACTGTCCCGGGAAAAGGTTCCCAATTACCAGGCTGAAATCGATGCTTTAATTACTAAATTTATACCTATATCCACATTCAGACGGCGTGTTTTCCGCGTCCTATAAACTCACTTTCAAACTCCGTCCCGCACCAACTCTGTCAGGTGTGTGTGTAGCGTAAATCAACGTTTCTGGGCGTTTATTGGGGTTTTACGTGCTCTCAGAAATCTGGAAAAAACGTCTTGATTTGTTAATAGACGCCTTTTTAAGGCTAAAAAGGGCATTTTCATGCTACACAAATACCCAGTTGGTGCGGGATGCTTTTTTGGCGGAATTAAGCCAAAATATTACTGCTAAGAAAGTTGCCGTGTAATTATACCGAAGTTTTCGCTGGTAGCGTTATTCAACAATGGAAGTAAGGAGCCGGTCGAATGAATATGCATGAATCATTGTGTTCCCCTGGCTTTATGCTAACCGAGCAGGTTGCACGGCAGATTTTTGAGGTTTTGCCCGAGGGAGGGGCTACAATAGTAATTATAGACAGGGAAGGCAACAACTGGCCCAGCGACCCGGAAGAATTTGCCAAGCTGAACATCAGCGAGTCATTTTTGAAAGAGCTTTGCGCCAAGATTGACGACGGTGCTGAGCCGGTCGTGACCGGTGCCGATGATTGCAGTGTGATTGCTGCACAATTGGCGACCGAACGGAGTAATTGCGGATATGTCGTTATCGCTCTGCCGCAATACAGCCCTGAATCGATATTGATAAATATTGACCTGATTGAAATGTTGCTTAATCAAATCGGCTTGATAGCCCAGCTAATTGAGAAGAACAATCTCCTTTACGAAGTTCAAATGAAACACTATCGGGTGTGCGGCCAGAGTGAGATAGCTCTGAATTAAGGAGCTATCAGACCCAGCGCATTGCTTTTTCCCCCTAAATCGTTTTGCTATAAACTTTCGATGTTAACTGTTTAGATTTAGCATTTTATGGCCGAAGTGTTTGTTGGACTTTGTGCATGTGTTCACATGCACAAACTTAAATGTTTTCTCAATAAAAGAAAGTCTTGCAATCTATTATCTATTATTTGCGTTCTCTGTGTCTTTGTGCTTTTGCCACTTTGCCGCTAATCAGCTTCACTATTCATCCTGAGCGGAGTCGAAAGACTGCCTTTGCCATAAGGCATCTGCCGGAAGGCATCCTGTGGACTGTGGAATGGCTTCCGCTTTCTGCTTCTCTGCCTTCTGTCTTCCGTGCTGCGGCGGGCTCAGCCAAGATAGCGCCCCGACGAGATGATTTCCGTCTTCTGTTCTATACCGGCTGGTTATTAATTGTCAGGGTTGACTCTCATATCTGCTCTGCCGACCTATTTATCCTATGTTGCTACTTCCATCGAAGTTTCTGGAGTTCTTCTTTTGTGCGAATAAATTTAACAGTGCCATCATTTAAGAGAACACATCCACCCTTAGGATCGTGGTTGTCGAAAATGAAAAGCTCAGGCCCACCGTGTTGATTCCAGCCGCCTTTGGTCTCAAATAAAAGCACCATATCTGGCAGAGAATCCGGCTTACAGTTTAGGCTCATCGCGTAATGGCAACGACCTGCACCAACTGCAGGACAAATATATAACCTCGTATTACGTTTATCACTCATACCTTCACTCTTGTAAGCACGTACCATATAATTACACCATTTAGCTGGCGTTGGATATACAATCTCAATTGCGCTGGATTGTCCCTTTAGGAGATTTTTCTCGGCTTTGTTATACAAACGCAACCGGTACCAGAGGTTTCTCAGATTGGCTGCACACTGTACTCGTAACTCCATTTTCTGTATTTGTGGTGTACATATCTTTAGGCTAGGAATACCTTCGGTGTATGTGAATCGGTAATTTTTCTCGGTAATAATGGAATAATTATTATATATAGGAAGAGACATTAGACACTCATTATCACGATAACAGACTATATTCGCCTTATTTCTTTCACGGACAATTCCGCCAGTCGGTTCACCTTTACCAACGTCGTAGGCAAGAGCCTTAAGATATGAAGTATCTTCCACAACAATGGTCTTTTCAGACCGGAGGTACTCCAACTCTTTATGGCTTAACAGGCTCTGCTGACTGGGATATGGAAAGAAATACTCAAGCATTGAAGGTTGATACTGAATTTCGACTCTTGTACAGGGATTCAAATCAGGGGGATCTAATCTATACTGGTCTTCTTTTTCTTCATAAGGAATGTACAGGTCTTTAATAGTAGTCCGTAAAACCTTTTCACCTTTGAAAGCCTGATGTGTATAGGGGATTAAAACCTCTTCGTCCCTTTGCCTTAAGCTTTCATTTTTCTCATTGAATCCCAGCAATCCTATAAACCAGTCCTTAATGGTCATGGTATAAGTGGGATCAAGAAGTCTCTTTGCATTGGTTTTTTCTACTTCCTCAAGCATGCTGAAAATCATCTTGGGCAGGTCACCGGTATAATAGCCGATTTCGATAGTCATGCATGTTGCGTATTCAATTCCTTTAGCTTCTCGTCGCTTGCGAGTTAAACCATATTTAGGCTTGACAGGTATAGTTAGGGAAATCGATTCAGTTTGAATTTCTCCGGCGCGCAAATGAATATATCTACCATAGAAGGGATTGCTAAGCACCGATGTTGGCAAATCATGCCGTTCCCTTATCATAAGGGTTTGGCTGTCTTCGGTCATGAATACTTCAGCATTCGTTCCAGACTCACCCGGCCCCATCAAAATCCAAACATCGTCCTCAGAATCATTTCTTATCTCATAGCGTAACTTGAGAGTATTTTCGCTAACTTCCAGGGAGCTTACGACGATCTTTGGGTTCCCTTCTTCCATACCCGTATCTGAGTAAGCATCTGGTTGTGACCTTATCTGTGTTCTCGGGAAAATAAGAAGAGAAAACACCACAATTAAAATCGTTGTAGATCTGACCATTTCTAATCCTTTCACTCGAAGATATTAGGATTTCTATACTAATAATTTATAACGTATCCAGAATTATATTCATTCCAAGCCTTTTTAGCGTTATTGGCTATATCTTTATTACTCTCTCGAACACCAGACCTTGGAAAGAGGTTTGTGTATCCTGGCACTTTTGTAAAAAAGCTAAACCGTAACTGGTTTTCCATCCTCACGGCTTTTATCTCTTTAACAATAATATTATCTTCGTTGTTGGCACACACATCTATCCACGCATGTGACAATTCGTGAGCAAAGCCAACTAGTTTATAACCATCTTCAGTCACATGCCCGGCGGGTACGAGAGCGTCTCCTTCATGTTGAACATACCTAAGCAGATCTTTGTCCATGCGGCCTCCAGCGTGTCCCATACCCACCCGTGTATTTGTTCAAGCATCTTTTGTTTTTCAAAGGAGAGTTTTCCTATTTTAAAATCTCGCCGTCGCGACGTCACCCAGGAACCAAGATTGTAGCCATGTTTAGTAAAGTAGTTTCGGGGGACCAGCGTGTCACCTTTTTGCTCTGTGTACTCTCTGAGAGCTGCTAAACATTCCAACCAAATGGCCTCGTTTTTGTTCCAAGCCCACTCTGGTAATTCTTCAAGGGCTTGTTGTTTTTCCAAAGATAGTTTTCCTTTTCGGTAGTCTATACGTTGTTTAATAATCCAGTACCCAAGATTATAACCATCATTTGAAACGTACTTGATTGACACAAGCGCACTATTTTTGTGGTCTACATACTCTTGCAAATGATCAAAGCCTTTTTGCCACATATCGTCAAAAACATCCCAAGTCCAGCCTAGTAATTGCCCGATCGCCTTTTGTTTTTCCACAGATAGCTTTCCTTCCGCATAAGCCAACCGTTGTTTCCTAACCCACCCTCCAAGTCTGAAACCATCCTTATTTGTATACTTAGCAGGTACTAGCGAATTTCCGTAAGCTTCTACATAATTCTCCAGCAAACCAAACCAGAACTCCCATGAAGATGTAGTCCGTCCGACAAGCTTAACAATGAAGGATTCTGCAAAGGATTTCCCAACCGTAATCGGCAGATCTATAAAGAGCTTTTTGGGTAAAACTAATCCCTTATTGCCATAGCGGCCGATTTGACGGCGGAGTTGGTCTAATGTTTCGGCTAGAACGTCATCGTGTGCCCGGAGTGCCGTGAGCACATTCCAGATCGGCTTGAATATTGAACTATCGAGAGCAATTTCTGCATCCTGGTCCGTGTCGATAAACACCGGTAATACGACAGTACCAACTTTCTTATCATGTGCTTTGCGAATCGCTCGTCCGACCGCCTGTACAATATCGACTTGGGAACTACGCGGATCAATAAAGGCGATGCCATCGAGCGTGGGAAGGTCGATACCTTCGGACAGACACCGAGCATTTGCAAGCAGACCCCGTTCCCCATCTTCTAAGTGCTGAAAGCGATTGAGCAAGGCATCGCGTCGGCCGCTTGACATCTCTCCGGTCACATGTTTTGACCAAAGGTAACCGTTGGGTCGAGAGTTCTCCGGCATCCAGTGGATTACATCAGGTAATCTATCACTAAATTCTTTTGCGCGTTTTATTCGACCATGAAAACTGATAACTCTTTTCAGATCGTATTTGCTAATTGTCTTAGCGAGCGCAATGTGGCTTGCGAGCGTACGAGCATCAGTAATCTTTTCGCCATCGGTGGTTACTAGTTTTCCTTTTTCTGCGTATTCTCGATAGGTAGGCTCGTCCACGCCTACTATAACAACCTGATAGTCGGAAAGTAGATCTTGCTCAATCGCTTCTGAAAAGCTCAGCCGATGAGAAACTGAGCCAAACTTGCTCTCATCGTCCATCGACGCAATCTCAAAGTCAACCAATTTGGCATCTTTACGCACACGGTCGGTAAAGTAGCGGGGCGTCGCCGTCATGAAGAGTCGCCACTTTGCTTTGATGGCTGTTGCGTCTAGAATCGTAGCGAAAGTACCTGAGACCGGCCCTGCACAACGGTGCGCCTCGTCAGCAATAGCAAGGTCGAATGCTGGAACATGGTCCCGATTAAACGCATCTGCAATTACTTGAGATGACTGGTATGTTGAAAACAATACAAGGCAGCCTCGCTGGCGAATAAATGCCGCTACTTCATCAGGGTCTGTCGTCACTGGCAGACCCAAGTCGCTCGTCTTTGACACCAGACGATCCTCTCCTCGAACGGTATCGTCCGAACAAACCGGGAGATAGCGAAAGCTTTGAGAGGCATTCGCTGTCCACTCCCGGAGAGTCTGGGCGAGCAGAGAAAGTGATGGCAGAAGCACAAGCGTGCGCTGGCTTTGCAGTTTCTCTGCTACCCATAGAGCCACTAACGTCTTGCCGGTCCCACAGGCCATGATTAATGTCCCCTTCGGGGAATGGGAGAAAATCCCTCGCCTTCAGGCGAAGACTTTAGTATTGTTTCGGCATGGAGCATTATCGCAAATCCAGCCATACGACATATGATATCAAGTTTCACTTAGTGTGGATTACGAAGTA
>DATKYR010000291.1:0-3017 GCA_035528395.1 Sedimentisphaerales bacterium
GCAGATTTCAGCTCTATAATCGGGACCTTAATCCCGGAAAGGAACTGAGTAAATGGAAAAATCAAAAGACGTAGTAAAAAAAATCAAAAATGCAACCCGTCGAAAATTCTCTGCCGAGGATAAAATCCAAATTGTCCTGGAAGGTCTGCGGGGCGAAACACCAATATCGGAGATCTGCAGAAGAGAAGGGAGAGAACTCGGATGAACATCCTTTTGGTCTACCCCGAGTTCCCAGATACGTTTTGGAGTTTCAAGTACGCGCTGGAGTTCGTGGGCAAGCGGGCGGCGCTGCCGCCACTGGGGCTTTTGACCATCGCGTCCATGCTACCGCGGGAATGGTCGCAACGGCTGGTGGACACCAACGTACGGCGTCTGACGAAAAAGGACCTGGCTTGGGCTGACTGCGCGTTCATCAGCGCCATGGTCGTCCAGCGTGAGTCGGCGCGTCGGGTTATTGCTCGATGCAAGGAGGCAGGTCTGCGGATCGTTGCCGGCGGTCCGCTATTCCAGATCGAACACGAGAAGTTCGAGGCCGTGGACCATTTTGTATTAAACGAGGCCGAATTGACGCTTTCGGCCTTTCTCAAAGACCTGGCGCAAGGCAACCCAGGGCTGATCTATTCATCCACCCAGCACGCGGATTTGCGGCAAACACCCCGGCCGCTGTGGGAGTTGCTTGACCTCAGGCGATACTCCAGCATGAGTATCCAGTTCTCTCGCGGCTGCCCTTTCAACTGTGATTTCTGCAACGTCACGGCTCTGCTCGGCCACCGTGTGCGAACCAAGACTTCCCAGCAGATTATTATGGAGCTCGACAGTCTCTACGCCCGCGGTTGGCGGGATGAGGTCTTCTTCGTAGACGACAATTTCATCGGAAACAAGCAGTTCCTGAAAAACGATCTCCTGCCGGCCCTCATTGAATGGCGCAAGGGCAAGACGGGAATCCTCTTCTTCACCGAGGCATCCATCAATCTGGCTGACGACCAACCATTGATGGAGATGATGGTGGAGGCGGGATTCAACAGGGTCTTCATTGGTATCGAGACCCCGGACGAGGATTGCCTGGCCGAGTGCAGCAAAGTCCAAAACAGGAACCGGAACCTCGTGGAAGACGTGAAACGCATCCAGCGAGCCGGGCTTCAGGTGCTGGGCGGCTTCATCGTCGGCTTCGATCACGATCGGCCCTCCATCTTCCAGAGGCAGATTGACTTCATTCAGAGCAGCGGCATTGCGACCGCCATGGTCGGCTTGCTACAAGCCCCTCCCGGAACGCGGCTGTATGAGCGTATGAAGAAGGAAGGCCGTCTTCGCGGGGACTCGTCGGGAGACAACGTGGACGGCACGACGAACATCATCCCGGCGATGAGCCTTGAAGTTCTGCGGGAAGGCTACAAAGAAATTCTGGAGCACATCTATTCGCCCGAGCACTACTACCGACGCATCAGGACCTTTCTCCGTGAATATAAGCCACCCCGAATACGTGGACGGATACGGTTCTCACACATCCTCGCGCTCTTGCGGTCGTTCTATCGGCTCGGCCTCGTAGGCCAAGGACGGTTTCACTACTGGAAGCTCCTGCTTTGGACCCAGTTCCGGCGCCCCCGGCTCATTCCCGAGGCCGTCGTCCTCGCCATCTATGGCTACCATTTTCGAAAAGTATGCGAACGGCGAGTGATGTAACGCCGCCGCAGCTACACCCTGACTTTCGGACCCAAGAGTGAAGGTCAGGCGTGCTCCCTGTTTGCGGGATAATGATGGCTAATGGTGGGAGTTATAAAATGAGAGAACTATCTGTTTCTTTTTTTGACGATCTGGTGAATGACAATGGTTTACTTCACACAATACTTGAGCGAGTAAAGAAAGACGACACACTTATGCTTGCCATTCGAGATGGATACATCAATATTTACTATCGGGGCGGCAATATTCTTAGGATTCAAGAACAAGGCAATGGTACATACCAGTCATTCTTTGATGAACACTACAATAAGGCAGGAAAAACTGTTCCTGTTCTGCCTAAAGGCATTAAAAGCCAAGATGACGCAAAAGAATGGGTTGAAGCATTCCCACATCTAAAAGAAATAATTGATTATTATTTTTCCGAGAAAAGCAAGCCCGAACGCGAGTTTCAGCAGTTGGTTGCTCGTGAGAACAATTTTTCGACCATCTCTAATGAAAGCGAGTATTTTGTTTCAGATATTGAGTTTGCGGATTCAGGTCTTGGGGCACGCTTCGATATGTTGGCAATACGCTGGCTTGCGTCTCAACGTAAGAATGGGAGTAACTGTCGAGCGGCTCTCGTTGAAATGAAGTACGGAGATGGTGCGCTTGAAGGTGGTGCCGGCTTGCTCAAACATCTACAGGATGCTGACTCTTTGATTTCGGATAGTCATCGTTACCCGGCTCTGCTGCATACAATGGAAGCTCAATTTAATCAGCTCGATGAACTTGGGCTGCTGAGTTTTAACCGAAGCATTAATGGCACAAAAGTTAAGCTGAATGTTAATGAGAAGCCAGAAGTGATTTTTATCTTGGCCAATCACAATCCACGTAGCTCAAAACTTGAGACAATACTCAATAATCCTGAAATTAACGCATACGAGCAATCAGCGCGATTTGATCTCAGGTTTTATGTATCCAGCTTTGCCGCTTATGGATTACATGCAGATTGCATGCTACCTTTGTCGTGAGAGGCAGCGGAATCGCCCGGCGACCAGCTCAGGCTCACCCACGTATCCTCATGGAAGGCCCCATCCTCCGGATTGGGATTGGAGGCCTTTGGGAAGGAGAGCCCGAGCATGACGTCTCTGATCTGCTGTTCTGTAAGTGCCACATTGAAGAGGGCGACTTCGTCGAGCACACCGTTAAAGAACTCGCTGGGTGCGTCATTCGTAAATCGGGCACCGATGAGAACTGGGGTTACGGTGTCCGTATTTTGAGGACCTCGGTCCTGTGTGGAGTCGAATTCTCCGTTGATATAGATCTTCATTTCAGCACCGTCGTAGGTGACTGCGACG
>DATKYR010000292.1:0-47335 GCA_035528395.1 Sedimentisphaerales bacterium
ATCACAAAGATTGCATCAATTCTGGTGAAATAAACGCGTAACTACAGCCGCAAATAAATTTTCCCTTCAGAAAATCAGAACTTAAAGCCAAGAGTAGATAAAAAACGCCGCTCAAATCAATTACTCGGACAGACTCCTAGCTGCAGTTATTCTTTTCTGTGCAACTTCTGACAATCCACTCAAGCTCTGTTGAGAGTTAAATATGTATTTCTCAATATTATTCTTAAATGACTCTATTTTAGCATAGGAAAAACCGCCACGCTTACTACAATCAAATATTGATATTGTCTTCTCTCTGTTTGAAATAACGATAGCATCGAAGCCTCCGTCCTTACGACTATCTGTAATACTTTTTTCTAATTGATTGTCCGTTATTTCCCTTAAATAGACTAACCTTAAAACCGTTATGATAAATGAATACGCTTCTGGAGAAGAACTTGCCGGAGGTATATTGTTTTTACTTCTTATTTTCTTCGCAAGTGGTAAGTGCTTACTGTTTAATTCTTCGATAGTATCATATGTCAGCATAAATTTCTCTCTATAGTAATATGGTTTTTTGTTTATGAATTATCTTAGTAGTATTTTTTCTTTGTAATTCTCTATTTCTACCGGCTGCCAAAATCGCTGTGTAGATTTAGTTTTCCATACTATTTCGATTGTATGTTTTTGATTTGTCATTTACATATCCCTGTTTGCTTTTCTTGCCCTTCGATCATATGAGTATATATGCGATGCTCGCCTTGTTCCGGTCCAACCTCGTCGCAGTATCACCAAAATCTTTAAGCATGATTGCTATCTAAATTTTCCTTCAAACCAATTTTACGACACAGTATATCATATTGCCATAGAGTATTTTACAACTCCCAAAACAATATACCGCCCAAGAACAAAAGTAAACACGCCTACAATGCCTGTAGTAAATGAAATGTTTCCGGTACTTTTTGGTGGAATAGATCCGTTTGACTTTGCTCAGGGCGACCAAAATTTTAGTAATTTTGGCCGTTTTCTTTTGACTTATGTTTGATGTTATGTTATAATACGCAAATGTTAGCCAGCAGGCTAACATAATCCGCCAGTAGGCGAAGATGACATTTCAGTTTGCATGTCGTAAGCTGCAGCGCAGCAAGGACTTAGAGCCAGCAGGCCTCGTAGCGCAGCGAAGACCCCGCACCAATTGAGCTTAGCTCACGACTAATTGGTGCTGGGTCAATAACAAATAACAAAGGAGCAGTTACTTATGATTGCCCAATCCCAAATTTTATCCAGCTTCTCCCCAAGAGCTTGTCCCCGGTGTATGCTCACTTGCTTTTCTGCCGGGGATCGGGGGCCAATACTCTACAACTGTAGAGGATTCTCTACAAATCACCTACTTTTTATGCAAAACAAACCCAATGTCAAGGACGCTAAAATGAACATAAGCCCTTTTATGACAATTAAATATGAAAAATTGGACACTTGATTAAGTGGAAAATACAAACCCAATTCAAACCCAATCAAAACCAATCTCCGAAAAGCCAAAATGAATGTAAATGTCTTTGTCACAAAGGATTACAGAAAAAAAGATGATTTTATAGTCCGAATAAACAAACCCAATCTTGTCCGCCGTAGGCGGATTCCAAAAATGAGCGCAAACTTATATGTTATAGAGGATTATGAAAATGAAACAGCCTTCCGGCCCCAAAAAAACAAACCCAAAACAAAGCCAATTCAAACCCAAACAAAGCCTGTCCTGAGCGTGGTCGAAAAGTTCTTGAGTCTTTGGTCTGCATCCGTTACGATTATCAGGAAGTCTGTCATCCGACAGTTTAAAAGGGGTCGCTTAGACTGGCTACTTTTAGGAACAGTGACAAAGATAATTCTGGAGCACAGCCCGGTTGGGTCAGGTCTGAATTTGGAGATATGTTACTATGTCAATGCAATTTTCTTCAGAAAAGATAGGTTTTGAATTGAGTACATTAACTTCGTTTGCTCCTGCAAAAGCCAGGGATAAGAGCCCTTTTCGCATAGCCATACTGGCCGATTTCAGCGGCAGGGACAATCGCGGCCTAAGTGGAGCAGGCCTCTCTTTATCTTCCAGCCGGCTAATTCAGGTGGATGTGGATAACTTCGAGGAACTATTGACGAGGCTTGGTACCGAGATTCATATTCCCATAGGCGGCGAGGATGGACCTCGTATCGCGATCCGATTTTGTGAGCTGGACGACTTTCACCCAGACAGGATCTTTGATAGACTGGAGATATTCCAGAAGCTTAGGGCCGCCCGGAAGCGTCTGCAGGACCCCGCCACTTTCGCCGAGGCGGCTTCGGAAGTGCGGTCCTGGGTGACTGGTGAAGCTGATAGCGGTAAGACCAAGACAGCAGAAGCTGAAAGCATTCAAGTGGAGTCTAAAGAGTCTGATTCAGATACGATTGAGCGGCTGCTTGGACAGCGGCCCTCGGCGTCTGCGAAGCAATTCGTGGACCTGGAGATACTCATTCGTGAGGCCGTCAAGCCTTATATTGTTCCCGCACCTCATCCGCAGCAGGCTGAGCTTGTCGCTCAGGTTGATCAGGCTATCAGCGGCCAGATGCGTGCGCTCCTACATCATCCGGACTTCAAAGGGCTCGAAGCGGCGTGGCGTACACTCCACTTCTTAGTGAATCAAGTGGAAACGGATGAAAGCCTCAAACTTTATGTGGGGGACATAAGCAAGGCAGAGTTAGCGGCCGATTTGGTATCAGCGGACCGGCTTCAGTCAACCGGCACATATCGGTTTCTCGTCGAGCAGAGCGTTGGTATGCAGGGTGCCGAGCCGTGGGCGCTCCTGGTCGGCTGCTATGAGTTTGACAAGACCGAAGAAGATGTGAATCTGCTCAGGAGGCTTGCCAAAGTGGCCCAAGCAGCAGGGGCGCCCTTCCTAGCTGGCGCCGGTTCACACTTTGCTGATTGTGAATCAATCGCTCTTACGCCGGATCCGGATAACTGGCGATGGCAAACTGATCCGGTGGCCGCGCAGCTATGGCAGGAGCTTCGTAACTCGCCTGAGGCGGCTTCTATCGGCCTGGCCCTTCCTCGATTGCTGCTCCGCTTACCTTATGGGAAGGATACCGAACCCATCGACCGGTTCGATTTTGAGGAGCTGTCATGTGGTGCGGACCACGAACAGTACCTGTGGGGCAATCCCGCTATTGTCTGCGCGTGCCTGCTGGCCGCAGCATTTCGCACATCCGGCTGGTCCCTTACGGGCGAGCTTCAGCAGGAGCTGACGGGTCTGCCCATGCATGTGTACAAGTCCGATGACGAAACGCACATTACTCCTTGCGCGGAGACATTCCTGACTGAGCGGGCGATGGAGATTCTCATTGGCAAGGGCCTCGTCCCGCTACTCTCCATCAAAGGTCGAGACGCCGTTCGGGTCGCACGGTTTCAATCTATAGCTGAACCGAGCGCCCCACTTGCCGGGCGATGGCAGTAGCCTGTGGCAACCTCCAGGATATTCTGAACAAAGCAGCAGTTAAATTTCCGGAATAATTAAATAACAGCGGGCAAGGCTCCACATCTCTGCACAGTGTAGTGAATTACACAGGTTCGGCAGTTCTCTGGGAACTCTGCCTCATTCACCGCTTTGCGAATCATCTATAAGTTGTTTGGCTCGTTCGATAAACTCCGGACTCAGGTTATATGGGATACTGCTTGTAAGGGGAATTACCCTGAGGGAAGCCCGCAGGCAATATAATTGCAAATGTGTTGGCTCACCTATAATGATGTCCATCCATTGTTTTTGTAGGGGCATTAGCATAAGAACAGATGTATTAATGCCAAATTTCGTAAGCAAAAAATTAATCCACAGAGGCACACTTTCTATGACAGGGGGTGGGGAAATGGGAATACGAAGCAAGGTTGACCGGAAGTTCGCGCCCTTGGGAGTATCAAGATGATCTCGTCCAACTTCACGCTCAATGTGATACAGGATACGGAGAAGACCTTGATGATTTGGGCCTCCCATTTCCGGGTACTTGGTAAGCCTCGCTATTATGTCCGTGCAGACAGCCGGCAAAATGGGCGAAGGCTCACATTGTTGAGTCAATTGGCGAAGCTCCTTTTGAGCATTTTCGATGGTTAATTGGACGTCAGCCGCAGAAGTCGTTGCAGCACAAGTTTTTTCGACTCTTTCCAAAAGCGGCAAGATATTTTTTAACGCCCACTCCAGTGGTAATTGACAACACTGAACGCAAACCACCATTGGATAGCTTGTGCGTCCCTTGCCGTCCCGAGAAGACCACATGCGCCCAACAATTAGGTTACCATCAATACACCAGACAAATGCATGTTTGAATTCTTCGATTGGCTGATTTTCCTGGAGTTTATCCCAGCTTCCGGAGTCAATGTTGCCGCCAACACCCTGAACATAAAGGATACGTTTTACAGCGATAATAATGTCAGTTTCGAGACCAATATCATCGATGTGGTCATCCCAACCAGGGTGTTTGCCGAATGCGGCAACAAAAACTCTTTCGGATGAGGCATCCTTTCCCTTCGGAATGAAACGCCTTGCAAATCTTTTAAGAGAAGAACTCAATATCTTCGTCTCGCTAAATCAATACCTGCTGCTTAAACGATTATCCATGTTACGGTTTCAGGAACCAGTCATTGCCTCTATAAAATTCACATCGACAGGCTGTGTGCAATCGATGTCATTGAAGAATTCAAGGTGCAAATGTAATATCCCCCCCAAACTCTCTTTGCCGTCAACATTAAGCCTGATGTATCCTTTTTTCTGATTGTCAGAACCCTGATGTAACATTCTAAGACATGCCCATGGTTCTGAGAATTTTAAAACCGTCCGCGGTTCGGTATCAGATGGATACTGGTAAAATTCGACATTGAGCTCTGGCCCGGGATATTTGACTGTACATACGTTTAAATCCTCCCTCGAACGCGTGTTAAACCGCTCGCTCTCCTTACTTCCCTGGACAAATCTTAATTCTGTGAGATAGTCAGACAAAGGAACTTCGTCATTCTGCAGAAGACTGCGCTGCGTCTTCTCGCTCAGAAGTTTTATCCTGCAGTAGCATAGACTTCCACTTTTAGGAAGCCCCCCGAAGACTTGTTCGATTTGCTCCAACTCGTCCCTTGGAGTTTCTGTTTCCTGAAGCTGCTGAAGTTCTATATCTACCTCATCAATGTTTGTTTTCTGGCCGGACCCGATTGTCCCCTCAGGAAAACTTCTCTGGGAATGAGTTTTATCAAACAATAAACGCACCTTGTAAAAATCTTCTTCCATCAGATCAACCTTACTGTCCGGCTTCAAGGGAAATTTGCTGCTATGCTTTCTGAGCTCATTAAGTGCTTCTGTTTTCTCGCTTTGCACCTGGGAGGTTAATCGACGCAGCATGCTACAGGTTAGTTTGACCATGTACATATCCACAAATTGTGCTGGTGACTTATAAGAAAAAGGCGCATAACTATCGCGGAAAGCGGCCGGCCGCATGTTCAATAAAGTGCTACGTTTTGTCTCGGCATTACCCTTCAGTTCTGTCCAATTGTCAAGCACCCGCCGGAATATATTTGTAGTATCATACTTGTCTTGCTTGACTTTATTCAAATTCCTGCTGAATAGTTCGATGTCATTAGTGTCCGGCGGTACGTACTTATTCTTATCAAGCTCGGTAAGAACCGCTTCGAGCGGCTCACCAAGACCAACTCGCAGCTCTTCTAACACTGCAGTAGCTACGACATTCTCGTATCGCTCCGAATCGCGCTTGGCCTTGTTCTCAATCACACGATTAGGCACTGTTTTGAACCAGTAACGCAGGAACTGTTCTGCATATCTTGTGTAAGTTTCGTTTGCAGCCGTGTACTCTTTTTTGAGGCCCGTTTCTTGGCTCAACTGTTTTTCTAATATATCTCCAAAAGATTTCCAGGCACCGAGCATAGCTGCGGCGGCGTTCGGATCATATCTCCTGTCGATAATTGTTGTTGAAATGTTTGCCCAATCCCATTTACTTTCTTTTTCTATTAACTTCTCGAGATCTTCGATGTTCTTAGGAGCTGCATTTAAGCTGCTTTTCATGATCTGATAGAGTTGTCTTTGCTGAGCTAAGGCAAGGGCTAAGTTAGAAATAGCAGATGCTTCTTGGAAACGAGAAACAGCGGGGTTGGGATCATAGTCTCGTAACTTGCCTATATTACGACTTGCTTCTGTGAATGCTTCCTCCGCCTCTAAAATGGCTCCAACCACCTCATCTACGATATTGGAGATGGACTTTGTCGCGTTAAGTTGTTCATTCGCCTCCGAATATATTTCGTAGCGGATTGTGTATAAACGTCCTTTCCTCGGGTCGCGAGGAACTTCGGCGTAAAATTCTTTATCAAACCGAGCAAGTTCTTGTCCAAACCCGCTTTCGCTTAGTCTGTTTCTTATTCTCTCAAGAGCATTCTCAAGCTCGCCCCGCATATTACTAAAGAATACGTGCTCGGCCTCATTGACGTCCTTTAAGTCGCTAAGAAGGAACTCGTAATTTTCGCTGACATCTTGTAGGGCACGCTTTGTCTGCTCGGCCCACAGAGGTACAAGTGATTGTGGATTTTTGAGGGTAACAACATAATTGTCAATACTTTCCTTGGCTCTTTTGAGATTCTCAAAGCTTTCGTTCCAGTTAGTGGTAAATTTATTCGATTGTTCAACTGTATAGTGATTGTCTAATTTGGGACCAAGGTCATCACCAAGAGCTAAAATACGGGCTTCAGCAGTATTGAATTTTTCAAGAGCCTCTTTAAGGTTCCTTATAGTCTGGACCTGGGCGTAGTCACGATTTTGTGCTCCCAAGCGGTTCGGGTCATTCCAATATTCATTGAAAAGTTTTATACCATGTTCTATTGCGATTTCGAGGTATTGAGAATTAGGATCTTTTGTCCGAAATACAGGAGGCCAAGCTCTCAGCCCCATGGCTTCACGCTTACTCTCACCGTTACCGTTAATCCGAGCATAGATCATCCCAAGCGGTCGATGTAGTTCGGCCTTGTCATCCTTGTACCTTTGAATTTGGTTAGGGTCGTGTTTAAAAACATATCCAAAGAGGGGATCCAAGAAAGTTTGAGTAGAATATTCACCTTCTTCATTCAAGGGTTTAGCTACTTTGATTCGAATTAATTGACGCAATGCCTTGGCCTCAACATCTTGAAGTGTCCAACTACCATTTTCTTGTGTCTCCATTATGTCTCCGGCCGCGTCCAGGAACTGGCGTAGGACACCTTCCTCATAAACAATACCCTGGGCCTTGCTCAGGCTTTCTGCTTCAATACCCTTTAGAAACTTAGCTGCCGGAGCAAAAATCCAAGGTATTTTCCATCGGGCTATTGAGTCGGCAAGCTGTGCGGAAAATTTGAATCTCGCGAGGTCCCCTCCAGGTACCCCGGCTTTGCCGATATATCTATAACTATCTTCCCCATCGCTTTTTAACACTTGTAGTTCATTCGGTTTTCCTTGAGAGATATTAGAGATTAAGTTCGCTGAGGTTGTCAAATAACCGTTCATCTCGCCGACGGACCTGCGAAACAAAATAGCTGTGTAGATAGTGAAGAAGAGCAGTAGAATCACACTGGCAGCGGCCGAAAATAAAACTGTGGCTTTTCGTCGCGAATGTAACTTTTTCGCATTTGTTGCATGTGTAACGAGCCCCTTTTCTCGGAAAACCTTTTTCATAAAAAGGTCTCTGAGAAAATATGCCCTGTCGCGTTCCCATACTCGTCCATCTGGAAGAGAATCAACCGGCACTCCGACTGATTCGGCGAGGTCTGCGTCCAAAGCTGAGCCTTCTCGCATTGAAGAGGTAAAATAGATACCACGGAAGAAAAGCGGCTTGCACGACCACTGACTGCCGACACTGAAGACCAACTCGAGGTACCGAGCCATTCGCGGAGCGATTTTAGTAAGACTTTGAGGGAATGCATACAACGTGTCTGTCTGGCACATATGTTCGGTTCCAGGTTCATCGGATCCAGACATTATATCCTGCAGTAACGCAAGTCTGCGCCGGTAAAGACGGCTCTGAATTGTTTTCAAGTGCTGGTCAACAAAACCAGGATTATATGGTTCGTCGAGCGGTGCGGGGTTGGACCAGCCCATTATCTGGTGCTGAAGTTGCGGGTCTTCCAGGTTGTCAAAGAAATCACGGAATCCATTGATAAGGTCGCTTTTAGTAACGACCACGAAAACGGGAAACCGAACATCCAGAGATCGCTGGATAATATCAAACTGCTTGGCAATCTTGGAGGCTTTTTGCTCAATTTCATCAGCAGTATCTTTAATAAGGCTATCAGAAGGAATAACTAAAAATACGCCGTTGATAGGGCAACGCGGACGAGATTTTTTCAGCAGCGTTAGGAACTCTTTCCATTCACTTGAGCCCCCTGTTTCTACCTCTTCGAACATCAAGCGCCCGGCCGTATCAAGAATAACAGCGTGATCAGTGAACCACCAGTTCATGTTAATTGTACCACCTGCACCTTGAAACTGGTCCTGTAGGCCTGGGGGAAAACCAATATTACAGTGACGTATAGCTTCAGTCTTTCCTGAACCGGGTTCACCAGCAATCATATACCATGGAAAGTCATAGAGGTTCTTGCCGGCAGCGCGGAACTTCTCGATACCATCTTCGAATATTTTCCGCAAATCATCCACGCGTGCCATGTGTGCAGCTTCGCTAATTCCCTGTGGTGCTGCCACAGCACTATCAACAATGCCGCGTTCCATTGGGGCTGACTTGCGTTTCTTCTGCCATTTTAGCAGGTACCGGTATAGCAAAAGAAGCAAGATTATAATGGCAATTCCTATAAACACGACCCAGAGCATCCGTGGGGGAAAAACATACCACATTGCTGTCATAATACCGCCGCCGGATACTACCAATAGTCCGACCTTGATGGGTGTCGGAAGGTTCATAAAGCTTGAAATTTTTGGAGTCATATTAGTAATCACACAAATTATGGTCTACTTGATATTTTTATATGTCACTCAGTGACATAGGCCGACTTTTCATGTTCAATTATCGTGTCAAGCGAATTGGTCACATCGTCTAATGTCCATTTGAGCAGGCAAAAATACGCTATGCTCCAAACAACAATGAGACCTATTAAGGTGATTCCGATACCTACTAACTTTGTACTTGGTGGCTCAACGAAATCTCTATCGTCTACATTTTCATAGGCCTCCGGGCAAATGTAAGACTTTTCATCGGCATCCATCATACCAGAAATGCGAGCGGAAATTTTCGACATTAACCTCTGGATATTTTCCGGCTGTCCGGCATAAACGCCTGTAAATCCCAAACCTATACAAGTGTAAAATATCACTAACCTTTCAGTTGCAGCGCTACTCGAATCCGCAAGGTCATCGTCCAGCAGGTCAAAAAATTTCTCATCTCCAGCCAACTCATTTCTTTCACGACCCAGCTCGTACCATTCGTAGGCAAAAGTTAGTTTGCTCTCTTTAATCATAAAGTCAACGAAGAAAAGCAGAGGTAACTCAATCTTTTCGTGCTGAGAAGTCAATTCTCGATTGGCTAAAGCTTGTGTTCTCATCTCGTCGAGTATTTTCTTGATGTCGTTGCGTACTTGGTCCTTTTCCAGAGTACAACCCGTGCGAGATAACCGATTGAGCCGACATACATATTGGAAAAGCGGCTCACATAATTCAAGCAGTGTCATTTGTTATGCCTCCGTATCCGGAACAGTCATATATAGCGTGACATCAAAGTCAGAAGATTCAATTCCGGGCCATCGCACAGCGATAGCCATTTCTTGTTGTATCCTCTCCCAGAGCCGCGCACTTTCACTCCGCATCACCCGAAAATAATGAAGTCCTACCTGGGCCGGAAGTTCAACGGGAGGATACAATTCCTGGGCAAGCTGCACACCGAAAATTCGCTGATTTGCAAGACTCTGCGGCATAAGTTTAAATTTATCACGATCCAGGACCAATTTCGCCAGCTCCGAAGGGTCGCGCTTTGTCTTAATAGCAAGAAAATACTCATTTGGCAAGGATAGTGCTTCGTCACTGAGAGCTGCCACCAGGATTTTTTGCTCTTGGTCCATCGTAAAGGGAACTTTAAGGAATCTCGCCTGAACTACGCCCTTGAGTAGTGCTCGAATCCTGGTAGTAACCTCGTTGAAGGCAATTGCCGGGTTGTCATGATTGTATTCAGGAATCTCAAACTGGTCCCGGTCGGGACGCAAGGCAGCAAGTTCAGCAAGTAGTTGTCTAAGCTCTATATACATTCCGAATGGTGTAACACCGCTGGGGGCATGGATAAGAGAGCTAAGGCTGGCGCTGAATCGATTGAGCGTTCTGAGACGGAGCATTTGCTCGAATTGAATACCACGCATGTTTTCAACGCTAAAACCGCCGCGGTTAATTTGTACTACCAATTCATTCCTGCTGGCCATAACTTGGTTAGTTATATCTCGAAGCAGCTCGCCCAATACAGGTGAGCCACTAATGACAAGGCATGCGGGAATATATGCCGGATCTCTACGAGGCAATCCGATATCCTCGCCCGCAGCGTGGACAATGCGCAGCAACGGTAATACTTCGAGATCTGAGCGGTCATCAGTGCCAAGTAAAAGCCTGGCGTTTATCTGGCGAACGAGGATTGGCTGTGGATTTTCACCCGTGTTTTCATCGGGCCTTTCAATCTCAACTACTCGATATGTATGCTTAGTACGCCAGTCTTCACTACCTTTTTCAATGACATTGCCTCGAGAAGGGTACCACACCGGCACACCAAGACTGATGCTTAATGAACCGCTGCTCGATGCGAATGCTTCTTTTATGTCAAGCGACGGAAGATGGGCATTATCAGGGACGTCCACTTCAAGCCCGCTGGGCATTATAGCCCGGAGTCGGTCGAATGAAACTCGCATATTTTCCAGCTGGTCGTCGGAAACTTTTGCCTCTATCACACCATAGGGATAGCTCCAACACAAACGGCGTTCCCTTGTGAAATTCTCGAGGATATACCTTTGCATGGACTGGAGATGGTGAGGCTGTAGGAAGAGACCTTCGCACCAATGAATTTGGCCTTTTATCGTCATAACGTGCTACCCCATATTAATTAAGGTCACCGACTCGTTCTTTTCACTAAAGACTCCACGTAGTCAACGATGGCCTTTCTTACCTCCGTCTCAATGGCGTCTTCGGTCAATGTATCCGCCAGTTCGACATATTTTCGCCAGCATTTTACTTCGTGACTAACAAGTACACTTTTATGTTCCATTCGGACCAAGGCTGAAATCTCGGAAGGCGAAAACTTGGCGAGATGATTTTTGGCGAACTGGCCACCAACTCGACCTACTGCTGTGGTAATAGCTGCAACAAGTCGTTGCAATTCTTTAAGGTCACTATCAACTTGCTCCCGAGATACTTTGGAGTCATTGTACATGAACTGTCCTATGGTATTCTTCAGATCGCCGGGCGGACAAATGGTTGACCGAGGTGACAATTTGCGCCATGTGTTCCAAACCAAAGGCTCAAGCCTGTACACGAAGTTAATAAGTAAGATAATCAATTCGGTAAGCCGGTTGGTATCGAAAGACGGCCTATCGTCAAGCTGAAGCTTGGTCTTCAGTTTTTGAATTGATTCATCAGAATAACCCTGTCGGATTTGTGGCTCTAATTCTCCTTCTTGCAGGCTTTTGATGACATTATTTTTCTGGTCGTTAGAAAGTGTCGGGGCGATTTCTATAAGACTGCGGATAAGAAAATCGGGGTCACTGAGCTTACTAAGCTCCATTGTGGAGCTACCCTTAGCCTCTCGTTCTTCCAATATCGGCTGAGTACTAAAGTTCAGGGTGGGAAATCTTGCCATCAATCTTTCCAGGAATTCATTCCGCTCATTGGGCAGGACCATTTTCAAAGCCCGTTCAACCTCCTCGCAGAGGTACTCATTTCTTGTTTGGTCGCTCTCATCTGCGAAATCCACATGGATCAAACGAAGACGATTTGTCGTCTCGCGAATGCAATTTTCCAACTTTTTATTATTCTTCGCAGGCACAGTTTTTCAATCCTCTCGGAACAGAATATTAGTATCTGAATATAGACTATTATCTTCAGTATATTCGCATTGTCAACAATAATTGTAAGTGCAAATTTAGCTCTTAGTGAAACACCACATTTATGGAAATATGTTAGGCAACCAAATTTCTCAGTACAAGATCACCCGCATCCTTCTCAAACTTCTTACTCCTAAGCCATGTCGACCATCCCAATTGGCCCATTTCCCCCAAACAAATACTTGGAACCTCTGTAGCTCTTAATATCAACTGAATCTCCCAGCTCAATTCATCTCCGATGTAATTCTTGACCCATGCGATAAGCCGCCGAATACTATCGCCTCCCGGTAACATCCGCTGGTATTCGGAAAATTGCATAGGTCCAAACCTAATCCTGAATTTTTGCTGACACTCCCAAAAACGAGACCCTATAATCAATGTGGATCCCATTTTTCCGTTTTCGGCAGATTTTCCTAATCGGCAACAATGCTCTTGTGGAATATCGATCCACTGTCCAACAAACTCTTCAATATATACCATTATTCCAAAATAGTCCTGAAGAATCTCCCGCAAGCCTTCGGCATTCTTAGTCTCGCAAACAAGACGCCCGGAATAGTGAAGTTTCCCGACGTCAGGGACAGCATCTCTGTTACGAAATGAATCTTCTCCTATTCCAAATAGACTCCCGGTGTAAACTGCGAACGGGTCTTTTTCTGTGCGATCATGGCTCACACTTTGCTGGTTACATGCCCATGCGCGATAGAAAAGAGATATCATTCGATGATTAAAAATATCAAGGAAGCTTGCAAGTGTTTTGTCTTTATGGTTTTGCAATCGATCGTGGACATATTCAGTTATAGGCAGAGGCAGAGGCCCGTTGGTACCGAGAAGTCCGAAAAAATTAACGACCATCCGGCCGGGATATTCGCCTGTAGCTTCGGAATAGGCCTCTATGGCTGAAGGCGTAAACGCTAAAGACACATTTTGGAAGAATCTGACGGGATCAAACTGAGGTCGCTGTGAATGTCCGATCCGCGGCAGCTCCGGGTGGGCGCACTCGAGCCGTCGCACCGCTTGGAAAAAGTCGAAACTATAGGGTTTGTCCCGTAATGCCTGCGTTACAGAATTGGACGCAAGCCGTCTCTCATTTTCCATCGCATAATCTCTCCACGTTCAACTGTGTTCACTACGGTTTCGGTAAAAGAATTAATCGAAACATATTTTGTGAAAAATTGTTCAAGAACAGCACCAAGCAGGAACACCCCGCTCCCCTCGAATGCCGCTTCTTCGAGAGTTACTCTTACCTCCAATCCGCGCGCAAACGCCATTGATCCTGATGTTGTGATTCTGCGAGTGATCGGCTTGTAACCTATCGATTTGATGCCGTCAATTTGCTTGCGAGTTTGCAGGTCACTGGTGTCACTATATAGTCGCAAAAGGTCGCGGAGTGCTGATGCGCCTTCACGGTCATCGGTATCGACAAGCGAAAGGTAGTTTAGTGACAGGTGATTGATAATGCGCCACGCAATTTCCCCCTCGGCGTGAGATGGCTTGGGCAAGGTTGGAGCCCCAAGGCAGCGAATTGATGTGTAAGGCGCTGCCTTGTCCATAGTAAAGTCTGAGCTTCCCAGTCCAATTGGCATTTGGAGGGGCAGATCACGGTTTGTACACAGGGCCTCCACGCCTAACTGCTTTAGATCGGTACTATATGGTGCGGCTGTTGAATCAACAAGAGATATGTAAACCTCGCTGCCTGTATAACTTCTCGATCTTCGGCCTTGCAACCTTGCATCCTGTGACTGTGGCCTTGGAACTCGGTTCGTAACATAATAGCCGCCTGTACTGCTGTCTCCCAGATCTTTCGCTAAATAAAAAGGTAGAAACTCTTGTAGCTGGTCTGACAGGGCCCCATAACCCATTACCTTGGAAAGCTTGTAAACCTCGAAGTCCCGTGCTCTGGTTCGGTCCGGAACAACATGAAACTCAAAGACTTTGTCTGATACGAGTATGCGGTCCAGCCGTTTTTCAAACAGGTTTATTGCCGGCGAACAGAACAATCCGAAATTATCAGCATTGACGGCACCCTCAAGTTCAATATTCGATTCTCGGAACAGGATGATGATGTCCAATTGATTTTGATCACAGCTTTGGATTGCAGCATTCAAATCTGTAAGTTCGACAAACATAAATCGTTGAGGAAATGCAAAGTACTCGTGCAAAAGACGATACCCTTGAAAAGATCGCGCATCGTAAGGTAGTAGTTTTTGTTTGTTTTCGAAACCTACACGCCGGATACAAGAAGCATCAATGACCTTTTGCCACTTTATGGGCTTAGTCGTTGGTTGGGCTACAACCGCCACGGCATCTGCAAAAAACTGTTCGTACAAATGCATCGGGATCTCGCCGGCTCCCATAAGATACAAAACCAAAGAATCCAGTTTCAACTCGCTAAGGTTAAGCCCCGCGGTGGATTGTATCCGGATTTTAATTCCAGCTTTGACGTTGGATAGGTTAGGGACTTCAAGCGAGGCCAACTCGCGTGTATAGTAATTTGCCTCGATCACCTGAATGGGCCAGAGGGTCACGTCATGTGCAGTACGGTATTCGCATCTGGTTTGGTCCGTTTTGCCCAAAGTGCTGTAAAGCGAGGAGCCGCGGGGGATTAAAAAGCCGTCAGCTAATCCACTCTCATCCAGGTCTGGCTTGAATTGGACAGTACACATAGATGGTGTGGGTGCCAAATAGTGGGGATAGATGGTTTCGAGCAAAGACTGTGTAAACCTCGGAAACTCTGCATTGAGTTTGAGCTGCACTCGTGCAGAAAGAAAAGCAAACCCCTCAAGCAATCGTTCAACAAAAGGGTCCTGGCACGGCTGAAACTCATCCAGTCCACCGAGGCGGCCTGCTATTTTGGGGTACTCCTTTGCAAACTCCGCACCCATTGCACGAAGATGCGCAAGTTCGCGATTGTACAAGTCCAGCAGACGTCTATCCACTTGGCTCACCCTTAAATTTGTGGTGACCGGTTTCCAAATCGACTTCTGTCTTAATAAAAAGATGGTCCGGCAACGGTTGTGCCCACATCTCACCCTCTATTTCGAACGAGATGGTACGGATGTTTGCCGAATCCAGTGGAGTGACAATACGAACAGACAGTTGTTTACGCGAAATTCGCGGCTCAAAACATAGAACAGCTTGCTTCACTTGTGATTCAAACTCAGCCGGACTGATTGCTGAGATAGTTGCACCGCAGACATCGGGTATACCGTAGTTTAGCACTGACCGTGCTGCTTCGCTAAACTCATATATGTTGTCGTGCAATGGGTGTCTCTTCGTATTTAATATCATCTCCAAGTCGCGAAGTACTGCACGTTTGTATCTTCGTAGTGATACTACGCGTTGGTCACGGCTTTCCTTACTCACCTCCGGCTCATCGTCGGTGAGGCGATCAAGCAGGCATGGTTGCAGACGATCCATTGGTGTAAGTTCAGCCATTATTCGTCTCACCACCTTGTTGGTCTGTTTCTGGGTGGTCCAAATCTATTTGTCGTATCTGGAGCAGCGGGAATTCATCCTTGTCGGTGGCAAATATGCGCTGTCCCAAGCCAATGTACAGATCGCCTGGTCGTTCAACCCACTCGGTCTTGCGCGCCAGTAGAATGGCACTATCTTCGCTGGCTTCCGAGTCTGGGTACCGTGTTGGTATCAGGCCGGTCGTTTCACCACCGTTGACCCAGGTGAAGTGGGCGGGAAGCCAGACTACATCGCGCAAGTCTGCTGGCGGTTCAATCTGGATTCGTTTTATGGCCGTGAACGGCACCCAGTAATATTTGCCGTCAAAAATAGCCTCAAGTATTGGGCCAAGCCTGGAATCAGCGTCACAAATCCACTCGAAAGGATGACCATCGATAGAACCCGCAATGGCAGTTGCCGTTTCAAATGCGCGCTCTCGGAGTTTCTGAGACGCCTGGTATTTTCCTTCCGCAGTCATTTGGTTGGCCTGGACCATCCAACTAATCCACTCAGCGGGTTCGCCGAAAACGAGCGGTGAGCGTTTGCCGGCAAATATCTCAGTCCGCAATGCCTCACAATTGAGCGCCGCTCGGCATACCTGGGCCATGAGCAAGTTCAAGGGGTCGAGTTCCGCCGCCACGTTTAGCTGAGTCAGGGCTCGTTCCCAATCTCCAAGAACAGATAGCAACTGGAAAAGGAAAACCCGGAGCTTGGCATTAGCAGGATCAGAGCGTATCTGATCCTCAAGAACAGCAAGCGCCTCGGTAAGCTGGCCGGCTTGCAGTAATTCTTCTGCTTGCATGTCAGTACCCTCGGTAGCTGTACAGAATATATCCCCACCGGCGATGTCTTGGAGGACAGGCCGGTAAACAGTCGTTAGCCTTCAATTCGGCTGTATCAACCGCCCTTGTTTGTATTCAAGTCCCAAAAAGCGGGGACGGCGCCTTCCGACTCTGGAGTGTATATCCAGTCTATCTTTCTGTATTTAAAGCTTACCTCTTCGAGGGGTAGCGCTTCCCCGCCCTGAGAGGAGCCACCTGGGCGGACCGACGTGACAATAGCCTTTGTCATTATGTATTCCATGTATTTCTGCTTATCCCCCCCGGCGCGGCACAGCTCCACACTCACTTTATCTAACTCCTTGCCGTTGCAGCAGAAAAGATTCAGCTTGGGAGAGGCTTTGTCGAGCGTCTTCACAATGGAGAAGTCCTGGTGGTCGCACCGCTCTGCGCTGAGGCTACCACCACTGCTTACCGACCCTGAGCTCATCTGTGAAACGCCGTGACTGTACGACAGCACTTCAATCCATTCTGAGTGCTTGTCGTCGGTGCTCTCACCCGGCACTTCTTCAATCTTCAAAAAACAATCAAAAGCCATCTTATAAACTCCTTAAAAAACTTAGTAATCCTCTTGGTTCCGATTCTTAACTTAGCTACCTAAAACATCTTAGGAGCTTCACATTTAAATTAATCCATTATCCTCCGCCTTTAGCCGAAGGCAGCTTGGATACTAATCGCAGCGAAACAGACAAGCCCTCGAGCTGGTAGTGCGGCCTCAGATAGAATTTGGCGGAGTAGTAGCCGGGGTCTCCTTCCACATCTTCGACCACAACTTCCGCCGCTGCCAGAGGATACCTAGCCTTGACTTCTTCGGAGGCGTGGGGGTCGCCGGTAACGTATTGCATGATCCATTTATTAAGCCAGGTTGCCATATCTTCGCGTTCTTTGAAAGAACCGATTTTATCCCGCACAATGCACTTGAGGTAATGTGCGAACCGGCAAGTTGCGAACAGATACGGCAGTCTTGCCGCAAGATTTGCATTTGCGGTTGCGTCAGGGTCGTCATATTCGGCCGGCTTTTGCAGCGACTGGGCTCCAATAAATGCCGCATAATCTTCGTTCTTCCAGTGTGATAACGGCATCAGGCCGTTCTTCGCTAACTCCGCTTCCCGTCTGTCTGTGATGCCAATCTCCGTTGGGCACTTCATATCAACCCCACCATCATCGGTGGGGAAAGTATGGCAGGGAAGCCCTTCGACTATTCCGCCGCTCTCAACTCCGCGGATACTTGCACACCAACCAAACTGCTTAAAGGACCGGTTAATATTCACACCCATTGCGTAAGCTGAGTTTGTCCAAAGATATTTTGAATGCTCGCCTCCGGCTGTCTCCTCTTCAAAATCAAAGTCTTCGAGAGGATTCGTTTTGGCACCGTAAGGTATCCTGCCGAGAAATCGCGGCATTGTTAAACCGATGTACCTGGAATCTTCAGACTCGCGCAGGGACCGCCATGGGGCATAGTCCGCCGTTTGGAAAATTTTCGTTAGATCGCGTGGGTTGCTAAGTTCGTTCCAGGAATCCATATTCATCAGGGTAGGAGCGGCCGCGCTTATAAGTGGGGCATGGGCCGCAGCGGCAATCTGGGCCATCCCGTTAAGTATTTCAACGTCCGGCGGACTGTTATCAAAATAATAGTCACCGATGAGACAGCCGTACGGCTCACCGCCCGGCGAACCGAACTCTTCTTCGTATAGCTTCTTGAAAAGCGGGCTTTGGTCCCAGGCTGTACCTTTATACTTCTTGAGGGTCTTTGCCAAATCTTTCTTGGGGAGGTTCAGCACACGTATCTTCAGAGTTTCGTCCGTTTCTGTGTTATTTACGAGATGATGCATGCCTCGCCAGGTACCCTCGAGCGCTTGAAAGTCCTCATGATGCATAATCAAATTAATCTGCTCAGACAACTTCATATCTATCTCAGCAATAATCGCTTCGATTGACCTGACCGCATCGTCGGAAATGAGCGCTGTTTCTGCCAAAGCCTGTTCAGCTAAGGTTCGCACTGCCGAACTGATGGCCTCTCTTGCGTGGTCGGATTTCGGTTTAAACTCTTTCTTAAGGAGTAAGTCGAACTCATTTGGCTCTATTGCCACAGCTTCTGGAGCCCGTGCTTGTTCTTTTTCTTTCTCATTAGCCATTGGACTGTTCCTCCTTAGAAGTGTCGGTAGATTCAGCTTCCTGTTTTGGTGCAGAAGTCAGGGCACTTAGCAGGGCCTTGTCTTTAAGGACCCTCGCCATCAGCTCTTCGGCGCCACTTTTACCATCCATGTACGACAAGAGGTTTGACAATTCCGTCCGGGCCTTCAACAGCTTGTTTAAAGCGTCAACCTTACGCGCCACTGCCGCAGGGGAGAAATCTTCCATACTTTCAAAGCTGATATCGACGCTCAGATTGCCTTCGCCTGTCAGTGAGTTCGGTACTTGAAAAGCAACTCGGGGTTTCGTTGCTTTGAGCCGTTCGTCAAAATTATCTACATCAATCTCAAGGAACTTGCGATCTGCAACTCCGGGCAAACTCTCTGCCGGCTTACCGGATAAATCAGCCATCACACCCATCACGAAAGGTAAGTTGATTTTTTTCTCTGCACCGTATAGCTCCAAATCATACTCTATCTGCACACGGGGGGCTCGGTTACGAGCTATGAATTTTTGACTACTACTCTTCTTTTTTGCCATGCTTACTCCTTTCTCAACAAGAAATACTTAGCGCCGAAATCATCGGCAATCTTAAACCTGCAGAATAGCAGAATATTGGTTACTAACCCGACTTTTTAGTACCGGAATCACTACTGCTGACTCCACCAATCATTTCAACTTGGCTCATGCCAGCCGGACAAAAATCCTTAACGACGTCCAAAAAGCTTTTCGAGACTAACCTTTGCGCTCTGCGCAGAAGTAGGGGGACCGGGCTGGATGGTTCGTGGCGGTCGAAATACTGGCAGACTTTATCGAGAGCCAAAAGGGCTTCCTGGGCGGATTGGATATCACCCGAAAGTGATATTGCGCCTTTATTTTGTTCGGTACCGGCTACTGCAGCGCCCTCATCGACAGCTTCACCTTGCCCCCGCTTTGCCAAATATTCCTGAACGCGTTTTTGGATATTTCCAAGAACTCCTCGGAAACCACTAACGTCCGGAGTCTGGCCTTGAGAAGCGCGTTCAGAGAACACACTCATTATAGCGGCGATATGCTCAATAGCTTCTTGAGTTGCTTGGGATGTTACCAGGAGCTCATCCGTTGCGGTATCCTGAAATGCCGCATCAATTACTCCCGTATCGGGAGCTTTTGCTCTCTGGTCATCTGAAACCGTAATCTCTCCTTTTGCTACCTGGATGTCTCTAAGGCTAAAATTGCCCATCTGAACTGAATTACACAAAGGCACTTCTGACAGCCGTTGCTTGAATTTCATAGGGTCATGTGCACTGACCGAAGTCGGGGACAACGATTCTAAAATATTGATTCGCTCAAGAGGGTCGTTATTATCCTCCGGGTCAAGTTTAGGGTAAAGATGGTCCCAGAAACGTTCCAGCAATCCGCGGAGCAGAGCCAAGCCATCACGCAGACCGTGGATCCCCTCCAGCTTTAGAAGGGAGATGGTAAGGTACATTGCAACCCTGAGGTCTTTCGAGCGCTTTAGCAGCTCGGAACTTTTTTCACGAACCTCCCGCCAGTTGGGCTCTTCCGCCGCTTCCTCCACACCCGCCACGACCCCGCCGCCGGCCTTGGTTCGCAGCATGTCTTCGAGAGCCAGGAAAGAGGCGTCGTAGGAAAGGTCTTCGCCGCAAGGGGACTCGGCGCTCACCTCAGAAAGCAGGCTTTGGATGTCAGATTCGTTCATGGCACACTCATCAAATTAGATTTACTGTGATACACTGGCTTTACAGCCGACCCAACTACATCGGACTAAAAAACCAAGAACATTAAATAATCACGGTCAAAAGCGCCCGTAAAAATCAAGTGCGACGAGTGTTCTTTACCTGCCGCCCTGAAACCTACAAATACTTTCCAGCTAACCGGTGCTTATTTTGAGACTACTCACAGGGTACTTGGATCTTCCAGAGTAGAGCATATCAATCCAACGTTCTGGAAAGTTTCTCTATAATAAATGAGAAATTTTACTATGGTTGAGATAGTGTGTCAAACTTTTTTCTTGTTTTCCTGAAAAAATATATAACTTTTTGCTAAATGAAACTTTATGGCCTCATTAGAGAGAGGTGGATTAGTCGTAAAACCTCTGTTGTATTTTGCCGTGTGTTATCTCGGATTTATGGAAAACAGGTTTTTCATCAGGGTATAAAAAGAGAGCGTTTTGTTTCACCATGTCATCAGAGAGGAGGGAATGCACTCTGAATCCGTTCCATCCGGGCCGGCCTTTAGAAAATCCGTGAGCAAAAAATATAAATTATGCAAAATTCCTATTGACTTTAATGTGCAACCGAGCAAAATGGTAGTTGATCCGACGGAGTACAAAGTCGCGAAAGGACATCCGGGCCGCATAGATAACGGTAGCAAGCGTACCCAAGGACATTAAGGTCAAATACAATATACGGAAGGATAATTGGAGCAATGGTTCAGCTATCTCGTCTGTGCCTTGATGTAGGTAACATTTCGAAAATCAGGTGGCCGTCTTGAGTTTTATGTTTTTGCCAGGTTTAGATTTCACAAATTCAAATTCTATTTATATTTAGAGGAGACTGAAATGCCCACAGTTGAGGAGCAAATCCGTAACGACGTGGACGCTGGACGAGCTGATCAGCAAATTGTCACTGACCTCTTTGATAATTTATACACACTCGCACAATCTTACTGGAAGTACGCTGCCAGCAGACCGTCGGGATTCACCGTCGCCGGTGTTCTTGCAGGAGATGCGAGACATTCATTTAACATGAACTGCCAGACGATCTCGGGATTGTTCGTTGAGATAGCAAGGAGGTATTTCCGTGATGTTCTTGGCCGTGCTCCATTCCCGTTAGCGATCAACAACGTTGATTGCAATCCCAGAAACTTCGTTACCGCTGCTGGATACAGGTGCTTCGATACTAAGGTTGTCGGCAATGTATGTACGCCGACGCAGAGTGTCACAGCCGTAGGGCGCTGTCTCTTTTCCGAACACTGGTTCGTGAGGATAGGCACAACGTACTACGATCCAGTATTCTGCTCCACCTACCCGGGCGCGAACACCATTGCCGGTTGTCAGCTCGACGCCGCACCGACCGAGCACTACACCAGGGGAAAAAAAACACGAACACTCTTTAAAGTCGTAGGAGTTAAGTCAAAAGGAAAGTACTATACCGGAACGGAAGGGGGGACACAGTATGTATTCAAGAAAATCAGTGCCAAATCTCACGGCTTCGCAGAGACTTACCGCATGGTCCTCCGAGACGACCTCAGTGACGATGATAAGAAAAGGATGGACCTATCATAGGTTGGGACACAGGCATGCGGGGTAATTGCCATCCACCCTTTGACAATCTTAGGAGGTTTGATCCACACTCCGACGTGTTGGGCTTGCCGGCACCTAAAACTGGAAAGACTGTTGCATTTTCTACGTGAATAAATTATTCTTGCATGACAAAGAGTTCAGGCTCGTTGCGTTCAGAATAAATAAAATATGACAACCACAAAAAACTTGGAGTATGTGTCATTTGTCGAATCCAACACTTTTATCGACAAACCACCCTTATGCCCTGAGTTAAGACTCCGATTTCTCAAGGAAGACGCCCCGCTGAAGAAGAAAGCACCCCTCTGGCGGGAAGCACCTCATATTTTTGACTGGGAAGGGCCCAGACCTTACTGGGCGTTTGCGTGGGCAAGTGGACAGGCCTTAGCACGGTTTGTCCTCGATAATCCGAAAATTGTAAAGGGAAAGAAAGTTCTCGACTTCGGCTCTGGTTCCGGCATAGCCGCGATTGCCGCCGCAAAAGCCGGTGACGCCAAGGTAATTGCAACAGATATAGACCCCATTGCGATACAGGCAGTCAAAATCAATGCCTCTCTAAACGATGTTGTAATCACGGCCATACAGGCGAGTATGACCGAGAGCAACCAACAAAAAGAATGCGAAGTCTTACTGGCTGGGGATGTTTTCTACCTCGGATTAGAGAACAATACCAACTGGCTCTTCGACTGGGCCTCAGAGGGTCGTCTGATACTCATTGGTGACCCGCCCCAGCGAGGATTTCCCAAAGAATATCTTCAAGAGTTAGCCCGTTATACAATCCGGACCTTTCCTGATTGGGAGCACCATTCAGTGCGCCAGGCGTGTATATATAAGTTGCCGCCAAATCTCAAATCCTGTAAGATACCACCCGGTATCAGCAATAAATAATCAAACGAATTTAGAGATAGACAGGACAAGGAAATCCGTTATGGCAGAAACCGGCAGTGCAATGGCATTTGACCTGGATCGGCCGTTGGACGGCAAGAGGTTCAAGAAGGTCTTAACTGATGCGGGGTATTCGCAGACGGCACTGGCTGAGACTTTGGGCATATCGTGCGCACATGAACGGCAGGATGTAGAGGTTGTCTATCGCCGCGTTAAGACAGACAACCCATATAATATCCTGGTTCGCTTGTTCTGGCTTGGACGGACGGTCTCCGAGCCAGCAATTCGTGAGAAGTTGCCGAGCCTTGACATCGAGCAATTGGAAGGGGTCGGCCTGCTGCACCGTCGGGATGGGGAAGTCCAAGCTAATGCCAAATTGGCACCCTATCACGACTTGTTACTGGCGAGCGATTTCGGGACGGAAATCCATCGTGAATTATCGGCTGATCATGTCCTTGGTGTGGGCGCTGCATCTTTGACTCTTGCCAGTCTAACCGTTCGTCGAAAGGTTAAAACGGCCCTCGACATTGGCACCGGCGCAGGAATACAGGCCTTTCTGGCCGCCTGCCATGCTGACCAGGTCATCGGGACGGATACCAGTCTCAGGGCCCTGAACTTTGCCAGGTTCAATGCCAAGCTAAACGGAATAGATGGCGTTGAATGGCGTGAAGGGAGTCTCTATGAACCGGTTATGAACCAGCAGTTTGACTTGATTGTATCGAATCCTCCCTACGTGATCTCCCCGGAGTCCCGTTTTGTCTTTCGTGACACGAATCTGCCGGGCGATGCCGTCTCAGAACAAGTAGTACGTGAGGCCGGGGAAAGGCTCAACGAAGGGGGTTTTGCCTGTATATTGTTCAATTGGCATCATCAAGACGAGACGGACTGGGATTTTCGGCCGAAAAGCTGGATGTCGAATATCGGCTGTGACGGCTGGCTGATATGTTTCAAGACCACGGATCCCTTGGCCTACGCGGCCGACTGGCTGCGAACCAGTGTAGGGCAGAGTTCGAAGGAATACGGACGGTGTCTGGATGAATGGATGGCATATTATGAACAGATGGGCATCACGCGGATTAGTGCCGGTGGAATGATTATGCGAAGACGAAGCCAACAAGCTAATTGGTTCCGGGCCCACGCCATAGATAAAGGTCGCTGTACCGGCTCTTGCGGAGACCAGATTGAACGAATATTTGCTGCCGAGGATCTACTTCAAACCCTCGATAATGACCGGCAGTTGCTGGAGCAGCGTTTTCTGTTTGATGAACACCACCGCCTGGAGCATCAGTTAGCCGTTCGGGACGGCTCTTGGTCTGTCAATAGTGAGCACCTATATGCCTCCGAGGGGATTCCATTTGCCGGGAATATGGACATGTATATTGCCAACTTGCTGGCCGGCTGTGACGGCCGGCGAACCTTGCGCGAGCTTATCGAGGTAGTGGCCGGCCGAATACAGGCCGACCCGAAGACAGTAACCCCAGCCTGTTTAGCCACTGTTCGCAAACTAATGCAGGCCGGATTCCTAAGTTCAGCTATTGAGCCTGAGACGGCGAATCCATAAGAAAAAGTGTACAATCGGACACCCCCTGACTTCAAAGCAAGTTCAGTTTGCTCATGCGGGTGTCTTATTCGGAATTCCCTGTGTGTCATCTCAATTTCAACTTTAGAGGCTGAACTTCAATATCAGCAAGGCGTTCAGAAGGAAATTCATGGTATATTCAGTATAATGTCCGGCCGAAGTACGTCGGGATTTTTACCGATGAGACCTAAGTTGGATAAGTAGATTACGTCCCAATACCCAGGACTACCGTAGTATTTTTCTGATATCTTAGACAGTGTATCGCCAGATATAACTGGATACTTACCGGGGGGCAGGAGGCGGCTGACGCCTTTGAGCGGGTCTTCATCCGAGCCGCCCACAAACTGATGAAGTGCCATTTTACTTAACAAATTCCTGAAGTTTGCCTTTATGGGAACGCGACGAAATTCCTTTTCGGTTTTGCCTTTTATTATCGTGGTGGCTTTGACTGCCGCTTTCATGGCCTCATCTGTCAATCGCTCTTCCCGCTCACTCCCTAACAACTGAGATGCTGCAAAGTCACCAAACATGACACGCAGATTTTTTTCAGATGGATTTGCATTGAGCTGAGCAATCGACTTCTCGAGCATCTTATCTGCTGCCTCGCTCGCCGCTTTGAGAAGTGATTGCACCAGTGGGTCGTCCTCATTTTTCAACATCTTCTTCTCCGCTTCGAGAAGTGCCTTCTTTATACCTTTCTTTGTTGGCTCGACCACAATAGAAGATGGTTGCGTTTTTGGCTCGGGCTCTGGAGGCGATTGAGGAGTTATGCCGACCGGTCCTCGTGGTGTCCCTTCCGGAGCACCGCGTGGGCAGAGAGACGGCCGTTTCGGGTCCGCAGAGAGCTGTTGTTTATTAAGAGCAGCAGAGAGCCTCTCGTATTCGAGCTTGGCAATCATATAATTCTTGAAGGCGTTGAGGTAATCCTGGACCAGCATTTTTTGTGTAAGCTCGTTAATAAACTTTATGTCCGGAGCTCCTTTGTGCATTGGTTTGTATGAGTCCGCAGGTGTAATCTCCTCCTTTGAGTTTTGCAGCCTGGCACGTGCCTCTTCAAGCAGGGTTTTTGCAAGGCTATATCTCATCTCGGCCAGTTGCACACGTACTTTCAGGGACGCGTTATGCCAATTTTCGCGATAATAGGTACCCATGGCATTTTCCTAATACAATTAAGTCAAGATTTCAGAAAAACCCGCTCACCCACACCTTTCGTGAGCGGTAATATAAGCACTATAACGGCGAGAGATGGCCTATGCAAGAAGGATTTTGGGCGCTGAGACTGCTTTAGCAAGCCCCGGAGTGCAAACCTTCTTCAAAATCGAATGGCGCTGTAACTCCACCCGAATTTCCACCTAACAACAAATTTTGGTTATCCACTGTTTGGGCCGGATAAAGATTAACTTGTCTTGCAAGAACATCAATCTGATCCATCGTTTTGTTGGAATTTGGCTGACTTTTTCAGTAAAACAGGCCATTACTAAAAAATATCTTATTTTTCAGGGACGACTAAATTAAAAATTTGTTGACAGAGTGGGGCATTTTAACTAAACAATATATTTTATTTAAAGTGGCAAGGAAAGTCATTCGAATAAACTGATGAAGGATGTCAGTCTACGAAACACTAATCTTTTAACATACGCCAAGATGGCAAGAGGGAACGGCAATGGCTGAAATAAATCGCACATCTCTATTTAGCAAGCTCAACAGTTTGGGCTATAAGTCTATCGAAAGCGCTACAGTTTTTTGCAAGCTAAGAGGCAACCCTTATGTGGAATTAGTACACTGGCTGTACCAGATTCTGAAGTTGCACGATTCGGACCTGCACCATATTATAAAGCACTTTGAAATAGACCCCTCCAGACTTGCCAAGGACATGATGGAAGAGCTGGATCGACTGCCGCGAGGGTCTACATCGATTTCAGACCTGTCTTCTCATCTTGAGGAATCTGTAGAGCGGGGATGGGTTTACGGAAGCCTGTTATTTGGGGAATTGCAGGTTCGCACAGGCCATTTGATAGTTGGCATCCTCAAGACCAGCGGTCTGAAGAATGTTCTTCTGCGCATCTCAAGCGAATTCAGCAAGATTAAGCTCGAGCAGTTGACGGACAACTTCGCAAAAATTGTCGGCGGTTCGCCGGAAGAGACGCTCACAGCAACCGATGGTTCTTCCCTCCGAGCTGGGGCCGAAGCCGCTCGTGGTACCGGAGAGATGGCACCGGCTGCGATGGGCAAGCAGGAAGCCTTGGCGAAGTTTTCGGTGGACCTTACCGAAAAGGCTCGGAGTGGGGAAATGGACCCTATTGTAGGACGAGACGACGAAATCAGACAAATAATTGATATTCTGATGCGCCGCCGTCAAAACAACCCGATTCTGACAGGTGAAGCGGGAGTTGGCAAGACGGCAGTTGTTGAAGGTTTTGCACAACGTATCGCTGCCGGTGATGTGCCCCCATCAATTAAGGATGTGACGCTGCGTGTGTTGGACGTAGGTTTACTTCAGGCCGGTGCCAGCATGAAAGGTGAATTTGAGAACCGCCTGCGTCAGGTCATCGAAGAGGTCCAAAGCTCGCCCAAGCCGATTATCCTGTTCATCGATGAAGCACATACCCTTATTGGCGCCGGAGGAGCGGCCGGTACCGGTGATGCAGCGAACTTGCTCAAGCCGGCGCTGGCTCGCGGCACTTTAAGGACTATCGCGGCCACTACGTGGTCGGAGTATAAAAAATACATTGAAAAGGACCCCGCACTTACCCGTAGATTCCAAGTGGTCAAGGTTGATGAACCCGAAGAAGAAAAGGCGGTAATGATGATGCGGGCAGTGGCTTCGAAACTTGAGAACCACCACCGCGTTCAGATATTAGACGAAGCCCTGGATGCAGCAGTTCGTCTCTCGCACAGATATATTCCTGAACGGCAACTGCCTGATAAGGCCGTGAGTCTGACAGATACCGCAAGTGCAAGAGTCGCCATAAGCCAGCATGCAGTGCCGCCGGAATTGGAGGATTGCCGCCGGCGGATTCAAGCCCTGGAAACGGAAATGGGAATCATCAGCAGGGAGACTGCGACGGGCATAGACCACACAATACGCGAATCTGAAATCACCGGGAAACTTGAAGCCGAACGCGAAAGGTTGGCCAAACTGGAAGAACGCTGGTCAAAAGAAAAAGAGCTGGTTGATGCTGTTTTAGACATTCGGGCCAAATTGCGCAAAAGCGGTGAGGGTACTATCGAACAAGCAGGGACTGCCGAAGAAGAAACGTCAGAAACCGTCGAAAAAACTGAGGCTGCGCCTCAGGACGATACGGGCGAGCCTGCCGAGGCAGCGCCCGAAAAATCAGGAGAGCTGGATATAAAGGACAGAGAAGAGTTGCTCAAACAACTCAAATCACTTCAGGAACAGCTAAACGAGCTACAAGGTGAGAGGCCCCTGATTCTTTCCTGTGTGAATGCACAAGCCGTCGGTTCAGTAGTTGCCGACTGGACGGGGATCCCGGTCGGCGGAATGGTAAAGAATGAGATCGAAGCGGTTTTGAATTTGGCAGAAAGGTTAAAGGAACGTGTTATCGGCCAGGACCATGCACTGGAAGCAATTGCCAAGCGCATAAGGACCTCACGCGCCGGCATAGAAAACCCGAACAAGCCGATCGGGGTAATGTTCCTGGTGGGGCCCAGCGGCGTGGGCAAGACCGAATCGGCACTTGCATTGGCTGAAGCTTTGTATGGCGGTGAAAGTAACTTAATCACTATCAATATGAGTGAGTTCCAGGAAGCCCACACGGTTTCAACGCTTAAAGGCTCGCCTCCCGGATACGTAGGCTACGGCGAAGGGGGTATTCTGACGGAGGCCGTGCGACGGCGCCCCTATAGCATTGTTTTGCTCGATGAGGTTGAGAAAGCTCATCGTGATGTGCACGAGATATTTTTCCAGGTATTCGACAAAGGCAAGATGGAAGACGCTGAAGGCCGCCTAATCGATTTCAAGAATACAATCATTCTCCTGACGAGCAATGTCGGCACTGACCTGATTATGGATATGTGCAAAGATCCGAAACTAATGCCCGATGTCGAAGGGATAAGCAAGGCTCTTCGTAAACCTTTGCTGAAGGTCTTTCCGGCAGCCCTTCTCGGTCGGCTTGTTGTCGTGCCCTATTATCCAATCAGTGACGAAACACTGAAGCTTATAACTCGCCTGCAGTTGGGCCGAATTGGACGTCGTACACAGCAAAACCACAAGATACCGTTCAGTTATGAAGATGACGTTGTGGACCTTATTGCCAGCCGGTGCACGGACGTTGAAAGCGGGGCTCGCATGGTCGATTCCATCCTGACCAATACCCTGCTTCCGGAAATAGGCCAGGAGCTGCTGACCCGGCTTATGGAAGGTAAAACCGCAAAGCGGGTTTATGTCGGTGTCAAAGACAGCGAGTTTACTTATTCGTTTGACTAAGGCAGTGTGAAATGGGTTTATATAAGAGATGGCATTTGGACCCATATGGGTGGGAGGGATTGGTGTCACCAGATAAAAGCGACTTTATGGTGTCCAATGTCAAATCTGCCCTGTATAGTGGAGTAACCCTACAATCAATAAGACCCATGTGGATAGGCTTCCTGTGGGTCACTAGCGCCGAAAGCTGTAATTCTTGCAGACAGGCGGTGCTTGGTGTAAAATAAATTCTGTTTAAGGCAGTTACTAATGGCAATAACTCAAGAAAACAGAGAGTTGGTGATAGCGACCCCGTTGGGAAAGGATGTGCTTTTGCTAACGAACATGTCCGGTACCGAGCAACTCGGTCGGCCGTTCAGGTTCGATTTAGAATTAGCCAGTGAAGACGATCAGATTGAAGCTAAGGACATTGTCGGGCAGAACGTGACCATCCGCCTTGATGTTTTGGCCGGCGAGGCTCGCTATTTCAACGGCTATATCAGCCGCTTCACCCAGCTAATAACCTCAGGCGGGCTGGCCCGCTACCGGGCCACCATGGTACCCTGGCTGTGGTTTCTAACGCGAACGGCGGACTGCCGAATCTTCCAGAATATGACAGTCCCTGATATTATTGAGCAGGTTTTTGGCGATCGCGGGTTCTCGGATTTTGAGCGCTCCTTGAGCGGTGAGTACCGCACCTGGGAGTATTGCGTGCAATACCGTGAGACCGACTTTAATTTTGTCAGCCGGCTTATGGAGCAGGAGGGGATATACTACTTCTTCAGGCACAAGAACGGCGAACATTCATTGGTCCTGGCCGATTCAGCCGGCGCACATCAACCTTATCTTGGTTACGACAAAATCAAATACCATCCTGCCGATGCGGGAGTCAGCGATGAGGAGTACGTTTCGGACTGGACTGTCGAGACCTGCGTTCAACCTGGTTCGTATGCTCTGAACGATTTTGACTTTAAAAATCCCGATACGCCTCTTCAAGCCAGAACGATAGTGGAACGTGACCACGCCAACGCAAAGTTCGAAATCTACGATTATCCCGGTGAGTACGTCGAGTTTGAACAGGGAGAAGGTTATACCAAGAAACGTATCCAGGAGTTGCATGCCCAATATGAAGTGATTACGGCGGGCTCTGACGCCCGGGGTATCTGTACGGGTTGCAAATTTACACTTACCGACCATCCTCGGGAGGACCAGAATCGGGAATATCTGATTACTTCTGCAAACTATAATATTGATGCCGGCGAGTTCTACTCAGGTGGCGAGGGAAGTGGCGGGTGCGTTTATTCCTGCAGCTTTACTGCTATCGCTATCAAAACCGCTGCTGATTCCACGCAGCCGTTTCGTTCGCCGCGTATCACTCCCAAGCCATCAATTCCAGGCCCGCAGACGGCAATGGTTGTCGGCCCTTCCGGTGAAGAGATTTGGACTGATGAATATGGCCGAGTGAAGGTCCAATTCCACTGGGACCGTTACAACGAGGCAGACGAAAACAGCTCCTGCTGGATTAGGGTCGCGCAGGTCTGGGCCGGTAAGAATTGGGGAGCGATGTATATTCCTCGTATCGGGCAGGAAGTTATTATTGAGTTTCTCGAGGGCGACCCCGACCAGCCGATCATAACCGGCCGGGTCTATAATGCCCAGGCTATGCCGCCGTATGACCCGAAGAGCAATAAGACGATGTCGACTATCAAGTCCAATTCCAGCGATGGCGGGGGGGGCTTCAATGAAATCCGCTTTGAAGACAAAAAAGGCGAGGAGCAGATTTTCATTCATGCTGAAAAGGATGAAGATGTCCGCATCAAAAACGATAGCAGGGAGTTGATTGGCAAAGAACGGCATCTGATTGTTAAGAGTGACCAGCTCGAATTGGTGGAATGCGATAAGCATTTGACAGTCAAGGGGAACCAGAACGAAAAGATAGACGGCACGATATCCATCGAGGCCGGCTCAGACATACAGGAAAAAGCAGGCAGCAATTATGGCTTTGAAGCGGGAAGCGATATCCATATTAAGGCCGGAATGAATGTGGTCATAGAAGCCGGGGTTCAGTTGAGCATAAAGGCCGGCAGTTCATTCGTTGACCTTGGCCCAGCCGGCGTGTCAATCTCAGGTACGCTTGTGAATATCAACAGCGGTGGATCTGCCGGCTCAGGTGCGGGATGTAAGCCCGATGCGCCCAAGGAACCAAAAGAAGCGGCCACTGCAGACCCAGGCCAGACGAGCGAACCACCCAGGCCGCCAGAACCGCCCACGCCGGTACAGTTCAGCCCACAGGCAACTGTGTTGAAGGAGGCTGCAAAAGACGGCACGCCATTCTGTGAAGAGTGTGAAAAAGCAAAACAACAAGCTGGCTAATGAGTCGGCGGGTCGAGGTGAAGTTAATGAACGAAAAAATTGCAGCTAAATCGCTTCTCAAATATCTGTTTTCACGGCCTGAGACCAATGTTTACGCAGTGCTCGACGGTGCTTCTATAGAGCAATTGCCGCAGTTGCTCTGGGAGCACGAGCCGGAAAACATCTGCCTGTACCGCGGCGAGCTTGAGCCTGATATGGCCGCAGTCGCACCGTATCTGGTCAAACTGGAATACGACCACCCCTTTACCAAACTAATTTGCGAAAAAGGCTGGGGCAAGCATTGGGGCATCTTTGCTATAACCCCTGCCGAAGTCAATATTCGTGACATGCGCAAGCATTTCCGCAGGTTTTTGATGGTTTACAGCCCCGAGAACAAACTCATATTTTTCCGCTATTATGACCCGCGTGTGCTGAGAGTTTATCTACTAACTTGCAATGCCGAGGAAATAAAGATTGTCTTCGGCCCGGTCGGCAGTTATATTATGGAGGACGAGGACTCGTCCGTACTTTTGAGTTTTACGTCTGACGGCGAGAAAGTACGAGCAGAAAAAGTAACTCTTACGCAAGCGTAGTAGGTAATAGAGAAAGATATGCTGAAAATTCGAAAAGAACAATATGAAGAACTGGGTAAGATATCGCTGAAGAGATTTGAAGACAGTATGGTCGAACACATCAGGGAATTCTTCACGGAACAATATGATGCACTCGGTGAAAGTGTAGTCCGCAAAGTGATTGAATACGGCGTAGACCGGGCGGAGGCTCATGGTTTCGAAACCGAGCCGGATGTTAATATGTATATTGACCTGATGTTGCTTCTTGGCAGTAATTTCGATACCGACCCGCAATTGCCCTGGGCGGCGGAGATCCTCCAGGAGGAATCAATGGAGGATGAATCAATGGAGGATGAATTAATAGAGGATGAATCAATGGAGGATGAATTAATAGAGGATGAATCAATAGCAGAGCCCGTCGGGCAAGTCGAGAAGCTTTACGACCAGGCAATCGAGTATCTCGATCGGATCGAAGGCCCGGAAGATGAATACCTGGTAAATGCACTTGACGAATTCAGCGATATCTCCTTTGAAGAACTACCCCTTACTCGTTCTGAGGATATCAAAAACACAACTGTTTCATTTCTTCAGAGAATCTGGCCTGAGAAATGTCAAGTAGTTGGACATGCTGCACTGCCTAATTTTATTCGATACGGGGAAGAATCGTCCCATTGCTATAATATAACCAGCCAGAGGGGCGTGGTACTGTACATCGTACTTATGTTTATGCTTGGCAGCGGTTTTGATACGGACCCTCAATTCCCCTGGGCTGCAACCGTTTTGAAGGACGAATCTACTATCAACGAAGCTGCAAGAATTGAACAACTTTACAAGAAAGCAATTGCCTTTCTGGATGAATGGCTTATTGAATCCTGAGCGCTTACAATAGATAACAGCTATGGGCAAAAAGAAAAAAAGAACAACAAAACGGAAAAACAAGGGCGAAAAACGCGCCGGAGCAAAAAAGGGTTCAAAGAAAAGACGGAAAGAGAAAGTCAATAAAAAGAAGGAGTTGTGTCCGTTACAAATCAGAATAGTTGAACTGATTGAAGTAATAACACACAATGGCAAAGAATACTCGGTTCAGGGCCCGGCGAAAAAGCCTCGGAAGCCGCCCAAAACAATTCAAGGCAACATAAAACGAAAAGACAAGGATAAGGGTGCTTACAAGCAATACATAAACTTGGACAACAAGGTGGAAAAAAGCAAGGCCCACCCTGAATATGGTCAATTTGTCCGTCTTAAAGCTCGTGTTGAATGGGTTGACAAAAAAAAGAAAGATTCACTGGCTGGAAAGAAAGTTTATTGGTCTTCGAAAGCAGATCCAGGCAATAAAACGGGCCTGACAGGAAGTGAAAAGGAGAATTTTTACTCCTCAGAAATATCAATGCTCGGAAGCCCAAGATATTCTGAAATTGATAAGGATGGCTGGACAAAAGTGGTCGAGTTTAAATTTTCGCAATATGGTGGAGACAAATTTAGGATTTTTGCTCAGGCCGATGAGAAGAATGAAGGTAAAGGCTCTGGGAGAAAACTCAGAGCTGGCTGGTACGTTGTCTGGCGGCGAGTATACTACGAGGTAGACTGCATGAAGAGACCGAGCGGCGCTAGCACCTATGCGAATGTTTGCGAGTTCAATAAGGTAGAGGGTGAGTATGAGCGGCACTTCGTTGAGTTAGTGACAACAGGAAGCGACAGTTCCCCCGCGCACAAGCGTGCAGTGTCACCACGGACGTTTGCGGCCTGGAAAACATACGCGGGGTCTATGCGCAACCCGCCAGCAGGGTGTGCCGATCGTTACGTCCACGTAATCGTTCTAGACACAGTGGGTGCTAATCGCAACCCGCAGACAAAATTATATCAACTCTCCAATCTAAAAGGCCAAATAAATATTACCGGTGCCAACGAGGCTTTTAATCCAGATGATTGGTTTCAAGGGAACGTCTCCCTTACTTGCTACAAAATGGTGGGTGCTGTAGAGACGGCCCAACCCAAGCAGAACGTTCCCTCGCCCAACGACGGGAAGAAATTAAAGCTGACCACCACTGGAGGCAATCAAAAAGACTATGCGATTCAGTATGACTTCACTAATATCCTGAGTCTTGGCGCCGGTCCGAATCTTCCGAGCGGAGTGACGAAACTAGAATTAGCCATCTCAATCGTTCACTACACGCCACTCTCTGGATTGGCTTGGGGCGATTCCACTGCAGTGGCAATTCGCTGGCGTGAGAGAACATACAGTGGCAATGACCTGAAAAATAGTACAAGTAATACTTTCATTCACGAAATCGGACATAATCTTGGCCTGGCACCGAAGTTTTTGGCAGATGGAACCGAACGCAATTCTCCGGGATCTTGGTACTATAAAGACGGCGCACATTGTCACGAGTTGAGCAATAAGTGCGTGATGTGGGAATCAAACCTCACGAAATACAAGTTCTGCTCGAAGTGTGGTGACGGCCTTAAAGGGCGCAAGCTTAAGACATTGCCGATTCGAGGAGACAGTCCAATCTAAGGAGATACTATGACCAATGCTCAGACAATCGAACTAGCGCAGCTGCTTTGGTACGGCAGCGAGACTACGTCGCCAAAATTGCCAGACAAGGGTTTCACGCTTTGCTTCGAGACACGCCCAGCCAACAGCCCAAATGGTCCTACTCTTGCGCTCTTCGGGGCCGCACGTCTTCCCGGTACCTACGGGGAGATGTACGGGGGCCGTGTGACAGGAGCGACTGAGATCTTAGCAATAAATGTAACCAGCGGTCAACTCTACCGTGGCAAACCTGAAGATGCTAATGCCACCCCGCTCACTCCCGTTATCGTTGAACCTAGGGACGCTGGGAGCGGGAAGCCAAAGTTGCTTTCGCTTGAGACTTACTTCAACCTCGACCTTGGTTACCAGCTTTCACTTGGCCCCACAGAGGGTACCTATCATGTTTTCTGCTGGTTAGATGAGTTCGTAACAAGAGTGCACATGGTCAAAGTCCCAGCCAATCCGAATAGACCTCACAACCCCGAGGCTCATCCTGTAGTAAATGCTGCTCAGGTCATCGAATTCAAGGAATCCAAGCATTCACCTGAGCCCGGACCAGCGAAAATTGCTTTGCACGCGAAGGTGTCGCGGAATACCGTAGCCTCTGATCCTGGTATCTCGGTATTTGCAGCCCTAGATACCGCTCAGATTCGCGAAAAGCCACCCTTACCGAATTCTGTTCCATCCCGGCTGAACATCTTCGTGCGTTCCCACCTCGACCGTGTCATGCAATGGTGTTCGCTGTTTGTTCCGGAAGAAGTTATGTTGAAAAGTAGAGGCAAGTTCGAGTTTGATCCATTCCGGATCATGGAAGCCCCTAAAACGCCACAGAAAGTTTTTATCCTTGCGACTTTTGATAGTGTGAGGTCTGATGTGTTTGTGCTCGACCTCGCCAAACTTACGCCTACCTCTTGGTGATGCTTCATGGCCAGTTTAAACCGTAATATGTTCCTATTCTTTGTGCTGCCGGTTGTGATGGCTGGCACGATTCCATCATGCAACCATTCAGCCCCGTCCTTGATAGAGATTCCACGGGCTGTCTGGTATGGGGTTCAGCGGGACTCGCCGCAACTTCAAAAAAACCGTTTTGGGCTTGACTTCAACTTGGTTCCTGCCCACGGTCTTGGAGGCCCAACCGTCGCTCTACTGGCCAGCGCGCGCTTGCCCGGAGGCTATGGCGAGCGCTATGGTGGGCGCATTCCCGGTGCGACACTGATTGTTGCCGTGGATGCAGTGACCGGTCAAGTGTATTACGGTGTTGCCGAGAGGTACGATGCGGCACCGCTGATATCGGCGACAGATGACGAAGTGGCAAAGCGACTGACAGGAGAGGACTCCAAGCTGCTCAGCGTCGAGGTGTACTTCAACGTGGACTTGGCCGAACAACTTCGGTTGCCGCCTATAGCAAATACCTACTACGTCTTCCTCTGGCTTGATGATGTGGTCTCACCCATCCGGACCTTACAGGTTCCGGCGAATCCTTCGAGGTCTGCAGAGGATTTACTCTCAACCCAGCGACCGTCGGAAATCATCGAGTTCGGAGATTTTCCAGTTCCACCCTTAGCCGCTGGCAATAAAATAGCGCTCACGCCATCTACGCAGCCCAGCGACCCAAAAATATACGGTGCTTGGTCTCCCGATCCTGCAAACATCGCAAGCCAGAGGGCAAAAGCCGCTCCATACTATCTGACGCTGCTCGCTTTCAACCACCGCGACCGTAGGTTAGGCTGGGTATCGGTCGATGTCACTCAGCTACCAACTGGCACGAATCTAAGTAGGTTTCGCGTAGATCCACTAAAGATAGTTGGCGCCTCGGACATGCGACAAAAAATCTTCACGCTGGCAGTTTCCGGGGAAGTCATGTCAAAAGTGCTTGTGGGATGGCTTGAATAGTGATATTAAACAGTAGTGGGGAACCTTGTCAGGCTGATAGGTTTTTGATATAATTTAAAATTATTCTGAAAGATAATGGCGAATAATAGGAGAATTTGAGATGCCGCCGGCAGCACGATTAACCGATATGCACACGTGTCCGATGGCGTGCTTGGGTTGAGGAGATTAGATTATGCCGAAAGGACCACCCGCTCGAGTAGGTGATTCGGTTTCGCATCCATTGCCGCCCGTGCTCGGCCCCCCAGCCCAAGCGCTGGTGGGAGAATGAACCGCCGTAAACAATAGTAAAAAGATGTCAGGTCTGCAATGCTTATTCTAAAAACACGGGGACTGGACTTTATAAATGAAAAAATAAGTAACTGTTATATGATTTTAATCAAAGGTGAAAAAATACCCATGAGAGAGGTACGGATAAGAAGGAGTATCCTGCTATGGCGAAACAGGTAGTCATGGGTGCGATGATGCAGTGCAGTTTCGGGGTGGCCCCGTCGTCACTGATAGTCCTGCCGGTCAACCGGGTAGTGGTTGAGAACATGCCGGCGGCGAACATCATGGACTTCAAACCGGTAGTGAATATCCCGCCCTTCAGTATGTGCAATGCGCCGACAAACCCGGCCGTGATAGCAACCACGTCAGCCGCCCTCGGGGTCCCGACCCCTGCTCCGTGCGTGCCGGTCATACCCGCACCGTGGGCGCCCGGCTCACCGACAGTGCTCATCGCCAACATGCCGGCCCTGAACGACACGAGCAAGTGCATGTGCACCTGGGCAGGCGTCATCTCGATCAACAACCCCGGGACAATGAAAACAGATATTCCCTGAGGGCTATGTGTCTTTACACATATATTTTTAAACTTGGACAGGAGCTTTTCAGAGACTTTCTCTTTGGGCGTTTCAGGTGGATGGAGCTCCCTATCTTCCCTGGCGGCCGGCCGGAGGATTCTTTCAATGTGGATTGTCTTTTGCTTCTTATCCTCTAAATGCGACCTCCAAAAACCACTTGTGCAATATTGAATTCCACTTGACAGCGTGGTATTAATCGGTAGAATTCTCGAAAACCCTTAAAAAGGTACTTGCAGTCATGTGGGTGCGTGGATTATTATATAAAAAAATATAGAATTGATTGTTATTAAGACGAGTTGCCTGTGTCATCTTCCAAACCAAACAGTGGTCTTGCAACGCTACCGAAGGATTATGTTGTTATACCAATTGCCGAAGACCAGAAAGCTGCGGCGCTAAAGATTTGCGTTCTTGTAAGACCAAAGCCTGACCCTGTAGGTGGTCACCTTGTCGTGCTTCGTGATACGATCGACGCTAAAGCATTCTTAGGATGCATCGTTGACGCTTCCAGCCAGGTATTGGAGTGGCTGGAACTTTGGATTCAGAACACCGAAACCCTCATTAACACAGCATCAGCGGCTTGCCAATCACTTTCAAACGCCATGCTGGATAATCGCTGGCGTCAACAATCTCAGGCGTTTGAATATCTCGAAGGAGCCGCAATAGTGAAAACCGGCTGGGAGTCTGAACATCCCCTGCCGACATTTCTGGATATCTCTGCACGTTCACCGGTCCATCCGATAGACCCTAACTCTGGGACACACTGGAAGCTGTGCATGGATGAAGGTCTGCTCCAGCAAAAGAATTTACCAGGCTATGCCGGTTCGTTGCATCGCTATTTGTATGTACAGGCATTAGGCGAAGAGTCACAACTTGTGCCCGTTACCTCTGGAGCACCAACGAACGCTTCCACAAAAGCGCTGTCCGAGATTTGTGGTGACTCCGCTCATATCGTCTCATTGAATCCAGGAGCTGGCTTGATGCTGGTAAAAAAGCATATCCCAATTGGGCTGGAAGCTTTTACTGACATTCTCAGTGGCGCTGCATGGGACGGACTAAAACATGGAAGGTCCATACTCGACCTCGATGAGCAGCTCAACGCATTGAGGAAGGATGAAGCCGTTTTGACTGCTGATGGTCGACTTTTCCTGGAGGCCCACGGTCAATGCGGCCGACTGGTTGAAACATTCCACTTGAAGCTTCGATTACTTGCCGATATTGTATCTTCGGTGCATTCTATGGTCTATCATCTTCAACGGCCGCTTCTAAATATTAGTCCGGACAGCTGGCAAGTTAAGCTTGGAGAACCAGGACGTGGGTTACCTTTTTTGTGGACGGCCAGGGCCTTGCTCAGCGACCCGGGTGATGCGATTCCGTTGGCGATAGAAAGGAGCGACCTACAATACTTTTTGCCCGCAGTTGAAGGCCGAACATCGATATACCGTCCGCTTGTTACCTCTCTACCGACAAAAGGACGGGCATCTATTCGCATACGCCAGGTCTTACCCGACACCAGTGATACAACATCTATTGAGGGTACGTTTACAACCCAGGAACGCATCGAGATGACGAGAAACGATCTTGTCTGGTTTCGACTTAATCTTGCTTGTGGCCAGGTCAATCTTTACGCTCATCTCGAATCAGATTCGGCAATGGCGCCTGGCGAATGGCGATTTCGAACAGTAGCTCAGAATATGGATGATACCAAGGTCTCGGATTTGCGCGCCGCTGAAGGAGTACCAATACCTGAGGTAACATTTGAGGTTATACCACTTTTGAGCAGCCCCTGTGACCTATACTCCTTAGCTGTTATAGCTGTAAGAATTCTTCTTGTTGATAATACCAACAGTCTGCCTGTGGTCCTTGATGAAACGCTAAGTCTGCCCCGCCAAATTGAAGCCGATTATGATGAATCGACAAGCTTGGAGATGCGTATAAGCGATAGATTCAACAAGGATGACCGATGGCTTGAGTCGTTGGGGCCCCACCATTTAACCTTCGATAAGATAACATCTGACGAGGCTTTTAGTCTCATTCCTTCTGAACTGTGGTGGACAACACTGGCCATTATCTTGCGAATGTTCCCTGGATTAGGTCCGGACACCGAATGTAAAGATTACGGCGATGCTCAACAAGGAGGTCTTCACAAGGTTTTTGAACGAACGATCGCTGATTTGGACAACCTGATATTAAGAACTCGCAGCCTGATCGTCGCAGACTGGAAATCTAATCAGGAAATCTCCTGCGTGATCCAAAGGTACCTCACATAGATAAGCATTCACAGCGGGAGATACATAACCAAAGTAGTGCTGTCGAACTAAGGAAATGTTGGACAAATAGTTATAAGAAATGATAAGGAGTTTACTATGAAAACAGGATTATTGAAAGGTCAAGTGTGTGGATTGCTTTTGGTTGGCCTACTGGCGGGAGGATGCTCTCGGCAAGTTGTTAACGTAATAGCAGCCGATGACATTTGTAAAAAATCCGTAGAGGTTCATCTGGTAGGAGTCAACAGGTACGAGAAGGATACTTGGGAAACGATGTCAATGACCGAATACTGGACACCACCCGAAAACGAACTGAGAAAAAGTGCTAAAGCCTATACACATGTGATCAAATTCGGACAAGGGCCCTGTGAAATAGCCCTCGCCAAAAAAGATTCCATTCAGGGTGTGTGGAAAAGCAGGAAAGCTGAGTACTTGTTTGTTTTGGCAGACCTGCGAGGCATATTTTCCGATCTTCCTGGTAACGCCGATGCAAGGCGTCTGATATTGCCTGCTATAGGTTCCGAAGATTGGGGATTGCGTCCAACAACAATCAATATAAGGATTGAAGGCGGCAATATTGTTCCTTTGACCATTCCGAAATAAAAAGGTGGTTAGAATTTGGTCCCATTTCGGTTTAGAAAGGTAAGGGATGAATGACAAGCATTGGCCGCTATGAGACCGTTCATGAGCTTCACCACAGTGGATTTACTGTACTTTATAGTGGGCGGGCTGCAGACGATCCTGCAGAAAAATTTGCCATCAAGGTTTTTCAGCCTTCTACTTTTCTGCTGGAAACAGAACAAGTAAAAAACGAATCTGAACTGTTTCTCAGCAGTGCTCACGTCCAGCAAAAAACTGCCGCAGGTGATGCTCAATATTGGGCACCCATTTATGAGTGCGGCTCAATCCCTGATGGAGCATTTTACGTCACGGATAAATACGACCATTCGCTTCAACAACTCATTGATGTTCGTGTCGCGCTTACCACACAAGCCCTTTGTGAGATTGTCGAGTCGGTCGCCAAGGGCTTGGTTGAGTTAAAACAAGCATGCGGGCGACCACACGGGAATCTCAAAGCTACTAATATTCTCATTGCCGGCGAGGGAGATATTTCGCAGGCGAAAATAGCATTGTCTGATCCGTTGCCGGAAGAACACATCGATACGGCAGTACACTGGGACAGCGATCTTCGGGACATAGCGGAGTTCATTTATCAGCTTATAATTCACCGACCGTCGCCTGCCGTGGACGGCTGGCAAGTGCCTGACACAAAGGAGTGGGCCAAGCTGGGAAAACTGGCAAAGGATTGGAGAAACCTGTGCAATCGGTTGTTGAATGCCCACATTAAGCCAGGTTCGATGACTGTTGAGACGCTCATTGAAGAGCTGGCTCGATTAAAAAAAATAAAACCGGTCATTTCACCCCGTCGCTTGCTTATCGCTGCAGGCCTTATAGTCATTGCCTGTGTTGCTATCTTGATTATAAGACCAGACATATTTCCTTCCAAGTCTGCAAACATAAGAGATTGGAAGCAGTTATTTGCAGAGTATGTGGACTTGGTCGAAGGTCTGCGGAGTGACTTAGGATTGCCTAAAGGCAATGAAAAAGAAAAATTATGGAAGAGCAATAAATATCTGAGCATCATAGTGAAAAAAGTCAACGAAGCGTCGTATCCCTATGAAGTGGCGTATGATAACAATGTTCTGGAACAGGACCTAAACAAAATCGAGACCGAAGAAGACATCGACGATTTCAATATTAAGGAAAACAAAACTATCAATGCACTTATAGCAATTGAAAATATCAAGTACTTCTTTGACCCAAAAGCCGACCCAAACTCGTTCAGATTCTACAACGACCCCAACTCGCCGGTAGACAGAAAAGAGTATCAGAAATGGCCTTTGCTGGTAGAGATATATGATGCTGCAGATAGTTTCACAAAACGGGGCTGGCAAAGGTCTGCCACATATCTCCAAAATTTGGTCGATGATGTAAAACCCGACCCAAACATTGCTGTCGAAAATGTGCTTAAAATCCTCGAGCTTCAGCCCAGTTTGGATGATATTAAGTCTCTCTGGACAAAGATCGAAGATAACCAGAAAGCTGTTGAAATAGCTGGCGAGCCGATCCTTTCTCGATTTCGTGATTACGTTAACCAGGAACCAGCTTTGGTTCTCGGCGAGGCCGGCGAAGCAGACGTTAACGACATCTACAAAAAACTCCGTGATGAACTGTGGAAAAGAGAGCAGTTGAGCAGTAAACTTGCCAAGTCTATAGAAGATAATTGGAAAAAACTCGAAGAAAACCAGAACATTATCAAAAGCACCGGTAACCCAACTCTTGCCAAATTTCCCGACTACATCCAATCAAAACTTGCTTCTGCCGATCTGGATATCCTCGGCAGCGAACTTGAACAGATAAGCAGCCAGGCCGATAAACTTACCAAATTAATTGAAGATGATTGGCAAAAACTCGAAGAAAACCAGAAGACTGTCGAAAATATTGGTGACCCAATTCTTGCAAAATATCCCGATTATATCCAATCAAAACTTGCTTCTGCCGATATGGGTATTCTCGATCGCGAACTTGAACAGATAAGCCGCTCAGTCGATAATCTTGCTAAATCTACTGAAAATATTTGGCAAAAGGCTGATAAAGAGGCTTTTCTAAATGACCATGGAAATGACTCTACAGAAACCTTAACGGACAAAACTTTCGCTGAAAGGCTTGATATAATTAAGGACTATTATTTTCTGGTTCCTGATCCGCGTGATGAGCTCGATGAATTAGTCAATCGAACCAGGAATAATATTGAAGAAGCAAAAGGCTACAATCCCCAACCTGCTGACGAATGTGCAAAGAATCTGGAGCAAGTGCAGCCGGATATTGAAGCAATGCGAAAATTCAGAGGCATAAAAAAAGAACAAGATGAGATTAACAAGAAGATTAATGACCTCCAGCCTGTCATTGTGAAAATCAACGAAATAGCAATCTCTTTGATAGAAACACCCAAAGAATGGGTCCAGAGGATAAGTGAAGACTCACGGATCGCCTCGTCTGAAGCATTAAATGAGAAGTGGATTGAGCTGCGAGACAAAGTGATCAGGGGACTTACAGCAGACGAACTTGATAAAAACAAGATTTTATACCAAACTCTCCGGAAAAGAATTAAAGATACAAAAGAAAACCTTGTCAAATTAGACGAAGAATTACTGAGAGGATTGCCTTCACAAATTGATGCTAAACTGGAAGAAAAAGGTTGGAACAGACAACTCAAAGAAGTTTATGATGAAGAAAGAAAGGAAACGATAGAAAGTATTTTAGAAAAAGTGCCGTTGCATAACGAGGTTCCGGATATAAGTGACCCATTGCTCGAGGAGTTTCGCCGAAACAAATTCTCTGAATTTGAAAAGCGGCGGAATGATTTCGGTAGAATCCTGGAAGCGTTTAATAAGATAGAGGACGGTCTCGACGGTTGCTATCTTCTAAGTGACGAGCTGCCGGAAATTGATGAAAACATTCGATCATTGTGGGAGAAGTGGCGAAACACCACCACTATTAGAGAAGCGAAAATTAGCGAGGTACTTGCAATTCTGACTGAGAGGCTCGCGAGGCTTGTAGAGATCGAAGAATCCAATGATAGACAGAAACTTGCAGATATAGCTCTTGGAGATGAATCGTACACCGAAGCAGTGTATGCTGCTTGGCTAAAGCTTGGCGAGCTTTTGAACCCGCCGTGGCCGACCGAAACTGAAGACTTCGATATTGACAGGCGCATTCAGGAAAGGCTGAAAAGCAAATTCAGAGAAATTGGAGACACCGACCGCGAAGGGAAGCTTTTAACAATGCTTGCAGAGACCGCGCTTGAACGTGAGATAATTTTCAAGAAGGCAAGCATCGAGCGTTTCAGAAAGACCGTCGAACAGAATCACGCGGAGGACAAGATACTTGCTGATATCACCCGCTTTGTTTCCACGGAAATCAACAGCCGGAAAACGTTGGTGGAGCTTGAGGCGCTTGAGAATATTACTAACAAACTTGCCGACTATGTATCACAAGAGGATTGGCAAAAGGATAAGTTCCGCAAAGACCTTTTCTGGGCGGAAAGTGATATTTATAAGTCCTATGTTTCGATATCAAGCAACAACCTTGAGGTGACCGTCGAGGCCTGGTCAAAAGAGGTCGAGGACTACAAGATAGTGGAAGACCCGCGTGAGGGCTACCAGTGGAACGACAAAATCACGGGAATCACACAGCTTATTGAAGATGAGCTCCGCCGTAAGCAAGCCGGCGCTTCAAAACAGAATCTCGTTTCGAGAATTACCGGCATCACAAAACTTTTTGAAAAAGCGCTCGGCGGCAAACAGACCGGCTCTGCAGAACAATCAGTCGAAAAGCTCAAACAAGAGTATGACAAGCTTACTGAAACCGCGCAGCAAATAAACGCAATGCTCGCGTTACCTGCTATCGAAAAAAACAAAGAAAAGTTTGATACGAGTATATGTAGTAATCTCTGGGAAACCTTGCTTAATCATGAAGCGGCGGTCAGGTCGATAATCAAGCCTGAATACTGTAAGTTTCTGGAATTGTCGGAAGGCAAAATCCAACGTCTCGTTTTTGCCACAACAACGGAAATAAGTGCAGATTTTGAGCCTATCAATATCAGTCGTCTTCAGTCTATCACTGAGAAGGAGCCGCTTCTCAGTGCCGTTTTTAAATTCGTCCAAGGTTCCGCCGAGAGCCTCCTGGGGTTTTCGAGACTCACAGGAGTCATAAACAAACTGCCGCTTTCCCAACTCGGAGAACTCTTCAGCAAGACGGTCGAAATTGCCGGCTGGGAGCAGATAAGACAGGCAGTCAAAAGCGAAGATACAGAATGGCTCAGTTTCTTTCATGCGGTCGACCTCAGTAAAACCAAGAATGTCGGCTGGCCAAGATACATCGTATCGAAGAAAGATCCGAGCGTGATACTTAGATTCATCCCCGCCAGCTCCAGCAATCCTGAGCCATTTTATATGGCTATATTTGAAGCAAGTAACGCTCAATATCGGCTGTTCCTGGAAAAAACACCGGCTGCAAGGGCAAGGACTGCAGGATTGTCTACTCTTTTTGTGGACCAAAATAACAATATACTGATACGCTCACGTAAATATGAAGATCCGGTTCGTGCTTGTAAGATAATATGGGACGGTAAAAGTTTTGATGTAATTCAAGGAAACGATGATATTCCTGTGACGTGGGTGACCCATGCCGGAGCACAATCTTACGCCAATTGGCTTGGCGGACAATTACCCGCCGCTTCACAGCACGAATATGCATGCAGGGCAGATACAGATAACATACATCCTTGGGGAAACAACCTGTCAGAGATTGCAAACTACGCGCATGTAAGAGGGAGTCATTGGAGGGCTGTGGCAGATGATTATAACAATCAACTAATAAATAGGGACAAAATAGAGAGTCTCGTCGCTGAAAAGGTCCCTGCGCCAGTGGGAGCTAAGCCCGAGGATTTTGTTCAACAGAAAACTCGGATTGACTCAACCAAGACCAGCCATGAAGTAGAAGCTTATGGCTCGGCCTGGCCGGTTGACCACGCCGAAAAAACCAATAACTGGGGTCTTTACGATATGATTGGAAACGTATGGGAATGGTGCCAAGATGGCACCCGGTCCGTAATCTGCGGTGGTTCCTGCCTGGCTCCGCCGGAATACGTACTGCTGACCGACCCATCCAATTATATCGTAGAATTCAACGAAACAGCCTGCGACGTCGGATTCCGCGTCGTTGTGCCGGCCAAGTAAACCAGCTCACAGGCTGCGCATCAAAACGTACCTAAAACCTACCGAAGCAAGATCAAAGTGACTAAAGTTTAGAGTGCCTAAAGTTAAGAAGAAAGATAACTTTAGTTCACTTTAGTTCACTTTAGCTCACTTTAGGCACTTTAGTTCACTTGATTTTGCAGCGTTGCTCAATCACCAAGTTTTTCAATCAATTTGCGCTTCAAGGAAGGCCACTGTCTGGTCCTGAAGTAAGCCCTCTTCTGCTTGCGGTATTACATAGGTTTGCATAACCCATAGAACAGATGCTGTCTTGGGGCGGCCGACCATCGTGCTCATAACATCTACATACTCCGTCAGAGCAGCAACCCATTCTTCGGCTGGGGTTCCCGCAATTCTTTGAGCAATCATAGCCTCTTGTTCTGGGGCAATCGGCTGATCCACATCTTGCCAGATTTCGACAACTATTCTGTCGAGGATAGCAATCCTGCTGCTGTCCCTGAGGATCGGCATCAATACATAAAGTATTTGGGCTGCCTTGTCCAGATTCAGGTCGGTATTAAGCGACGGCTGATAAGCCCTGGCCAATTCTGGCTTGTCTCCCAGTCCCAGTACTTCCGCATCTCTTCTCTCGATCTGTACCTGGCCCTGATCCTCCGGTGCCAAAGGCTTGGGCAGCACCAGCGGAACAGGCTCAATCTTAGCAAGAACTTTTGCTAATAATTTTAAACCACGCAATATATATGTTTTGCCTCCAAACCAGGGTGGAGCCATATCTAAACGAGCCTCATCAGCATGAGGTAGTGTATCGTATTGTGCAGCGTAGTCCAAGGTTGGTGATTGCCGCGAAACTACCTCTAAACGATTTGTTATGACGCTCCAGGGAGCAGAACCTGTAAAGTTACTTCCGAAAGCATGAACTGTATCATACGCATCAATAACCATTGTGCCATTAGCGGCCATTGAAACAGTGGAGTCAACAGTTAAATCGCCTCCGGCTCCCGGTACACTGTGATTGAAACTACCTAAATAAATTGCAATATCAATCGGCTCACCCGCTTCAACGGTATTTGGCGGAGGTGGTAAGAAGCTAACGCTTGCACGGTCATCAAATACGCTATCATCATACGACCCATTAGCCGTCAAAGTAGCATTTGAGCCTAAATTCAAGTCCTTTAATTTACTCCAAATAACGATTGCTGCCTTGCCGATGCCGGCAGGCAGTGTAACACCTGTAGTACCATCAGAAGTGCCGATTATATTAAGTGATGCGCCGGACAAATATATATTGCCGTCATCAGCAACGAGTTTTACACCGCCACCTTTGGCCGTTAGGTTGTCGTTGATATTCAGGTCGCCACTATATGAACGTATTTCAATGTTGCTGTTCGTTGTTACACTTAGAGCTTCAGTGGTAATAGGCTTCTGTGTTGTAACATCACTCTGTGCCGTCACAGTTACACCGCCGCCATTTTGTGTTGTTACGAGGCCATTTAATGCCACGGCTGTTTTTGACTTTATATCGATGTTGCCGTTCGTTGAAGTTAAAGCGTTTGTCGTTATATTGCCAATGCCTTGCAGTGTAATACCACTGTCAGCGGTGGCCGTTATGGATTTCCACTTATCAGCAGGGTTATCATCTCCAGATACTACGCTAACTGAACCAACGGTGCTATTTGCAACAAGGTCAGTTGCACTAAGGTCAGTAACATCACTTTTATTGGTCACATAGAAATTAGTCATGTCAATTGAATCATTCTGATTCAGTGTGAGGGTCTTATCATCAGCGGCCATCTTAATTTGGACTTTATTATCACCGCCGATTTCAGTTATTCCTCCAGCGGTTGCTTCCAATATCAAGTCACCCTCACCAGTCAATGTCTTACCCGCACCCATTTTCAAATCGTTACCAGCCTTGATTGTCTTACCATCTGCCACTGTAGTGTTGCTGTTCAATTCAATTTCTACAGCCGCTGTTACATCATCATGCAAGGTCGTTATGCCTGTTCCTGCGGCCTGAACCAAACTCGCTGTCTCTATGGTACTATCTGCCTCTACATTTACTGCTGTATCTATCAATATCGCGCCCAACTCATTGTTTGCACCTGCTCCTACCGTATTATCAAAATCTATGTCTGCGTCTGACTCCAGCGTTAAGCCCAATCCGCTCCCACTAGATGACGTCAATGTATTGGCAAACGTTATTGTACCGTCAGCGTCAATGTCTGTAGCTGCTGTGGTTAGGTCTGTCGGCCCGTTGAATCTCACTATGCCCGAGTTAGTTGTTACTACATTAAGACCATCAAGTACAATGGCATTATTGGATATATCAAGGCCCGCTGCTGCCGTTGTAGTCACATCACCCTTTAAGGTAGTAGTACCTGTTCCGGTGGTC
>DATKYR010000293.1:0-10544 GCA_035528395.1 Sedimentisphaerales bacterium
GACGAGGAGTTCTACGCCGCCTACGAAACGATGGTCGACAAGCTGCGGCCCTGGACTATCGACTTCCACGTGGCGCAGAACGACGGCGAGGTACACGGCGCTGGTTCGCACGACAAGACGGGCAAGCACTGCCCAGCCGACGACCCCAACGGCAAGCTCGACATCGTCCGCTGCGCAGGCTACTGGCTTAAGGACGCCGCGGCGCGCGGCATCCAGCACATCTGCTGGGACGGGTGCATGTTCTCCAACGCAATGCTCGAAACACAGGATACGTGGAACGCGATCCTCGATGTGATGCTCAAAGTGCGGGCGGCGCATGGGTGGACGTCTTAGTTGTGAATTCGGAATTGGTGATTCTCATATGCTTTTTCTAGCCTAAGAACTTGAATAAGGAATCAATACAATGACTAAAAAACTTAATATTGGACTGATTGGATACGGCTTTATGGGCCGAACGCATTCGAATGCCTACCACAAGGTTAAAAACTTTTTCGATGTCCCGTACGATCCGGTCTTACAGGTTGTCTGTGGGCTGGAGGATAAGGTGGCCAAGGCCTTTGCCGAGCAGTGGGGCTACAAGTCGCACACTACCGACTGGCATAAGGTGGTCGAGGATGAAAACATCGACGTGGTGGAAATCTGTGTGCCGAACAATCTGCATGCCGAGATAGCTATCGCTGCTGCCAAGGCCGGCAAGGCAATCTGTTGTGAGAAACCACTGGCGCTGAATGTTTCGCAGGCTGAGCAGATGGTCAAGGCTGTCGAGGAGGCTGGTGTGCCCAACCTCGTTTCATTCAACTATCGCCGAGTGCCCGCCGTGACATTGGCCAAGCAGCTCATCGACGAAGGTCGGCTGGGGAAGATATTTCACTATCGGGCCAATTTCTTACAGGACTGGACCATCTCGGCAAATGTGCCGCAGGGCGGGATGGCCACTTGGCGGCTGGACATCAAGGCAGCCGGCTCAGGCGTGACCGGCGACCTTCTGGCCCATTGCATAGACACGGCTATGTGGCAAAACGGGCCCATCACCGACGTGTGTGCCATGACGGAGACCTTTATTAAAGAACGCATGCATGCTGAAACGGGGAAGGTCGAGCCGGTGGGTATCGATGACGCTTGCACTTTCCTTTGTCACTTTGGCAACGGCTCGTTAGGCAACTTCGAGTCCACCCGCTACGCGCGTGGCCACAAGGCCCTTTATACCTTCGAGATCAACGGAGAAAAGGCCTCCATCGCCTGGGACCTCCATGACCTGCATCGTCTCAGCTACTTCGACCACAGCGACGAATCAATCATACGAGGCTGGCGATCAATTCACGTCACGGACAGCGATATGCCGTATATGGATAAATGGTGGGTCCCGGGTCTGCAGATTGGCTACGAACACACGTTCGTCCACCAGGTGGCTGACTTTTTGCAGAACATGGCCGAGGGCAAGTCGACATCGCCGGACTTCCGGGAAGCCCTTGCGACACAGTATGTCTGTGATGCAGTGCTGACATCAGCGAAAAATAAAAAATGGGAAACAGTGAAAAAAGCATGAGCATGGGAGTGGAAGCACTCGAGTAGTTTATAACTTGTGCACTTACAACTTATGCTCTTATGCAATTGCGAAGTAAGGAGAATTTATGTCTGCTAATTCTATCGCAAACAAAGCACTTGAACAGGGAAAAGGAATCGTTCGGCTGGCACCGAACTGGGTGCCGCGTTCTTTTTGTGTGCCGGGTAGGCGTATTAAGCTCCATCCGGATGACTATTATAAGCTGGGGGGCGAACGTGGCGGTATTGATGAACGGTGGTTTGCATCAACTACGCCGGCGGACAACGGCCCTCTGACAGCTCCTGATGAAGGATTGAGCTTCATTGTTTTTGAGAATGGCGGCAAGGTCGAGAAAGTGCGGCTGCTGGATGCTGTTGCCGAGTTAAAAAGCAAGCTCATTGGAGACAGGCTGTGGAAGGAACACGAGCGATGGCCGATGTACTCGAAGTTTTTCGACAATAAGGGTGCTTTGCCGCATCATATACATCATCGGGACAAGCATGCGGCGCTGACGGGGCAGTTAGGCAAGCCGGAGGCGTATTATTTCCCGCCGCAGGCGAATAACTACGGCGGCGATTTTCCGTACACGTTCTTCGGTCTCCAGCCCGGCACCACGAAAGAGCAGGTACGCCAGGCCCTGCTGGACTTTGAAAAGGGCGACAACAAGATCACGAATCTTTCTGCAGCGTACCGGCTTGAAGTTGGCACCGGCTGGGATGTCCCGCCCGGCGTCCTGCATGCACCGGGTAGCCTGTGTACCTATGAGCCACAGAAGGCATCAGACGTGTTTGCCATGTACGAGTCGGTTCCACACCATCAGGTTGTCCCCAAAGAGCTGCTTTGGAAGGACACGCCGAAAGAGAAAATGGGCGATGTTGACCATTTGCTCGCAGTGATCGACTGGGACCTGAACGTTGACCCGAATTTTGCGGCGAACCGGTTTATGCGTCCCAAACCAGTCCGGTCAGTCAAAGAGATGGAGGCTGATGGTTATATCGAGAATTGGATATGCTATAAGTCAACGTCCTTCAGCGCCAAAGAGCTTACAGTTTTGCCGGGTCGGACAGTAACTATCAAGGATAACGCCGCCTATGGCTTTATTACGATGCAGGGTCACGGCACAATGGGCGTGTGGGATATTGAAACCCCTGCGCTTATCAGGTACGGCCAACTGACCCATGACGAATACTTTGTCAGCGAGCAGGCGGCCAAAGAGGGGGCGAAAATCACGAATCCCTCAAAAACCGACCCAATCGTATTGCTCAAGCATTTTGGGCCTGATAACCCGGATTTAACTGTTGAGTAGTGAGTCGAGCCACGAATCACTATTGGTTTGTAAAACGATATATACATGGTGGTTACTGGTAGTTGCTGCAAGCCATCCCCAAGCTCGTCCCGATCCCCGCTTTCTCGGGGACAAGCTTTTCGGAACTCGCTTGAGGCTGTCACCCATCGTGGGTGAGTAAAGAGACCTTGATTTTTAGCGAGGAAGAGATTCCCGCCTTAGCGGATCTTCGCCTTCACTTCGCTGCGCTTCGTTCAGAATGACAATTTTTACGTATTTTCAGCGGAGCAGAACCACTTTTCACAGACTACACATCACACAGGATGACGGCTTCTTTGAGCGCCCTGTAGGGATTGCCGGTCGGGATGAACTCCTGGCCGACGTAGCCCAGGTACCCGGTGCGGGCTATCTCTTCCATAATTGGCTTGTAGTTGATTTCCTGCTTGTCGTCGATTTCACAGCGGCCCGGGTTGCCGGCGGTGTGGTAGTGGCCGATGTAGTCCTTGTACTGCCGAATGCGAGCGATGATGTCGCCGTCCATAATCTGCACATGGTAAATGTCAAACAGCAGTTTCATTCTTGGTGAGCCGACCTGTTTAACGATTTCCATACAGTAGTCGGTGTGGTCGCCCTGGTAGCCGGGATGGCCCTGCATCTCGATAGCCACCCGGCTGTTGAGCATCTCCAGGCAGAGGGTGACCTTCTTGCTCTCGGCGTAGCGAATTATCCTTTTGTAACCGTCGACGCAGTTTGTAATGCCCACATCGTCGGGAATGTTCTCGCGAAAACCGGTGAACGTGATGACGTTGGGGAAGCCATACTGGGAGCAGGCGTCGATGGAGTTCTGGAGCTCCTTTAGGCACATATCGTGATAATCCGGGTTATTCATTCCTTTTTCGAATCCGTGGCTGCCGTGAATAGCGCAGACGAGACCATATTTTCTGAGGATGGGCCAGTGCCTGGGGTCGACCAGCTCGACGCTTTTGCAGCCAAGTTGCCTGGCTACTTTGCAGGTCTGCTCGATGTCCCAGTAGTTCTCGTAACACCAATAAACGATGGACTGATTGATGCGGCCCTCGATGGCGCGTTGTTTGGTAGATGTGCTTAAGGTGGCGCAAGAGGCGAGGCCAAGAGCCGCAGCGCCGGTACCGGCAGCTATCTGGAGCATGCTACGACGGCTAATACGATTGTTGATGGAGGTTTTTGACTGTTTCTTACCACTCATCTTAGTATCCTTTCTGTATGATAATCTTTTGAGACTGTTCCTGGGTAAAAGATGAATATAAGCTCTTTAATGTTAGGGTCAAGGAGAAAATTGGGTTTGATTGGGTTTGAATTGGGTTTGTTTTTTAGGGTGCTAAACAATCGTTTTTTCTGTAATCCTTTATTATAAGTGAGTTTGCGCTCATTTGCAATCCGCCTACGGCGGACAAGATTGGGTTTGTTTATTCGGACTATGAAATCATCGTTTTTTCTGTAATCCTTTGTTAAAGTTAAGCTTACAATCATTTTGGCTTTTCGGAGATTGGGTTTGTTTGGGTTTGAATTGGGTTTGTTTTTTCCCCGCCTGAAGGCGGTTTCATTGTTATATGCCTTTGAATAATAAATATTTACGTTCATTTGCAATCCGCCTACGGCGGACAAGATTGGGTTTGTTTTGCATAAAAAGGGTTGATTTGTAGAGGATTCTCGACAGATGTAGAGGGGCGAGAGAGTGAAGAGTGAGCTAAATCCGCCGCGGCGGATAAAGTGCCTAAAGTGAGCTAAAGTAAAATAAAGTGAACTAAAGTGCCTAAAGTACCTAAGGTGCCTAAAGTGAGATAAAGTTGGATTCTTGATGCTCATGATTGGTAATTTCCCATAAGCTCTTAGTATTTGGCAGCTTTTTGCCGGAGGCGAAAAAAGCAGCCCCCGGCCCCCTGTTATAGGCCAAGGTAGTGGTTCTCGGGGATAAACTCCAAAGCAAGTAAGCACACACTGGGGGTAAACTCAGGGAGTAGAAAAACACTCCCTCTATAATTAGAGCTACCTACACTTTTGATGCGAAAAAAGTCCTCGAATATCGATTCGGGATTCTCGTAACTCGATGCCGACAAGGCAGTTAAAAAATTTTTGAAAAATTTGATTTTTGTTCTGAGGTATCAGCGTTTTTGATTGAAAACTGACGGAAAATATTACCTATCTTAAACCACGGATTTCACGGCGCAGCGTAGCCGCAACCAAAAGTTCGTCTAAACAAAATGTTCTATAACCTATTGTAATTACAGATGATACAATCGCTTAAAACAAAAAACACGCATAAAAAACAAGAAGTTGAAGGATTGTATTACGGATTCACACTGATAGTTCAATAGTAAGTAACCAAGGATTAGCACGGATGTTGTTCGGAATAACGGAAATTCCTTGCTTTGTCGGGAATTGAGGTTTGCCCTTGACGTATTAGAGAATTTTGGGTGGTGTATGGCTTGGGGAAGAAATAGGTGACTGTCCCTAGTTTTTTTTAGTTTTTTTTGGGGAAGAAATAGGTGACTGTCCCTAGTTTCTGATGCTGTTGTTCCTGCTGCTGGCGCGTAGTCATTTGACTACACTCTTCGAGATGCGCAATACGAGATACGCTTCACGCGGTGGCGTTGGGGTGACTCGCCAAGGTTGGCGCACCGGGGGGCCTGGAATGGCTGGTCATTAATTGTGATGGATTGAGGTGAAGAAAGCAACATCCACCGATTTCATATGGTCGAACCTATTTCTTTTTTTTATAAGCGACCGCCATTTGTGACTGTCCCTAGTTTACCCTACCTAGGCCTCTCTTTTCTCCCCCTCAGCAACACCGACATTGCATTGTAGCCGATTAGTGCAAATAGTGGTACGAGAAGAAAAATAATGGTATCAGATCCAAGGCCAATAAGGCCATAAACTTTAAGCACCACGCACAAAAAGGCTGCCAAAAAACCAAATACAAGGGATGTGAACAGGAATAAAACACTAAACTTGCCGGTTCTAAATATATACTTCTTTGTTAGAAAAATGCCAAGGCTGGAGCCCAATGGTATACCTATGTATATAGCGACAGCGATACTATCCATAAAAGAAAAAGAGATATATATACCAAGGATATCCGTAAGGATAGCTATATAGAATATAGCTATATTGCCAGCTATCCCGAGCAAGAAGGCCACTATAAACTCAACCAAAAGTGATTTTATGTTGCCCATTTTAATTACCTTTCAAATCTCTCATTACTCATTAACTAGGGACAGTCACCTATATTTTCATTATCTTTCTGTTTCTTTTCGCTTTCTTGAATTTCTTTGGTCTGCCAACGGGTAGCGGACGGACCCTTCGGCCCAGCAATCTTTCGAGCTTGCTCAAAAAACTATCACTTCCCAAAGGTCTCCCCGTATGCGTATTCAACCTTAACCGCCCAAGCTCAGAATCCGAAAGCCCATACGCAAGTTCCTTCCGCCATTGTACGGCAGATATCATATCGTACCAACGCGACAAATTCAAGACATCCGACCGGGCCTTTGCGTCAACATGCACAGCCGCACTCGACCAGTCATACCGCCACGGCTTACGGCACAGCCGTGAGCGAACAGGATTAAGCTCTATGTATCTCATGGCCATCCAGAAGTGCCGTTCATCCAGCGCACAGGAATAGAAACGTCCTTGCCACAGGTGGCCGCTGCGCTTATGAAAACGGTTGATATATTGCGTGTAGCGAAAGTGCGTCCTGCCGATGCCCTTGGCCAGCGAATCCTCCGCATGTGGTATCGCGACAACGTGTATATGATTGCTCATCAGGCAATAGCCGACCAGCTCCAGAACATATTTGTCCGCCTGCTCTTTTAATAACTCCAGATAAACCACACGATCATCATCCACAAAGAACACATCCTGGCGATTGTTACCTCGCTGGGTAATATGATGTGCAAATCCGACCGCTACTTCTCTGGCTAATCTTGGCATAAGGCCAAACTAACACAAAAACCAACGCGTGTCAAACAAAAATAGGTGACTGTCCCTAGTTTATCTACCTCATGTAATTTCCGCACGCAGGGGGCGAGCTCTTCTCCGTTATTGAATCGCTCTCCGCCTATTCTTTGGAACTGTTGTTTCAAGATAATTCGGGTCGGTCGCTAATCGCCGCGTATTGACCTGATACGTGTCCTTATTATTACGCTCAGCGTAAAAACCTTCGGCTGGATGACCATGTTTTACATAGATCCAATACGTTCGAAGGCGTTCTCCACCCTTACAACCAATATAGACAATGCCGAAATACCGGTGGTCTGTGGTCGCAAAGTTTGTGAACCATGAGAAAGGCCCCTTCGTAGAATTATTGTTCACATAGTCATAATTCACCGATGGGATTGGCACAGGTCCTTGTTGTGGTGAGTCCAAATCAAAGATTCCAAACGATACCAGGACATCTTCTGCGACCTTCCCCGACTTGTTAACGATCTTATATGCAACCGATGAAGGATTAACGAATGCAAGCGAAGGATCAGCCGCAGTCAGAATATCACGAATCTGAGAGTAACCCATAAAGAGACCGATAAAGACGAGGGGTAACGAAATGATCGTAATTAGCGACGCCCATGCGCCAAACGAGTCAGCATGCAACGTGATCCAGTTATTGATTTGAGTGAGCCAATTCATAATAAATCACCTTGGTGGATCTGCCCAACATAATAATGTACAACATTTATCCGCCGCTTATCTGGCGGACTTTTTGTTGCCAGTTTAGTCGCTTCTTCGGCTAAATTTTCATATCTCTAATTTCGCTACACTCTTCAAGATGTCCGCCTCACGCATTTAGGGAAGTAGAATAACAGAAAGGGAGAGGAAAGGCAAAGGAAAATCAATTTATTATTGATTATTTATTATTGATGATTTTGGATTCCTGGTTCCACTGCCCCCGGCCCCCTGTTGTAGGCCAAGGGAGTTGTTCTCGGGGGTAAACTAAAGAAAGCAAGTAAGCATACACCGGGGACAAGCTCCAGAACAGAAATCAGAAGTCAGAAGGAAAGGGGAAAATCGTCGCTTGTGGCTCGTGACCTGTGACTCGTGAGGGGATTTGAAATGGGTTTTTTGACTGGGATAAGCTTTGACAAACAGAGGAGGACATGTTAACGTTCGGTGGCTACGAATGAGTATTTTGCAGGAGTTTTTTAACAGAAGTAAGTTTAGCGATGAACGAAAACCTGAATCGACGTGACTTCTTAAAAGTTGTGGGAGTGGGTGCGGTGGCCGGGATTACAGCATTATCATGTACCGGCCCTGGCAGCATTAGAGCAGGGGGGGAAAAGTGGCGGATGCATCTGTCAACCTCATCGATACATTTCATGCAGATGCCCATCGAACAGGCCTGTGAGCGGATCGCGAAGCTGGGTTTCGAGGCTATCGACATCTGGTCGGCCCATGAGGGCTGTCCTCACCTCGACGATGTTGCTAAACGTCTGGGGCCGGACGGCCTGAAAAAACTGCTGGCTGAGCATAAACTTAAACTGTTCGCGTTTTCGGTCTATAAGGGAGGCTACGCTCGTTATGCGGAGCTGTTAGGCAAGGCTGGCGGCGGGGTGGCTGTTCAAGGCAGTGCCCCACCCTGTAAGCCTGAGGAGCTGAGGGCCAGGATGCGTGAATTTATCGAAGAGCTGAAACCTCTGGTCGAATTAGCCGAGCAGCATAACTCTTACTTAGCCATCGAAAACCACGGCGACGCGCTGCTTTGCTCGCCGGATTCATTTAAGGCCTTCGTCGATATGAATACATCACCGAGGTTGGGCGTTGCACTGGCACCGTATCACATCCAGACGCTTAAGGCTTCTGTTCCGGAGGCGATACGCATCTGTGGTAAGCAGCTTTTCTTCTTCTACGCCTGGCAGAACTACGCGGGCCCGGAGCAGCTTCCGGGCGTCGGCCCGACGGATATGACGCCCTGGATACAGGCCCTGGCAGATATTCGGTATCGGGGATATGTTAATCCCTTTATGCACGGGCACCCGGAACCGGATGTGATGGCGACCAACCTGGCCAAATCGAGGGATTATCTCAAAGATTGTTTCAAGAAAATAAGGAGTAAAACGTGATAATACCAATTATAGCTAAAAGTTACCGAAAAAAAATTATACATTATACAAAATGGGAAGACCTGGATTCCTGCTTTCGCAGGAATGACAGGGTCAGGTAATCGGCAATTAATAAATAGAAATAGAGTTGGTATAATAACCTATAAGAGAAAATTGCAGTTAAGATACAAAGGAGAAAATTATGGACCAAAAGCAATCGGGTAAGGCCAATGACTTAACTCGGCGCGAGTTTATGCGTGATGGTACAGCGGCCGCAGCGGGTCTGGCTGTAGGTCTTGGCGCGGCGGGGAGCAATGATGCCTTTGCCGAAGGAGTTATTCGGAAAGCCCGCAGCTACAATCCGGAGATGGAGTATAGGCGGCTCGGGAAAACCAATATCTGGGTCTCAGCCGTGTGTATGGGCGGACACTGGAAGCGCGTCGATAAAATGGTGCCGGGCGTCTTCAAAGAAAAAAGCTGGCTTAGCGCTGACCTTGACAGTGATGACTTCAAGAAAAACCGCCGCGATGTTGTTACGCGATGCATCGAATCCGGTATCAACTATATTGACGCCTGTACCTGGGAGGAAGTCATGGCATATTCCGAGGCATTGAGGGGAAGGCGCGACGCGATGCACCTCGGTTTCTCGTGGTATCAGGAGGAGCTGCGAAATGCCAAGTTCCGCACGGTAGATGCCTTACTGGGAACCCTCGACAAGGGTATGCAAAAGGTAAAGCTGGATTATGTGGACGTCTGGCGGATTACTATGCACGAGCAAAGCGGTCGACATACTGAAGCCGAAGTTGACCAGATGATGGGTGCCCTTGAAAAGGCCAGAAAGCAGGGCAAGGTCCGGTTCACAGGTCTATCCTCACACGATCGCCCACATATCAAATGGATGATAGAGACCTATCCTACTGTGCTTCAGGTTGTTGTTACGCCCTACACTGCCAAGAGTAAGGTGCTGCCAGAGGACAGTATATTTGATGCGATAAAAAAGCATGATGTGGGCTTCTTCGGTATCAAGCCGTTTGCGGGCACCTCATTGTTTAAGGGTGATAGTTCGCCTGACAGCCCAACGGCAGAACAGGACGACCGGCTTGCACGTATGGCCATCCGCTATATTCTCTGCAATTCGGCTATAGCGGCGCCTATCCCGGGTATGATTAATCCTCACCAGGTGGACAACGTCGTAAGGGCCGTCAAGGAACGCCGAGAGCTTGATGTAGCCGAGGCCGAGGAGCTTGAGAAGGCTATGGATGAGGCGTGGGCCAGGCTGCCGGCAAACTACCAGTGGCTCAAAGACTGGGAATACGTCTAATACCAATTGCAGTAAATAATTGCCGAAAGAATTGTATATAATACTCATAGAGAACCTGGATTCCTGCCTTCGCAGGAATGACAAACTCAAGCAATCGGCAATCATCAACTAAATTTGGTCTAACAGAGGATAAACTGAATCAGTACAGAGTGCCGACCTCATAAGTTAGTCGTTGGTCTTACGGGGCTAAGGACTTGTAAATAAATTATCTTCCATTTTTGGCTGGCTGCGGCTTCGGCTGGCGGTGTCAGCAAAACTCGGACTACCAACCAGTAGGCCTGCGTTTTGCTTCCTTGCCAGCCTTGTCCTCGCTGGAGCCAAAACGAA
>DATKYR010000294.1:0-24223 GCA_035528395.1 Sedimentisphaerales bacterium
GGCTGATGATTTGATATTCTGTCTTTTGCATGGCTACTCCTTTTTGAATAAATGGTTAATATTTCCGCCTGATCTTACCTTAGAACAGGCCGGAGTAGCCATCGCTTTTTTTCAACCTTCAACTATGGATGGGACAAGCTCAAGGAGATTGTTCGCTATGAAAAACAAAGTCAAATACCTCTATCAGCTTGCAGACAAGGCTGGTATGAGTTCCAAAACCGCCCGCAAGTATCTTAAATCCGGCTCTCTGCCGAGTCAATGCAAGGCCGTCCATGACTGGGCCACCCATCCGGATGCATTTGCCCAGGACTGGCCCTGGGTTGAAGACTTCCTCAAAAACAACACCGGTCTTGAATCCAAATCGCTTTTTGAGGCTCTTCAGCGTGATTAAGGGACCGCCATGGCGGTCCCTTAGCTGTTTTTTTTCTCTTGAATCGTTATATCCCCAATGCTATACTCACTTCTGTATGTTGAAATTGAATTTCCTATCATTCTACTTATACCTATCCCATAGTCTCAGGCAATCGTACATTTACCAAGGATCAGACTTCCGTAACGCTCTGGACTATCGAGTAAACAACGCTGGTAAATAAGTATAATCTATTTGGGGCTTTCCGGGGATGGCGGGACCGCCCCAAATCAATATCCAAACTAAAAGGATGGTATGTACTATAAAAGATTCAAAACAGTGGATGTCTATTCTTGCTGGTTGTATGGTTATGATGGCTGCGAATTTTACCTTTGCGCAGGACTGGCCTCAATGGCGAGGACCCAATCGGGATGCAAAGGTAACCGGCTTCACCGCACCTGAAACCTGGCCCGAGGAGCTTACGCAGAAATGGAAAGTCACTGTAGGACAGGGTGATTCCACGCCGGCCCTTGTCGGAGATAAACTCTATGTCTTTACGAGACAAGGCGGGGATGAAGTTATTCTTTGTCTGGACGCCGGCACGGGAGAAGAAGTATGGCGGGACAAATACGCAGCGGTGACCGTAACAGGAGGATCATCCCGAGAACACTTCGGGCCAAGGAGTTCACCTACAGTGGCTGATGGGAAGGTCGTTACGCTTGGTGTTGGCGGGATTCTCTCGTGTTACGATGCTGCCACTGGTGATTTGAAATGGCGTAAAGACGATTTCACAGGTGTATGGCCGGTATTCTTTGTAGCAATGTCGCCAATTGTCGTGGACGGTTTGTGCATAGCGCACCTCGGCGGAAAGAATAATGGAGCAATTATTGCGTATGACCTGGATACCGGTAACCAGAAATGGAAATGGTCTGGTGATGGCCCGACGTATGCTTCACCTGTTTTAATGACAGTCAAAGGCACGGAACAGCTTGTTTTGCAAACCGAGAATAATATAGTGGGTATCACCGTGGCTGATGGACAGCTATTGTGGCAAGTCGCGGTTCCACCCCAGATGAGGTTCTACAGTTCAATTACTCCAGTCATCGACGGACAAACAGTGATTTATACCGGACAGGGTCGCGGCACAAAGGCCATAAAGGTCGAAAAGAAGGGGGATGAATTTGTTACCAGTGAGCTTTGGAGCAATAATGAAATAGGCACGGGATACAACACGCCGTTGCTTAAGGACGGCCTGCTGTTCGGCGTGTCCGACCCAGGCAATGTCATCTTTTGCATGAATGCCCAGAATGGAAAGACACTTTGGACCGACACAAAAAAATATGACAGATACGGCACAATAGTTGACCTCGGTTCGATCATACTGGCTCTGCCTGCGTCAGAACTTATCGTGATAGAACCAAATGAGAAGGAATACAAAGAGCTGGCCAGGTACAAAGTTTCAAACAGCAATGTGTATGCTTATTCTGTCGTAGCAGGTAATCGTATATTTATCAAGGACCAGGATTCCTTAACGCTCTGGACTATCGATTGAGCTGCATTGGAAAAATCTGCTGGAGTTAAACACCGCTCAATCAGAAATAGTACCTTTTTCGATGTTGACGGAACACAGTTGAACTCCAGCAAGTGGTAAAGCATAAAAAAAGGTTTGGACGAGAAATCATACCAAAACCTCTAAAAACGCTTAGTTTTTGTCTTGACAATGGGTAGGGGTATAGCAATTAGAGAACATCACTCTCTTGAGCGGAATTTTCCTTGACGAGAAGGTAGACAATTTGGTATAAATTATACAATTTCAATCTGTGGATTATTAGCATTCCAGTGAGCGAAATTCTTATCATTTTCAAGTGAATTAGGTTGCTGGGAAGACTAATGCGCGAGGTACAGAGTTGTAAAGGAGACTCTGTACTCGGCTGTTTAGATTTTCACATTTCAAATTAACAGCTGACATTGTGCTTTTGAAGAAAGGAGGTAGTATTAAGTCGTACAAAATTAACTTGTGCAGATATAGATTAAGTGTAGCGAGTGTGAACATTATTATCGGTTGTTTTGTTTGAGGTTGTCTGAGGCAAGTATAAGAAATTTCCGATTTGCGATTTTCGATTATTCAGCGGTTAAGCTCTCCAACGCTCGTTGAAGGCAACGAGTGTTTTGGTGTGTGGCCGAAGCACAGGTATTTTAACTTTTTTGAAGGAGGAATTATTATGAGGTGCAAGATACTAATTTTGCTGACTGCTCTGGTAATGACAGTAGGCTTCGGCGTCTCAGTTGCCAGTGCACAGATATGGAAGGTTGATTTCCAGGGCGACGAGAACCATAACAGTACGTATGGTCAAAATGGTCCGAGATATTACACTGAGCCGGGAGTTTACTGGAACATTTTTGAGGTCGCAGGGTTTAGTGCTGTAGGTGCGACCAATGTTTCCACACCGCCGACGTCTATGAATTTGCTTGATACCGAAGGCAATGATCAAGGCGTAACGCTGACGATTCTCACTGATGCCTGGGGCTGGGCAAATGAGGGTACCCTTGATGATCTGTGGGGGGACTACCTGATCATACTCAACGCTCAGGGGGCCACATCCGATCCGACTGATTGGGAAATTACCGGTCTGTCTCCAAATACCCTGTGTGAGTTGACATATTACCATCGCGCTAACATCGATGGTCGTGGATTAAACTTCATTGTCAATGGAGTTGAGACTACGGTTATCAGTACGAGCGACGGTTATATGGCTACGGCTTCTGTAAAGACCGACGCCTCAGGTAAGATTACGGGTACTGCTGACTCGGATGGTTACAGTGAAGGCTGCTGGGCTGGATTAGTGATCGCTATAATTCCCACGGCGAGGAATCCCCAGCCAGCCGATGGTGCCATACATCCCGATACATGGGCGAGCCTTGGCTGGACGCCTGGAGCTTTTGCAGGCTCGCACGATGTATATTTCGGCGAAAATTTTGACGACGTGAACGACGGTGTCGGCGATACGTTCCGAGGTAACCAGACCTCGACGTTTTTTGTTGCTGGCTTTTCGGGATTCGCTTACCCGGAAGGTCTTGTCCCGGGCACAACTTACTATTGGCGAATCGATGAGGTCAACGACGCCGATCCCAACAGCCCGTGGAAGGGTGATGTCTGGAGCTTTAGTATTCCTCCCAAGACTGCATATAATCCAAACCCGGCTGATGGTGCCGAATCTATAGGCGTGGATGTGACGCTGAACTGGACGGAAGGTTTCGGTGCGAAATTACACACAGTATACTTTGGTGATAATTTTGACGAAGTCAACAATGCCGCTGGTGGACTCCCACAGGGAACTGCAACCTATAATCCCGGCCCACTTAAATTAGCTAAGACTTACTACTGGCGGATTGATGAGTTTGATGCCATTGCCACATATAAAGGCGATGTCTGGAGCTTTACTACTCAGGGCGCCGTTGAGAGCCTTAGCCCGTCTAATGGCGCTGTGGATGTAAAGCAGACACAGATTCTCACCTGGTCGCCGGGAGTCTATTCTGCTTCGCATCAGGTCTATTTCGGCGATGATAAAGAGGCCGTGAAAAATGCCGATACGAGTTCGCCTGAATATAAAGGCAGCGGGGACCTTGGCTCCGAGAGTTATGACCCCGGACAACTCGAGTGGAATACTACTTACTACTGGCGTGTTGATGAGGCCAATAACACCAATCCCGACAGTCCATGGGTAGGCAATATCTGGAGCTTTACTACGGCCAACTTCCTTATAGTGGACGATTTTGAATCTTACAATGACCTTGACCCCGCCGACCCCGATAGCAACAGGATATTTAATGCGTGGTTGGACGGATACGACGACCCGGCAAACGGTTCTTTAGTTGGTTATGATAATCCTCCATTTGCCGAGCAAACTATCGTTCACGGAGGCAACCAGTCGCTGCCGCTTTACTACGACAATAGTGTTGGGTACTCTGAGGCAACTTTGACGTTGACTTACCCGCGTGACTGGAACGAGAATGGTGTCGACACACTGACGATTTGGTTCAGAGGCGATTCGGATAACGCTGCTGAGACGTTGTATGTTGCTCTCAATGGCAGTGCGGTGGTCTCTCATGATAATCCTGATGCAGCACAGATAGGCATCTGGACGGAATGGACTATCGACCTGCAGGCATTTGCAGACCAGGGAGTGAACCTTGCTAACGTCAATACCATCGCTCTTGGCCTCGGTAACAAGAACAATCCATTAGCTGGCGGTTCAGGTACGAAGTACTTTGATGATATTCGTCTGTATCGTCCAGCGCCATAACCAGAACTATTGGTTAATCGTTTGCGGTGACAGACGATAGAGAAACGGATTAGCATCTATTCGGGGCTTATACTGATTCGGTATAGGCCCCTTTGTCTTAGGGCAAAATAGAAACTCAGGACATCATCTCGCAGAAAGGACATTGAAACCGTTTCCAAATCTTCGGCCTTCTGTAATCCTTTGACATTAAAGAGTTTATGGAGTTGGCATTTTTTCGAATTGGCGGATAACGAGCCTTCGGGTTGTAGAAGAGTTGTAGGCGCCAATTCACGAAAATGGGGCCATTTCTGGCCTCATTCGTGTTCGAGCATTGGCCTGATATGCTGGTGGGACCGGTAATAAAGTTCTTGACAGATATATGCTTGAATTGAGCAATTCCCCTATAAGAAAGGCCCTTGCAAAGAGAGTGCAGAAGAGACATGAAGCTTAAGGTGACTTCGTGTGACCACTGACAAACAACGGCAACATTTTTGACAATCGAAGCCTAAGGCACCGGAATTATCCGTCTCTCTAATGTTACTGGGTACTGAGCGTTAGGATTGATAATAACTTTCAGATTGTACGCAACTCCTGCTTCGAAGATTTTGCCGCATGTAAGCTCGACAGTCGTCTTTTGAAAAGGTTTGAGCGAGGGAACCGTGCTGGCGGCAACCTCCACAACCTGATCATCTGTGCTATACACGATTTTAATATCCGCAGGTTCTGACGAGACCTGACCAAAGTTCTGGACCTCAACGGCTATATTGAAACCATTCTTTTTGTTGTCAATTTTTGGTATACAGGCCGACAGAGCAGGCTCTAAATAGTTCAGCCACGGCAGGCGGGCATAACCATAAAGCAGTTTTCCACTACTGTTTTTCCCCAACAGCTTTGCTGCGAAATTGTCATCGGTGATGCCATTGCCGATTCCGCCAAAAGTGACAATCAAATCATCACCTGATCGTTCCGTTTTGATCACTTTGCTACCCCTGCCGAAATTCACCTCTTCGGAAGCACCAAATCGTAACGAGTCCATATCAATGTCAGTGTGAGGATTAAAACCGTCCTCAGCCGCTATTTTGACTCGGATGGTCTTTGTCTCGGCAGTAATCTGTTCCTTGTCGAGTATGGTCAGGAGTCGACCAACAGTTAGAGGAATACAAATATGTTTGGAACTGTGGATGTCGCTGCCTCTATCCTGACCTTTCAACACGTCGATGACCGCAAAATCCGCCTGCATTGCCCGCCCATGTTTATCCTGCAATACCTTAATACGCTCATACTTGAACCAGTCAACAACGGTTCCATCTTCATATTTGGCGATACCCGGCATGTAGGCTTCACCGGGCTCGATCTTCCAGTGGATTCCGTCCTTCGAACGCAAATAGTAGGCAATGCGCCCACGCCAATCATTGACAATCATTTGGTACTGTATGGGTGTACGCCAGACTACAGGGTCTTCGAAGTTGCCCGCAACTGGGGGATAAACTCGTTTGTCAGTAACCTGGTTGTAGGCAGAGACTCCGGTTTCGCTGAACCATATACCTCCGCCACGGCACACCATCAGATAAGAGCCGTCCTCCCGTCTGGCAAAGCTGAGATTAGAGAGACCTTCTATAATACGCCTGTCCCGTTGATTAAATTCGAACGTCTTCCTCTGCCAGGGACAGTCCACACTGTCCGCGATATAATAACCCCCTATAACATAAATGACATATCTTCCATCCTTAAGCTGGAACGCCTCTGGATTATGCCCCGGGCCAATGGTATCCTTTACTTTATACGGACCGGTGGATATGTCGGCAACAGCATGAACCACGATAGAATTCCGCCACTCGGCGTGCCCCCTTCGGGAATCTTCACGCCAGCGACAGACGTAGAGATGGTACTTTCCGTCAGTACCCAATACTGCGTTTCCCCCCCAGTACGACCACTCGTTGTCCTCAATGCCATTATCGATATAACGAGGCTTAACATTATCCGCTCCCCAGGTCTCACTGGTCAACTCGCCCTGAACGGGCATGGCTAAGAATCGGTCCATAAACCGGCCGCCATACACCAGTTTGTTCCATTCATCAGGACGTTCCCGTGCAACGGTTTGGGCATTCGCATCTAATGTAAACAGGCAGGACGTTAGCAATATCCAAATCAAAACATATGATCTCATACTAATCTCCTTTCAATAGTCCCCCATTATGTGTATAGCGGGTTCAACTCATAAGTGCAGCGCACAGACAAAAAGAGCGTGAATTTATTTTATGCCTTTTTTGGTGTAAAGTCCACGAACATCCGTTTTTCAGTTCGAACTGCATCCACTGTTTTTCCCTGTTTAACCGACAAACACAACTGGTTCTCGGCAAAGCACTCTTTGTAAAGATGAGCTAGGCAAGGATTTTCAAGGTTGCTTCCTTCCGAATATTCCTATAGAATTAATCCTTGTTGCCAAGTAACTTTTAAGAATTTTTTTCGAGATGAAATGTAGACAAGGCGATCTTCCATGGGAAAATCAGCAAAAACAAGTAAACAGGTTTGATGTTCCGGTTTAAAAGGGAAATCCAGATTTAATCAACAATGAACTATAAATTCTTTATGTGTGAGGAGATATCTAATGTTAAGAATGTCCAAGAGACTATTTCTTTTTGGCCTTGCCGGATTAATTGTTGGATCTATTTTAACTGCGCCATTAACTGCGAGGCCTTCTGAAACCAACGGTGTCAGCGAAGTGCGAATAGCCCGGTTGGCGAAAGGGATCAACATACCAAGTTGGTTTTGGCTCAATCGTAGTTCAGTTGACGAACTGGAAAAACGTTACCCAGATGCTGATTTCCAATTAATCAAGAAACTTGGCTTTACGAATGTTCGCGTGCCGATCGATATGGCAAATGTTTATGACGAGAGTCAGCCGGATTTTCTAAACAAAACAAATTTGCCCTATTTGGACCGTGGGATAAGGAAAATTCTCTTTTATGAATTAGCTATTATCATCGATCTGCATAGTATTTCTCAAAAAGAAGGCGGTAGCAATTATTCTGGACCATTGGGGCAGGATGAAACCTTCACCGACACCTTCTGTCGTTTCTGGACCTCGTTTGCGCGGCATTTAAGTCAATTCGATCCCGATTGGGTAATATTGGAACCTATGAACGAGCCTGTGCTCAGCGGGAAGGAAGAGAATTGGTCTCCGGTCCAAACGAAAGTGATCGCCGCGATACGCAAAGGCGCTCCAAAGCATTCGATTCTCGCAACAGGTGCGCGATGGTCGAACCTCGATACTCTGCTCGAACTCGAACCGTTAAAAGACCACAACATCATTTACAACTTCCACTTTTACGAACCGCATATATTCACTCATCAAGGCGCATCTTGGAGTTCCGATTGGGTGAAGCCATTGCGTGATATCCCCTATCCTTCCTCTCCTGAAGCAGTGAAGGACCTGATAGGAAGATATACTGACGAAAGAATCGCGAATAACATAAAACGTTATGGCGAACAACGGTGGAACGCCGAAAAGATTGAAGACAGGATGAAGCATGCATCTGAATGGGCGAAGAAACACGGCGTTAAAATTATCTGTAACGAGTGGGGAACCTATAAGCGTTACTGCCCGCCGAAGTATAGAGCTGCCTGGCTGCGCGATGTCAGAGAATCTTGTGAAAAATTTGGCATCGGTTGGTGCATGTGGACATTTGATGGCAGTTTTGGCGTTGTAAATCGCGAAAACGAAAAAGTCGTAGTCGATAAAGATGTCGCCAAAGCATTGGGATTAAATGTCGAGTGATCTAATTCTACTCCTGAATTCGAACGTTATGAATCCGCGCTTAATCAGGGTAGAGTCACTAATCCTAAGGTTATGTTTTTCAGCTTTGGACATTTTGTAGGCTTTCTTTTCCTATCATCGATCTTCTCACGTACTCTTTAATTCGAGTCACCCACTCAAAGTTCACTACAATATATACGCACAACACAGAGGAGACTCACATCCTTTTTGAAATTTAATCTGAATCTGTGTGCTATTCCAGCCAGCAACAAAATCGGCCATTGAATCCAGCGCAAAATTTTCACTTTTTCATAAATCACTGATAGTCGAGGGTTTACGGGACGGGAATTTTTACGAAATTGGCAGATAACGGATTGTACGGTTGTATTCGGGTTGTAGGCGCCGACTCGCGAAAATGTGCCCGTTTTGGAGTGGTTCGTATGTGGCTCAGTGCGCTCTTATTGGTTGGTAGGAACGGTCCGGGAAATTGTTATGAGTGTCTCATTTGTTGTTAGTAGTTCTCTCTGTGAAGAGGGCTCAGGAACAAGATCACACAAAGACCTTCGGATTAACAGTTTGGCGTTGGTAGCTATACAAGCACAATTTGCAACCTATACATGACCGGGGTTATCGAGGAATTGCCAGCTAATTTATTTGTAGTGAGTTATGAGATAACAAATACAGTTAGGAAAGACCGTTGATAATAAAAAGCCTCCAATGAAGTGGCAGGGGCTATTTTAAAAAGATCGCCGATAGCAGCAATCGTTGGGCAATAAATAGGGCTGTTCATCATCGTACAAATTGCCTTACGAATAGGGAGTAAAGGAACGCTACGAATACGATGAGTACGACAAGTTGTTATTTCCATTTTTTGGAACAGGAACCATTCCAATCACAGTTGGTCTGTGACACCTTTGGGGTTTAGTGCTTTTTCCGACCCCGGAGATCACTCTGTTTTTGATCTGTAGTACGGTCAACTCTCGAGCCATCTTTCATTGAGAGACTGATGCGCTTCTTGGCCAGGTCTACATCGAGAACAGTAACTGTGACCTTTTGGCCTACTCGTACTATGTCTGCAGGGTCCTTCACATAACGGTCTGCCAGCTGACTGATGTGCACGAGACCGTCTTGATGCACCCCAATATCTACAAACGCTCCAAAGGCAGTAACATTGGTGATAATTCCTGGTAGGCTTATGCCGACTTCGAGGTCCTCGACTTTCTTGACGCCTTCTGCGAAGCTAAACATCTCAAACCGCTTGCGGGGATCTCTGTACGGCTTAGCCAATTCCTGCATAATATCGCTCAGCGTAGGGAGTCCGACAGTATCGCTGACGTAGTCCTGCAAACGGACTTTCACTCGGAGCGACTCATACTTCATCAGATCCGCAACTGAGCAACCAACGTTCGCAGCCATTGCATCGACAACATGATAACTTTCAGGGTGTACAGCACTTGAATCAAGCGGATTTACGGTGTCCCTTATTCTCAGAAAACCCGCTGCTTGTTCAAAGGCCTTTGCTCCAAGGCGAGGGACCGTTTTCAGCTCCTGCCGCGATTCGAAGGGACCGTTTTCGTTCCTGTAATCAACAATGTTCTGAGCAAGTTGTGGTCCAAGCCCAGAAACATACGTCAATAGCTGCTTGCTGGCCGTGTTTACCTCGACCCCGATACTGTTCACGCAGCTCATGACGACGTCATCGAGGCTCTGTTTTAGTAGTGACTGATCCACATCGTGCTGGTATTGACCGACTCCGATCGACTTCGGATCGATCTTTACGAGTTCTGCAAGAGGATCCATGAGCCTGCGCCCAATTGAGACTGCGCCACGGACTGTCACATCCTCATTGGGAAATTCTTCGCGGGCCACCTCCGATGCCGAATACACCGAGGCACCACTTTCATTGACCATTATTACAGCAATATCTTTAGAAAACCTGATGTTCCTGATAAAAGCTTCGGTCTCACGGCTTGCTGTGCCGTTGCCTATAGCGATTACCTCGATGTCAAACTGTTTACACAAGGAGATTATTTTCAACACATCTGACGCTGCCAGTTTGTCGCTTCGATGAGGATAAATAACGTCGAAATGCTTTAGCTGGCCCTGCCGGTCGAGACAAACAACCTTGCATCCTGTGCGAAACCCAGGGTCGATTGCCAAGACATTTTTCTGGCCTAAGGGTGGGGCAAGCAACAATTGTCGCAGATTCTCTGCGAAGACTCTTATGGCTTGCTCGTCGGCTCTGTGTTTTGTTGCAGCGAGAATCTCCGTTTCCATCGACGGCGATAGAAGCCTTTTGTTGCTGTCAAAAACTGCTTCTTTGACCTGCGAGGAAGAGGCCGATTGTCTTTTAACAAACAACTCTTCAAGTATCCGCAGGGCTTGTTCTTCAGGTGCTATAACATGCAACCTTAGAAAACCTTCCTTCGCACCTCTCCGCATTGCCAGAATCCTATGGGATGGTGCCGTGGCGACCGGTTCTTGCCAATTGAAGTAGTCCTCATATTTGCGTCCCTCTGCCTCCTTACCTTGCACAACCTTGGCCCGGAAACAGCCTTTCTTGGAGAACAAGTCACGAATCATAGCTCGTGCGGTTTGGTTTTGGTTGACCCACTCGGCAATGATATCTCTCGCACCAGCTAAGACGGCCTCGGCAGACTCAAGCCCCTTGCTTTCATCGATAAAAGCCTTCGCTTTAGTTGCGGAGTCAATAGCAGGATCTTGGGCAAAAATTAACTCAGCCAGAGGCTCCAGCCCTTTCTCCCGGGCGATTGTCGCTCGCGTCCGCCGCTTTGGGCGATACGGTAGATAGATATCTTCCAAAATGGCCATGGTCTCGGCCTGCGCGATTCTATTCTTGAGTTCCTCCGTAAGCTGTTCACGCTCATGGAGGGACTTGATTATGGATTCACGCCTGGCATATAGCTCTCTTAACTGATTTAGCCTATTACGGATGTCCGTGATAGCCATTTCGTCCAGACTGCCTGTGACTTCTTTGCGATACCGGGCAATGAATGGTATGGTAGCTCCACCCTCAAACAATTCAGCCACTGCCCCCACTTGGCGTGGCCTTAGTGACAACTCTGAGGCAATTTTTGTTATATGTGTCCGGCTCAATTGTCGGCCTCTCAAATACAGCTACCATCGTGATTCAGTCGCACCTTGTGTTCGAGTGCTGCAAGTATATCTACAACGGTACTCTCTTTCAAGACACTGTGGATTTCTTTCTGATGATTCTGTATACCTAAACCAAAACGGCTCTCAAATCTCAGATGTCACCACGATATGGAACGACTGTTGTCATTATATGCAGTCATTTCGCTCTATGGCGATTTGCCTCTTCGTGAGTGAATCGCTGGGAGAGCGGTAAGTGTGGAGGTAACGCCCATGGAAAGTGGCAAGGACAAGCGGTGTTTGTTTCCGATTGTCAAACTGCATGACAGAGAGTATTTCATAACCACAATTTTTTGTACTTTTTTAGCAATTTTGTTTGCAAAATGCATACAACATATTAAAAATACCCGGAAAGAACCGGTTTGATGTATATGCAAGTTTATTCGAAAACCTAATTTAGCAAGGAGTATCAAATGGCCGAGAAGGAAGTTCTGGTTGTTGCAAGCAAGGTTAAGGCTTACATTAAGAGCAAACAGATGATGACATCATCAGATGCAATTGCTGCTCTTAGTGACAAGGTTTGTGCAATATTGGATGATGCTGCTGCAAGAGCAAAGGCTAACCGCCGCAGTACAGTCAAGCCGCAAGACCTATAGGCATTAATTGTCAATATTCAAAAAAGAAGCCGAGTTCGTCCACCGGTCCTCCACTGCGTAGGAGGAGTCGGTTATTTTCAAGAACGGCTGGCCTACAAGCAGTCAAGCAGACGTTATATAGCTTTCTGAATCCCTCGATAGAAAAGAGGATTTTGATCGGCTTGACCCAAAGGCCTAAGGAGAATAGCACGTGAACAAAGGCACAGTAAAATGGTTCAGTGAGAGTAAGGGATACGGTTTTATCGTTCCCGACGATGGTGGCGACGATTTATTTGTCCATCACTCAGAAATCCAGTCAGAGGGCACAGCAGCCCTTCGTGAAGGCCAGAAGGTTGAGTACGAGATCGGAGAAGGCGAAAAGGGTCGTCCTTGTGCGATCAAAGTGCGCCCCTGCTGAAGCTGTATATGAAACGACCGTTGGCGAGTCAAGGGCTGGGTATTCTGCGGTTTCTGGGCAACGCGCGCAATGGTAGCGTGACGGCTTCCGGGATCCCTACAAGTCAGTGTATTCGTAGGTTTTTGGTGGTTAGGATCGACCGAGAGACTTGAGGTACTTCTTCGATTTCTTAAGCCCTATGTTGTAAGCTTTCTTTTTTACTGCCTCGGTTGGCCGTCCCAACTGGGCAGCTACTTTGGCAGTCGGATTATTCGGGAAAAGTTTTCTGAGCAAACTAACTTCGCTCTTTGACCATAAGCCTTTCACAAGTTTCTTTTTTGCCATTGTATGATTCCTTTCATTCTAAGCGTACCGCATGTCACTTTCTGTTGACTTTGCTGTACTCTAAGTAGCAACACGGTTGTTGTCAAAGAATTTCTGTTCCTCCTCAAACAATGTCTCCCTTTACAGCCTCTTTTGTATCATTTTTGCGATATGATGTACGATAGACAAACGCCATAAAAAAGCCTTAACAAATAGTAAAGCCCCTGTGTAGCGGAGGGAGAGGAAAAAGCGAGATATCCACAGGGGCTTGATGACTAAGGTTATACCAATTCAACTTAATAAGTGCGCTTTATATAATGACGATTTATGATATAGTGGCCATTTATCCCACCCTCACGGCCGGAACGCTTTTAGAGTAAGGCGCAAGAATTAACTTGAATTCGTATTACATGTCAATTATAGTCCTTTCAGCCCATTGGATCAAGTTCTTTCGCAGATATTTGGTGCACCGTATGCCGCAAGACCGGATCAACATTAGTGTGTACCTTGTTTGTTAGATTTGGTGAAGAGTGCTCCAATATTGCGCAGGAGATCGCATCGGTCATTGAATCCATTGCAAAATTTTCACTTTTTCATAAATCACTGGTAGTCCAGGGTTTATGGAACGGCAATTTTTGCGAAATTGGCAGATAACGGGTTGTACGGTTGTACTCGGGTTGTAGCCGCTGACTCACGAAAATGGGACCATTTTAGGAGTGATTGAGGCGCGGCTTGGTGCGCTCTGATTGGTAGGTGAGACCGGTCCAGAAATTTCGTCAGACAAATCATAGTTTAGAGACAAACTCATAACTGCCTGATTTTAGTTTATAAATTGCCTTGCCCGCCTCATACTTAACAAAGCTGACTCCTTCAGCCTCGGCAGCAGGTTTTCCGCCCTCTGTCACGGCACTTGCTGAAGCAGCTGGAATATAGAGTGTAGCATTCGTGTTTGCGGGAACGGTGGCTGCGTACGTGAGAACGCCGTCGTTGACCTTCCAGGCACTGTTGATTCTGCCATACATGGAATCATAGTAGCCTTGCGCCCAAGTCATCTCGCCGGTAGGGTCGGGTTCAGGTTGGAGAATGAAGCGATTAAATCCAGGCTCATCACGTTGGATACCAAGAGAATAAGCCATCATCCATTGACCAACAGCTCCAAAGGAATAGTGGTTAAAGGAGTTCATGCTGTTGTTGCCGCCGAAGCCATTTTCTACCGTGTAGCCATTAAGACGTTCCCAAATAGTGGTCGCGCCTTGATCTACTGCGTATAACCACGATGGATACTTATTGTTCTGCAATAATCTGTATGCTAAATCGCTGTAGCCACGGTCGGATAGTGCCTTACTGATCCATGCTGTGCCTATAAAACCTGTCATCAGGGAATAACTGGGACGAGTTACGCCTTCGTCGTCTACGTTTTCACGCCTGACAGTTTCGGCGAGTTTTTCCGCCATAGAAGGTATCTTATCGTCACTGAAAACAGCAAGTGCCAACCCAACAGCGTAAGAGGTTTGAGTGTCGGCTACTTGTGGGGATCCATCACCGCCGCCCCCACGACCGCCAAAACCGCCACGTCCGCCTCCGCCAAGCCTGAGGGTTTGGTTATTTTCATTTACGAATCGAGAGTTAAAGAATTCCTTGCGTTCATTGTACATTTTCCGATATTTTTCTGCATCTGCATCTTTTCCAAGGATTTCAGCGGTCTTAGCCACAATCCTAAGGTCGTAAACATGATATGCTGCCACGAGGAAGGCCGAGCCAAGTGTGTTATTCTGTGGGCCAAGCCAGTCGCCTAATTGGCCGTCCGAACTCAGACCAGTTTCTTGATTAATAGTGGTAGCAAGGTAGTCAACATAGGCAGCCATAGCATTGTAATGCTCTTTCAACAGTCCCACGTCATTATACTGCTGGTATGCCTCCCAAGGTACGGTTATGCCTGCGCTGCCCCAGAGAACTCCGCCGAAACCCCCGCCGACAGGTGCAATATCAGTAAACCTGCCATTGGCACCCTGCATATTACGCATGGCAATCATGTGCCGTCTGAGGAATTGGCCCGCGTTGGACACATAGGTAGCAGTGCGGGAGAATACGGAAATGTCGCCCCCCCAGCCCATACGCTCATTACGTTGCGGGCAGTCCGTTGGGATAGTCAGGAAATTGTCTACATTTGACCAGACAAGATTTAACCACAGCCGGTTGACTTTTTCATTGGAGGTTTTATAATCCGCAGTTAACTTCCTGACGGAGCTGATAGCCACGCCTTGTACTGCCTCCAATGGCAGTGGTTTATCAAGGCCTGTGATTTCAATATATTGATATCCATGGGAAGTGAAACGCGGCTGGAAAACCTGGTATCCATCTTTCATAGTGTAGATATTCTGGCTCAATGCAGCACGGTAGTTTTCCCTCATGATCATACCGACGTTGTTGCCATATGCCGGCAGATCAGGATAGAGCATTTCGGCAACCCTCAAAACAATTGTGTTCCTTGTTTTGCCATTGGCGATAGTAATTCTGGGAACACCCACAAAGTTCTGTCCCATATTGTAAACATATACTCCCTCGCGTACCTCTTTTACGCTTTGTGCGGTCAGTGTTTTAAACAAACCGGCGTTATTGCCAATCTGACCAATCAGGGACATCTTGTCATAACCGAAAGATTCCACTCCTCTTCCTCCTCGCTGGCCAAAGTCCATACCCGCCAGCTCAGGAATCCCTGTTGCCCTCGGCATTGCTGAGCTACTGCCTTGGAGATAAGACGTACCCTCCAATGGCACCTTTACCGCCTTTTTCCAGGCGCTGTCGTCATAAGCAGCAGTGCTCCAGCCTTCAATCGCAGCCTCCTTGGTCGCATCATAGACCTCGCCCAAATCTAAACTGCTGTAAAGTATAGGACCATTATTGTAATATTTCCAATCCTTGTCATTGGTTGTAACTACATCCCTGGAACCATCCTGGTAAGTAATTACAAGCTTGGCAAGTAATGACTGGCGGTCACCAAAGTGGTTCCATATTGAACCGAAGCTCAAAAGCCCACTCCACCAGCCCTCGCCCAACATAGCCCCAATAGCATTTTCTCCGTTATTAACCATGTCGGTAACATCGTAGGTCTGATACATGTGAGTAAGATTATATTGTGTCAAGCCGGGATTGTAATTATCATCTCCTACTCGCTTTCCATTCAGGTAAATTTCATAGATACCACGAGCAGTAACATAGAGACGAGCAACCGTAATTTTTTTATCATCAGTTTTAAATTCAGTACGCAGCATGGGTGTCGAGTTGCGGCTTGGATTCGCCACCACAAAGGCGCCGTTGCCATCGCCATCCAGCACATACTTTCCGTTGCTCACGGTGAGTCCCGAGTTTACTGTTTTCGCAAAATCGGCATAGATCCCGTCATAGACTGGTTTAGTCAAATCCTCACTAAACAGTGTATTGTTGGGGGCGCGGTTGTTATACACCACAATATTTGAGAAAGATGCTTTTTGACCAGCATCTACTGAGAATCCCATGTCACAGATCATTCCGAATGTGATAAAGTTACCGCCTGACCCCATGGGGTTGATGTTCACAGATGCACCACCACCGCCTCGACGTCTTCGACCGCCGCCGGGACCACCAAACTCCGGTTGAGGCAGAACAGCATTCAGCCCGTCCCGGAGCTTCTCTTCTGTCAAGGCCCCGCTCTTGTCCGAATCCCATTGCCCATACCATTTCTCAAAGGTGCTCTTCAGCTCGGCGCGGATCAATGAGCCGTTCTTGTCAGCGTCTGCAACGGTGAAAAGGCCTGGCCCCACAAACCTGGCAGGACCGAACCTCGGTCCACCGGGAGGACGGAATCCCTCAGACGGCGGTAGCACGTCGTTGAGTTTCTCTATAAACTGCTCCTGGCTCAGCTTTCCCGTCTTGTTCGAGTCCAGCTTGTCAAACCAGGCATCCGCCAAGGCGGTGAACTCCACTTTCGTGAGCTTCTGGTCACCATTCTTGTCGGCCTGAGAGAACATCTGCGGGGCGAGGAACATCCCCGGGCCGAAACCACCGGGACTACGAGAACCTCTGTCACCTTGTTGACTATTTTCTGAGACAACCATAAATGAACGATTTCCATCAATGGCTATAGAGATATTTCCAAAATTGCCATTAACTTCAAAATTGTGTTCCCTATATTTATTGTCGTTGTTGATAACTGAGGTCAAAACATCAAAGCGTTGGAATGGTTCTTTTGCTGAATCCCTATCTGTGTATCCAACACGATAGACATTTAATTTTGCCCTACCCGCTTCTGTACCATCCACAGCCGAAATATCAAGCTCCAGCTTAACATAGCTCCCATTTTTTCCGCTCTCAACCTGGTAAATGTTCTTGTTTTTGTCCATCAATCGGATGTCGTTAGCACCTAAAATAAAACTTGCCTTGTTACTGCCTTGTTCGATTGCTTGCGTATACTTTAGATTAAATATCGATAGATAATGTGAGTAAAACACTAAGTCCTCATTGCCTCCACCAATCCATGTGGCGCCGTCCCATGCCGACAAACCGGGATCATGGTTCATCAGTCCGGTTTCAAACCATGAGGCCCCTGATACAGTATCCCCTCTCTGTTCCCAGACCGTCACTGTCCAGTTATATCTTGTGGTTGCCTGCAGTGGACTACCGGCGTATTGAATGCCTAACGACACATCACTTGCCACTTTTCCTGTATCCCACACCACCGTGCCTTTCGGGTCTTTAACAATGATTTGGTATGCGGTTTGTGCGTAATCACGTTTGCCAACCGGAGTAGTCATCTGCCAGCTAAAGCGCGGCGACTCTACGTCGACTCCGAGCGGTATCTCAGAGTACTCTACCCGAAGACCGGTTACGGTGAAAGGTGAAACGGTAGCGGCTTTTGATGGCGATATACCACAACTGATGCCTGTAAATACAAAAGCTACAGCAAGGTAAAACAGCAATTTGCTTATGATTTGCCTCAACCGATTTTCATGTGTACTCTTCATATTATTCTCCGTAAGATAGGAAGCGGCAGCAGTTTTCCGATTGTTGCTCCCCGATGATAGATAGTCCATTCCCCTCTCGAAATTCCAAAGCACCTGCCCCTGCTTCAGTTCAACAGAGCATCTGTGTCGACTCGGCGACACAAAGGCTCTTAATTCTTTTTCGGAGTTCCTTTCGGCGTTGCATCAACGTTCTTCAAATCGCCCAAAGCCCACTGGATACCCAGAAGCAAGTGCTCCAGAACAGGCGTATTCTCCAACTCGAGACCGGCACGATTGCCACCATGGCCGAGATTCGTATAGAACATCCTGCCTTTGCCCCAGTTCTTTATCCATGATATGCCTGTATCCAGGTCTCTTTCCTCCGAGGCGCGAGCTCTTGTGGCTTGATCGCTCATATCCAGACTCATCAGGACAAGCTGCTTGTCCCGGGAATAAATAGGAGGCGTCGACGCATAGAATTCAGTGACTGTCCTGAATCCCCTGTGGCCCTTAAACGGCGCCGTCAGCGGATGGTCAGGCTCATCGATTTTAACCGCCCATGCTCCGTTTTCCTGCCACGGATGACCTCTGAAAAGGTTGCCGAACATTTCCTGAGCTTCGGGCCAGTTTTTGAAATTGTCCACCGCTCCGTGGATTCCAATCGCGCCCTTGCCTCCCTTGACGAAGTCCATAATGCTCTTGCATATCTCAGGGGTAGTCTCAGGACTTACAGGCATATTCACCGTGCTGTTCAATAAAAAAGCATCATATTGATTGAGGGTTTTAGGTAAGAAAACATTTAGGTCAGTACTGTAATCAACGGTGAAAGCACCGGTCTTCTCGGCCATAACTTTCAGTGCCCTGTTGACATAAGGCTCTCCCGGAGTGCGGAACTGATCGGCCTGAATATAGACAAGCAGCCTGCGCGGCTTCTCCGGCTTGACAGCAGCCTTTGTCGGCATATGTTCTATTATCGGCTTGGCCAATTCATCCGTTATATCCAATTCTTTTGGTAAGTCATTGGCAGCAATCGCCGGAAACTGTATAGCCATTGCCATTGCTACGCAAACGACAATGGCCGAAAACATTTTTCTTCTCATGATTCTAATCTCCCAATATCAAGAAAAACAAGTATCTGTATAACAGGTTTTCGCAACAAGACTCATCTCGTCACACGCTCAGGACAAAAACGCACTTACTTACGATCCTGTCGTCTGAACTAACAACCTTTTAATCTATCCATTCAAAACCACCTTTGATGGGGGGTTCTCCGCCGCCCATCATACCGCCGCGACCAGGACCATTGCCGGGACCACCCGGCCCACCAGGACCGCCCGGCTCCCCCGGCCTCCCGGGACCACCCGGTCCCCTGCCTGCGTCCGGCCTGCCGGGGCCACCCGCTGGGCCAGGGGGCTCAAACGACTGCAACTCGCTGGGGTCCACCTTGGGCGGCTCGGCCTCCCATACGGTCTGGCCGGCGCGCTTGTTGACGGCGATCAGCCGGGCCTTCTCGTCCGGGCCAAAGGGCAGAATACAAAGGTCGCCATACAGAATCACAGACGAGGCATTGCCGAACATATGGTCCATCTTGCCGAAGTCGCGGTGCCAAAGCTCCTTGCCGGCGAAATCATAGCAGTAAAGCCCGGCTGAACCGAACGATGCGATGACCCGCTCGCCATCCGTGACGGGCGTCGCGGAACAGTAGGGATTGTTCTGTTTTTGCGTCTGCTCCTTCTCACTGTACACCACCCCGGATTGCCACAGCAACTTGCCCTTGGCACGGTCGAAACACATGACCGTCCGGCGATTCCCGCCGTCTACGGCCTGCGTGATAAAGACGCGATCGCCCCAGACGATGGGCGAGGAGTTGCAGGAGCCGGGCAGTTCGGCGCGCCAGCGCACGTTTTCGCTCGTGCTCCACTTGAGCGGGAGGTCCTTGTCCGGAGAAACGCCTGTTCCCTCGGGCCCTCGCCAACTCGGCCAGTTTCCGGCTCGGGCCGAAGATACTGCTACAGCCACAAGCAATAGATAGAGACAACACGGGATCGACTTTTTCTTCGTCATAACGCTTCCTCCTATAGTTCCTGCCAATAGTGATAATCAGCATATAAAATAGGCACGGGTCGGCGTGGAAATCAGCTACACCCAGGCCACATAATAAGCATCCCTCGGGAGGCACACGAATACAATTTTACTTTATGGGGGGGACCAGGCAACATTTTTTCTGTAAATTGGGTTTGTTTTGGGTTTGTTTTTTCATAGCCCTTATCCGCATTTTTCTTCGTAATCCTTTGTTATAAGTGAGTTTACATTCATTTGTGCTTTTCGTAAATTGGGTTTGATTGGGTTTGAATTGGGTTTGTTTTGACCAAGTGTCCAATTGGATATATTTTCATAATTCATTGTTGCTAATGAGTTTGCGTTCATTTGGGCTATGTGGAAATTGGGTTTGTTTTGCATAAAAAGGGTTGATTTGTAGAGGGTCCTCGACAGATGTAGAGGGGCCTTATAGGCACGTAAATAAATGGATTCTCGATAATGGATTCTCGATGGTTGTGATGGTTCATTGGTTAATTTAGTTAATATGGTTAATTTGGTTAAATAGCTAAATGGTTCCGTACAAGTAAGGCCGAATCTTCGATATTTACGAACGATGCTTTTTGGCGTGTATCTGCTGATACGAAAACGTGCGGTTCTCCGCTATATCTATCGCCTACTGGCGGTTTATGTTTGCTTGCTGGCTAACATACGGGTATTTTAACATATTTACAAACAATGTCAACAAAAAAATGTCCAAAAAAGCACTTTTTTTAGCCACAGAGGGTACATCCCCGCTACCCCCACCGTTCTGATTCACAAAAACGAAGCAGTAGGGGTAAAACGCGGGGACAGGGAGGACTCAGAGAATTCAATAATATTTAACCACAGATTTAACTGATTACACAGATTATGTTTTAGCCAGCTTGGTGTTCTCGGCAAGCTCTGTTCTGAAAGCGAGCTTTCGCCACAGAGACTTGCTTTCGTCCACAAGGCCAATACAATTGGCCTTATCTTTTAAGCTGACTGAGTTTTTGCCACTAAGACACATAAAAACCACGGATTCTTGAGTCAATTAGAGATTAGAGATTGGCTTCTGCGGCTTACCGGCCAGAGAACCCCCGGCAGAGAAACAGAGAAGCCAGCACCGGGGGGTAAACTCCAGGACGGATGGTGGATGGCCGAGAAAAGGAGAATATTGAATATCCACCGCTATGCAATTGGTTTGTCGAATTGTCCAAAATTAAGTGATAATCCAAGGATTAAAACGGTTGAGTAAAGCGTTTCCTAAGTTAGAAAGAAACAACCTATTTGTTTGCCAAATTTTTCTTGACAGATAAGAAATTTTTTGTATTTTATGAGGGTACAACAGCGGCTGGGATTCCTCTGAATGACGGGAAGTTCGGGATGTTATACGGAAACCATATATACATAGTTATGCGAAGAAGGAAAATGGAACTCTACGTCGGATTTGACCCAGGAGGAGAAGGCCAATTTGGCTGGGCAATGTGCTCGGCAGAAGGTGAGCGCCTCCGAATTCTTCACGCTGGTAACGCCGATCACGCCCAAAACGCGTTGTTGGCAGTGAAAAGTCGCCTGCCTTCTCAAGTAACAATAACCGGAGCTGGTATTGATGCCCCATTGTTCTGGGTCTCTAATGGTAGGCGCAATTCTGATCTTTTAGTTAGAAATGCCATTAAGAAGTTGGGCTCGAAGAGTCCAGGAGGCACTGTCCAGCAATTGAATTCGCTTAGGGGCGCATGTCTTGTTCAGGGACCACTGATCGCGAAACTGTTGATGGATGAGTTTCCAACTATCGCGATAACAGAAACACATCCCAAAGCCCTGCTTTATCTGCTCGGCTTGGCCAATAAACAAAATCCACCGAACGATATAGGTATCGAGAATTTATGTAATTACGTTCAAGCTGATACTGGCCAGTACTCTGAGCACGAGAGGGATTCTGTGCTTGGTGCAGTGGCCTCTTGGGCGTCGTTGAAGCAGCAAGGTGAATGGCGCGATCTTGCTAAAGAAGAACAAGGACTATTAGTCCCTTTTGACTACAAACCAGCATACTGGATGCCATGGGATTTAGTTCAGTAAGAGCACATAACAATGCCATTCAGCGGATTCACCACCGCTACGCGGCGGCTCTCCGCTGATGGCGATCGTTAGCCCGAAAGAAGGAGTTGACACTATGCCACAAGAAAAAGTGCATTATTACTTTGACGAGTCTGGAGAAAAGGGGTTCGTAAGTCCAGATTGCGATCCCGACAGATTTGGCTTAATAGCCGGCATTGCAATGCCATCCAGAAATATGCCGAAAATACAATCAAAACTCAATGCCCTTTTCAGTAAAATCGATAGGCAGAATTTCGAAAAGATGCACGCAACTGAGATTTTTGCCAATGGAAAGAACGCTGAAACTAGGAATCAAATATTCGACTTAATTGTGAAAGAAGAAGAGCTTCAAATAATCTGCGAAGCTGCATATCTAAAAGGAGTTGCTAATGATAGTGAGGTAATTCAAAAGATCATTGAATTTCACAAACCCCAAAACCAAAAAGTGAAAGTGCCTAAAAGGAATCAGAAAAATCGGCTCTACAACATACTTCTTGAAGGTATAATTGTTAAGCTGGATGAAATGTGCAGAATCAAAAACTCAACTGATCTTATCATGATCACTGACCGCATAGACAAAGGAATATGGAAAGAAGCCAAGGCTATACTTGAATATCTTAGTGCATCAGAGCATATACAGATAGTCACAGGCTTTGATCCAGAATCAGATGAAGTATTGAAAGGTGCAATCAAAACTGAAGTCGAAGGAATTGATATTTCCGTAAAACACATCAAATCCATCGAGATAGAAGAGAACCCCTCAAGCCTGACGCTTGCTTCTGATATAGTGTGTAACAGTATTTATCATTTTCTTAGGAGCCAAATCGAGGCCGGTAAATATCCTCGTCTGAATGCTAAAACCACATTTCAGGGATTTGCTCTAGCAGACAACATCGCTTTTTTGGATGATAATTATATAATGGATAGTCTATAAATTAATTAAGGACGCACCCCATTTTATGAAAACGAAACGGTATCAATAATAGGGTCCGTACTTAGTATCTCTCTTTTTTTCAACCTCAGAAAGAGGTAAACGTCCTTAATAAAATCAAATCGAATAAACGGAGTCAGGAGTTCTGTAATGGCGAATTATGATGTATACGTATTTTGCAATGAATGTAGCGAGGTTCATCCGATGGGTATTCGTATTCCTCTGAATGACGGGCCAGTTGAAAAAGAAAGCATAGGCGACTTGTACGCAGGCAAAGCATTGCCAACGGCTATCGCTAACTTGATCAATAACAAAACAAAATGCCCAAACACGGGTCACTTATTTACGCAAAAAGACAACGACCAGGTTTTTTTAGTGCCAATACCAGAATAGCCTTGATCGGAGGGCTGAAGCCCACCCAAAATATTCAGGACAGCCACAGGTTTTTTCGGGGAAGCTGTTGCCGGGAGGGATTAAAGGTGTACGGTACATTTTTCGATGAGTTGTGCTTGATAATGACAGGTTTTGATAGAGGAGAGCGGGTGGGCTGAATCGATTTAATATTTACGATTTACTATTTATTATTGGGTAAGACCCTCTTAATAAATTAAGGGATTAAATAGAGAATAATGGTGGGGCAAGCCTCCACCCTACCGCTCGGAGAGGTAAGGAGTTTTATCTGGAAACCATATATACATAGTTGGCCTACAAGAAGAGGAATATGAGACCATGAATCCAAAGATTGTTATTAGGAACGAGACGCATGACGATGTTTGCACGATAACTGAGGTGACTATCGTAGCGTTCAAGAACTTGGAGATCAGCAACCACACGGAGCAGTTCATCATCGAGGCGCTACGTGCCGCCAAAGCTCTTACGGTATCGCTGGTCGCAGAAATGGATGGCCGAGTGATAGGGCATATTGCTTTTTCTCCCGTGACCATTTCAGACGGCACACCGAACTGGTATGGACTTGGACCTGTTTCCGTTTTACCGGAGCACCAGCGGAAGGGTATCGGCAAAGCACTGATAAAAGAAGGGTTGTCACGTCTGAAAGATATGAATGCTCAAGGATGTTGTCTCGTGGGACATCCGGATTACTACAGGAAATTCGGGTTCAAGAACATGTCTGGACTTGTGCATGAGGGAGTGCCACAGGAGGTCTTCTTCGCTCTGTCTTTCGACGGGCATACTCCGCAGGGCACTGTCGCTTTCCACGAAGGATTCAAAGCGGATGGCCAACAAGAGGGTGCAGGCGACGCTTTACAGCGCGCCTGACCCTTGGCGTTGAGCGGC
>DATKYR010000295.1:0-16111 GCA_035528395.1 Sedimentisphaerales bacterium
GATTCGTCAATAGTAAATAGTCAATAGTAAATAGTCAATGGTCTTGAAACCCCTTAGGGGAATTACCAAACATGAGCATCGAGAATCCAACTTTAGCTCACTTTAGGCACTTTAGCTCACTCTTCACTAACTTACCTGCCTATAAGGCAGCAGATATTTACGTGCCTATAAGGCACTACATCTGTCGAGAACCCTTTACAAATCAGCTCTTTTTATGCAAAACAAACCCAATCTTGTCCGCCGTAGGCGGATTGCAAATGAACGTAAATATATTATTAACAATGGATTATGAAAATATAAGCGATTGGACACTTAGTGAAAACAAACCCAATTCAAACCCAATCAAACCCAATTGCCGAAAAGCCAAAATGAACGTAAACTTAACTTTAACAAGGGATTACATAAAAAAAGATGATTTCACAGTCCGAATAAACAAACCCAATTCAAACCCAATTTCCGCAACCCCAAAATGAACGCAAACGTCTTTGTCGCAAAAGGATTATGAAAATAAACACAATTGGACACTTAGTGAAAACAAACCCAATCAAAGCCAATCTTAGAAGCAATGATTGTAAACTTTTGTGCTGCAGACAGGGTATTATGAGAGTAAACCCACATTCGCAATCCGCAAAGGCAGGCCAAATAATCCAAATCTCGAGTTCACCACTGCTTGGAGTTGTGGGGCGAGAATCCGCCTTTCGGTGGGTCCAAATCTTGGGCGTATACACAGCCACGCTGCTTCAGTTTTCTTGTGCTCAGCAATTGTTGGCTAACACTATATATAGTATATTGCATAATTTTCCCAGACAGACCTTAGCGGCTGTCTCTGGCGTTAAAATGGGTCTTCTTCAAGGCTGGTTTTTTAGTATTGGTAAGACGGTTTTTGCCGCGAATTGGTATAACTTTCGTCTTTCGCAAAAGTTAGCTGAGCACCAAACTTTTCTAAAGTTTTCAGACCATTATTGTCGATACCAGTGTTAGAAGGTTATATTGGGCCTCCTAAGGGATTAAGGGGACACACAAGATATAGTGGTTATTGGCTTTGAGGTGGGAAAGGGATGTTTTCGCTTCGAAGCCTGTCATGCAAGGTAGTCTAAATGCTCGATTTCGATTCCAGAAGCCGTTTTAAGGGTGAAAATAGCCATGTGAATCCTGTCGAAGATAGCCTTGCTCCGGATAAGGATTTGATTATGGAGCAGATTCTTGAAAATATTAATACTACGCCTATTGGTAAGGTGTTAAAAAAGATTGCTTCGCTGCCGGAGGTCCGCAAAGAGAAAGTTCTCGACGTCCGTCAGCAGCTTACAGAAGGGAAATACGATTTCAACGAGCATTTGGATGTTGCTCTCGATAAGGTTCTTGAGGACCTTACTGCATAGGGGGGCTGTTTTGCGCCAAGTCTGATAGATAATTGAGGGGCGGTTGAGTCTCAATAGGTGTCTGGTTAGAAGCGTGTTTGTATCCGGCTTTTTGTCTTTAGATTCCCATTTTGTGATTTACCGCAAAATGGGTTTCCTTTAACTACGAGACTATTTCAGGAACGTCATCGTCCGGCTCATCCAGATCGATTGGTTTGTAGTCGGGCTGCTTTGATTTTTCCATCTCTTCTGTGAAAGCGGCAGTAACTCTTGCCTGAATTCTTTTCCTGCATTCCGAATTTATCGGATGGGCTATATCGGCGTGAAGCTTCATTCTGCCTTTGAAGTCCTTTTTTGCCCTGTTTTCCTGGAGAGCCCCTCCGCAGTTGTTACAGTATTTGGCTCTGAGATGGTTTTTGCCTCCGCACTTTTCACAGTGGTCGCTCATTTTCCTGGAAGGCATAGCGACGAAGTAACCATTCGTACCTTCGATGACCTTGATGTCGCGAACCACAAACTCATTATCCATTGTTATTGAGCAAAAAGCTTTTAACCTGTCATCTTTGTTGCTAACCATTTTGACTCTGACCTCAGTGATTTTCATTTTTTTTGCCTCACTTAAAAGTTTACCATCTATTGCTACTGGCGATAATGCTTTTGCAACCGATTTTTTCTTTAAGTTTGTGTTTGTATTTCATGGCTATCTCTTCATCTCCGCTCTCGATGATAAAAAACAATGCTGAACCACTACCACTCAGGCAGCAGGGCCCGATACCGAACGATTCAATTTCTTCTTTCAGTTCGGCAAGACCTTCTACCAAACTGAAACTGCTTTTCCACAGCATATTTGCGCACATCTTTATTACTAAATCAATCCTGTTTTTTTTGATATGGGTGTTTATTTGAGTGCTGAGCTTTTCATAGAGAGGTTGATTGTGTTCGTAATTGGCGTAAACCATTTTGGTAGAAACACTTACGTCTGGTAATATCAAAATAGCAAGAAAGTTAAAAAATTTTTCAAATTTTTTTATTTTTTCGCCTTTTCCTGTACAAAACGCCAATGGTCCACCCAAAAAGAAGGCTACATCGCTGCCCAATCGGGGCGCCAGCTTGGCGAGCCGGCGATTGGGTAGTTGTAACTTTAGGTATTGGTTTAGCCCGATAAGAGTTGCTGCTGCATCGCTGCTGGCCGAGCCGAGCCCTGAGCCGGCGGGGATATTCTTTGTCAGGGTGATTCTGATATCACCCGAAACCCCCCGGTTTTTAAGGAGTATTCCGGCGGCTCGATAAACAAGATTTTCTTCTCCTGCGGGGGCCCATTGCGGACCCCGGCAGACAAGCTCGATGCCCTGCTTTTGGCCCGGTTCGATGAGGATTTCATCGTACCAGTTGACCTTGGCCATTATAGTTTCCAATTCATGGAAACCATCCGGACGCTTGCCGGCTATGAGCAGGCTAAGATTAATCTTGGCAGGCGCTCTTACCAATAATCCGTTGCCGACGGTTTCAATTTGTTCTTTATCAACCATATCTGCTAAATCAGATTATAATAGAGGACTTTGATTCTTTGTATAGAAAAGCTATATTGGTTCTAAATTAGACGCCAATGCGTTCATCATCAGGATTCTGCAAGATAAAGTTGGTTGGGTTAAGTGGGAAAGATGAGTTTCAATTATTGAAATTGTCACATTAATCTTCACCGAGGGCTTCTATGTCTGCCAGGTCTTTTTTTCTTCCGAGGGCTTTTTTGTTGGCAAGGAACTCTTCACGGCCAAGGAAATAGACCGGTACGTCACCATAAGCTCCCTCTACTCTGCCTGAGTAAGCTTGCTGCCAGGGAACATCCGTTAGCGAGGTGAGCAAATCTACACGAACAGGAGGAACACCGAGCTGGATGACAATCTCCGGCTGCTGGAAATCTGATTTTTTCAAATCTAAAGAGCTGAAGCCGAATTCTTTAAGGGCAGCCAAAATGTTCTCGGCGTTTTTGGGGTCGGGTTTTACGAAAATATCAATATCGCCGGTGAATCGAGGGACCCCATGGAAGGCAAGTGCATATGCCCCGACAATAACATAATCTACATTATGAGCGTTTAACAACGCGAGCAGTTCTTTGAAGTCCGGCTGAATTTCCATAATATTGGCTTCTTAGGTATTCTACAGCTTCGATACGCTGCTGTGGAGTCTTACTCAACCAGTAGCTCAGGTCATCCTGAACCTTAGACCAATCCTGCAGACTACACTTTTTAGCAACCTTCTCAATCATAATAATATCCTAAAACAATTGCTCCGCGCAGTAAAGGATATTTTAGAATCTTCAAGCCCGCTATTTGTTTTGTGGATTAATAAAAGCGTAAAATCGCTCGTCGACAGTATAGCAGCCTCAGCACATTTTTCAATAGTGCAAAAGAGTATAAGTGCACAGGAGCACATATGTATGAGTACCGAAGAGAAAAGGGTGGGAAGAAGTTTTTCTGCTGTTCTAAAATCTCCAGAGAAGGCGCATAGCAATCGCATCAGCCGAGGCGGTATGCTGATACTCGATGCTGTAGGAAATATCTTTTGTGGCATCAATTTTAGCTCCGATATATGTGCCGAGCTCTGAGACCTGGTCGATATCATATGAGCTGTCCAAATCGTATCCAATCATTGGTATACCCGTAGTAGATGCACTACCTTTCAGGTCGAGTTTGCCGTCCATGAAGTGGAAGAATCCTCCGCCGTAGAGCGAGATACCCCTGGTCAGCTCGTAAGTCGGGCCCAGCGCAATTTGGAGCTCCTGCATGTTCAGCCTGCCTGACATCGGCATCGTATATGAGATTCCGCCAACCATAGTCGTCAGGGGCAGCGAATCAAATTCAGACTCCGCCCAACTATATTGAGCCAGCGCACTCAATTGCAAAGCATCCTTTTGAAAAAAGGTTACCCCTGTACGGAAACCAAAGCTAAAATGTGTATCGCCGTCACCTTTCCATTCGGCATCTGCCGCACCCAGACGTAAGAATGCCTCCAGGCTGTCGGTAATACCATAGCCAAGATTAGCGTAAGCCTTCTGCACTTCGACGCCGTCAAGACTGAGACTCTGTTTTTGGGATTGGATGCCGATAAGACCCCCAGTGGTAAGGTTATTAATCGTTAAGATGCTGCTGCCTTTTGCTTCGAAATCCATTTCACTGAAAGAATAATCGGCCCCGACGCCGAATTGTCCCCTTTTGAGTTTGTCTGCCGGAGAGCCTATCGGATCCAGGGCGAAGGTGACTGAACAGCAAAAGCATAACACTGCAATTGCAACGGCTAATAGTGGTTTTTTCACTTGAGTAAACACCCCCCTGCAGATATAGAAATCCCTCAATTTCTTAAAAGCTATTATACAGTATTAACGACATCTTGTCAAGATTTATTTCATTGTCCGATAAAAGATGTTGGGCTATAAGCACCTGTATTCATAAGTACTTATAAACGTGAATCCCATATAATATAGCTGCAAATAGAAGTCTTGTTTTGTGGGCCGGGCTGTCTTTTTTTTCATTGAGATTATTGGGCTTTGAGTGTAGGATTTGAGATTGCTTCGCGGAGTCTATGCTTGAGCGCAGTGAAGGACTCAGAATGACTTTTGGTAATATTGAATATCGAACAAGGAATGTCGAAGTAAGAAGTTAAGATTGCCACGACGTGCGAAGGAGGCCTTGTAATTAGGATGACTTATGTTGAGCTATGGACGGAAAGGAGATTGAGATGGGAAACAGTAAGAGCAAAGCGTCGAAGATGGGTGTTCCTAAAAAGAATCGGCAGCTTTTTGAGCAAATTGTGGAGATGATAAATGCATTCTGCGATGCTCACCTCAATGAGGATTACAAGGAGCTTTGCGAGCAGATGGCAGGTGCAATTTGCCGAACACGTTGGCTACTGAGCGGCAGCAAACCAGCCAGCTGGGCCAGCGGGGTAGTTCACGCTGTTGGCTGGGTTAATTTTTTGCACGACCCCAATCAGAGCCCTCATATGACCTCCGCACAGGTGGCGGAAGGTTTCGGGGTCTCAAAAGGAACAATGATGACCAAGTCAAGAATCATCCGCGACAAGCTCGATATTACTACGTTCGACCCGGACTGGTGTACACCAGCTATGCTCGTGGACAACCCGCTGGTCTGGATGTTTGATGTCGGTGGATTTTTGATTGATATCCGCGACACCCCACGCCAGTTTCAGGAAGAGGCGTATCGGCAGGGATTGATACCTTTCATCCCTTCTGATAAGCAAGAGCCGGAACCCGAATCCGGCACAGGGACAAAAATCATAGAATTTCCTTCCAGGCAGGGCGAAGCTTCCCGGTCAAAATCACAACGCACGCCAAAAGATGAGGAGCTTTCTCTATTCGAAGGATTGAAGGAATGAGTAGCGGCTGATACAGTGTTGCCAACTACAAATAATCACATATTTCTTATTCTTTTTCTGTAGTCTGAGTTTTTCTTTCGTAGGCTTTTCTATATATTCCCAAAAGAACCACCAGCGATGCGCCCAGCAGGCACCAAAAGACCATAATAAGAATATTTGATATCTGAAAAGACCCGGTTTCGATAATCTTTTTTACGGGGGTGGCTAAGGCGCCAGTTACAAGGCCAAGAAGCGTATAAAGCGTCCTGCATTTGTTTTTCTTAAATAGGAATGATATGATCCTTGAAATAGTAAAAGCTCCCAGTATGGCACCTGCGATAAATACCAGGAAATAACTTATATTATTTCGAATATCGTTCAAAACATTAACCATAAATTCGTACAACCCCATAATTAATAATATAAAAGCACCGGAGATACCCGGTAGAAACATGGCATTAACGGCACAGAAGCCCCCGAGAAGAACGTATCCTAAGCTTGGGGTTACAGTTAAAGGTACAAGCATAGAAGACAGAAGGCCCAGTATCAATCCCAACAAACAAAACAGGATATTCTTTATGTTGTGATTTTCAATGTGTTCAAAGATTGTTTTTGAAGATGCTAAAATTAAGCCGATAAAGAAAGATAAAGTATAGGCAAAATATTCCCTCATAAGGAACTTGATGATTCTTGAGCCTATTAAAAGAGCGCTCATAATCCCCAGCAGCAGAATCAGCAGGAAGACCAAATCTAATTTTTTAATGTCTTCTTTTAAGCTGTCACTTCTTCTTTTAACCGGATATGTGACAATATCATAAACTAATTTTGGCGAGAAGCTTTTAACCGAATTTATTAATCGAGCATAAATTCCGGTTATAAAAGCAATGGTACCCCCTGAAATGCCGGGTATTAGGTCACAAACCCCCATTAAGAAACCTTTTAGATATATTAGAATATTATTTTTCATTTTTGTATTCTAATCGTAATGTCCGCTCACAAGTAGTTGAAAGTTCCGTAGTTTTTTAGTTTTTCTGCAAAACAGGTGGTACATTGAAGTAATCAGTATAGGTTCTTCAATGTTTTACATCTCTATCATATAAAGTCTGTACAATTTCTGCCGGGTAGCGCTGAATAACTTTCTCGGATTTTTTATCGTGACAGGTTTTATGGGCCGGAGGGAGAAAAAATATGGCCCTTTATCAAAAAAATATTTCAATTGGCTTTCACTGGCTTTCGCGGTACTATTGATTGGTGGATTTCTTGTGATAAAATGGCTGCATTAAGTTCAAAAACTTTCAGTGGGACCGGGGGGCTGAATACTGAATTGTAAGTATGGACGATAAGCAAAAACAAACACTCCTGAAAGTCGCGCGTGATACCGTTGAAGCGGTCATCAAGGGAGAGCCGGCCGAGACGCCCCAATCGGACGACCCTGAATTGAACGCCCCCTGCGGTTGCTTTGTGACATTGAAAAATCATGGCCGGTTGCGGGGATGTATCGGCCAATTCACTTCGGACAGTCCTTTGATTGAATTGGTTGGGCAGATGGCAAAGTCCTCGGCGACCAGTGACCCGCGGTTTTTTTCCGACCCGATAAGTGCCGGCGAGTTAGACAAATTAGATATCGAGATATCTGTTCTCTCGCCGCTGGAGAGGACAAATGAGCCGTTAAGTCTTCGGTTAGGTGTTGACGGCATCTATATAAAAAGGGGGCATACATCAGGCTGCTTTTTGCCCCAGGTTGCTACCGAAACCGGATGGTGCAAGAAAGAGTTTCTTTCGTACTGCTGCGCTCACAAAGCGGGGCTGCCTCCTGAAGCTTGGCGAGACCCGAAAACGGAAGTCTATCTGTTCACCGCTGAAGTATTCGGAGCGGAGTTCAGAGATATATAGTTTTCCGCAACGCTTAATCACATCTGAATCTCACGGTTGGGGCGCATCTTGTTACTTGTCCATTTCGTTGCCCACTACATAGCCGCCCCCTGCTCCAACGATTCCTCCAACTACCGCTCCACCCCCCCCACCTGCAATGGCCCCAATTAATACACCGCCGGCACCACCAATCGCAGCACCGGTTTGGGCATTGTTTGCACAACCGTTCACGAGTGACAAACAGATGCAAAGAAATGCTAACGTCACGACTATCACTGAACTGCGTTTCATCTTACACCTCAATCTTAAACAATAATCATGAATTTCCCATATACACTAATAATCAATACAGCTAAGCGTCCAGACTTGATTAAGTTACCAAGACCATCAGAAAATTGCAATTGTTTTGGACCTTTTTCGTGTTTTTCTCCACTTTTGCTGCTGACATCCGGTGAGAGCTGGAAATGGAAATTTGTCTGTTCACTGCTGATATATACGAAGTGGAATTCAAGAACATATAGTTTTCGGTTGAACGTGTGGTTTCAAAAGTAAACAGCAAGTGGGACCGTGCGGCCCCACTTGCGCGACATTTATTATCGTACTATTGGTTATCTTCATTTTTTACGGATTCGAGGGCGCCCATCGTTATCACCTTGCCATTTGATAGAGTAAAGCGATCTTCATAACGACGTATCTTTTCGCCGTTCTTCTCTACTTCTTTGATGAAGGTCCTTTCGTACTTGCCGGCTTTTCTCAATTCGTCAATCTCATCGAATTGTTTCTTCAAAAACTCTTTTCGCTCGGCCTCCGACAAGCCAAGGAGATCAGGGTCGCCGCTGTAGCCAAATCCTTTACCGTTGGAGAGGATAGCCATCCACATGCCTGGCGCAACCTCCTTGGCTTTTCCTTGTTTATAAAGCTCATAGAACTCCCGTTCAGCTTTGTGTGCATCTTCTTCAGTAAAGTTGGGGTCAGAAGAACCAAAACCTACTCCCACTCCATATCCATGCACTCCTCCATCGTCCTGAGGATACACAAACTTAGCCTCAAATGTCTTTATAATGCGTTTTACTGTCTTGGTGGCACCATAGCTTAAAGGCAGCAGGACCGCGATTGCAATTACCGCTGCAGCGGCTACTCGCCAAAGTGAGATTGAACCACCGGCAGGAGCAAACCACCTGCGCAGAGCCGACCGCTGTGTTTTAATATCCTGGGCGGATACGTCTGCCTTCAATTTGTCCAGCAAACCGTCCGGTGCCGCCGGCTTTGGGGCGGCTCTGAGACATTGCTCGATTTTCTTTTGCGTTTCCATAATGATTCTCCTTTTGCTATTGGAATTGTTTGTTTTCGGTTAAAGTCGTTTTCTTCAACACCTATCGTTGCTCTAAGAATTTTAAAGACTTCGCGAAGTCTGTACTTTACGGTACTTGTTGCAATATTCAGAACTGTCGCAGTTTCCCTGATAGACAATCCCTGGTAGTAGTGCAGGTGCACAACGTGCTTTTTATCCTCATCGAGCCGGTCAACGGCTTTGTACAGGCGCTGGGCCAACTGTTGCTCGGCGAGATTTGCAAAGGGGCCGGGATTTTCGTCTATACATTCCTGCCAACATTGGTCCGGGCGGCATTGAGTGTCGGTAATATTTCTGCGCAGCCAATCCAGGTAAGTATTGTGGGCAATCCTGTAAAGCCAGGTCGAGAACCTGCTGCGGCCGGCAAAACTATCAAGTGACGACCAGACTTTAAGAAACGTTTGCTGTGTCAAATCTTCGGCATCGTGTCTGCTGCCGCAAAGACGTCTTAAATAAGAATAAATATCCGCGTAGTGGATTTTCAACAGTTCGCAGGCGGCATCTTTATCTGCCTTTTTAGCTCTTTTGCACAGTGTTTTTATTCGAGAGTTCATAAATGTTCCTGTTATCAGACTGCTTTTATCTTATCAGGCCAGCCATAAGTTTAGACGAAAAATACCCGTAGTGTGGACAAAATATAATGGATTCCTTATCATTTGCAGCCGATGTTAAAGATAACTTGGAGATCAGGGTTTTTGTAGTGTGTTTCCTGGGTTTGGCTTTTGCCCGGCAAGGCGGTTGATTGCCGGTCTAAATAGAGATACTGGCCTTCGGAGGAAGGATTGGAGTGAGGAAGTTCTCGCTAATTTGCATAATCATTATTTGTCTGGCCGGCTGTTCCGGGGCCGATAAATTCGAGATTAAGAGTGCCGGCAGTGCTCAGCGGCTCGATACCTATACGGGGATAGCGGCGTATTTGCGGGTCCAGGGTCTGCCGGGGCTGAAATCCGCGGAGGTCTGGAAGAATGGGCATGGGCCGGGGCTGAAATTAACTACCAACCACTATGAGATTTACACGACGCTTTTGGAGCCTTTTGTACTTCGAGGGATTAGCGGTTTTATTGAGTCGGCCTATCGGGCCTATAATAGTCAGCTGCCCGAAACTGTCGAAACAAAAACCAAATTTACCATTTATCTTTTTGCCGACCGCGGTCAGTGGGAGGATTTTACGAAGAGCTTTGCTGGCGGGCAGGCGGAAATATTTTACAAAATAAAGGCCGGTGCGTATTATCATAACGGCGCCTGCGTGGTGTATGATATCGGCAGAGAGCGAACTTTTTCGGCTCTCGGGCATGAAGGATGGCATCAGTTTAACGGCAGATGTTTTAAGTTTCGTCTGCCAAGCTGGCTTGACGAGGGCGTGGCAATGCTGTTCGAGACGCATGGAAGTGAGGATGAGCTGTTTTATTTTGAGCCGGCTGAGAACATGTATCGATTGGATGGCCTGAAAAAAACGCTGACGAAAAACAAGATGATACCGCTGGTAGAATTGGTTACAATGAATCCAGGCGATGTGCTTGCCACAGACCAGACCGAAGGTGTAATGGCTTTTTACAGCCAGTCATACGCATTAGTGCGATTTTTGCAGGAAGCAGGTTACGGCAGGCGGCTGGGTGTTTATCGCAGGTTGCTCGCGGACGGCTTAAGAGGAGACTGGGCGCTCGATGAGGTGAACAAAACAATAGCAACAAACAGAAACGTTCCGAAGACCGTTCTTTGGAACCGAATTGTCGGCCGAGGGTTATTTGAAGATTATGTCGGCGATGATTTTGACCAAATCGAGAAAGAGTATCTGGCTTTTTGCAGGCAAATCGTAAAGACAGAAGACTGACGACAGAGGACAGAAAACAGAAGGCACAAGACTCAAGACTGAAGATCCAAGACTAAAGATTTATGTCTGAACAGTCCCAATATTCATTCATTCTTGCATCGGTTTCGCCCCGACGAAAACAGTTATTAGCGGAGGCCGGCTATAAATTTACGGTCGTTCGGCCCGATATTGACGAGTCGGCTTTTCCGGTTGAGGGCATCAAGGCCTGTGAATATGCCAAACGATTAGCTTTGGCCAAGGCGAAAGATGTCGCTCAAAAGCACCCGGACAGTCTGGTCATCGGAGCCGATACCGTTGTGGATTTTGAGGAGCAAATTATCGGCAAGCCCACGGATGCAAAGGAGGCCGAGCAGATAACCAAAAAGCTCTTTAGCAAACCTCATAAGGTGATAACCGGCATTGCAATTGTCAGGCTGAGTGACGGCATCGAATTGAGCCAAAGCGATACCACGACCGTTTATCCGAAGCGATTGACGTCTGAACAAATTGCTGAGCACATCAAAAGCAAAACCTGGCGGGACAAAGCGGGTGCTTATGCGATAAAAGAAAACGGGGATGAATTTATTGAGAGGATTGAGGGAAGCCTGACAAACGTAATGGGCCTGCCGATGGAGCTTCTGAAGCGGCTGCTGACAGGGATTCCCCGAGCCGGTGCAAGTCCTGAAAAATAGCGGGTACAGATGATTTTTAGCAGGACAATGCCTTCGTTGAATAATGAAGTATAGCGCCTTGTTTTCCCGCCACAGTCGGTTATCATATCAAATGGAATACCTAACGATAGACTATCCACATGAAGCTTACAGAAGATGTGAGCTTTTATCCTAAGAAGATTGTGAACTATTTGAGATGGAGAAAGAAATGAGAAGACATAATAATTCAATCGACCGCCGTTCGTTACTTAAAGGTACGCTGGCGGCAGCCGCGGCCGCCTCTACCCGTCGAACCTTTGCTGCCCCCAGGCAGGAGAAATCAGGCACAGGCTCGGTAAGCCTTCGCGAGAAGTTCTTCGGTTGTATCGCCGGCTGCCATATCGGCTCGGCCATGGGAGCGGTCGTCGAAGGTCGATCCTGGGAGAGAATCGAAAAAGAATACGGCACGCTTGATAAGCTGCTGCCATACCACCACTACGGATCGAGCAATGACTGGACGCGCGAACCCGGTACCACCGAAGACGGCGTGGAGCGACAGAAGCTTATGATTACCGCGATAATCGAAAAGCAGGACAGGATAAATGCCGAAGACCTTCGCCGGTCCTGGGTGGACCATATGAATCCCAATGCGGCCGGGCTGGTCTCGGAGCCGTTCGAGGGGGCTCTGCTGGCGATGGCCAAGACGCATATACCCGCCTCGGATATTGGCAAATACTGTGATTATTCCGGCCTTGTTTCACTCTCGCGTTCCTGCCATCCTGTCGGCCTTATCAATGCAGGTGACATCCGGGGGGCCATCGATGACATTCGAGAGGTCGGCCAGCTTTACAACACGGCCAACAGCCGGGGTATTCTCTGGGCGGAAGTCACTGTCATTGCTATTGCCGCCGCCACAAAACCGGGTGCCACCGTCGATAGTGTTCTCGGGGCCATCTTCGATAACGCTGACAGGGTCGATAAGCGCTTCACGAGGCAGGCCGGGATTCGCCGGGAAATCGAAAGGGTGCTGAAACTCACGGCTGATTGCAGCGACTTTCGCGATATGCGAAGAAAGTTTGATACGGTTTATAGCGGCACAGGTGTTCCTTACGCCCATAGCTACGCCAATGAAATTGTTACTAAAGCTGTCTGTGTGTTCAAAATGACCAAAGCCAATACATGGGAGGCTATGAAGGCGGGTGTCAACATGGGCCGGGACACGGATTGCCTCACAGCCGTTGCTGCCGGTATATCCGGAGCGCTCTCTGGGGCCGGTTCCATACCAAACGATTTGATAAAACAGGTTGATTATGCAACTTCGATTAATCCGCACACGAACTCCCAGCGAACATTGAGAGAAACTTCAGACGGCTTGTATAATGCCTTCAAATCCAGACTTGGGAAAATGAAGACCTATATCGAACAAATGGAGGCGGATTAACAAAAAAACGTCGAATGGTGTTGATGGATGGAATAATCAGAAAAGGCTGATAAAAGAGTATGTAAGAACAGAAAACTGCTTGTGCCTTTAGGAGGAATCTGTTCTTATAGGGTCAGGCCTGTAGAAATAAAAGAATGGAGTTGTGTTTAAGAGAAAATGTTTGAGATATAGATAAGATTTGAGGAGAGTTTAAAATGGCGCGAAGGATATTTTTGGCTGTTCTGGTGATATGTCTGACATCTTCAGCAAACCAATTGGCATTTGGACAGGACAACAATGACGGGTGGATTTCACTGTTCGATGGGAAAACACTTAATGGCTGGAAAGCCAGCGAGAATAAGGCGACCTTCAGTGTCCGGGACGGAATGATTGTGGCCCAGGGCCCGCGGAGTCATCTGTATTATGTGGGCCCGGTGGAGGATGCGAACTTCAGGGATTTTGAATTTAAGGCCGACGTAATGACAAAGCCCGGTGCGAATTCCGGAATGTACTTCCATACGGAATATCGGGAAACCGACTGGCCGCGAAAGGGCTATGAGGTCCAGGTCAACAATACACATTCGGACTGGAGGAAAACAGGCAGCCTTTACGGCATAAAGGACATCCGCGAGTCGCCGGCGAAAGATAATGAGTGGTTTACGCAGCACATTATCGTCGATGGCAGACAGGTCAATGTCATAGTTAACGGCAGGACTGTTCTCGAATATACCGTAGCAGAAGCAGCCCCCGGCAGAAGAGGCCGAGGGCTGTCGAGCGGCACGTTTGCATTGCAGGGTCATGACCCGGGCAGCACAGTTTATTACAAGAACATTATGGTAAGGCCCCTCCCAAGACCGGATTTTCCTATGGTTGACTACCACGTGCACCTAAAAGGCGGCTTGACGCTGGAGGAAGCAATTGAAAATGCAGCGGCACGGGGGATAAAGATCGGCATCGCGGAAAATTGCGGACTTGGTTTTCGAGTGACAGATGATGAAAAACTAAGCCCGTTTTTCAAGCTTTTACAGGATAAACCTGTTTATAAGGCGATGCAGGGGGAAGGACGCGAATGGCTAAATCTTTTCTCGCCGGAAATGATTGCTAAATTCGACTACGTGTTCACGGATGCTATGACCTTTACGGACAAACGGGGCAAGCGGATACGACTCTGGATTCGGAATGAGGTGCAGATTGACGATAAGCAGGACTTTATGGATATGTACGTTGAGAAGATTGTGTCGGTTCTGAACGAGCCGATTGATATGTATGTCAATCCTACTTTTCTGCCTGCGCTTATAGCGGATGAGTATGATGTGCTTTGGACGCCGGAGCGAATGGATAAAGTTATCAGGGCCGCTGTCAAAAATGATGTGGCCATAGAAATAAATGCCCGATATCGAATTCCCGGCATGGCTTTCATAAAGAGGGCCAAGAAGGCCGGTGCCAAATTCTCGTTTGGGACAAACAACGGAGGCAGGGAATTGGGACATCTTGAATATTGCCGGAGAATGACGCGGGAATGTGGACTCACTATAAAAGATATGTTCTCGCCGAGACCCGATGGCAGCAAGCCAATTCAGCGCCGTAGAGTTTCCCGTTAAGAATATTTGGGAACCGGGGGTAATATCGGATTGATCCCTTGATAGGCAGGCCTTTTGGCGTTAGCGAATTCTTGGAAAAAGTGCTGAGGTATGCATAATTCGAGGGATTTTCCTTGACGAGAAAGTGTCTGATTTGGTATAAATATAATCGGTGAACATTATATCCGCGTATGAGGGTATCTGTGGATTTCGCTCCTCAAAGTCGCGGAATCATCGTAGTTTATCGAATAGAGGAGGAGTTATTATGTGAAGTACGAAGTTGGAGTGGAAACCTTGTGCTTCACGGTGTAGATATTGTACATTTCAGTTAACAATTCATACGTTAAAAACAGTGAGTGTTTTGGTGTGTGGCCAAAGCAAAGTCGTTGTTTTTGTAACCTTTTTTACAGGAGGATGTATCATGAGAACTCGAGTAATCTGGTTGACAGTATTGCTGTTGATAGGATTCTTAGGAATCGGTTCAAGCCACGCCCAAGAAGTCGAAAATTTGCTTGTTAACGGCGGCTTCGAGGACGGTGTAATGGCGCCGTGGACCACATATGGTGGCGCTACGACAGAAGTGGTTGAAGAATTGGTGGGGGCAGCGGTTCGAGAAGATCCGATTGAGGGACAATATTGTCTACATATTGATATTACCGCATTAGGTGAATTTTTTTACAGTATCGGCTTGCAGCACAGGGGACATAATATTTTTGAACAAGGAAAGAAATACACACTTTCCGCCTTTCTCAAGTGTAGTAGTGGTACACTTGATATCAATTTCAAACCGGAGCAAGACGGAGATCCATGGCCGGGATATGGTGCCCAGGCCTTCACCATGACGGAAGAATGGACGGAATTCAGCGTAACAACTCCTGTTATAACTGAGGAAGTGAATCCGGCGGCCATCACATTACACATAGGTTATGAGGTAGCTGATTTCTGGATCGATGGCGTAAGATTTTATGAAGGCGACTATGTCGAACCTTATCTCGGAGAGAAATCCTTGGCTTCGAGACCCGTCCCTGAGGATGGCGCCCTACATCCCGATACGTGGGTGAACCTTTCCTGGAAGGCGGGAGATTTTGCTCTCTCGCACGATGTGTACTTCGGCGATAATTTTGACGATGTGAGCGACGGCGCCGCCGAGGCATTTCGAGGCAACCAGGCCTCGATTTTTTTTGTTGCCGGCTTTCCCGGATTTCCCTATCCGGATGGTCTTGTTCCGGGCACGACATATTACTGGCGGATTGATGAGGTCAATGACACCGAGCCGAATAGTCCGTGGAAAGGCCCTGTCTGGAGCTTTTCAATTCCACCCAAGACCGCCTATGCACCCGACCCGGCTGATGCTGCCGAGCAGGTAGACCCGGGTGTAATTCTGAGGTGGACGGCAGGTTTCGGTTCAAAACTGCACACTGTATATTTCAGCGAGAATTTTGACGATGTGAACAATGCAACCGATGGTCTTCCTCAGGGAACATTGACCTATACTCCAGGCACACTTAAATTGGCCAAGACTTACTACTGGCGTGTCGATGAGTTTGATATTATCGACACGTATAAAGGCGACGTCTGGAGCTTTACTACCCAGGGCGCCGTCGGGAACCCGGATCCCGCTAATGGCACTGTGGATGTAAAGCGGACACAGATTATTACCTTCTCGCCGAGTGTCTTTGCTGCTTCGCACCAGTTATAC
>DATKYR010000296.1:0-15035 GCA_035528395.1 Sedimentisphaerales bacterium
TCTGAAGTATATTCTGTATCCGGTTCATATCAGCGACCTTCAACGTCGGGACTGGGCCGAGCAGCGTAACAACGTGCTGGAATCAGCCGTTGATGTTTATAGACGTAATAAAGCTTTACCAATATCATGAGGTAGGACCAAGATAATAGTTTCAGCCAAAAGAAATTCTGAAAAAAATCTCTGCCGGGCAGAGGCTTGATAAACGGGGAGACAAAATTACTATGGCGGCTGTGTTAATCGGTCCAAAAGAAGTACTGGTAATCATGATTGTTACCGCAGCAGTGGTTTTCGTGGTGATGGTCCGCCGCCGAAAACGATGATACCTGCGTTTTGTCCCGACCCCTCTAATCCTCAGTAAAATTCCTTTTCGCCCTCTGCTGCTTTAACAGACTTCGCCGTCTTTTTTCTTCCAACCGCCGCTTTTTGGCCGCATACGGAACCTTGGTCTTTTTTCTCAACGGCCGGGTCTTCAGGGCCTCAGCTAATAATTGTTGCAATCGTTCGACAGCGGCTCTGCGATTTGCCTTTTGAGTTCGGAACCGTTGCGAAGCAACTCTTATCAGGCCATTTTTGTCGGCCCGCGTTGACAGACGAGAGAGTATTCGCCGCTTTTGCACATCGGAAAAACTCTCACAATTCGACACATCAAAAAACAGTGTAATCCGTGTATTTACCTTGTTGACATTTTGTCCCCCCGGCCCGCCGCTCCGCGACGCCTTGAAAATTAGCTCATCATCACGAATAGATATGTTATCTGTAATATCAATCATTATATCTGTCTTAGAACCAGTCGGCTGTGTCTGCGATTTCAATTTACCAAATACCCCACAATAATCAACAACTTACCCAAAGGCTAAGAGCCTATCCAAATAACCCGCTCTATTGCGGCCGGCTGCAAAGCCCGATGCCTGCGTTGTCAGCCAAAAATGTTCTCAACGTGGAGCAAACCACGCCTCCGAGCATTTTTGGCCTGCCGCCTTGGCCTCGAACTTTTCGCTCGGCCTCATAACGACCCGGTTATTCGGATAAGCTCTAAGTCCTTCGAGAAACATTTTCTTTATTACTCGGCTTTTTTACCTTGAATTGGAGCAAAAAGAGCTTATAGTATCGAAACATTGATATTTTTAGATTTTTTGGAAATTAAGGAGGTAAGAAATGCAAACTCGAAAAGCAAAAGCAACAGTAGCAGTAATCCTGATGGTTTTGGTCGGCCTGCTGGCATTTTCGGTGCTGGTCATAGGCGCTCATTCGGCGCCGGCAGCAGCCGGACAGAAAGCCAGGCCGAGCACCGAAGAATTACGGGCAGGCAAAAATTTCATTACAACCAAGGTTTACACCGCCAAAGATGATGAGCAAATCCTCAAACTGTTCGAGGGCCTGCGCGTCTCCGATGTTACCGATGGGATGGACAAGGTCGGGCTGACAAATACCGGCCTGATGTCGCCGGAAATACACGCCCTCTGGAAAGACGCCCAAAACTTCACGCACCGCTTTATCGGGATAGCAGTAACCGTCCGGTACGTCCCGACGAACAAGCCGCCCGCACCGCGTATGGAAACCCAGGCGTTTGACCGCTGGGTCGGCCAGTGGTACAACAATCTCTCAAGCGAACCGTTCGTCCCGCTCATCCGCAAGGGTACGGCGCTTGTCATCGACGATGCGCCGGACTCCGATGTCGGCTCAATCGGCTCAAATAACATTATGGGCTGGTGTTTGCGCGGATGTGTTGGAGTGGTTACCAGCGCTACTGCCCGTGACACAGACGAGATCATTACCGAGAAGATTCCTCTTTACTTCAAAAAACCAGGCAGAGGTATTCGTCCGGGCCGAAACGAAATCGAATCCATCAACCGCCCTATCGTATGCGGCGGCGTTTTGGTGGAACCGGGTGACGTCATCGTCGCCGATGGGGATGGCGTCATAGTGGTCCCGCGAACTCAGGCAAAAGAAGTAGCTGAATACGCTAAAGCAATTATGGATGGCGACAAGGCCGGCCGACGTAATTTATATAAAAAGCTCGGACTACCGCCCGATGACTCCGTCAAGTGACACTGGACGCCCTATAGTTGTGGATAAAGCCAACAAATTTATAGTGGTTCGTGTCCCCCGAAAGCAGAGTGATTCGTATTTTGACGGATGGTGGTCTTAAAGCCGAAGGTTTCTGTCACAGCCCTCCGATTTATATTTGAGACAAAGACCGACACAATTCAGGTAAATCCTTCCGTAGGATTCGCCAGATAATCTGAAGGTCAACGCCGAAATACTCGTGAACAATCCGGTGTCGCAACCCGACGATTTTATACCCTTCAACGTCTGAATGGATTTCCTTGAATTCGTTCGGCAATCTATTTGCGGCCTCGCCCATAATCTCAAGGTTCCTCGCTACCGCATCGATGGTTTTCCGGTCTTTTGAAAAATCTTAGAGTGACATTCCCTCAGTATATTTTTCGATTTTGTCAATGGATTCACGAATGTCGTTCAGCAGTAAATCTGTGTGTCTCTTAGACATAGATCAGTTCCGGCTCGATGAATTCCATCGCCTTGGACGTAACCGCCCGACTTGACACAAGGTCCACACCGACTCCAAGTAATTCTTCGATTCTCTGCGCCAATGTTACAAACTCCAGACCTATCGATGGGTCAACTTCGACAAGTATATCCACGTCGCTGTCCGCGCGCGCTTCTCCTCTTGCATAAGACCCGAATAATGCCATTTTGCGAATCTTAAACTGCCTTTGCAGTTCGAGCTTATCTTTGGCAAGGGCACTCAGGATTTCTTCTTTTGTTATCATAGAAAATATCCATTCCGGCTTAGTGCGTTATTTTCGTGTCATTATAAATCCCCCGCAACACCACCGCCTCAAGCGGGGCGAAACGGATTTTCACCTTTTTATTTTTTGCTCTGCTGAAATTATACCTTTATCCCGCAACAAGTCCAATCAATTCTCCCTCGAAAAGCAGTGTTAATCAGTGTTAATCCGTGTCGAAAATAGACCCCTCGACGTAGTTTATTCACCGGAGATGGATTGATTGCTTGACTCGAAATTGCGGATTTATCCGCCCGGTTCGGATTTCTTTGGATTATGATAGGATTCAGAATTGGTCCAGGAATCGCAGGTCGTTTTCAAAAAACAGGCGAATGTCCGTAATACCGTACTTTCGCATAGCCAAGCGTTCTATTCCGAAACCGAATGCCCAGCCGGTATATTTTTCGCTGTCTATCCCAACAGCGTCAAAAACGTTCGGGTCAACCATACCGCAGCCGCCCATCTCTACCCAGATTTCTTTGCCGCTTTTATCTTTTAGGAGCAAATCAACTTCTGCACTCGGCTCGGTAAACGGAAAAAAGCTCGGCCGAAATCGCCAGTGCGTATCGGGACCCAAAAAGGTATGAATAAACTGCTCGATGGTGGTCTTCATATCCACCATACTAACACCCTCATCGACAACCAGGGCTTCAAGCTGATAAAACATATACATATGCGTAGCATCGACGGTGTCCGGCCGATAAACACGTCCCGGTGCAACAACCCGAATGGGTGGTTTGGTGCGTTCCATAACACGTATCTGAATTGTCGATGTCTGGCTTCGCAGAAGGGTATTGTCGTCAATGTAAAAATTGTCCGAAGGGTCCCTCGCCGGGTGTTCAGGGCCGATATTCAGTGCGATGAAATTGTGCCACTCGTCTTCAACCTCAGGCCCATAGGCCACGGCAAATCCCATCCGGCCGAATATTTCCAGCAGCTCATTCAAGGTTTGTGTAATAACGTGAGTTTTGCCAATCCTGACAGGTTTGCCCGGCAGAGTAACGTCTAACAACTCTTCTGATATTTCCTGCTGCGATTGCAACAGAGTGCTTTTTAGCTCTTCGAATGCCTTGGTAACCTCTTTTTTTACTTTGTTTGCGAGCTGGCCCGCCTGAGGTTTTTGTTCGGGGGGGAGCTTACCTATCTGACTAAGCATCTGGATAATCTGTCCTTTTCGGCTCAGGTATTTTATGCGGAACTCTTCCAGAGTCCTCAAGTCAGTAACCTTCTTCAGGTCAGCAAGGGCTTCTTTGCCGGTTTTTTTAAATTGCTCAAGCATTTACTCGTATATCGTATGTCGTATGACGTAACTCGTGGCTTACCAGGCAAGGTCTGAGTTATGATTCACGATTTTATTGCGGCCTTGGCTGCCTCAACTATGGCGTCGAAACCATCCGGGTCGGCAATAGCGATTTCGCTCAGCATCTTTCGGTTCAGCTCAATATTGGCTTTTTTGCAGGCATTGATGAACTGACTATATCTTATACCCCGCTGCCGGCAGGCTGCGTTTAATCGTGTAATCCACAGACCGCGGAAATCGCGTTTTCTGCGTTTGCGGTCAACTCGAGCATTAACACCTGCTTTAACGACTGCTTCTTTGGCCAGGCGATACAGCCGACCGGCGGCGCCATGATGGCCCTTCACAGCTTTGAGGATTCGTTTCTTTGCCTGGTGTCTTGCGGCACCTTTTCTGACTCTTGGCATCTTTGATGACCTGCTTTCCTTTGAAAATTTTAGATTCTTTAAGCTTACTGGCGGCAGCAGAATAAAAGCCGAGAAGCAAGCTCAATCAATTGGTTCCGCCACAGGCGGACCTTCGATATTGATTATTTCCTATTGATTATTTCTTTATCTTCAAGATATCTACTTACCCAGCTCGATCCTGGCTGTCTTAGCCATCGCGCTTTTCATAATAGACGAGCTGCTCACACGCCTTCGACGTTTTGCGTTTTTACCGCTCATAAGATGACCACCACCGGAACGTTTATGCATGACCTTGCCGGTAGCGGTAATCTTGACTCTTTTTTTCAACCCCTTATGGGTCTTCTGTTTCGGCATTTAGCTGTTCCCTTAAAATAACCTTCTCTGAAATCCTGCACTAAAAAAGCTGCTTCGCTGTGCTCTGCCTGTTATAGGAAAAATATAAGTTCGGTAGTTTACGCCATTTGCTGGCGTTAGTCAACAGCGGAGATACAAATTCTTTTAAAAAACTGGAAAAACCCGCCTAAGGTTTTTGATGGCGAACCGCCCCTTTTATGAACGTATAAGTTGTAAGTGCAGAACTTACAAGCGATAAATCCTAAGTGAGGTGCGTTTCGATACACTTGGTGTTATGCAATATGCTCCACGAGACTGCCGGGGCGCTTCCGGTCGACGGACACGAACTATTTGGGCACAACTAATAAAGTCATGCGCCTTCCCGCCATTCTGGCCGGTCGTTCAACCTTTGCCAAATCCTGTAACAATTCAGTAATTTGGTCGAGCATCGCATAACCCCGGTCCCGGTGCAGCATCTGGCGTCCACGGAAGAACATTGTGAATTGTACCTTGTGGCCTTTCTCCAGAAATTCACGCCCGTGTTTGAGCTTAATCTCAAGGTCGCGCGTATCGGTTTCGGGTCTGAGCCTGATCTCCTTCAGAGTTGCAGTATGGTGCAGATTTTTCTTATGAGCCTCGCGAACCTTGCGTTTTTGTTCGTACTGCCACTTGCCGTAATCCATTATCCGACAAACCGGCGGGTCGCTTGTAGGGGCAACTTCCACAAGGTCCAACCCTAACTCGCGTGCTCTGTTGAGGGCCTCGTATTTGGGAACGACACCCACCTGATTATTTGACTCGTCAACAAGCCGAATTGTTTCGGCCCGAATTCCTCCATTTACCTTTAAACCTCGTTTACTTATTGTGCGTCACCTTACCTTTCTATAAAATAACAAGTCATTAAACGACTATTCTCAGGGTCTTTTTACAAACAACAATTATAACTTATATTTCTAAAAAGCCAAATCTATTTTTTTATCGGCAATTTTGTCCTTTGCTATTCTTAAAAACTCATCAATCCGGACTGTTTTGTTCTCCTTTACGCCTCGCATTCTTACATTGACCATATCGGACTGGGACTCTTTAGGCCCGACTACCAGCATAAAGGGGAGCTTTTCGCTGTGGGCTTTGGCAATTTTGGCATTTATTTTCTCATTCGAAAAATCACAACTACAGCGCAGAAACACATCTTTTAGCTTATCTTCAACAATTTTCGCATAATCATTGCTTTTTTCACTTATTGGCAGCACCCTTACCTGCTCCGGCGAAAGCCAAAGCGGGAAATTCGCACCGTAGTGTTCTATAAGAATGCCGATAAATCGCTCAAAAGAGCCCAAAACCGCCCGGTGAATCATAACCGGGGTTTTCTCGGTATTATCTTTATCGGTATAGACCAGGCCGAATCGCTGCGGCATAGAAAAATCCAGTTGAATTGTGCCTAATTGCCAGGACCTTTTCAGACAATCTTTTATATGAAAATCAATTTTGGGCCCGTAAAATGCACCATCCCCCTCGTTGATTTTATACTCAATATCTTTGTGCTTGAGGGCTTCCTTGAGGGCGTTTGTAGCCGTTTCCCAAATCTCGTCCGAGCCGATGTGCTTTTCGGGCTTGGTGGACAGCTCAATGTGAAAATCTTCGAACCCGAAGGCCTGATATATCTCGAAGGTAAGTTCGATGACTCCGATTATCTCGGACTCTATCTGCCCGGGGGTACAAAAAATATGGGCATCATCCTGAGTAAACTGCCTGACTCTAAAAAGGCCGTGCATAACACCGCTGGCCTCGTGTCTATGCACCAGCCCAAGCTCGGCAATGCGCATCGGAAATTCGCGATACGAGTGCTGCCGGGTCTTGTAAACCAGACATCCGCCGGGACAGTTCATCGGCTTTATCGCATAGTCGGCATTGTCGAAATTTGTAAAGTACATATTCTCTTTGTAATTGTCCCAGTGGCCGCTCTTGTGCCAAAGCTGCTCATTAAGAATTATGGGTGTGCGGATTTCTTCGTAGCCGTATTTATCGTGAACACCCCGCCAAAAGCCCACTATGGCATTCCAGATAATCGCTCCTTTGGCGTGAATGAATGCGAAGCCGGGGCCGGCTTCGTTGAAACTAAATAAATCCAGCTGCCTGCCTAACACGCGGTGGTCACGTTTTTTAGCTTCGGCTAATCTTTGCAGGTGCTCGTCAAGCTCTTTTTTTGTCGGCCAGGCGGTGCCATAGACCCGCTGGAGCATTTTTTGTGTCGGGTCGCCGTGCCAATAAGCGCCGGCCACCGACATAACCTTAAAGCTTCCGACTTTAGCTGTGCTGGGTACGTGGGGGCCCCGGCACAAATCCTCGAATCCATCTGCGTGCGAGTAAAAACTAATAACATCGCTATCCGCGTGGCTTATATTGTCGGTCTTGTATTTATCAGATGCTAATTTCGCTAAGGCTTCGGCTTTGGTCATTTCTTTGCGGACAAACGGTTTGTCAGCTTTGACAATTTCAGCCATCTTCTCCTCGATGCGCTCGAAATCAGTCGGCCGAATCGGCTCATCGAGGTCAATATCATAGTAAAATCCGTCTTCAACGGTTGGCCCATAGACCAGTTTTGTATCCGGCCAAATACTGCATATAGCTTCAGCCATTACGTGGGCGCAGCTATGACGCGTCACTTCAAGGCCTTCGTCACTTTTGAGGGTGATGATTTGAACGTCTGCTTCGCTATTAATCGGCGCCGATAAATCTACCAATTGTCCGTTGACTTTCGCCGCGACGGCCGCTTTTGCAAGTCCCGGTCCTATCTGCTCAGCTAATTGCTTTGCCGTCGTACCGTCGGTAACTTCTAATGTGCTGCCATCAGGCAGTGTAACTTTTGCCATGTATCTATCCGCTAATACCAATCCTTTTAGTGTTTGCCTATGAATATATCAGCGTGGCCATAATTGTCAATATTATTTATTGTCCGATTTATTTCTTGTTACACACGGCTTTTAACTATATAATAAAAGTAGTCTTGGGAAAGTACAAACTAATAGCGAGGATGGTAGAATGGATGTTAATCTGGTTCTATTCAAAAAAGACGGCTCACAAAAAGCTTTTTCTTTGCCGAGCGATAATACGATAATTGGCCGACGTCACGATTGTGATTTGTGTATCCCCCTTATGATCGTTTCCAAAAGGCACTGCCAGCTGAACCAGAACAAAGAGGCCGTAAAAATTCGAGACCTTGATTCACGCAACGGCACATTCCTTAATGGTAAACGTATAAACGAGACAACGGTTAAGGCCGGTGATTATATCAGAATAGGCCCGCTCACTTTCCTGCTGCAGATTGACGGCAAGCCTGAAAAAATTATACCACCCAAGACTAAACAGGCCAAACCAAAGCCCGCAGAGAAAGTACCACCACCAAAAGTCCTGGCTGAGGAGCTGTCCGGCAGCTTCCCTGAATTGGAGCTGGATAAGTCTGACTCTTTCTTAGCTGAGCTTGAAGATCTTTAATTACCCACGATAAGGATTCGCAGGATTATTTGAGAAAATCAAAAAAAGGTTCCTCCAAACAATATGCGCCTGATTTCTATTTTGCATAACCCATCACAACTAAAATAAGGAGATTCTATAATGAAACCGAGAATGTTAATAGTCAGCGTATTAATTGCCTCAAGCGGCCTTATTGCTTGCAGCTTCGCTTTTCAAAATCCAAACGCCGTTAACTGGAAACACCTGTCAACGGTTAACGGGGACCTCCCCGTTCCGAACACCGGCCCCCAGCAAACCTCCAGCATTGTGCTCGATGTTGATAAAGACGGCGTTAACGATTTCATCATTACCGAGCGGACAAAACCTCAGTCGGTAGTATGGTATCGCAGAAACTCCGGCGGATGGGCAAAATATATTGTTGATAATGAACCTCTGCACATCGAGGCAGGGTCGCATTTTCACGATATCGACGGAGACGGAGATCTTGATGTCTCCGCAGGAGGTGATTGGCAGAATAACAAAGTCTGGTGGTGGGAGAATCCATACCCAAAGTACAACCCTAAAACACCATGGAAACGTTACGAAATAAAGAATTTCGGTGGGAATAAGCACCACGACCAGATATTTGGTGACTTCGACGGTGACGGACAGGCTGAACTTGTATTCTGGAACCAGGGCGCCTGCAAATTATACATAGCTGAAATTCCAAAAAATCCCAAAAAAGCCGAGGCCTGGCAATGCTCAGAGATTTACTCCTGGAGCGAAGACAGCCAGATGGAACAGCGGGGAACATACCCAGGCTTTAAGGCAATCAACGAACATGAAGGACTGGCCAAAGCGGATATCGATGGTGACGGCAAGCTTGACATCGTCGGCGGCGGACGCTGGTTCAAACACAACAGCGGAACCAGCTATACACCAAATATCATCGACGCCGGCTACGCATTCTCTCGCTCAGCGGCCGGACAGTTGATTAAGGGCGCTCGGCCGGAAGTCATCTTGGTAGTAGGAGACGGCCAGGCACCTTTAATGATGTACGAATGGAATAAAGGCACCTGGGTCAGCAAAAAATTGCTCGAAGAGATAGACTGCGGCCACTCTTTAGCGCTCATCGATTTTAACGGCGACGGTAATCTTGACATCTGGGTGGCGGAAATGCGCTTAAGTGGCAGGAATCCGGATGCCAAAAACTTGATTCTACTGGGCGACGGTAAAGGAAATTTTGAAATCACTCAGGTTTCAAGTGGTATTGCTCTGCACGAATCCAAAATTGCCGACCTTGATGGAGACGGTGACTACGACATCTTAGGCAAACCCTACGGCTGGCAAACACCCCGCCTGGACATCTGGCTAAACCAAAGCAAATAGTATTCCGTAACAAGCCTGTTAGAAGCGTGCGTTTCCGCATCTGATTTGAAGTGTGGCAGCCTCAAGCGAGTCCCGAAAAAAACGGGACGAGCTTGGGGATGGCTTGGTCTTTTCAGCGTTATGAACCATAGGGACAGGCGCCCGTCGAACAGGCGCTTGTCGGACACGGACCGCTCGGACAGGTCTCGCAGGCCTGGCTCACCGACTTGCTTTGCCCAACGGCAAAACCGCTCAGTAGCTTCTGCAAGTCGGAGCTGTTGCACTTCTCGCAGTTATGTTTTCGAGGAGTCCTCGTCTTCTCTAAAAACTCCATCGTATGACCACATTTGTTGCACTTGTATTCAAATATCGGCATTTTACTATCTCGTGTTAAAAGGCGCTGTCAATTCACTCCTAAAGGGCACCTGCTTTTCAGGAACCAAATAATAACTTTACAAGTCTTTCGTGTTGTGAAAAATCCGGCACGATGATATGTGCGCCGGCTTTGACCAGACGGGTGCGCTTTTCGGTACTTAATCCGTGACGGCGAATTTCATCACTGGCGATACCGACGGCAATACCATCCCGCTTTCGGCATTCGCGTATTTCAACGGGACCATCGCCGAAGACAGCTAATTCCGGACCCTGCAGCTTGTTCTCCTTCATTATTCTCTCGATAACCATCTTCTTGGAATACCTGGCAACATCGCCAACGGCACCGTAAATCCCCCCATCAAAAAGCTCAGCGTAGCCAAGTGCTTTGGACTCAGCGACAACATCCTGGCGGTCTGTCCCGCTGGCCAGATAAAGTTTTATGCCCCTTTGACGCAGGATTTTTAAGAATTCCAATGCGCCTTTGATTGTGTAGTCATTGATGTCGAGCTCGCCGCGTTTGAATTTTTCGATTCGCTTGTTAACAAGCTCCATCAAGGCATCATTATAAATCTCCTTGTAGCCGAATTTGTCGAGGATTTTATCAGGACTGACGATGCCGAACTCTTTTACCATTTCGACAAGAGCTTCCATCTGTATGATGGTCTGAATTCCGGTGGACTTGTCAATGTAGTCGGCCACGTGGTTTCGAACCTTGTGATAAAGGGTCTCGTCGGCGGTTTCGTATTTGTCGCCGAGAATAGCCTTGACCATCACGGGGGCCATTATCTGCTCCCAGCCCTGCCTTAACGTGCTTATGGTCCCATCGTTATCAAAGACAGCGTGCTTTATCCGGCCAAAAGGTATTGATTCATAGCAAAGCTCTATTTCGGTATCGTTGAAATAACAAGCCCCGCGCCGGTCGGAGGCAAGTTCCGGCTGATAGATATAATCAGCATCTCTGCCGACCTCGAGGATTTCCGGGCCTGACGCCGTACCGGTCTGGAATAATTTCTGAACGGTAACTGCGGCAGCAAAGTTAGCGAACTCAGCCGCCCCAGCAGGCTGGATACCTGCGCCCAGACATAAAGCCAACGCACTTGTTACCGTATCTCCGGCCCCGACAATATCGAGCTTCTTCAATAATTGAATGCCCGGGACCTCGTGGAGACCATCGGAATCAACGGTTATGATGCCGCGCGGGCCGCGGGTCAGAAATACAGGTTTGCTGAACTGCTGATAAAGGTTCAAAGCGTATTTCTTCACATCGGCCAACGTCAGAACATCATCCAATTTGACATCGACGTTGTTCAGGTGGGCCGCTTCCAAATCATTCGTCTTGCGGTAAATGTTTTTGAACTTGTGGCCGTAGTGTCTGGAATCGAGCAGAACTATTTTGTCCGCATATTGTTCAAACAGGACGTTGGCCCGGTCTATAAAAGATTCGTTTGTGATGGAAGCCGGGACCTGCTGGTTTACTATCAGAACATCTGCTCTCTGCAGGGCACCGGCGATGCCGTCCAGCAAAGCCTTGTCGGTTGCTTCGGTTCGCTGGTTGAAAAAGCCGAAGTCAATTCTTGGCTCTTCGCTGCCCTCAAGGTATGGCTTGCCGAAGGTTACAGTATCGAAATTTTCCTTTTGAACAACCAGATATTTTGTATCGACATTAAGCTCGTGAAACTGGCGTCTCAACTCTCTGCCGAAGATGTCATCTCCAACAACCCCTATTACCTGAATGGCCGCCGGCTCAAGGGCGGCAAGATTGGCAACAACGTTTGACGCCCCGCCTAACGAATAGTAATGTTTGCCGACCGCCCGGGCCTGCAGGCCGGTTTCTACCGATACTTCCGAGCCGCGGGCATCAAGCAGCCAATAAGCATCAATACAGAAATCACCATAAACCGCTATTTTAACATTCTTAATCCGAGCCAGAATTTCATTGATGCGCTTTTCTTTCATCGTAAAATACCTTTTAGTACTTTGTAACAGTTCAAATAACCAGTGTCATTGCGAGCCCTTCGCTTCGCTCAAGGATAAACTCCGCGAAGCAATCTCCAACACTTGGTGACATGAGATTGCCACGGCCTTTGAAAAAGACCTCGCAATGACAACTGGCGCAAATCAAATGTTACGAAACATTAGTTACAACACTTCTATAATCTTTTTATAGAGCAATGGAAACGTTTGTTTCTGGTCGCCCTGTATATAAAAGCCTTTTCCGTTAAACGCCCGGGGAATTCTGGTCACAATGCTTTTTTGGTCGCGGAAATAATAGCCCTGCGAAGACTCATCGCTCATTGCTCCGGGCTCGTGGTCACGGAGGTCAAAATCGGCGGTGATGATATTATTCGGGACGTTGCCTGTATTGGCAGCCATTGAAACGGCTTTAAGCAGAACTTCCGGACCTGTCACGGCACTTCCAATATTAAGCAGTACACCGCCATTTGTAAGTTTAGCTATCTCATTCGTATAGACGAGAAAATCTCGGCCGGAACAACCGCCTTTGGCCTCGCCGTCAAAAGATGGATGCTGGTCGGTCACATCTGTGCCTATTCCGACATGAACTGTAAAGGGAACTTCATTTTCATAGCATGCGCTAAGGACACTGGCCAGTGGACAAATAAAACTTAGCGGTGAATTGACTTTTCCAGTCAGGGCAAGGACCTCTTTACGAAAATCTTCATCACACATCATTCTGCCCAGTGACTCCCCACAGCCCAGCTTGTATTTATTACCGAGGGACAAGGCGCAATTGATATATGCAAACTCATAAGCCATTCCGAATCTGCCTTTACCCAGAGCATCGGGGACATTTTCACTGGTTTGGCCTATCAGAGCCAGTTCAAAATCGTGGATGGCCGTCGCGCAGTTCCCCGCAACTAAAGTAACGAGACCGCGCCTCACAAGGTCGGAAAGCAAAGGACCAAGGCCGTTTTTGATTAAATGAGCACCCGTAAAAAGAACAACAGGCTTCTCAGCCTTTCGGCCCGTGACTATCGCTCGGGCAACAGTCTCGATATCACCGCAAGTTTTTTCCGGCAAATCAATAGCAATATGGTCGATGTCCATCGGCCGGATAAGGTCATCGAGCTTAACCTTGTTGCTGCGCGTACTCAATGGATAGGCATCGATTTTGCTGGAATCAAAAACGTTGTATTTGCCGTCGTACTGCATATGTGAACACCTGTTATTGAAGCTTTTCGAGCAACTTCTCAAGCCGCTTTATGGATTGTACCATACAACGAACCGTATGATAGTTCACCTTCCAGGAATGGCTCATATGCGTCCAGATGGGTTTGCCCTCCCTGGCGAGCAGCGGCCACCACTCACCCACCGGATGATTTATCATCTTGTCGAAGACAAAACGGTGCACATTTACGTAGGCCGGCCAGTATTTTTCAGGCCCGAAACGCAGGGCCCCCTCCAACATTCCAATCATAACCTCCGCCTGCTGCCAGAACTCTTTTTCCCGGTCGTAAACACCACCGGCGTGCGGGCCCTCGATGTAAACGCCACCGTATTCTTCATCGATACCGTTTGTCATTCCATGGTCCATCGCCTTCTTGATAATGTCCTTATATTCCTCAAAGCCCGAGCCCATAATGTCCGTTGCGTGGGCGAGCAGCCACGCAAATTCCACGTTATGCCCGGCTGAGGTATTGTCTCCGGCGTGGGGCTTTTCCCCGCCCTCGGCAAAGCGGTCCCAGCCCCAAATAATATCAAACTTTATCTGAGGCGCTATCTGCCAGTCAGGCGTGAACTGCGGTATTCCGGTCGCATATTTCGGGTGCAGGATTCTCTTTACCAGAAGGTCAATATCTTCGAGCAGTTTTCGGCGGTGTACGCTCCGGCCGCTGCATTCATACAACGTTGTAAACGCCTCCATCAGGTGCATATGGACGTCGAGTGTTTTTCTGTCACCGCCGCCGCTGCCCGGCCCGCACAGGTCCCAGTTCCTCTCGAACATCTCAAAATATCCGCCGTACATCGTGTCTGCACAGTATTTCTGCATAAGGTCGAAAACCTTCTCAGCGTATTCCAAACCCCTCGGGTCACCCGTTGCTAAAGTATATTCGCTGAGGGAGTAAATCGCGAAGCTGAATCCATAAATAATCTTCTTATCGATAGCGACGTTGCCCTTACGGTCCACAGTCCAGAAGAACCCGCCGTATTCGGTGTCCCACATCTTGTCGATAAGAAAATCGACACCATGTTTTGCGTATTCGGCACATTTGCCGTCCCCGTAGCCCGCTCGATGAGCCGAGGCCATCGTATAAACGGTACGGCTCTGAGCGATTAACGATTTCTCATCCTCGCCGGTATCGTGGCCGTCCTTATCGAAGTGCGTAATAAAGCCGCCGTTCTCATCGTCCTTGCACCGGTCCAGCCAGAAAGGCAGCAGCTCCGTTGTTAAGTGTTTCCTGCACTCTTCGAGACAGGCGGATACCTGCTTTGCATCAACAGCCATTTCAAACTCCTTTCTATTAGTCGTTGGATATCTATTTTAACAAGCCAACCTGGCCATAGAATTGTCGTATAATAACAAAAATGCCCGCCGACAACAACGGGCATTATATGCAAAATTGGCCTAACAATTTAGTCTGGTGCAAATCTACTTGTCCAAATATTATCTTCCCTCTATCTGCTCGACATGTGTGTAAACGTTATCACCTAAAAGGCATCCCAGAAATCTGCGATAGCTTTCTTTATGTCATCCCATAATGGGCCAATATTATCTATTAACTCCACCATTTTCTCTCCTTTTAGCTGAAAACCGTATCCACTCACGAATCGGTGTCTAAAATTTCTATACTGGTGCAATTTCTCCACTATACTTTGACTAAATATTGCCGCTTTTCCGGTAGTGTAAGATTCTTTCTGTAAATTTAAGTAAAGTAGTTTTATTTTCCCCCTTCGTAAGAAGGTGAGGGGGAAAATAAAACGGCCCAACATCAAAGGGTTGCAAAAGCGGGCCAAGTCGTTCCAATAGAATCTTTTTAG
>DATKYR010000297.1:0-18225 GCA_035528395.1 Sedimentisphaerales bacterium
GGTAAGCAACTCGAGGACAGAAAATGATCTGGAAAATCGTTAAGAAGGAGTTTCTGCTGATTAAGGGCTTTGACACGAAGCGAGCTTCTATTCCGGATATGCGTTATCAGTATATTAATCTGCCAGAAGCTCTCGAAGCTGTGTGGATTGACATACTTCTGCTGTTTCTTTTCAGCATCTTGTTTTTCTGTATAGCTTTCTTGAAGTTCAGAAACTATGACGTGCGCTAATTGGAATGTCTTTATGAATCAATAATTCGTTTAAGAAGGAGTCAAAAAAATGCTTAGAACTCTTATAAAAAAGGAAATCACCGAAACAATTCTGGACTTGCGTTTTTGGATCGTGACGGCACTGTTCCTGATTCTGATTCCTCTGGGCATGTATGTCAGCCGAAAAGACTATGAACGGCGGCTGGCGAATTATCAGCAGGAACACCAGATGTATCGTCAGCATTATGGAAAGGATGTAGGTCCAGATGTGGAAGCACAAGGCTTTAGACCGCCGTCAATGCTGAGCATATTCGCGCTGGGTCTCGATCCTTTTATGCCGGATAAAGCTATTACTTCCAGATCAGGTTTGGTTCGTGCGGCCAAAGAGCCAGGTATTAACAATCCCGAATCGCTCCTCTTCGGGAAGGCAGATTATCTTTTCAATGTGAGCTTCATTGTCTCATTGGCAGCGTTGATTTTCACCTTTAACCGTATTTCGGGTGAACGAGAAAGGGGAACGCTACGGCTGATGATTTCAAGCTCTATCCGACGGGGCGAGATCCTTCTGGCGAAGATCGTGGGCAACTACATTGTTTTGCTCGTTCCATTCGTCATTGCTTTTTTGGCCGCTCTGATAATCCTGAATACGTCATCCGCCATATCTGTCTGGTCGTCCGGGCTCTGGTTCGCCTTATTGGTTATAATATTGATTACGCTCCTGTTCATTCTGGTGATGGTTAGCCTTGGTATCTGCGTTTCCACCCTTACGCATGGCTCCATAGCCTCAATTATGATGCTGTTTCTCGTCTGGGTGATGGCGGTGTTGGGAATACCCAAGATCAGTCCCATGATTGCAGAGGCTGTCTATCCCATCGAGTCCAGGAACGTCGTTGACCTTGCTGCGAGAATCGCACGAGAGGATATCGAAGGAGAGTTCAACAAGAAGAGAGAAGAGTTATTCGAGAAATGCTGTACGGAATTTGGAACGACCTGGGAAGACATTGCGGTAGAGCCCAGAACTGACGCAGAGAAACAGGCATACGCCAAATACGACCGTGAGGTGCTGGCCCTTGATAGTGAATGCCAGAAGCGCGTGGCCAATGCCATCCGCAAGCTGGAGCAGGACTACAGAAACAGACGCAATATCCAGGCGTCTCTTGCCGTGAATCTGTCGAGGATTTCGCCCGTAAGCTGCTACACCTACCTTATTTCGGGCCTGGCCGGAACGGGCCCGGCCGAACCGGACAAGTTCACTGAAAATGCAGAACGGTACCAGGAGCAAGTCAAAGCCGCCATTTACGACAATTGGGTGGTAAAGACCTATCGTATGGGGGAGCCGCGGCCAAACATACGAGTACGACAGACAGAGGGATTTGACCAATCGAAGGCTTCTGTTCCTGATATGAAATACGAATATACGACTATGGCGGAAGCTCTTCGAGCAGGCTGGGTCGATATCCTGCTGCTTTTTGCGTTCAACGTTTTGTTCTTTGCAGTCGCGTTTTGGCGCTTCAATAAATACGACGTGCGATGATTGAAAACTGTTCGGATATCAGTTATTATTAACTCAATAAAGAAAGGAAAACGAAAATGATTGAGATTAACGAATTGACAAAAAGGTACGAGGACGGTGTTCTGGCCCTGGATCATGTCAGTTATAGCGTCGAGCCGGGTGAGATTTTTTGCCTGCTGGGTGCAAATGGCGCCGGTAAAACAACCACCATTAATATCTTGCTGGATTTTATCCCGCCAACCAGCGGCTCGGCCACTATCAACGAACATGACTGCAATAAGTTTCCACTGGAGGCCAAAAAATATGTTTCCTACGTCTCCGAGAATGTCCAGCTTTACGGAATGTTTACGGCGCGGCAGAACTTGGCGTTCTTCGCAGAGCTGGCAGGCAAAACGGGACTCAAAAAGAAGGATTATGACGATGTGATGCGCACCGTGGGTTTGCCGGAAAAAGCGCTGAGGATGCGGCTCAAGCATTTCTCCAAGGGTATGCGCCAAAAATTAGGTATTGCTATTGCACTTCTGAAAGACCCCCCGGCTATTCTGATGGATGAGCCAACCAGCGGGCTTGACCCCACAAGCGCCCAGGAATTCCTGGCTCAACTGCGCCGATTACGGGAGCGGGGCAAAGCCATTTTGATGACTACCCATGATATATTCAGGGCCAAGCTCATAGCAGATAGGGTCGGCATAATGAAGCAGGGCCGCCTGGTCGCCATTCGAAAGAAGCAGGATTTCAAGCACGCAGATCTCGAGGAAATCTACATGCACGAGATGCAGGCAGCCGAGACTGTATGATGGGAGAGGCTGTTTTATAAGCAAAGGTAACAATTGTGGAAATCGAGACGATTGTTGGAATTTTCAACAGTCTGGACTGCCGGTCCATTAAATTGTGAAATGAACCACCCTGCAGCAAGCTGCTGGGTATGTAAGAATTTCGATAGGGAAAAATACGTTGTTTTTTACCCTGTGACAAACCACAGGGAGTTATCGATTTTAAAAAGTTATTAGAGGAAAGACCATGCTTAAGTCAATAATCAGAAAAGAAATACTTAGTAACCTTCTCAGCTATAAGTTTTCGGTCATAACTATTCTTTCGGCAATATTGATTCTTGTCAGCATATTCGTTATGTATCGCGATTACTGTCTGGCCCTGGAGAATTATGAGATCTTACAGCAAGAGTCTGGCGCAGTTATTCGGCCCACACCGTTGTCCATCTTTGCCAAGGGCCTTGATGAGAACTTATGTCGATCCCATGGACTTGGATGGGGCCACCGAATCATCGCCAGCAGTAAACAGCAGTCGGTGAATAATCATTTCAAGCTTTTCACAGCGCCGGACCTGCTGTATGTCGTCAAGGTCATACTGTCCCTTTGTGCGATGCTCTTTGCTTTTGATATAATTTGCGGTGAAAAAGAAATAGGGACACTGCGGCAATCGTTGAGCAACAACCTCAAAAGACCGATTCTGATTCTCGGCAAATGGATCGGCGGATTTACCAGCTTTATCCTGCCTTTCTTTATGGCCGTACTTTTGGGCACAATTTTCGTGACCTTATCGTCTATGGTAGATATGAATCCGGGCAATTGGCTCAAACTGGGGCTGTTCTTGCTCGGTAGTGTGATCTATTTGGCCGTGTTCTTCTCCCTGGGACTGTCCATTTCATGCCTTACACATCGCTCTTCCACGTCTTTGGTCATTTCTTTGTTTGTCTGGGCCATACTCGTCTTTCTTATCCCAAATCTTGGCAACATCCTGGCCCGTCAGTTTGTCGAGGTTCCCACGGTTCAGCAGCTTGAGCTGAGACGTCGACAAATCGCGTTGGGTGGGCAGATGGAGGTCAACAGACTGCCGGACGGGCGCGAAAGAGAAGCGCGCATCGAGCGCACGCGCTCGGAACAAAATCAAGTCACGGAAGACTACCGCAACCGTTTCAATAGACTGGTAAAAGTATCTCAAAATATCACCCGAATTTCTCCGGCTGCAGCTTTCACCTTCCTGGCAACCGACATTATGGGAACTGGTATGGCAGAAGAACGCAGGTTAAAAAGGGCGGTTTTGCAATACCTAAAGGATAGGGATGATAAAATGTTGGGTTATCAGCGAAGTTCGGTCAAAGAGGTTTTAAGCCGGGGAGGCCTGAGCAATTGCCTGATTCTCATTTTGTTTAACATACTGTTTTTCACAGGGGCGCATGTGGCTTTCCTGAGATATGATGTGCGCTAATTTTAATCAAAGGAGAATATCGATGTTAAAAACAATCATTGCAAGAGAGTTTTTGGACAACATCCTTAATTTACGGTTTATGATAGGGCTTGTCTTATGCCTCATTATCACCGTTGCCTGCATTGTCATTCTGGCCCATGATTACCGGCAGGAGCTGGCCGATTACAACCATCGGGTCAATTTGCAGGAAGAATTCCTGAGCAAGTTTGCTTTAGCCAATTGGATCAACCAGATGATGCCTGGGCAGAAGCCCCCGGAACGGTTTCGGCCGCTCATCATTGGCATATCAGGCGATGAGAGTTTGGGGTCTTTTGATGATAATCCGCTACCAATACTCTTTCCGCATCTTGATTTTCTGTTCATCGTGACGATTATCATGAGTTTGCTGGCGATTTTATTTTCTTACGATGCCGTAACAGGTGAGCGCCAGAGGGGTACGCTGAGATTGGTAATATCCAATTCCATATCCAGAACAACGATTCTTTTTGGCAAATTTATCGGGGGCACCGCCAGCCTGCTAATCCCATTTATCTTATCACTTCTGGTCGGCGTACTTTATATCAACCTCAATCCTAACATCCAATGGGATAGCTCAGCATGGGTGGAGCTTGCCTTATTAACCGCAGCTTCCATTACGTTCATCACGGTGTTCTATCTCCTGGGGCTGATGGTATCGACGTGGTCTCGATACTCGGCGGTCTCGATACTGAACTGCCTTTTTCTTTGGGTCCTCCTGATTCTGGTGATTCCCAATGTATGTCCCTATATCTCGGCCCAGCTTCGGCGAGTTCCATCGATTCGGGAGTTGGAAAGGCGAGGAGAAGAAATCAAGCGTGCTTGGATCGAAGCAGGGCCGCCGCGCGAAAAAGAGGTTGTCGAGCAATTCCGGGGCAAGTATGGCAGACTCTTTTCCCAATTCGAAGCGTTAGGTTTCGGCAAGGTACAGGAAGAGCAGAGTGACAATCCAGAAAAGGTAGAGAAATTAGCCGCCGCCGATCCCCAGTTCAAGGCCATGGTCGATGCCTTTCGTGGTGAGCTCGCCCGGGTTGGGCAGGAGCGGCGGACAGCGCTGAACAAGGCCATGCTCAAGCTTGGGGCGGACCTGAATACGAAGGCTGCGGCCCAGACGCGGCTGGCCAAGAATCTGGCCGGCATTTCACCTCTGGCGGATTTCGTTTATGTGGCCAGAGACCTCACGGGAACAGGCCTGCGGAGCTTGAAGTATTTCGGGGAATCCAAACGCGAGTATCGCTGGCGCTTCCGGGAGTATGCAAGTGGCGTGGAGACGGCCGTGGAGGCGACACACAAGAATGAGCCTACACCTGAAGGGGGCTGGTTTCTTGACCTCCGTGACCATCCCCGTTTTGCGTTCAAAGAGGAGGCGTTGAAAGACAAATTAGGCGAGGTGCTGCCTTACTGGGGGATACTCGTTTTGTTTAATGTCGTGTTTTTTGTGGCGGCGTTTGCGGGGTTCATGAGATACGACGTACGATAAAGAAAGGAAACCAATGCTTAAGTCAATAATCAGAAAAGAAATACTTAATAACCTTCTCAGTTATAAGTTTTCGATCATAATTATTCTTTCCACAATATTGATTCTTGTCAGCATATTCGTTATGTATCGCGATTACTGTCTGGCCCTGGATAATTATGAGATCTTACGGCAAGAGTCTGAGTCTGTCGCAGTTATCCGACCCACACCTTTGTCTATCTTTGCCAGGGGTCTGGAGGAGAATTTGTGCCGATCCTATGGAGGCGGATCTTCTGCAAGAATCGGAGTCAGCAGTAAACAGCAGTCGGTGAACGATCTGTTCAAGCTTTTCACAGCACTAGACCTGCTGTATGTCGTCAAGGTCATACTGTCCCTTTGTGCGATGCTCTTTGCCTTCGATATGGTTTCCGGTGAAAAAGAAATAGGAACACTGCGGCAATCGATGAGCAATAACCTGAAAAGGCCGATTCTGATTCTTGGCAAATGGATCGGCGGATTTATTAGCTTTATCCTGCCTTTCTTCATAGCGGTACTTTTAGGCACAATTTTTGTGACCTTATCACCTATGGTAGAAATGAGCGCCCGTAATTGGGCAAAGCTTGGGTTGTTCCTCTTAAGCAGTGTGGTCTATTTGGCTGTTTTCTTTTCTTTAGGCTTGTTGATTTCCTGCCTAACGCATCATTCTTCCGCATCGTTGGTTTTTTCTCTATTTGTCTGGGCTATATTCGTCTTTCTGATTCCGAATCTTGGTAATATTCTGGCCCATCAGCTTGTCCGGATTCCGACGGTTCAGCGGCTTGAATTAAGACTTGAACAAAGCTCGGTCAGACGGGATTTTGAGAAACACAGAGCGGATGAATCTCAGCATGGTCGAATCGATAACCGCATCAGGGCGGAAAACGAAAAACTTTTAGACGATTATCGCAACCGTCTCAATAGACTGGTAAAAGTATCTCAAAATATCACCCGAATGTCTCCGCTTGCAGCATTTACCTTACTGGCAACCGATGCAATGGGAACAGGTGTGGCAGAAGAACGCAGGTTAAAAAGGGCGGTTTTACAACACAGGGACATTATACGGGACTGGGATGATGAAAAGGGCGATCGTCCGGTTTTTAGTTACCGGCGCAGCTCAGTCAAAGAGGTTTTAGACCAAGGAGGCCTGAGCAATTTTTTAATTCTCATTTTATTTAACGTACTGTTTTTCGCAGGGGCGTATGTGACTTTCCTGAGATATGATGTGCGCTAATTGAATCGAAGGAGAATATCGATGTTAAAAACAATCATTGCAAGAGAGTTTTTGAACAATATCCTTAATTTACGGTTTGTGGTCGGTCTTGTTTTGTGCGTCATTATTACCGTTGCCTGTATTATCATTTTGTCTAATGATTGCCGGCAGAAAATGGAGGACTACTATCTTAGGGTAAATTTGCAGGATGAAACCCTGGACAATTATGCTACCCGTGGTCGAATTATTGCGATGTGGCCAGAGCAGAAGCCACCGGAAAGGTTTCGGCCGCTCATCATTGGCATTTCAGGCGACGAGAATGTGGAGTCTTTTGATGATAATCCGCTGCCGATACTCTTTCCTCCTTTTGACTTCTTATTAATTGTGACGATTATTATGAGCTTGCTGGCAATTCTCTTTTCTTACGATACTATCACCGGTGAACGACAAAGCGGTACGTTGAGATTAGTGATAGCCAATTCCATATCCAGAACAAATGTTCTTTTGGGTAAATTCATAGGAGGTGCCGCCAGCCTGCTAATACCATTTATCTTATCACTTCTGGTCGGTGTCCTTTACATCAACCTGAACCCCAACATTCAGTGGGACAGCTCGGCTTGGGCGGAACTTGCCTTATTAACCGCAGCTTCCGTGACTTTCATCACGTTGTTTTATCTTTTGGGGCTTATGATATCTGCGTTTTCCCGATATTCTTCTACCTCGATCCTGAATTGCCTTTTCCTTTGGGTATTACTGATCCTGGTGATTCCCAACTTATGCCCCTATATTTCAGCCCAGCTTTGTCCTATTCCATCGATTAAAGAAACTGAAAGGAACGTGTCAGAAATTAGTATTTATTCTAAAGCAATCGCACGGGAATCTATGCGCGAAAGTGTTAAAAGATTTAGAAGCCATTACGGCGAACTATGGTCTGAATTTGAATCAATGGAGCTCGGAGGCATTGGTAGTTGGTATCTTGGTAGAAAAGATGCTGGCCCTGAGCATCGAGAAGCAGCCCATCAGCGAGCAGCCGCCGATCCTGAGTTTAAGGCGATGATGGATGCATTCCGTGAGGAGTTTGAAAAGGTAGGAAAAGAACAATTGCGTCTCCAAGGGGGGGAATCTAACAAGCTTTGGAAAGAACTGAATACAAAAGCAGCTTTACAAACAAAGCTCGCGAAAAACCTGGCTTGCATTTCACCTTTTGCAAATTTTGTTTATGTTGCCAGAGATCTGACGGGAACGGGTTTGCGAAGTATGGAGTACTTCGTCCAGGTTCAACGCGAATATGATACACAGTTTTCGAAATATCTGGATAAACAGGTTCAGAAAGCAGAGAAAAACGACCCAACGTTTACTTGGAAGTCTTTTTTAGATTTAAGTGAACGGCCGCGTTTTGTGTTCAAAGAGGAAGCGTTGAGAAGCAAATTAAACGAAGTGTTGCCTTACTGGGGGATACTCGTTTTGTTTAATGTCGTGTTTTTTGTGGCGGCGTTTGCGGGGTTCATGAGATACGACGTACGATAAGAAACGAGGGGAAAAATATAATCTGGAAAATCGCCAAAAAAGAGTTTCTGCTAAATGGTCATTTATTGCATCAGTGATTTTGAGTTTTGCGGTGCCACTCTTCCAACCCCGGCAATCCGTTCCTTCCAGAGCATGTTGCGTGCGCACACTGGCCCTCGCAGGCTGGCAGGACTACTCCGAAAGCTTCTGGTGGTTCGGGGGCCGTCATAATCAATTCAGTTAATTAGTATCTGTTGCGGAAAATGAAAATCGACGATGTCACCCCTGCAAAAGCAGGGGTCCAGAGCGAAAAACTGGATTCCCGCTTTCGGGCCTGTTGCCAAAGTTCAAAAGAGACGTTTTGAGATTGCCGCGCGATTTTTCAAATCGCTCGCAATGACCTAAAAACGCACTTTATGTCATTGCGAGGAGCGTAGCGACGAAGCAATCTCGAGTTTTTCAACAAGCCCTTTCGCGGGAATGACAAATACTGTTTCCGCAACAGGAACTAATTATGCCTTGACTCATCCAGGCACCTTTCTGTAAGATATAGAGTGTTGCTATATTGGAAACATCTCCGGATTGTTTTCTACGGTTGGCGCTCAGCTTAATGACCGATTTGAGCTTCATAGATTGGTGCGTTTGCGCCGCGTATCTTGCGGTGGTCTTTGGCCTGGCTTTCAGAAGCGCCAAGGGACAGCAGGATAACGAAGACTTTTTTCTCGGTGGCCGGAACATGAACTGGTTCGTGGTCGGGGTCTCGATGTTCGCCACCAGTTTCAGCTCCATCTCCTTCCTGGGACTTCCTCAACGAGGGGCTTACCAGGACTTCAGTTTCTATCTGACCATTCTGTTCATTCCGTTTGTCATCACCCCTATTCTGTGGTGGATTTTCGTGCCGATGTTCGTCCGTCTTAAGGTCAGCAGCGGATACGAATATCTGGGCCGACGGTTTGGTCTGCCCGCACAGCGCATTGGCTCGGGTCTCTACTGCGTGTACGCCATAGGCTGGATGGGCACCATGCTTTATGCGATGGCCCTTACCTTACAAACCGTGATGGGACTCAACGAGGCCCAATATTTCTGGGCGCTCGTCGGTATCGGCGCCTTTGCCACCCTCTATACCGTCATGGGCGGGTTGAAAGCGGTAATTTGGACCGATGTCTTGCAGGCGGTCGTGATGGGCACGGCGATAGTGGCGGTCATGTTCCTGGCTGTCGGTCGCATAGATGGAGGCTGGTCGGGTTTTTGGGCGATCGCGAAGGAACACAATAAATTTCAAATGTTCCACCTCAACGCCAACCTCCTCGCAGCGGAGAATTTCACAGGCAGAAATACCGTTTTCACGGCCGCGGCTTTTGGCCTGTTCATGTACTTGCCCGGCTATGCGGTCTCTCAAAACATGATTCAGCGTTATGTTTGCGCCGGTAGCCTGGCCGGAGGACGGGGCGTGGTGGTCCTTAGTGCCGTGATCAACGCCGGGCTCGGCCTGCTTTTTCTATTGGTCGGCACGGCGCTATTCGCCTTCTACAGCCAACCGGGAAGTGTTGGTTTGCCGACTGCTGGTGTCGAGATCGCGAAGGAGGATCAAATCCTACCCTATTTCGTAGGTACGCAAATACCGGGAGTCGGGCTGGTCGGGCTCATCCTGGCCGGGCTGTTTGCGGCGGCTATGAGTACCATAGACAGCGGAATCAATGGGGTGACATCGGTCATTGTCTACGACTGGCTGTCCGGTAAGGAACTACCATTAAAGGTCGGCAGGATTCTTACTACTGTATTAGGCATAGTGGTCATCGGTGCAGCTATCCTTGTTCCCGTTCTCGGCGATACGGTCTTTGGAATCATTACGGCAATTGCCGGGACCTCGTTGGGTATGCTGCTGGCCATTTATCTGCTGGGGATGCTGATACCGCGCGCGAATTTACCGGGAATTCTTATCGGGCTTGCATTCGGACTTGTATGCCTCGCACTCGTTTGGATCTTCACGGATATCCCCAAATGGTGGTTCGGGGCCTTTACTATCGTTCCCACCTTCATCGTGGGAGCTATGGCCAGTCTCTTCTTTCCACGGCCCCCTAAATCCGCGCTGGAGGACACGCTATTAAGAGGAAAAAAGGAGCAAAAAGCATGAAAGTTAGGCGAAGGAAAAAAAGAACAGCCAATATCGGTATTTTCGGAGTTGGTTTTCATAAATACTGGTCCCAGTTCGATGGTCTGCTCGAGGAGCTGAGACACAAACTAAATGTCTTCGTCGACCGTGTCAAGACCCACGAAGTGGAGGTCACAAATTTCGGCATCGCAGACGACGCCGACTCTGCTTATGCCCTTTTGCCAAAACTCAGGGCCGCGGACCTTGACCTGGTATTCTGCCACATGCTCACCTACGCCACGTCGGCATCATTCGGCGCGATTATTCGCGGACTGGACATTCCGTTGGTCCTGGTCGCTCTTCAGCCCTTAAAGGCTTTGGACTATTCCAGGGCCTCCACCTTCATGCAGTTGTGCAATGATGATTTCTGCGCCGTCCCTGAATTCACCGGCGTGGCCATACGCATGGGGAAAAAACCTCCCCCCGTTATCTTAGGCACCCTCGAAGATGACCCAACGGCAGAAAGAGAAATCGCCCAATGGTGCAACATCGCCATGGTCCTGCATGACCTTAAACGTGCCCGGATTGGTCATTTCGGTCATCCCATCGAACATATGCTGGACATGCAGACGGATCATACCGCGCTGACCGCAGCATTTGGTTGTCACATCGTTCAGAGGGAGGCCGATGAACTCCTTCAAATGGAACGTACGGTCAACGAGAGGGAAATAAAGGCCAAGAAAAAACAGATTCTCGACCTCTTCGATACACCTGACCCGAAATCCGACCCCGTCACGGAAAAACTGACTGAAAAAGACCTCCAGGTTGCTGCGCGGGTGGCAGTAGCCCTTGACAAATTCATCGACACATACGAGCTGGACGGACTGGCCTACTATTACGAAGGAGAAAAGGCCAGTCCGATGCGGGAATTGGTTACTAATTTGATTGTGGGCAATTCTCTGCTCACCGCCGCCGGCTTTCCCATGTGCGGTGAGTCCGATTTGAAAACCTGTATTGCTATGTTGATTATGGATCGCCTGGATATCGGGGGAAGCTTTGCGGAATTCCATCCCATCGATTTCAACGAAGGCTTTGTTCTGGTTGGCCATGATGGACCGCATCATATCAATATTGCCGAGGGCAAGCCTGTTCTTCGCAGCCTGACTAAATATCACGGAAAACCGGGATCAGGAGCCGGCGTGGAATTCAAGATAAAAGAGGGCCCGATTACTATACTGAGTATCGGAGTCACAGCCAATGGCCGGTTCAAGTTTATTCTTGCAGAAGGCGAAAGTGTACGCGGCCCCATACCGCCCACAGGCAATACAAATACTCGGGGATTCTTCAAGCCGGATATCCGGTCCTTTCTGAAAAGGTGGGTGGCCGAAGGACCAACTCATCATTTTGCACTGGGCGTGGGTCACCATGCCCGGACCATTCAACACATCGCCGAGATATTGAATTTAGAAAGTGTGATTATTACACCGGAGAATAAGTGAACATGAAATATAGTAATACTATTAATCTTTTGCTGTCACTTGTAATCTTATCAACTCCCATACAAGCACGGGCGGCTGAAAATATAGATATTGACAATTCGTTAGTTGCCGGATTTTTACATCCGCCCAAAGCCGCCAAGCCATCAATATACTGGCTCTGGCTGAATGGATATGTGAACCGCGATTACCTGGAAAGGGAGCTAAAGCAGTTCAGTGAAAAGGGTATTGGTGGTCTCTGCATCTTTGACATGGGTGCACGGGGCGATGAGAAAGCCGTTCCTCCACCGGGTCCGGCGTTTATGAGTGATGAATTCATCGAGAACATTGCCTATGCCCTGGAGCTTGCCGGTAAGTTAGATCTCGATGTCCAGCTTGCGGCCTGCAGTAGCTGGGACCTGGGCGGTTCCTGGGTACAACCACACCATGCAAGTATGGGGCTGTACCACACAGAAATCCGGGTCAAGGGACCTGCCGTTTACGACAGGGTGCTTCCGTTTCCGGAACTTCCTCCCGAGGCCCCAAGGGCCCCGGATGGCAAACCCGCTTTTTTTAAGAACGTTGCAGTATTGGCTATGCCGGAGACAAAAAGGCAACCTGCCCATGAATTCATCTTCAAATTACCACGCACCGACATTCATCGCATCGACCATATCATTCTCTATAACACTCAAAGCGATAATCCCAAGCGCTATGGAGAATTTCACCTTTTCGCTAAGGATTTTTCTGTAGCCGTGAGCACAGATAGTCTCGAAGAACAGTCCTTCAAAGAAATTCTTCGTGACACGTTAAAGCCGAATACGAAACCTCAGCGTTTCAACTTCGCACCGGTAGGCGCACGCTATGTCCGGCTTCGAATCTACAACGGTTATAACCCGGATTTCAATGTGGTTCAGCTCGCTGAGTTTGAGGTCTATACCACCGGTGGGCGCAACATAGCCGCCTCGAAGGAAACCGATCGAATAAACGATTCGGCATATATAATCCGTTTTAATTCCCAGCAGGGCTCAGGCAATAAATGGTGTGCAGCCAACCTTTATGACGGGAAAAAATCCGGAGCGGATGGGTCTTGGGCTTCGGCCGGATTACCTCCCCTGGTTATTGAAGATCGTTCCAAAATCGTGGACCTTACGGAGCTGATTAATACCGAAGGAAACCTGAAATGGAAAATCCCGCCCGGTGAATGGACTATCATGCGGTTTGTCTGCGCCAATACCGGCGAGAGGCTCAAAGTCCCCAGTCCGAATTCGGATGGGCTGGCTACAGATCACTTCAGCCATGAGGCTACCCAGGTTTTTATTCAATATATTATCGATCGCCTGGAACAAAAACTTGGCGATTTAAGGCTAACAGCCTTGAAACAACTCTACCTGCCGAGCTATGAGGTGAAGGGAGCTACATGGACATCGGACTTCATTGAACAGTTTATGAAATACCGTCGTTACGACATGACGCCCTATCTACCTGCCCTGGCCGGTTGTCTAATAGAAAATGAAGACGTTACTTCTCGGTTCCTTTATGACTATCGAAAAATGCTCGGTGATCTACTCGTAGATGCTTATTACCGTACAGCGAGCGAAACCGCCAACCGGGCGAACCTGGGAATTGAGGCCGAAGCGGGAGGTCCCGGCCCTCCTGTACACCATGTCCCTGTTGATGCACTGAAAGCTTTAGGAGCCATCGACGAAATGCGTGGCGAGTTCTGGCCCTGGAGGCAGGACCGAAGCCAGATTTGGGTCGTAAAGGAAACCGCCTGCGCCGCCCACACCTATGGTCGCCGACGGGTTCACATGGAGGCCTTTACCGGATTTCGCCATTGGCAGGATGGTCCTTTTGACCTCAAACCTTCTGCCGACCGGGCGTTCTGCGAAGGAATGAATCACATTGTCTGGCATACCTCCTCCCATCAACCCCCCGAGGCCGGAAAACCCGGTTGGGTCTATGGGGCCGGAACCCATCTGACCCCTAACATAATGTGGTGGTCTAAGGCCAGGCCTTTTATCGATTACTTGTCACGATGTTCGTTCATGCTGCAACAGGGACTATTTGTCGCGGATGTATGTTACTACTACGGGGACCAGGGTTTTAATTTTGTACCTCCTAAACATATTGACCCGTCACTCGGATACGGGTACGACTACGATGTAGCGAATCCCGAAGTGATTCTGAACCGGATGAGTGTGCGGGACGGTCGGTTCACTCTGCCCGACGGGATGCAGTACGAGCTGCTGGTTCTACCGGACACCGAAGACATAGACCTGCATGTCCTGCAGAAAATCGAAAAACTGGTTAAAGCCGGTGGCACAGTGGTCGGCTCGAAGCCTGCTAAATCAAACGGCCTTACTAACTATCCCACCGGCGATCAGCAAGTTAAACAACTTGCCGATTTACTGTGGGGAAACTGTGATGGGAAAAACGTGCTGGAGCATCGATATGGCAGCGGAAAAATCATCTGGGGCCGCTCCTTGCGAGAAATCCTTTTGGCACGCGGAATTGGACCTGACTTCCATTATACCAGCGAGAGGGACCCCGCTTTGCGGGAACCCAAAGGAGCAACGGACCTGGATTTCATTCATCGGCGAACCCCGGAAGCGGACATTTATTTTATTCGCAACAAGAAGATGCGCGCCGAATCCGTCAATGCCCATTTCAGGGTCTCTGACAAGGCCCCTGAACTTTGGTTCCCCGATACGGGTGCCATCCTGGCTCAATCGGTATACGAGCAAACGCCCGAAGGCGTTCGTGTTCCATTGCAGCTTGCTCCGACCGGTTCGCTCTTCGTTGTTTTTCGCGAACCAGTTAGCCGGTCTCATTTGGTTTCGTTGGCTCCTGGAATTAATGTGACAAAAGTTACCGAAAGAGAGGTCCGAGTTACTGCTTTCGAAAATGGTTCTTACAAAACAAAGACTTCGGATGGGCGGACTCTCGAAATCGAAATAGACCGGGTTCCATCTGCGATGAAATTAATCGGTCCCTGGAAGGTCTATTTTCCAGCCGGATGGGGGGCACCGGACTCTGTGATATTCACGGAATTAAAGTCCTGGAGCGAGCATGAACATCCGGGTATCCGTTGTTTTTCCGGTACTGCTTGCTATGAAACCCAGTTTGAAGTTCCGCGGGAGTTGTTCGCCAAAGACAGGAAGCTTTATCTCGACCTCGGCCAGCTCTGGGCCCTCGGCGAAGTCCTCCTCAACGGCCAGTCGTTAGGAATTGTCTGGAAACCGCCTTATCGGGTTGAAATCACTGAAGCTGTGAGAGCCGGCCAAAACAAGCTCGAAATTGAAATCACCAACACCTGGTCTAACCGCCTCGTGGGTGATGCGCAGTTGCCAGCCGACCAACGTTATTGCAGAACGAACATCACGGCTTCCGGAACTCCGGGAAAACCCTGGAAGGAAATCCCGTTGCGTAAATCGGGCCTGCTGGGGCCGGTCGAGTTAGTGCCGGCCATAGAAAAGAATATCGCCTTGACTAAATAAAGAATCATCAAGGTAACGGGTGTGGCTAATTTTTCTGGCAACACGGGGTGGCTTGCCCCGTTAGAGTGCCTTATAATCTAATGGGGTCATTGCGAGGAGGCCGAAGGCCGACGCGGCAATCTCAAACCAAATAATCAATAATAAATCATAAATAATAAATTGATTTGCCTTTCCCCTTCTTTTCTGTTATTGTCTGTCCCTAAATGCGTGAGGCGGACATCTTGAAGAGTGCAGCGAAATAAGAGATATGAAAATCGACAATTGGAAATTGTAACACTGTGGCTATTCTGAATTATTTTTATGTGGCAAAATTAAATGAGAGGAGTATTTGTTGATGCTTGATGATGTAGAAAATGGGATAAGTACGCACGAGTTGAAATCATGGAATGAATTTTTCGATTTTATACGTACCAAGCATTCGAATTGTCCCGCCTTTATCTACCGTGGTCAAGCGTGCTCGGAGTGGAAAGTTGAATCTACCTTAGACAGATTGGAGCAACGTTTTCCAACTCGACCAAACTTTTCTGGTGGTGTTCCCGCCCACTTTGAACATCCACCTACCTCACGTGAAATACATATAAATGCATTCAAGGAAGCAGTGCGCGGGAAACGCACAAGCAATCTTCTGGAGCTTACCGATGACGAGTGGTGGGCGCTGGCACAGCATCATGGTCTGGCAACACCAATGTTAGACTGGACATATTCACCATTCTTCGCGCTCTTCTTTGCATTTGAAGAGAAATATATTAATTCTTCCGGGCAATGGACAGAACCGGAGAAAAGAGTTGTATATACTCTTTCCGTGACTTGTATCTCTGAGAAAAATACTGAAGATTCGCCGGCACCTCTCGTTTTCTCACCAAAGGGAGAAACGAGTTATCGTTTAATAAACCAAGCTGGTATTTTTGTGAAAATGCCAGAGAAGACTGATTTAGAGTCGTATGTTCGCAAAAACTTTAAAAGAGAGACAACTAAAACAGCAAGACCACCGAAAAGCGCCAGAGCTATCCTTGAAAAAATTATGATTCCAAATAATGATAGAATTAACTGTCTCAAGCTTCTTAACAAAATGAACATTAATCGGATGAGTCTTTTTCCAGATATTGATGGTTCGTCACGTTATATCAACAATTTATGGGAATTAGATTTTGATACGGCAATGGGATGGAACCTTCAAGATTTTTGTAGTTAGGCATGCAAGGAGAGGGTAAAACTAGGGACAATCGGAGGCTGATCTTGTATCATTACACCCTTCTTAGCTTCCATGTCCCAGCTCCTCCAGATTCTTTTTTACGGCCGATAAGAGACTCTGAAAAAAAAGATTGCAAGCAATAACCAGTTCTCGAATGGGTAGTTTAGTGTAATCAATTTCCTTGAGGTCAACAAAACGTTTACTAATACTTTCCCATTTGGTTAACAGTTTAGGGTCTATATGTGTATATGGTTTGCCACTTTTGGGCCGATAGAAACCTTCAGAATGTTTAAAAGAATTGTTGAAAATATTGATTGCGTTAACAGTAGAATATTTGGGCAGTTGCTTAAGATCGATGCCGATTTCTTTGAAGGATTGTTTGATTCTTTTGAAATCAAATCGCGGATGCTTTTTGTTTGAGTGTCGCGCCCTTTTGCAAACACAAGCCAAATCCTTTAGAAAACCCTCAATAGATGACCACAGCGAGACTACCAAAGCAGCGTACATAGCATTGGTAATCTGCAAGGCATGCCAATAATCATCGGCGAACATATCATCAGGCATCAATTCCTTTTTCTCTTCGGTCAGGCTGGATTCCCATCGCTTTGCTGCTTTAGCGATGAGATTTTCTTCCACTTTGTGTCCTTTCCTGATACGAGATTCCCACATCGCCCACACGGAAAAATCGTAATCATCCTTGCTAGGAAACTTGTCCTTCCAATAGCGCTGGACAAATATTAATTTCCTTTTCCATTTAAGATCTCGCTGCCCTTGCTGCTTGCTCTTAGAGTTAGAGGCCATATCCCAGCCCCTCCAGATTTTTCTTTATGGTCACTTCGAGTTTTTGCGACTCGGTGGTTTGTTTAGCAAGTTGTTTCGTCAACCGTTCCATCTTTTCTTCTAATATAGTGAAAATAGTCTGCTCGGATATGTCTGTCAAAGGAATAATTCCAGCTTAAAATCTGTCTGTGTTCTCTGCGACTATAAAATCATTGTGAATCCGTAATACAAACCGTCAACTTCTTGTTTTTTATGCGTGTTTTTTGTTTTAAGCGATTGTATCATCTGTAATTACAATAGGTTATGGAATATTTTGTTTAGACGAACTTTAGGTTGCGGCTACGCTGCGCCAGGTCAATCCGTGGCTAATAAAACACCGTTTTCGCCAGCTTCAAAAATGGGGTCCGGCTTCGACGGAACCCGGCGACTGTGGACGAAGCTTCTGTAAATGCTTGCATCGAACAAAGATTCGGACAAAGACGCCAAAGCCGGCTAATAGCTCTCTTTGTTCTCTGTGGCTAAAACAAAATCCGCGAAATCGGTGTAATCCGTGGTTAAATATTATTGAATTCTCTCTGCGTCCTCTGTGGCTAAAAAAAGTGCTTTTTTATTCATTTTTTTGTTGACATTGTTTGTTAATATGTTAAAATACCCGCATGTTTGCCAGCAGGCAAACATAAACCGCCCGCAGGCGTTAAAATAGGTAAAATATCCACGTTTTTTCAATCAAAAACGCTGATACATCAGAACAAAAATCAAATTTTTCAAAAATTTTTTAACTGCTTTCTCGGCATCGAGTTACGAGAATCCCGAATCGAGAATCGAGGACTTTTTTCGCATCAAAAGTGCAGGTAGCTCCAATTATAGAGGAAGTGTTTTTCTACCCTCTGGCAATAAGAAGACAAATAACCATATTAACTAAATTAACCAATGAACCATCACAACCATCGAGAATCCAGAATCGAGAATCCAGAATCGAGTATCCAGTATCGAGCATCAAGCATCGAGCATC
>DATKYR010000298.1:0-4800 GCA_035528395.1 Sedimentisphaerales bacterium
GGTAAGCAACTCGAGGACAGAAAATGATCTGGAAAATCGTTAAGAAGGAGTTTCTGCTGATTAAGGGCTTTGACACGAAGCGAGCTTCTATTCCGGATATGCGTTATCAGTATATTAATCTGCCAGAAGCTCTCGAAGCTGGGTGGATTGACATACTTCTGCTGTTTCTTTTCAGCATCTTGTTTTTCTGTATAGCTTTTCTAAGGTTTAGAATATATGACGTGCGCTAATAAAAGAACTTTTTAAAAATTCAGAAAATATTAACCTCTAATAAGAAAGGACCAAAAAATGATTGAGATTGATGAATTGACAAAAAGGTATGAGGACGGTGTTCTGGCCTTGGATCATGTCAGTTATAAAGTTGAGCCGGGTGAGATTTTTTGCCTGCTGGGTGCAAATGGCGCGGGTAAAACAACCACTATCAACATCCTGCTGGATTTCATCCCACCAACCAGCGGCTCGGCCACTATCAACGGACATGACTGCAACAAATTTCCACTGGAGGCCAAAAAGTATGTTTCCTACGTCTCCGAGAATGTCCAGCTTTACGGGATGTTTACAGCAAGGCAGAACCTGGCCTTCTTCGCAGAGTTGGCAGGCAAAACCGGACTCAAAAAGAAGGATTATGACGATGTGATGCGCACCGTGGGTCTGCCGGAGAAGGCGCTAAGGATGCGGCTCAAGCATTTCTCCAAGGGTATGCGCCAAAAGCTGGGTATTGCTATTGCGCTTCTGAAAGACCCCCCGGCTATTCTGATGGACGAGCCAACCAGTGGGTTGGACCCCACAAGCGCACAGGAATTCCTGGCTCAATTGCGGCGATTACGGGAGCGGGGCAAAGCCATTTTGATGACCACCCATGATATATTCAGGGCCAAGCTCATAGCAGATAGGGTCGGCATAATGAAGCAGGGCCGCCTGGTCGCCATTCGAAAGAAGCAGGATTTCAAGCACGCAGACCTCGAGGAAATCTACATGCACGAGATGCAGGCAGCCGAGACTGTATGATGGAAAAGGCCGGTTAATAAGCAGAGGTAACAATTGTGAAAACCGAGACGATTGTTGGAATTTTCAACAGTCGGGACTGCCGGTCTATTAAATTGTGAAATGAACCATCCTGCAGCAAGCTGAAGGGTTGGTATGTAGAAATTTCGATAAAAATACGTTGTTTTTTACCTTGTGGCAAGCCACAGGGAATTATCGAGTTTAAACTGGGATTTCCCATTTAAACACTTAACAAACATAATTTTCTCCGTACGACATCAATAATTCTACCAAAATGACCTTGAACAGTCAAGAAATACCTTTTCCGAGGCAGTTTTTGTGAAAATCTCGAGAAGAACATGGCTTTTGATGGCCTGCCTTTCTTCCAATCCCTGCTTTTGCACAGACCTTCCTACCGCCGAGACAGTGCGTCCAAGTTGGTTCGCTATATCCCGTATGCTATTATCTGGGTGTAGTTTCCTAAGCAGGGCGTAGTGAATATAATTCACTTATGATTGAATACACATTAGCAATCATAATAGGTGGTTGGCGGGTGCTTTTTGAATTGTAGTTGTCATTGGCCCTCGCAGATGTAGTGGACTGATGTTAACTTTTTGAACAAGCCTTGGCTCCAGAAGAAGGTGAGCCATTGTTGACTATGGCAAGATACTGTCCTTCAGCTTATCGAGAAGATCAAGAAATAGACGAATCACAAGTTGCCTTGGTAGGTTTAGTAAGGTCTGGACTGCTGAAGAGGTTCGAATCATCGGTTCACGCCTTTGCCCTTACCGCTGAAAGAATTGTCGATAGTCATAATGCATTTCTTGCCGCCTTAGAAAAAGGGTATTTGTTGACGCCGAAAGCTCTGGAAGAATGGGCGAACGTGGATAGCGACGAGGAATGGGAGCAACTCCTCCAAAAAACGGGCGCCGAATCAGCAGAAGGCTACGATGTAGAACGGCTGTGCAAGGACGTCGAAAACGACCGAGATATCCTCCGGAAATTTGCCGGCAGGGCGCAGAAAGTAAAGGCAAAGACATGCCCGAAACTTGCCGAGTTTGCACTAAGGAGGTTGCCGACAAACTTGGCCGAGCTGTGAAATCAGTACAAGCTAAAGCGTCCAAACTGGGGCTTAAGAAAACTAAGAAGTACCTCAAATCCCTCGGTAGAAAGTAACGATCAAAGATTGGCTATCCTATGAATGTTTTATTGGAGAGGTTCAACACAAATTTCTTGATTCTCACCCTCCAATAAAGTGGTTTGTTTATAGGCACAGCAAACCGAGTTATCTGGTTTATTTGGCTTTCGGGTAGATAAGATATTGATTGGGTTTTACTATGCTGAATCCATCTAAGAGAAGGTATCGGTTGAGGATTGTGATTCTGCCGGGAGGTAGTTTGATAGGGGACCAGAACGGTAGACCTGAATGATCGATGGTTGTTCTCTTAATGGACCCAGGTCCTCTTGGACAGACCCTACCGTACCTACCCTACAGGAAGTCACCGGCGCGCAAATTCTTCCGCACTGACATTTCGAATCACGGTATTTCGTTCGATAACGGCATTTGCCTTTCCCTGCGGCATGGGCAAAGTCGTCTCTGCCACTACAAGCTCATCCATAGTCACCTTCTTGACCCAGTTTGTCAAAAGATCTATATAAATATCGCCCTTGTAGTGTGAACTCCCTACAGTCCGAACCTCCATATCCGGCATAGGTTTTACAGTCATTTTGAACGAGCACTCGCCGGAATCAAAGTTCACCATTGCACAAGCTGCCCCGGCCACCCTGCTGAGGCCTTTAAGCTCCAGCGTTATCTCTCCGTTTTTGAATGTCGAGCCTTCGGCCACGTTGCTCCCCAAATTGACAGGTGCTTCAGTGAATGCCGCCGCATGCACAATTCTTTGACCAATACTTTTCAGATCCTGGACACCCCTACAGTCGTCCAACGAGTTGTTAATTGGCGTTGCTGTGAGCATATAAAGTTTCTTACCACCAGCCAATTCCATAAATAACTTCCCTCTGTTGGCTCTTGGATTTCTGAAATGATGAGCTTCGTCAATGACGATGACCTCCGTGTTCTTCCTGTAGAAGTCCAGATCCTCAGGCTTTATACCATCCGGCCGACCGAAACTTGTGTGTCGTTCGTAGTCGATATAGTGGCGGACGGCTCGTGGATAATGTGGTTTCAAATATCGATCAATGTTTGCCCGCCATACGCTCTGCTCGGTCGATTTTGGGACAACGAGAAGCGCTTGCCTTTTTTCACGTAGGCAGCGTTCCAGAATCATCAAACCAATGAACGTTTTACCAAGGCCGACACCATCACAAACAAGTGCACCATTCCACCTATCAGCAATTTTCAAAGCCTGGTGATACCCGTCTCGCTGGTATTGCGATAGTTTTCGATATAGTACCGATTCCGTGAGCTCCCACTCGTCTTGGGTCTTTTCCCTCCCGGCAAAGAACTCGTAAAGAGCTTTCGCATAAACTGTGAACGGGTCGTATTCCTTGAGGTGGGGTTCAATGACTTTGAGGATTTCTTCTTTAACATCCTCTCCTTCTTTCCAGAGTTCATCATACCATTTACGAAGATTTTCTATATGAACTTGGTCCGTGCTGAATAGATTGAGTTCTACATTTTCAGTGAGACCCGGCCTGGAGAAATTGGAGCTTCCAACAATAGCAAAATCAACAGGGCTGGCCACCTTAGATTCCATGAGGTATGACTTCGCGTGAAATTTAGCCTTGGAATAAGTTCTAAGTGCTATCTGCTTATCGCCGATAGCTTGCCGAACAGCTGCAAGACCAGTCAGAGCATCATCACGTTCTTTTTCCCGCTCAATACTTTCGTTGGATACATCAAGTAGAGCCTGCACAATCTCTCGCTTCGTCCTTCGGGTTGTCTCATCCCCCATGAGAATACGAATCTTGTCGAGTTCCTGCCAAAGACCTTCTAATAGCAAGAATGAGCCTATTTCAAATACTCCTGTGGCAATATCCATTTTTTGAAGGTGTGGTAACAACTTTTGAAGCGCGCGTAATACTTTGTTCTCGCCCCTATTGTCTATTATTACTGGCAATTTCTCCGCCATTACGCCATTTCCTTAAAGTATCTCTGTGTGATGCAAACCGCTAAAAAACCCTAAACTAACACCCCGGCTAAGGAAAATCAAGCAGATTTTTGGCGACCAAATACACAAACCACACTAAATCCTTATATGTACGATCACTTGATGTAATATCGGCCGAGGCCCGGGACCTGGAGCGAAAAGAATATTTGGATGGTGAATTGGCAAAATATGAGACATGGGACGATGCCCGCTCCAATATATTTATGAGAGGGCTTTTCAGGAATGAAAATGAATGGTCAACATCATCGAAGCCGCTGTACCAAGTCTGGAGACTCGCGGACCGTTGGCAGGATCATCAAATCGGCTGCGAGCTCGGGGACCAGAGGAATTGCAAGCGAGGTCCTCAACTCAATAGAGCCGACTCAGGGACCAGGGCGATCACTTGCAGAGACCTCGTCGCCTCTGCCAACGCGATGACCAGGGCGGCTGCTGGTCGGATCATCGATGCCCAGGAATTACTGCTCTTTTCTTTCAATGAATTCTATTATTTGGACCGATTCTGCCAGTGACCAACCTCAAGTGCGTGCCAAAGTGCGTGCCAAACATGCACATTTGACCTTCGGTTGACCTTCTGCTGTTCTTCGGTTGATGTCATAAGTCTTTATTTGACAGTCGTAAACGGTTTTCTTCACAACGACTTACAAACCCCGATTTCGGATTAGAAATCCGATACTTGTTTCTACGG
>DATKYR010000299.1:0-22071 GCA_035528395.1 Sedimentisphaerales bacterium
GTTACCGGCTCGGCGCTGATGTTGAGCAGCTCGATGTATTCATACTGGTCATTAGTATATAAACCACCAACCGGCCAGGATGGATTGTACATAATCTCGTTGATGACTATCGGGCCGACCTTTGGATAAGCATTAGCAGAACCCGGCGTGTTCTCAGACATCGGAACAAAGTTGTAATTGCCGGTGCTGCTCTTATAGTAACGGCCAAACGATACATCTGTTTCCGAAGCGCCGAAATCCTCGACCTGCCGATATCCGGTTAAAAGGCTACCTTCTGCGGAGCTTAGATATATCTGTTCGCCGTTCTCGCTCAAGGCAAAAGGCTGATGAGAACCCGGGGCACTCGGGTTATCGAAATACAGGTCTTCATAAAAAAGAATGTATCCGTGTGGAGCAATCCTTGTCCCGGCGGCAATCTGGTATTTGGTCGGATTAGAACCACTGTCACTGAGGAACCAGCCGCCAATATCTATAGTAGTGTCTGTAGTATTATGCAGCTCAATCCAGTCCGCAGCATCGGCGTGCGAATGTGCCAATACCTCGTTAATAACCACTGCACCGGGATCGGGGGCAAGGCCGCTATCATCCGTACTCGGCGAACCGCCGAGGTATGCACTTGCACGCCAGGAGTCTTTCTCATTCCAACTGTACGAGTCGGTGCCAATCGGGTCTATTACAGTTAGGGAGAAACCATCGCCATCGGTAATAGAGCGCCAGCCCTCTTTGTAGTCAAAATCAAGAATCATTCGGCCGATAGCATCTTCCATCCTGATTCGCTCTCCGGCATTGTTCAGCCTGCCGGAGTATTCGCCGGCTATATTCATAGCTGTTCCGTACTGGGCTTCGAAGGCACTGCGGTCTTGGACAACTACAACATATTCGCCGGGTGCAAGCTCCAGGTTCGGGAAGGTAAAATCAATTCCGTTCGTGAAGCTGACCAGATTCAGATTAATTGTTTCAGTCCCGATGTTTTTCAGTTCAACGTACTCGGTGTTTGGGTCGTTCGGATGATACATAATCTCCGTGATGCGCAGGTTTTCCGCAACAGGGCCGATGGCAAAGGTCGCTTCGTTGAGAGCACTCCATTTGCTTAATTTCAATATACAGGCCTTGACGTGGGTGCTATTGGTCAGCGTGATTGGCCCGGTATACAGGAGCACACCGGGCGAAGTACCGCCGTCACTGGGGGGACTGCTTTTGCCGGCAACCAGCTCGGCGGAGATGAGAAAATCAGAGCTTGTAGTGGAGGAATTCAGGCCTTGGATGGCTAAGATATTGTAACTCGGCTGCAGGGAGCTGAGGAAAACAGATATGTCGATGTCCTCAAAGTTGAGGGCTTCGTCTTTGGTGCGGTCTGCGTTGGCGCCGGAGTTCCACCTCGGCGTGCCGGTGAAATTCCTTCTGGCTACTTCGACGCCGTTGAGGTAGGCGATAAAGCCGTCTTCGTAACGAATCTTCAGCATCAAAAAATCGAAGTAATCACTGCCGGTGCTAAGGGAAAACGGGATACGTATATAACAGGTGGCATTTTTTCTAAACATCTGGTTTCCCACATCAAGCGTGATGAGGTTTTCGTAATCCGAACCTCTTTCGTAGCCGACACCGCCCGGGCTTCCGACACAGGCAGGCCAGGTTGAGTCGTTGAAGGGCTGCCCTCCCTTCCAATCGTCGCTGATGGGGCCTATTGGAACGAGCACTCGCTTAACATTACTTTCGGCTATGAGGGTAGTGGTGTCGGTGTCCTGTTGGGGTAGCCCTTGAAGGCGCGGGTCGGAGCCATCGAGGGTATAATAGACGGCGTGAAATCTGCCCATGCTGGTCATGGTCAGAGTGTCACCGGCTGAAATCGCGCCGCCATGCTGGTACTGGTCGTTTATATTGAATATTGGGCCGGGAGAGGTAAACATACCTTCCTGAATGCAGGCATCCAAAAAGACGTCAAGCCGATTCGGTACCCAGGTGTTTATAACATAAGTATCCATATTGGAGATGACTCCCGACATCTGTTCACGAAGTTCGAGGAAGCGTTCACTTATGTTGGCTTCTGTTAGTGCACCATTGTCGTAGAAATGTTTGTATATACGGTCTGAAAAGATTTGTTTGAAGTTGTTGTTGACCTTGAGCGCGCGATAAAAATAACCGTTGGCATTAGTCTGTGTGTTAAGGCTGTCAAAATAAACGGTATTGAGCCGGTCTGAAAACATTCCACCTTCTGCGTCCCAGATGAAGAACCTCCACATTCCCTCATCGGAGCGTTCACTTGCGGCGGCCCAGTTGTTTTGCGGCCAATCCCAGTTACCAGACCAAAGCTGCAGGATGAGATAGTCGGCAAATGCCGGAATATCGAGGCGTTTGCTAACGTACTGATAATGTGTATCGTTGGAGAGATTGTTTGTGCGGGCGTAACTGAGCAAGTCGTTCCAGGCCACCGCATCCCCGTCGCGGATTCCGCTCATTGTCATCACGTCCCAGTCCTTGTCGCTTTTGTACCATTGCTGGCAGGATGCGTCTTTGATGTGCTCACAGGGGTTGAAATAGCCTTTGTATTCGCCGTTGATGAAGAGATTGGCCATCGTACCGCCGCTGTCGACATTGCCCATATCCTTGTGCAGGCGTCTGATTAGCTCGTCCTTGATAAATGGATTAACTCTGTCGTTGTGGCCTCCGCGGAGAACGATGCTCTTGAAACGTTCGACCTCGAAAGGAAACAGCGGATATTCGAGCCAGCCGTCACTATATCTGCCGCGGAAGTAAAGCCTGAAGCTGAATTTGCTGTTTCCTGTCCAGAGACCGTCGCTTCGGTGATAGCGCGGTCGCATATATTCACTTCCGTGGACCCGGATTCCGCAATCAATCTGAATACCCGAATTGTCTTCCGAGCTGCGGCGGGCTCCGCCCCGACGAGCGCGATTAATCAGTTCAAACGAGACGGGACGTTCGTATGCCATTCCGCGGTGCATTGGATTGTTGTGACTGTTCGCACCACTTGAGACCCATTGTCCGTCACTTCCATAGCTTCCGCCTACGATGGCCATAACACCGTCAGGTTCGTAGAAAGTTTTCCCTTCATCGCCAACGAGCGAAATCACCGGCAGCGACCTGACGGCTTCGCTGGCGTTCATTATATATGTATTGGTCTTAATATCTGATGGTTTGAAGCCCGGCTTGATTGCCTTGGCCCGCAAACACGTGGTTTTGTTGATGGTAATAGGACCGGTGTAGGTTGTACCGCTGTGTCCTCCGCGTACAGAAACTTGATACGGTTCAGAGCCGTTGAGCGTATAGTATATCACGGCATTTTTGGTTTCAGTGGCGATTGTAACAGAGAAAGGTGTATCATAAAAACCGCGATTGTGGCTGAACTTCGGAGCGGCGACCTCACCTGAATATGCACCGTCATTTTTCGCTTGCGGGGTTGGGGTAGCAAGGAAGCGCAGATTATCAGCAGCGTCGGGGTAGCGGCCGTATGAGATATCGGTAGTCTGCTCGCCAAAGGCGACACTATCAATCAGAGTGCTGCCGTCGATGTCGAACAGGGCGATTTCCTCTCCGCCTGCGTCCAGTTTGAAATTCGCGTGCAGACCAGTGTCGCCTGTATCGTTGTCGGCCCATACCAATAGATAGCCGCCCGGGTGAATGATAATTGAACCTCGAGAATTACTTGGAATCAGCCACTTTCTTGGAGCGGAGAGGTTGTCCGTAAGGTACATGCCGGAAACATTAATAGTAGAGGTCCCGGAGTTATAGATTTCTATCCAGTCGTCATATTCGCCCTGCGGGTCCTGGATACATTTGCTGTTGGACGCCATAAACTCGTTGATTACCAAAGGGTTGCCCATCTCGTGCCAGTGCTTGGTCAGCAGGGCAAAATCCGACATATTTACGCCTCCGACACCATCCAGGTCGGCATGATTTGGTTCCGAGGAGATGTCCGAAGGTTGCAGCCACTGCTCGGCGAAAACGCTTATATCCAGGAAATTGACTTTGCAGTCACCATTTAGGTCGCCGGTTGGACAGACAGCCAACACTGGGCTGGCTAAAAATATAGTTAATATCAGGGTAAACAACGAGAATTTCATAGATTTGTACACTTAATACATCCTGCCTCACAAATTATTAACAATCGACTATATATCTTACTAAAAATAGCAGGGAATTTCCAGTGAATTGTTACTTTGGCGCTTTTAAGGTGTGAAGTTATTTTCCGGCTCGTCAGGGCGCTCGTCTCGGTGAAGGCCCGAGCCGCAGCCGGGGAGCCTGCCGGAGCCCAGCTGTGTTTTTATATAATTTTACCGGTGCTGAAAGCCAGTCAATTACCGGAAGAGCCGATTGTATCCGCCCGTGTTGAGCGTGCCGTCCGTATTTGATGGCGTGCTCACCGACACATCATACTGATTATGCTGATGGCCGTCATACACAGATAAAAGAGCACGAAGCCGCCGGCAATGATGGTAGTGATAATCGCAAGTAACTTACGGCTGTCGCAGATGATTCCCACGATGCCGACTATCAAGGCTGAAAGGAATGAGAAGATAACAAGCAACCCTCCAAGGGCCGCGAGAGGATTGCCTCAGCCGGGCTGAAGTATTATCATCGCCCCGGCAGCCAGAGCTGCTATGACAAGTAACGTTATCGCGATTTTTCCGAAACGCATTTTTAACTCTCTCTAATAAACCAATTTTATAATTAGTTCTATTTACTGTAACATACCACCATATTCCATAGTGAGCCAATTGCAAACTAAAATATATAGCACTACTCCCACTACAATGGCAACAGTGGCAATAGCAAAGAATTTTCGGCGGACGAAATTGATTCCGAGGATACCAAACACTAAGGCAGCAGGAATGGAAAGATTTATTATCAACCCTACAAGGGCCCTGATAGGATTGCCTCAGCCGGGGCGAAGTATGATGCTCGCACCGGCGGTCAGAGCCGCTGCGATAAGTAAAGTTATCGCGATTTTTCCGAAACGCATTTCTTCGCTCTCTAAAAAACGCCAAATAAGACTTTTTAGATTTTAAACATATCAATCGCCGGCGAATTAGTCAATTGCGGGATTTTTTAAATATCGGGTATAGCCCACGCGTCGGGTCAGCCCAGTGCGGTCAAAGTAGTCGAGCAATGGGATGGCAAACTTTCTGGTGGTATCAAGGAGATACTTGAACTTTACACTTTCGAGCTTGCCTTCTTTGGTGATGAACGAGATTAGAATTTGGCGCGCCTGCTCAACGGCCTCACTGTGGAAGAACAGGTCATTTTCAACCCGGACAAGGCGTTCGTGCTCGATTAGTATCCTCAGGATTTTCTGCACCTTTTCCGGAACCGCTGTCCTGCTACGGCTCGGGCCTGCGCCGAGACGAGCTGTTTGTTCAATAACTTCTTCTAATTTGGGCGGATTAAACGGACGTTCTCTGAAAAGAGATTCGATACTCTGGAGTATTTTTTGTTCATCGTCGCTGAAGGTTTCTTGATGTTCGGGCAAAGCCAGGCGATGTTTTCTTTCGACGAGCTTGCCCTGCGAGATTAGGAGATTTAGAAGGCCGTCAAAAACATCCTTTTTCAGTTGGGACGCCTCATAAAACTGTTCGATGGTCAATCCGGGGCTTTCAGGTTTGCTGTGGTGAAAGTCACTCGCGATGTTAAGCAGTTGCTTCTGGACATTATCAGCCGTATCTGTGTGGATATACAGCTTTGAATCCAAATACAATACCTTATCCTGCTGTAGAAGCTCGGCGATGATTGCTTTGAGCCGTTCGGGAAGTATCTTGGTACGGATTGAAAGTTCAGTTTCATTGACAGCAAAGGCCTTGGCGGTTTTTATACAGTATTCAGCAAAATCCTTATCGGTAAGCACGGCCTGGGCACGATCCCACGAATCCTGGATTGTCTGGGGATGGTTTCGTTTGAGTTTTTGGGGAAGCGCCTCTACAATCATTCCGCCGCCGATTGTCTGGACGGGTGAAAGAGTTCGTAATATGAAACGGTCGCGTGGGGCCGCGACGACGGGCTCGTTTAATCTGATTTGAACGAGACAGTCGCTACCGGCAGTGGCCCTGCTTTCTTCCAACAGATATACCATAGCAACAATTTCGGAAGTGCCGGTGTGAAACTTTATCTTAGTACCATTTTTAAGAGGAGATTTTATATGAGGCAGGATTCTAAGTTTACATAAGTACCACTGCTGCGGTGAGAAATATTCGCCGAGCGTAACCACATTGCCGCGTTTGACGGTCTTGTAGTCCCATTGAGGGACATTGAGCGCGGCGCACTGGCCGACCATAGCGATTTCGCTGTCTCGTTTATAGACCTGTATGGCTTTAATTCGTCCTTTTGTCCCGTGTGGGAAGAGGACCATCGCCTCGCCAATCTTAGCTGAGCCTGCAACCGGAATGCCGGTAACCACGGTGCCGTAGCCCTTGACGGAGAACGTCCGCTCGACCGGCAGTCGAAATATGCCGTCGGTTCTCTTTGGTTCGATTGTGCCGACAAGCTCTTTAAGGGCCTCGTAAAAAACATCGAAGCCCTGGCCTGTTATGCCGGATACGGGAAGAATCGGGGCTTCTTCCAAAAATGTGCCGACAAGAAAATCCTTAACCTCGGCCGTAACATTGCCCACGCGCTGCTGGTCAACGCAATCTACTTTCGTCAAAGCCACTATACCGTATTTGACACCGAGCAGTGTGAGTATGTCGAGATGCTCACGCGTTTGCGGCATCACGCCGTCGTCAGCGGCGATAACAAAGATAGCGCCGTCAATACCGCTTGCGCCGGCAACCATTGTTTTTATGAAATTCTCATGGCCGGGGACGTCAACGATGCCAACTTCCAGGCCGGAGACGGTACACGGTGCGAATCCGAGGTCGATAGACATTCCGCGTTCCTTTTCGGCCTTGAGATGGTCCGTGTCGCATCCGGTCAGGCATTTTATAAGGGCTGTTTTGCCGTGGTCTATATGGCCGGCAGTGCCGAGTGTGATATTTTTTTGTGCTACACCCATTGGTTTTCGTCTGTTTAGTTCTTGTTGCGGAAACAGTATTTGTCATTCCCGCGGAAGCGGGAATCCAGCTTTTTTCGCCCTGGATCCCTGCTTTCGCAGGGGTGACATCGTCGATTTTTGCTTTCTGCAACAGATACTATTTAATCGAGAATATCGAGCAGCGCTTTAATAACTATCTTATCATCCCCACTAAGAAGAGTTCGTGGGTCTATAAGGACCTGGTCGTTTTGTATTCGGGTAAAAATCCCAGTGCTGTATCGGCGAAGCTGGTTCGCAAGTGACTCTGCACTGATTTTTTCCGGGCGTATGGCTACCAGCGTTGTTGCCAGATTTTGTGTCGGCAGGGAACCGCTGCCCATCTGCGAAAAGCCGGGGATGGTTATGACGGCGGAATCGGAAATGCTTTTGCCAAGCTGGGAAGCTAAGCTTTTGGCTTCTTTAGAGATTTCGGAGTCATCCCGTCTGAGCATTTGCAGGGTAGGGACCTGGCTAAGAGCTATTGATTCATCGAGGAAAAGTTTCAAAGTCGCTTCCAGCGTAACAAGAGTAAGTTTCCCGACACGTACGATTCTGGCAAATTGGTTCTTGCGTACGGCCTCTATCAGTTCGGACCTGCCGAGGATGATTCCTCCCTGAGAGGCACCTATCAGCTTATCGGCGCTTGCAGTAACAATGTCGGCCCCTTTACTGATTGATTCGGTCAGGGTCGGTTCAGGTTCGAATCCGAATTGTGAAAAATCGATAAGCGCACCTGCGCCGACGTCGTCAATCATAATCAGCTTGTGTGAATGCGCTATATCAACAAGCTCATCGAGCGCCACTTCCGACGAGAATCCCTGAATTTTGTAATTGCTCGGGTGCACGCGCAGAATCGCAGCGGTATTTTCGGTAATCGCATTGGTGTAGTCACGTGGGTGTGTTTTATTGGTGGCCCCGACCTCAACGAGTTTTGCCCCGCTGAAAGCCATAACGTCCGGCAGGCGGAACGAACCGCCGATTTCAACAAGCTGCCCGCGCGAAACTATGACCTCTTTACCGTTCGCAACGGTATTCAGCACAATAGAAGTGGCGGCGGCATTGTTATTGACAACGGTGGCTGCCTCGGCGCCGGTCAACTGTTGAAGGAGCTGCTCGATGCGCTGGTCTCGTTTGGAGCGTTTGCCGGTTTCAGTATCGGCCTGGAGCAGCGAATATCCCGACAATTCGTCCTGGATTTGCCGCAGCGCCTGCTTAGGAAGGACCGCACGGCCAAGCCCCGTATGCAAAATGATGCCCGTTGCATTGATGACTCTTCGATAGTACGGGCGCATCATTTCTTCTAAACGGTGCTTGGTATCGTCTATGATTTTTTTGTGAATTTTTTTCTCATCTATCTCTGGAGCTTTTTTGGCGAGAATGTGTTCTCGAGATTCTTCAACAGCCCGGCGGATTGAATCGGTCACTACTTTCCTGCCCGCCTCGGCGATATATTTTTCCAGGCCGGGGTCTTTTAGGAGGGTATCTACCGAGGGCAGTTTTCGCAATATTTGCTCATTCTGCTTTTCCATAATTTACCTTGAGTTTTGCAAAATGGGGACTGTTAAGACAAATAATAATAACACTTATTTTACATTATCCTGCATAGGAAAACAAGAGATTTGGCGCAGGAGTTTTTTTCCGGATTTTTTGGGGAATACTTTTGGCGCACTAATTCGAGATATTTTGCAATATTTTCAGGAAAATCGAAAAAAGACGTAACGAAATCGCTGTTTCAGCGTCTAAATTATGAAAACAAGAGGGTGAAATGTCTATAAAGTGTTTTTCTCGTATAAATAAGTTTTGAATCCGAGGTAGTTGGAGTTATAGTGTAATAATATAATACCTTTGTGAATCCTTGTAAGCGGAAGGGATTTATGAAAAAGGTCATTTTAGTCATATCACTGGCATCGGCTATAGTATTGGTATCAACATGTGCCAAGCGGGAGGAAGGTCGATGCAGGCTGAGATACCATCAAGTTGATATATCGGAATCGAGAATATATTATGCCTGTCAGGATCAGTTCAGGCTCTCAGAAAAGCCGGCTCAACTAAAAGACCTGCCTAAGAAAATATCCAATCGAGTAAATTATTTTCATGCAAAAATAGCTGGTAGAGAAATTCCGCTAATAATAGACCGTGGGAGGAAATCCAAACTTTATCTGGATACAGATGCTGACGGCTGTTTATCTGATGAAAAAGGATTCACCTCTAAGACCGTCAAAAGACGTTTGTTTGGCCCTGTGGATTACTACAGATTTGGGCCGATATCAGTGAAGTTTGAACAGGCTGCTGAAAAATTTGCTCAGCAGATTTATGTTTTTACTCGTGACAGTTACATGAGACATCTTATCTTGTGTCCGGCCCACTACCGCAAGGGTAAGGTTCTCCTGGACCAAAATATCTATGAGGTAAGGGTAGTTGATGGCAATTTTGATGGGAAATATGGTCGAATATTGTCACTGCCCATCGAAAAAATCTGGAGGCCCGGGTGTGACTCTTTTGCAATCGACCTTAATCATAACGGCAAATTAGATTTTAATTATTACCTTCACTCGGAGATAATGCCGCTTGGCAGGATGGTCAGGGTCGGAAATTCTTATTACAGTATTAATATTGCTGAAGGTGGAACATTTCTTGAACTTAACAAAATCCAGCCGGAATGTGGGACACTTGATCTTGGCAATACAAATGTGAAGTTGAAACTTTGGTCTGACGCCGCACAACAATACATATCTGACCTCAAGAGCAATGGGCCGATTCCTGCAGGTAGGTATAAGGCACTTTTTATCGAGTTGAGCCAAATAGACTCCGAAAGAAATGCTTGGACTTTTACAAGCTATCGGGATACAGGAGCTCTATACGATTTTGAAATTAATAAGAATGAAACAACTTCATTCGAAATCGGACCTCCATTTCAGATCAAGGTAACTCCACGACAGGGTAGGGACACTGTGTATATTCGTTTTAAACTTGAGGGACAGGCGTCAGAGCAGTATAGATCCGATGTGAAAAGAAATGGCATACGAGTGTCCCCGCCTTTGTTTAAGATTATTGACGAGGGGGGCATTGTCGTTGATTCCGGCTGGTTCGAATACGGCTGAAGTGGTCCATGTGAGTACTCGTGGCGAGTACCAGATGATTTCAAAGGCAAGTACAAAGTGCAGATTGATATGGCCCTTGGGCCGTTTGAAGTAAGGCAGGATGAGACTTGGCACGTGATATAATAAAAGAGAAAAAGAACGCTCTTGTCCGGTCTTTTTTACTGGCATTTTGACATACTCAGGTATAAAATAGAGTTGATTTGATACGAAAAGTGCCAAAGAGGAAATAAAGCTATGAAGAAAAGAGATGTATGGATTTCAGTTGCTATTATAGCAGCAGCAGCGGTTCTGATTCTGATGTTGTTTTCCGGTTCGTCAGGTAAAGGCCAAATAAAAATTGATGCCGGAGATGCTGTCGCCGAGTTGCAGCTTGCCGGCGGTCTATTCAGTAAAGCAACGATTAACTCAGGAGCGGAGCCAACTAAAGTAAGTGCACAAGCACACAGGCCGGTACAGTTGAGCCTGTCGATAAAGCAGGGCGGCGATACGTGGCAGATTGACAGTAGCGGCCCGTGGGGAAAACTCTCAACAATCAGTGTGAACGACAAAGAGATGACAGTTCTGAAATTAGGCCCACCTTTTTTAATCAAACCGGGAGTTCGTAAAAGCGGTTCGAACGTATCGATAGATTTTGCCATTATCGGTCAGGCTTCTGAGCAATATCAGAATGTCATAAGAAAGAACAATCGGACAGTGCCTGCGCCAAAGGCCAAAATCATAGATGAGGCGGGAAACGTACTTGCCTCCGGCGGATTCGAGTATGGGTGAGGCGGCACATGCCGGTACTCGTGGCGAGTGCCAGAGGATTTCAAGGGCAAGTACCAGGTACAGATAGATATTGACCTTGGCCCGTTTGAAACTAAACAGGAGGAAACCTGGCACTTGATAGAGTAAAAGAAATCGAGCCACAAGCACCGGCGGGTAACGAGAAAATCTCTCTTACCCGCCTTTTTTATTGGAACGAAAAAAAGAAAAGCAACAGGAAAAATTTTGTTTGAAAGACTGTTATTATGAAAAGTATAGAGAACATCGGTCTAAGTGAGGTTCAGGCTGTTTACAGTGGTCCCGAAGGGCGGCTCTGGGAGCTGATAATGGGAGAGCAGATTCACATTGGCGGTTTTGCTTCGTCGATGGACCTTGCGGAAAGAGCCGGTATCGGTTCGGGGATGAAAGGCGTTGACCTTTGCTGTTGTAACGGTGCCGGGATGCGCTTTCTGGTGCGTTTTCGAGATGTGGCCCGGATGCACGGAGTTGACGCCACAGAAAAGGTCGTCGAACAGGGACGCCGTCGATGTGAGCAGGAGGGATTATCAGACAAAATCGAATTCACCCTTGCCGATGTCTGTGCCGGCGGGCTTGATGATGCAAGCGTGGATTTTATCTGGGGAGAGGATGCCTGGTGTTATGTTGTTGATAAAGAAAAGCTGATTTCTGAAGCAGCGCGTATAGCCAGGCCGGGAGGAATTATTGCCTTTACGGATTGGATTGAAGGAAAGGCAGGGCTTTCCGATGCCGAAGCGAAACGATTTTTGTCTTTTATGAAATTTCCAAACGTACAGGACCTCGAAGGCTACAGTGATTTGTTAGAGGCGAACGACTGCGAGGTTATCACAGCAGAGGATACCGGCAGGTTCGGGCCATACGTTGACCTTTACTTGAATATGCTTAATATGCAGCTAACATACGATGCTTTGAAAATCATCGGCTTTGACAGCGGATTAATGCAGTCGATGGGTGCGGAAATGGCTTTTATGCAGGAGCTGGCGCATGCAGGTAAAATTGCCCAGGGTCTCTTTGTCGCCCGGAAGAAAAAGTAACAAACGTATAGGATTTGAGGATGCTATGTAGAAAATATGCAATACTTGTCATTCTGAACGAAGCGCAGCGAAGTGAAGAATCTCTTTAGTCCGAATATTTAGAGATTCTTCGTTGCCCTCAGAATGGCAACCACAGAGTTTTCTACGAAGCAATTTGAGGAACAAAATGGGAAAATGTGGTGGTGACAAAAGAGGAATACCCCGCGTAAAACGCGGGGCTGAATATTTAGCCTGCGGTTTTACCGCAGGACAGGAGAACGGGCCTTTAGCCTGGTTCGGCAAGATGATTCAGAACTGTTACGAATACGCCACCGACGCCAAATCTAAAGGCAAACACATAGTGGGGATTATGTGTGAATATACGCCGCGGGAATTGATTATGGCCGCAGATGCCGTGCCGGTATGTCTGTGCGGCGGCTCAGCGGAAATGATTGGGCCGGCCGAAGAAGACCTGCCCGCAAACCTTTGTCCCCTGATTAAATCAACATACGGTTACCATCTTGAAAAGGCAAATCCATTCCTCGAAATGGCTGATTTGATTGTGGCCGAGACGACCTGTGACGGTAAAAAGAAGATGTACGAGCTGATGGGCCAGACCCGGCCGATGTATGTGCTGGAGCTGCCTCAAAAACCAGCGGACAGTGATGCGATGGCGCATTGGGTAAGTGAGCTCCGCAAGTTCAGAGCAAAGCTTCAGGAACATTTTGGTGTCGAGCTTACGGACGAAAAAATAAAACAAGCAATCGTGGTGATGAATCGCGAACGACAGTTACGGCGTGAATTAGCGGCGCTGATGAAATCGCAATCACCTCCACTGACGGGCAGGCAGTTGCTGGAGTTTAAAAGCAATATCTCCGGTATCAGTGCCGACTTCGAGCAGTACGATAAAGCAATTAAGTTTTTTAAATCTCAAAAAGCCGCAACCTGCAAAGACTCTCATGTACGGGTGTTAATGACAGGCGTTCCGATAGTTCACGGTGCCGAACGGGTCCTTGACATTATCGAATCTCACGGAGGGCTTGTAGTATGTATGGACAACTGCACCGGCCTTAAGCCAATTCTGGAAGACGTTGACGAAACAGCACAGGACCCAATCATTGCTTTAGCTGAAAAATATTTTCGCCTGCCGTGCTCAGTAATGACTAAAAATGACCGGCGGCTGGAGATACTTCGAGACCTGACTGCCGAATACCGGCCGCAGTGTATTATCGACCTTATCTGGCAGGCCTGTCTCACATACGATGTCGAATCGTACCTTGTCAAAAAGCTGGCCGAGGAAGAGCTCGGCATCCCATATCTGAGAATTGAAACGGATTATTCTCCGTCCGATTCGGCTCGTATCGCGTTGCGGGTCGAAGCATTATTCGAAACAGTCCGCTAAAGGGCCGGCGAATCCAGCTGAGGTAACTGATGAAAACAATTATCTACACCTGCCCGTATGTGCCTGCCGAGTGGATTGCCGCGCATGGCCTGCAGCCGAGCAGAATAATACCGGATGCAGCAGAGGCGGAGGGCCCACTTGGTCGGGCCGAGGGTGTTTGCCCTTATGTTCAGGGTTTTATCAATGAGGTGATAACAGATAAACAGGCCGGTGGAGTTGTGATAACAACGGTATGCGACCAGATGCGACGCGCTTTCGATATTCTTGTCCGCAGGTCTGATGTCCCGGTTTTTCTTATGAATGTCCCGAACACCTGGCAAAATGTTGGTGTGCAAAAGCTGTATATTGACGAGCTCAAACGGCTCGGCCGATTCCTCATCGGCTTGGGCGGCAAACCACCATTAGACGATACTCTAACAGAGATAATGCTCGGATATGACACCGCCCGTACATCTATTCTTGCGGCAGGGGGGTATTTGCCCGCAAGAGAGTACGCAGAAACAATTGCAGCTTTTGGCCGAGACGGACCGGGTGAGGAATTTACCGATATCACAAAGCACGAGCTGCGAATCGAAGGAGTGCCGCTGGCGATTGTTGGCGGGCCGCTGATGAGGCAGGACTTTGACGTACTCGACATAGCCGAGCAGGCTGGCGGGCGAATAGTGCTTAATGCTACTGAAACCGGTGAGCGTGGAATGTGCGCGCCGTTCGACCGCCGACTGCTCCGGGATGAGCCATTGATGGAATTGGCGAGTGCATATTTTGGCGGTATCCAGGATGCGTCCCGCAGACCGAACAGCGGGCTTTATAAGTGGCTCAAAAGCAAACTTGTCGGCAGGGGGGTGCGGGGCATTATTTTCCATCGTTACCTTTGGTGCGATATGTGGCACGCCGAGCTTCGGCGGCTAAAAGACTGGACTGACTTACCCGTCCTCGACATTGACACAACCGGCGACAATGAAACACGCCGGCACCGGACGGCAAATCGAATTCATGCGTTTTTGGAGACGCTGTAGTGAGCGATAAGCCGAGACGAATAACACTTGAAGAATGGGACCTGCGATACGAGCAGTTGCAGAGGGCAGGGGTACGCCAACCGGACTACGGCGGGCTACTCAGCCGGCATCTCGAGGACGGCGACCAACGGCTTTTGAAGCTTCGGTATGATAATTCTGCGGCGGCTTTGAGGTTGTGGAACTTTCTGCTAACAGAAGAAGACCGCCTGCATGATGCCCGTGCCGGAGGCAAAAAACTCATCGGCACAATGAAAGATTTGGGCACTGTGCCGGTAATGGCGTATTCATTTGACAACGTAGTGGCCTTTTACCCTGATGGTGCTTGGTGGATTCCGTGTGTAATGGAACTGAGTGCCGGCTTGTTGAGCATTGCCGATTCACTTGGTATTGATGAATCGTTTTGTCCGGTGCGCGCGATGTTAGGCGCTTTCATTACAGGTGCACATTTTCCTGTTCCGGACAGATTAATTTGCAGCGTCGGCGCGACCTGCGACGATTTTTCCGCCATAGCCCAGCGACTCAGCAGTCTTGGGCACCCGATTTTGTGGTGGGAAATTCCTCATCGGCGCAAACCTGACTCGAACGAAGCGGCGGTGAATCTGCCGGGCGGATTCCCTGCTCCAAAGTGCCAGGTTGAATTCGTCAAATCAGAACTAACACGGGTCAAAACCGCCCTGGAAGAGTCAGCGAGCGAACAGTTAGATGAGAAAAAACTTTCCGCTGGAATCAAAGAAGCAAATCAGGTCCGCAGGTATCTGGCCGAGCTTCGGCATCTTGCATTTACCGCCGAACTGTGTCCTTTGCCGGCACTTGAAATGCTTATCGCAGAGATGTTGGCGATACATTTTTGTTCCGACCGCCGGGAGACTATCGGCGTCTTGAAAGAGTTACTTGGCGAGGTGCAAGCTCGTGTGCAGGCCGGCGTTGGTATTCTCGATGCCGATGCAGCTAAAATCTTCTGGGTCAATCCTGTGGCTGATTTGCAGGTGATGAACCTTCTCGAAGACTGCGGCGGCAGAATATGCGGCACCGAATACCTTTTCACCCACGCCCTCGATGCAATTCCGCAAGACCTCCCGCCTCTCGAAGCTTTGGCGCGGATGGCACTGGCCGACCCTATGGTCGGCTCATCAACCGACCGCGCGGAGCGGATATGTGCTGATATTCGCAAGCTCGGCTCAGAGGCCGTGCTCATATCGCGAATCCCCGGCGCAAGCCATTGCGCGCTGGAAGGCGAAGTCATCAGCGAAATCGTTCAGGAAAAGTTCGATATTCCCGTACTGGAGATTGAAGTACCGCCCGTGACGGACTCGATGCGTCCGACGGTGCGTACCCGGCTGGAAGCCCTCGTAGAAACTGTAAAAGCTCGGAGAAAAAGATGATTTATGCAGGAATAGATGCCGGCTCAAGGACGATAAAAATAGTCTTGATAGACGCTGACCCCGCACCAGTTGCACCCGTATCGCGGGCCGATACGTTGCGGTCGGGAAAACCTCCCGTCGTCGAACAATTGGTGCGGGGCAGGATTATAGCAAAAGGACTGACTAACCAGGGCGTCGAGCAGGACAAGCTCGCCTCGGAACTTTTTGAAAACGTTTTAAAAAACAACGGCGTTAACAAAAAAGATGTAGCTGCAATCGTGGCAACGGGCTATGGAAGAAACGCAGTCAGTATCGCGGATACAACGATAACCGAAATTACTTCTCACGCGGTAGGAGTGCGTCAGCTTGTCCCGGAGGCGATGACTGTTATTGATATAGGCGGCCAGGACAGCAAGCTTATGCGATTGGACGGGAACGGGAGAGTGCGAGATTTCGCTATGAACGACCGATGTGCGGCGGGGACGGGTCGTTTTCTCGAAGTCGTTGCTCAGCGGCTCGGCGTCGAGCTCAATTCGCTCGGCCGAATGGCTGCGAAAAGTCGCAGCCCCGCTGCGATAAGTAGTATGTGTGTTGTATTTGCGGAGACGGAAATCACCGGCCTGCTCGCTGACGGCAAGGCAAGAGAAGACATTGTAGCCGGAGTTCAGGCGGCGATTGCAAACCGTATCATTGCAATGGCCGGCCGCAATATCGATTTGCCAATCATTTTCACCGGCGGCGTGGCAATGGTCTCAGGGATGGACGCCGCGTTGCAGTCCGCTCTTGGGCAAACCGTGACCGTATCACCCGACCCGCAGATGACCGGTGCACTTGGAGCGGCGATTCTGGCATTCGACCGATTTAACAGAGCAAGTGGTTAATTAGTGAGTAGTTGATTAGTGAGTGGATTACTCGCCACTTACCAAATTTTTTGAGGATATTACGATGATAAATATGGAAAGACGAAAACGCGTTATGCAGCGTTCCATACGGCTCGGCCACTGCATTTGTGACCCCAAGAAACCCTGTCCCTGTGACATTTTCAAAGAAAAGGATATATGTTTATGTGCCGGTGAACGGCTCGAGGCCCCGACAGGGCCGGTTCAATTGACAAAGCTTGTTGAAAAGGCCGGCTGTGCCTCCAAGATAGACCAGGCCTTTTTGAAACAGGTCCTGAAAAATTTGCCCGCGGTTGATGACCCTCGTGTGCTGGTTGGCGTGCCGGCAGGTGACGATGCCGGCGTATATGATATGGGTGACGGCAAAGCATTGGTTCAGACTGTCGATGTTTTCACACCTTCGGTGGACGACCCTTATACTTTCGGGCAGGTGGCGGCGGCCAATTCGGTAAGTGACATTTACGCTATGGGTGGAACGCCTATGACCGCGGTTTCGGTGCTCGGATTTCCTGTTCGCAAGGTCCCCGACAAAGCGATGAAGGAAATTCTGTGCGGCGGCATCGACAAGATGAACGAGGCGGGCACGGCAATTATCGGCGGCCACAGTATTAACGACAGCGAAATCAAGGCCGGCTTTGCCGTAACAGGAATGATAGATAAGGACAAGATAGTAACAAACGCCGGCGCACGCAAGGGTGATGTGCTTGTCCTGACCAAACCGCTCGGCACAGGCATTGTTGCCTTCGCCGCACAAATCGGCCGGGCCGATGAGAAAAGCATCAAAGCAGCAACAGAGTCAATGACTACGCTCAATAAAACCGCTTCGCAGTTAATGGTCAAGTTTGGCGCGCACGCCTGCACCGATGTTACCGGTTTTTCTCTGTGTGGTCATCTGGCCGAGATGGCCTTATCGAGCGGAGTCGATGTGGAAATAATATGGGACAATATTCCGCTATTTGTCGGCGTGCTCGAATATGCCGCAGCGGGGATATTGCCCGGAGCTATCGAACGAAACAAGGAATCCTGCAGCCGGCGCATTATCGCCGACGATTCGCTTCCGCAGGAGATGATCGATATATGCTATGACGCCCAGACTTCCGGCGGATTGCTGATAGCGATTGCAGAAAGTGACGTCGATGATTTTCTTAAGGCCTTACAAGGTGAGGGAATTAGCGCCGCTGCGGTCATCGGCAAAGTTCTTGGCAAAGGTTCGGGACTTGTTCACATCAAAACCGATGGCAGCCGAAAAATACCTTCGCCCAAATCTACCAAACCTGCCGCAGAATCGGCACCAGCCGAACAGCAGTTAAAACAACCTTCTTCTGAGCCGCAAGCCGAGGAAGTCCCCTGTTGCGCAGACGCTGTAACCTCTGCCGTCTCAGGGACTGAGCAAGGTTCGGCTCGACCGGGTGACTCGACTGAGCTCGTCGAAGGCTCGCCGAAGTCTGACATCGCTCAGATTAAGGCCAAATTTATAGATTTCCTCGGCTCGGCAAGCTCACCCCACGGCCTGGATGCCTATACCAAGCAGGCCATGGCCATTGCCCTGTCGGTTGCCATGCGGTGCGAGCCGTGTCTTAAAATGCACCTTAAGAAGGCAAGGGAAAAGGGCTTCACCCAGGATGAGATTGACGAGGCCGCCTGGATGGGTATCAGCTTCGGCGGCTCACCCACAATGGCCTTTTACGAACAGCTCAAGAACTCTTAACACGTATGATTCTTAAAAATATTTTATGTTACAATTCGTAACGCAAAATACGGAATAATATTAAAAACAAATATAGCTATTTTAAAAAAAGCTATACCGGCATAATGAATTGCATTGAACGTTTCTACTGGAATCTTGAACCACTTGCTATGCATACGATAAACCCAGTCATGAGCAAATACAAAGAATAAAAACCACCACAGCAACAATCCCATATTAATTACAGCGCACCATCCTAATACTCCACGCAAAATATCAACTGTCATTTGAAACCTCCTTTTTTTGTAAATATTTCATTATTTATTTCATCTAACGTTTGCCTTGAGGCGCGGCCTTTAGGACGTCGCCTCGAAGGCTTGGTTGGGAGTTCTATGGTGTCCACGTTGCCAGGTCAACAGCCATCGAATGGCGCACTGGCACACCATAGTGCTCCTGAGTTCCTTCATCTTCCTCTGTGCGATATACAGTCAGCCCCAGCTTTTCCCAAAAGGTGCGACATGACTTCTGCTCACTTTGGAAACCGTCTTCAACATCGGGGAGCACTAGGTGCACCTCGAACCGTTTCCATCCGTTATCCTTTGCCCAGGACAGCGATGCTTGAGCGAGTCGCGTTCCGATCTTCTTGCGGCTGTAATCACCTCGGACATGCGTAATGCAATTGTGTACGAGCGTCCGGGCAGAATCGTCGACATCCTCTCCCCAACCAAAAAATCTGACCCTCCGAGCGATGTCACGGGGAAAGAAGTTGTGGTAGCCCACGACTTTTCCATCAAGCCACGCAACAAAACCGCAGCCGCCGTGCTTCTCTATTGTCTCGCGATATAGATCAAACAGCATTTCGCGACATACCGGTTCCTGATCAGCCGCCTTCTTGATTTCGTCCAGCGGGCGAGCGAGAGATTCTTCCCGAGATATCCCGAGTGCCGTGGCAGTGTAGAAGCAGCACAGACTGCTACAGCCAGCTTCAGGTTTCAGCGTCGCAGGGTCGATGGGTCTGCCACCACCAAGGCAGCGGTCGGGCAACCATTCGTCCATCGCTATCGCTCGGATATCAAGGTCGAGTTCGTTCATAGTCCCGACTCCCAACGTGAGGGCTCAGGAGCGGACCGTCAGGGACGTCTCACTGGAGCCCATTGTTCGGCCCTCACTATTGAGGGAGAGTCGTACTTTGTTTGATTAAACAGACTTCCTTACCCTTTTTGATAATTGAGACAGATGTATCAACTCTGTTTCCATCTTTTTCATGCTTTACCAAGGCTGTGCACGAGATTCTTCCTGGAAGCTGGTTCGTATACAACTCTTCCGTGGTTATTTCGGCTTGCTTTCCAACCATCGTCAGTATCTGTGGCCTTGTAACTATGCTTTCTCCATTGGGGTTGGTTTCAGTAACGGTGATGTCAACAGTATACTGCCGAGGCCTACCATGTTCATCAGCCATTAGCATGGGCCGGACAACTGTGTCTACCTCATACTTAACTGGCTTGGTTTGACAGCCAGCTATTACGATAGTTACCAAGATAAGTAGTAGTACCTTGTGTGAATACATATATGTTTCTCCTTTGCGTTGCCGAACGCCGAGCATGAGGAGCTTCTGTGGAGCGTAGCGTAGCAGAAGTCTCACTCGATGCTCATGTTAGCATATTCAAACATTGCCATTATGTTGTGACTACTACTAAAAGGTGCCCCGTTGATTCACCGATCCATCCTATTGGCTGTTCGTTGATGGCTGGCTCCTATTGATGATCAAGCGAGCGAATTTCCAGGAGCCGTCATGTTGGCGTCTCACGATGGACACCGATTGGCCGTGGTCCTCAATCGTCTCACCGCCAGCCTTGGGCGTTTCCGTGTTCGTGTACTTGCTCCAGATGTATCCTAAGTCGCCGTCGACCTCAACTTCCATTTGTTCAACGTCGGTCGTACGGGTGTAGTTCTCGTCGCTCGCAAAGGTGTAGTTCTCAAAGACGTATTGGTAAAGTTCCCGAATCGCTTCCTTTCCAATTATTGGGTCTTCGCTTGACATGATCAACACCGGCTCATCCGACAAAAGGGCAAGAAGCGTTTCATGATCGCCGCTGAGCCACCCATCACGCCAATCCTCTGCTAGCTGCTTGATCGCAGCTATATCCTCGGTTTGTCTAGACATAATAGAATCCTCCGGCAGGTTGGTTTGTCTTCTGCATCCTACAAGCATTAGGACAACAATAAGCGGGAGCGTTTTCAAGTGTAATTTCATGATTGCTAACAATGTATATATGGTTTCCGTATAAAACTCCTTACCTCTCCGAGCTGTAGGGTGGGGCTTGCCCCACCATTATTTCTATGTTTATATGGTATCCGTATAACACACCTTTACCTAAAGTCCATACTCATACGATATCATATTCGTTCCCTAACGCCGCGGTTCAGTGGCCGAGCGTCAGCGAGGTCCAACTGAATCCGCTTGTTCGCATTCATTCCATATCAGCTAGTATCTCAGATGCCCGTTTAAGTATTCTGTCTTCCGAAAGCTTATCTCTTAGATGATCCATTTCCAGGAATCGCTTATCGATGTTTCCTGGTTCGCGAATGACACTCTGGAGCAGATCAATTCCAAGTGACCTCAACCTTTCTCTTCTATCTCTTCTGATCCATTCATTTTTGAGGAAATCCAGAATCGTCTTAGCACATATCATTTTTGAGAACGAATCCATTTCACTCTTCTTATCTTCCAAGGTGTCCATCAATGGATCGAGGCTTTCTTGCTCCCTTCTGGTTGCGCAGTACATGTACGCACTTGTCCAGCAGCCACCATTGCAGGGATCGCTTTCCAAGCGATCAAGCAAATCCTTCTGGTACTCTTTTCTCCATTCGCTTTCCAGTTCCTCGCTGATTCCATGAGACTTATACTCATCATAGTCTCCCTCTCGCCATCTTCCGCAGGTACTACATCCGTATCGCATGTAGATTTCTTTGGCTGTGCGTTTTCTTGCTTCCATCATATTTTTTGCGAACTATGTATATATGGTTTCCGTATAACATCCCGAACTTCTCGTCATTCAGAGGAATCCCAGCCGCTGTTGTACCCTCATAAAATACAAACCAAATCACTACTGTCCCGTTAACCATTTTAGTGGTTAATATAAGCTCTTTAAAAACAAAATGTTACAATATATTTCAGCAGGTATCGATTTGAAAATGGTCAATAACAAAAGCCTGATATTGAGCCAAAATCATCGAATTTAGCTTGTGATGGGCTCGTGAAACAACTTTTCAATAATTCGAAAAACCGCATTTTTGAATCATAATCAAAGGAAATCAGCAAAACTAAACTATATGATTTTATAACTTATTGTTAATAATGGACTTTTAACGGGACAGTACTGAAACCAACTATAATCTTTCAAACAAAAAATGATAGCCAAATATTTAATTTCTTTTCGCTTCATGCCGTGATTTGACTTAGGCTATTGTGTACTCAACCGTTTTAATCCTTGGATTATCACTTAATTTTGGACAATTCGACAAACCGGTTGCATCTAAGTTGTGTTTTCTTGCCGGTAAACCGCAGAAGCCAATCTCCAATCTTTAATCCACTCAAGAATCCGTGCTAATCCGCGGTTACTTACTATTGAACTATCAGTGTGAATCCGTGCTAATCCGCGTCTAACAAGAACCGTTCTTAGCCAGCTTCTGAAAAAGGCCGTTTCGATGGCCTTGTGGACGAAAGCAAGTCTCTGTGGCGAAAGCTCGCTTTCAGAACAGAGCTTGCCGAGAACACCAAGCTGGCTAAA
>DATKYR010000300.1:0-5256 GCA_035528395.1 Sedimentisphaerales bacterium
TGGGCCAGCAGTGTGTCGGCACCGATATTTGCAAAATGAGTCTTCCTGCTAAGGCCGGTTCCACTGTTCGATCCTCTCCTTGATTCGGTCCCAGTTCCAGCTTCCGGGATCCGGAAAGTCCATGTTGGCGCGGAACTGTTCGTTTGACCTCACTTATTACAGACCTGAGGCCAAACGTGAATCTAACTCGAAGATATTCTTCTATTTTAGGGCTTTCGAATTTGCCACAGGCCAGAAAACCGCATCGCCATACTTTTCGGAGCCCCAGAAGCCCCATTTCGCAACTTCGCCCGTACGAAAATATCTTAAGACTTCACCGGAATCATCTTTGAAATTCTCTCCAACACTATATAAAGTAAAAACATCATCAGTTTTCTTATAAATCAACGGCTTGTCACTATATGGGTCATTAGGCAACTGTTTCAAATAATCACCTTTGACAAGCTCTTCGAGTCTGTCCGGGTAGTCCTCCTTGTCCAGACGCCAACGCTGCAAAGCTAAGATTGTCAACAGTGCCTCGTACTTCGACTTGCCAAGGTGCATCCATTCAGCAGTATAAAACATAGGAGGCCCAACAGCCGTCAGCAAGAAAAACTGTTTATTAAGCTCCATAGTCATCCTACTGGGATCTACTTCAAGATTCTTAGCATGTTTTTCATAAGGAGTCATCTCTGCAAATACCTTCTCGGGGGATTGTCTCGCGGTTCAATTTTCAAATTCTCTTGATGCAGCTTAGTTTACGGGCTGGTCTTATGTTTTCTGTATATGAATAAACCGACAAAAACAACCGCCATTGAAAATACACCTGCCCACCAGAATTGAGAGAAAAGCTTTTGAGGTTTCTTTGGGGGCACGATATCTCCAACAGGAATATTCGTCGGCTTGTCCTCAACAGCGTTCACATCCTTGTCTTGCTCGTCTATGTCATTAGAGGGTACTGAAGTAGTTTGTTCTTTAACTTCCGCATTAGTGACCTCATTCAGCGCCATATTAAAAATCTCTTCGTCATTGGTATAAGTCATTCGCCCATCTTTGGCGGAAAAATGAATTCCTGAACGAGTATCAAAGATTTCTGTACCTTCGGGCCATTTAATACGATATCGTTCGGGTGTATTGTTCGGGTCATTCAATTTGTATTCTATTATTTCAATGGTGTCTGTTCGCAAAGTTTTGTTATCTCTCCCCTTCCATCTTGAACGTGTTTTAAAAGGCAGGAAAATACCATCTATATTCTTAAAATCTTCCATTATGTACTCGATATTAACATGTTTGTCGGGAGGTACAAGTCTCCTGTAACGTGTTAAGGCGTATCCCAATTTCAAATCAAAGACCCACTCATGCGTCACCCCTTTAGCGTCAACGTCCCTTAATATGACCTGGTCACTATTGGGTTGGCTTATTGACATTTCATTTATAAGCACGTCTGTTAGTAATTCGTGTTGACCAAATTCCCTCAGACCCAACGCTACATCAATATCACCTTCCGGCAAGTTCCTTTGATTGCGGATTTCACCACGAGGTTTATTCTTTTCGAAGCCCCGAAGATGCTCCGTCCTGTCAGGATTAAATACATCAAGCTGTCGTTTTGTTAAATTTACCTTTGGCAAATCAGGATGTTTTATTTTTTGATCCCATGATTCTAAATGTTTATCATAAAGATACCTTTTTTCCAAAATAGAAAACTCCTTAGTTGCGACAAGGGAACCCTTCTTTGTCACCATAATAGAAAACTCCTTAGTTGCGACAAGGGAACCCTTCTTTGTCACCATAATTTTTTCACCAAGTTTTGTCACCGCCTGCTCATCAGTTATCTGTGGGGTGAATTCTGTTGTCACTTTGTAATTTACAATTAGATTTTGCAGTTTTGTGAAGCGCCCCAACAAAACATCTCGCAAAACTGACGCATCCTGTTGCGCCACTGTGGTAGCCGCTAACGTTAATAGCATACCAAAGATAATATATGTATTCTTGAACATAAGTTTCCTCTCCTATTAGAAATTCTCCTTCTTTTTGATTATTCAAGTTTAATTGCCAGGCTAATGAGGGGGAGAAGCGTATTGCAGCTTCCCCCCATTCTACATATCTTAGGAGTATACTATTTTTAGAGGTTACAGCAAGTAAATAGAACGCTTTGTACGGAACACTTGAATAACCACGATGGCGACCACAACGGCCAGGATAACAATCGTCAGCCAGATATTTCGCTTCTGGACAATTTCGGGCTTAATAGCAAGGGCTGCTATGGTGTAAGGTTCACTTTGTACTTTGAAGGGAGTACCGATGTCAACGGTTGCGATAAATGGTCCTTTTACATTTTTTGGCTCTCGCCACGAGAGCGAACAGGTGCCGCCTCACCCATACTCGAAGCTAAAGGTACGATCGTAGCTGCCGTCTTTGTTTTTGATATGCAGTTTCGGGGCTGGTGGCCGAGTGCCATCGCGGGTCAATTCGATACGCTCGCCAAGTCGCCCCTGTATATTTTGGCTGAAGGAATATCCTGAGCTACTTTTTGTTGCCTCCAGTGTGGAAATAATCGGCTCACTAACCGAAAGCTCGGTTTCTTTGTCCGCCGTAATATCGAAATCACCCTTTTGAGAGAAACCCTCACCTCGCATTTTCCATTTTTTGCCCTTTTCGTCATTGCGTTCAATGGCCCAGTGATTGACGCGATATCTCCCGACCGGCAGTGAGCCGGTGCCCTTTTCCGGTTTGAGTGTAAATAATCCGTTCTCTCCGCCAGCGGAAAGCTCCGTTATCGATTCTGGCAGTCGAATATTTCCAAATTTCACATCTTCAGCCTTACTCAGCTTTATGTATGCCCCATCCCGGGCAATCTCCGGCCGATACAGCACATCGTCAATCTCGATGTAATTGCCCACAAAAAGAGAATCCTTACTACCTTTTTTGCCGATTCGGATCCGGTCACACTCGGCAGCATTAAGGGATTTATCATTAAACGTTCCGTTTGCGTTTTGGTCGATAAGCGTGCAGTGTTTTTTTGCCCCTGCTACAGTGATGTCCCCCTCATACCAGCCGCCCGAATACACGTATAATCCTCTATTGCGCTCATTACGGTTGTAGAATTGAAAGTTCAAATGATAAGTTATGGGGCCGTCTTCACCCTCAAATACTACCTTAACAGGTCCAAAATATGTATAATATTGATCCGTGCGGTACGCCGTTATAGCGGTTTCGTCATTGAGATGGCCGTTCCCGTTCGAATCGATAAACAACCGGTCCCACTGCCCCTGTTCGTGCGTACGATCCAAGGCTATCCATAGTTGGCCGCTCTTGACCATAGGAGTTGACCACTGAGCGAAAAACTGTTGTTGGGCCTTGAATTGGGGTAGCTCAACGCCCTGCGGCTTACTGGACAGCACTTGCAGTGTTGACGTTCCCATATCGCCGATTATTCGCTGTGCTTCACGCTCTGAGTGATACTGCAGCCACTGCTCATCCTGTGCCGGGGCCGCTGATGTAAGGACAATCAGGCTAATCCCCAGGATGAGCCAAATTTCGTTGGCTTGCCTTATTAGCTGTGTCGGTGACGACTTATCTCGGATGGATTATTAAAGCACATCTGAATATTAGCGACAGGTTGATTGACCTCAGTCAGCTATTGACATACAAATTGGCCCTTATTCTGTACCGTCTGTTAACAGGGCTAACCAAAGCAATCAATGCTTATTTCTGGCTTCAGGGGGGACTTGCTACGCGAAACTTGCGACAAAAGTCCCAGGTTTGAGAAGATAGAGGTTCTTGACGCACGCCACTATTATGTTTATCATTTGCCTTGTCGTGTGCTACGACTTTTATTTGCACCGTGGGAAGGTCACGCGTTTGAGATGCGTAGCAACTGGTTAACGAAGGGTTATGCAAGAGTTCTCCGTTAATGAGTCGATACAGACAAGAAAATATAGAGCAAGCCTTTCCATTGCTCCATAAGGTGTTAGGGCAAGATGGGCCGCTAGGTATCAGTATAGGATTAATTAGACGTACTAGCAGATATATGTCTCTTTTGAACATCGGGATCCTGGGCCTCATGGTTGTTATTATAGCTTGGGTGCCAATTCCGGGTTATTTGCATGGTTTGAGAGACCGCATAAAAAGTGAAATTGGCTATGATGGTTTACGAGAGTTTGCATATGAGTTTGAAGGGCTTGAGGACTTGGTAAAGCATTTTCCTGAAGTTGCTGAATTGTCATATAAAGTACTAAAAACACCCAACAGATATGGGCCTTTATCAAATGAAGAACAAAAGATTTGGGACGAGTTTGCAGACAAGTTTGAATTTCTTCGTTGGAACCGTGGTACGGCCCATGTGTTTATTTATGACAATATTGTTGAAGTCTCATGGGGCAGCGGATTGATTGGACATTTCGGATTTCAAGTTGCCTTGCATGGCGCAGAATTTAAAAATCAAAGACGTGGAAGATATCTCAAAGTCGAAGATGATATTCAATTTTTATATGTTGATTAAACAGGATAAGCAGCCGCTTTAGAAGACCGCATGAGAAACGGCCGGTGAGCTTTGACATTATACGAAAAATATTTCATAAATTGGTTCTTAGACAGAAACAGTGTAATCAGTAGATAGGCGAGGTAATTTGTGTTCTACCCATTAGCTTTAGCAATGATGTATTTGCTGGGTCTATGTTGGTGCTATGTGGTCATTCACCGCTTTCCAAAAGATGTACAAGAGATTCTTCAACAAAAAGAAATTACTCGAAGAGGAGCTATAATTTTTATTTGGGCTCTCACAGTTATAATTACGATCCTGCTTATTCGTTACAGCTTTAAGATAATAGAGGAAATAGGTGCATGGATTCGTTGGGTGTCATAGGGCAGATTTTCGACCAAAGCGGGTATGGTGTGTAGGGCACATCTTTTTCATTTGATGGGGACAGCTTTTGTGGTTATATTGTTCTTATAATGGCCGATTATAGGCGAACATTTGAAGTGCTGATTCTGCTGGTAGTTTCATCGTTGGGTTTCGCCGCGGAGCAAACGACACTACAGCCATTTGAGCCGAAACAAGCAAGGCAACTTGCCGAACATCTTGAGATACATTATACACCGAAGCATGGCAGTTGGCTGAATGTGGCAGAGATAGAGCTGAGCGTATTCACCAAACAATGCCTTGCTCGTCGGATAGCAGATATAGAAACGTTACGGAAAGAGGCAAAAGCATGGTACAGCGATCGCAACGCTGGGCAAAAGTCGGTTGATTGGCAATTTACAACCCAAGATGCCCGC
>DATKYR010000301.1:0-4436 GCA_035528395.1 Sedimentisphaerales bacterium
TGATATCTTCCGCATCAATACTTGGTATCGAGATGGCAAGCCCCACTGGGCTTATAAAACACCTTACCTTACAGCAACGACCCGGCGGGACTGGATCGAATGGACACCTAACGTCATCACCTCAAAGGTGACAATCGAGGGCGGCAAAGCGCACGTGTTTCTTAGTTCGTGCACGCCCAACTTCAGAAGCTTTCAAAAGATGGGCGACGACGGCACATGGCGAGACTGCGACGAGAAGGTCGAGCTTTCGCTCGATAGACGGGCCCGCAACCGCTTCAGGTTCCGGACGATCAACCTCTTCGGCGTAGCCGGCCCGGAACATCACGTCGAGATTGCCTATCAACCCCACAAGAGTTGAATGTGTTCACAAGAATCCAGGCGAATCGACAATAGTCGTCCCACGCCGAAGAATACAGTAATAATGATGGTCGGCTGAATCTATCAGGACATGTTGAATTGTTTCAATCGTTCTTTCAATAATGTTACACGTCGTCGGGAATCCATGCGTCTTACTGCTATTGCAACCGCTTTTTGAGTTCCCACCAACACAACCAGTTTTCGGCCCCGTGTAATCGCAGTATAGAGCAAATTTCTCTGCAAAAGAACATAATGCTGGGAATGGATTGGCATAACTACCACAGGATATTCACTGCCCTGGCTTTTGTGTACGGTTGTTGCATACGAGAGCATTATCTCATCCAACTCGTTAAATTCGTATGTTACCTGGCGATCATCGAACTGGATCGTAAGCTCCTGGTCAATATCATCGAGCTTTACAATCCGGCCTATATCGCCGTTAAAAACGTCCTTGTCATAATTGTTGACTGTTTGCATGACCTTGTCACCAATGCGAAAGGTCCAGCCATATCGTTGGACAGACGGGCCTTCAGGATTGAGGTTCTCCTGCAAAGCTGCGTTCAGATTACGACAGCCCAAGAGCCCACGCTGCATCGGTGAAAGTACCTGGATATCATCGAAGCAGTTAAAGCCGAAACGGTCTGGAATTGCTTTACAGGTTAAGTTTATGACCAGAGAGACTGCCTTTTCCGGTTCTTCAGCATGGACAAAATAAAAATCGGTCTGATCCGGTGATTGAACTTTTCCCTTTGGGAAGACCGGTATCTGACCTTTATTTACCTTGTGAGCGTTAGTAATAATAGCACTTTGCGCTGCTTGACGGAAAACCTGGGTCAGTCGGCATACTGGGATCAGACCAGATTCGATAATGTCGCGAAGGACACACCCAGGACCTACAGAAGGGAGCTGGTCTACGTCGCCGACCAGAATCAAAGCGGCGTGTTTGGGAATAGCCCGTATGAGCTGGTGAGCCAATAACAGGTCCATCATGCTTGTTTCATCAATAATGAAAATATCACCCTCAAGGGGATTGTCGGCATTATGTTTGAACGCAGAAGTAGCCGGGTCAAATGCCAACAAGCGATGAATTGTTTTGGCTTGCAAACTCGTTGTTTCCATCATACGCTTGGCAGCACGTCCTGTTGGGGCTGCGAGAGCAACTCTCAGCTTTTTGGCCCGCATTATCTTTACTATTGCATTGACCAGCGTGGTCTTGCCTACTCCCGGTCCACCTGTAATGACCATAACCTTGTTCTGGACAGCTATCCGAATAGCCTCCCGTTGTTGGTCTGCGAGCTTTAGACCAACTCTCTGTTCGACCCATTTAATAGCTTTTTCTATCTCAATATCCGGACAGGGATGCGAGGCTTTGCACAGCTCAGCAAGGTGGGATGCCAGATTATCCTCAGCGCGGTCCAGACCCACAAGATAGATCAAATCGGCGTCGTTGTCGCGACTGTGCTGGATGACTCGCTCTTCCTGCAGCAGGTAGTCTACAGCACGTTCGCAGATCGCTTCTGATATCTCCAGTATTTTGATAGCTGCCTTAACAAGCTCTTTTCGTGGGTAGCCACAGTGTCCATCGTTAGTCAATGTCTGCAGAACGTATTCAATTCCAGCTCTGGCCCGCAGGTCTGATTCTTTGGTGATGCCAAGGCTTTCGGCAATCTTGTCAGCCATCTTAAAGCCGATACCTCGAATGTCGTGGGCTAAGCGATAAGGATTGTGTGACACTGTCTCGATTGCCTCGTTTCCGTATGCCTTGTAAATGCGGAAAGCCCGGCTGGTACTGACACCATGGTTGTGCATGAAAACCATGATATCCCTGACCATTCGCTGTTCTGCCCAGGCTGTTGTGATTTTGTTATGGCGAATTGGACCGATGCCGTCGACCTCCAGAAGTCTTTGTGGTTTGGCTTCGATTACGTTCAGAACCTCTTGCCCGAAACACTTCACGAGCCTCTTGGCAAAAACAGGCCCTATGCCTTTGATCAGGCCAGAGCCAAGGTACTTCTCCATGCCATCCAGAGTATTTGGCGCTGTTGTACGAAGCATTTCTGCTTTGAACTGCTGGCCGTAGTTGCGGTCAATAGCCCATCTACCTTCGGCCTCAAGCCATTCGCCTGCTTTTACCTGTGGCAAGGTGCCTACAACAGTTGTGTGGTCACGATGCCCGCGGACCTTGACTCGTAGGACGCAAAAGCCTGACTCATCACTGTGGAATGTTACGTGTTCTACGAGGCCACTGACGTGTTCCAATTGAGAATGAGTTCTGTTGTGTTTTGTTTTGTTATTTACTAAGGCCATGCGAGCCTGTTTAGTCCGCCGTCGGCGGATCTGGTAAGGGATATTGTTTAATTCCTGTATTAATATGTATATCCGCGGGACTTATTTACCATAATAGAGATCTATTGCTTCTTAATCCTGGCGCCTCGATAGTGGATTACTGCCCCCGGTGTATGTTGTTGGAAAGCGATGCTGCCTTTGTACGGAGGTTTTAGCTTATTGGTTTCACAGACTCTTTCGCCGTTGACGATTACCATAGCTTTTGGTCCGTTATTGAAGATTTGGAGCAGAAACCATTCCTCATCATGACTGATGGCTCGCTTCGCAGGAGCGATACCATAGATACTACCGGTGGGATTCGTACTGTCCGGAGCGTTGAAGCATTGTACCTCGACGCCGCGTTTTTTATAATTAAAGAGCACGCCACCATTTCCATTGATAATAGTCTTAACCCAGACCTGGAGTTCGAACGGTCTCTCAAATTCTTCCTTAGTGATTGCCGTGCCGTCATTGCCCTTGCCGGTGAGAGTATCGTTTTGGATCTGCCAATCCGTGTCTCCTTGCGAGTGGAATCCCTTCATGCCGGATGTGAACAGATGAGTCCATTGCTCTTTGTTGGGTAAAGGCTGGATTTGAATATTTCTGAAATACGCTCGGCAGCCAATGTTCTGAATGCCGATAAAGCCTTTGCGCAATCTATATCTGAACGCATCATCAGCATCCATGTCGATGTCATGGATGACTGTCCCATTGAACGAGATGCGCAGCCGCGGCCAATTACATACCACTTCACATCGATTCCATTGGCCCGAAGGCAAATTGGCGATACTACGTGGTGCGACAGCATCGTAAATGGCTCCTGGAGATCTGGTTCCATATTCTTTCTGATCATGTCGTAGATGGAGTTTAAATCCGATTTTGGATCCAGGTCCATTAAGCGGGGCATGAATCAAGATACCGCCTTCGTACCATCCTTCCGTTCGGTACTCGAAATGGAGAACAAAGTTCTCGTATTCTTTCTCGGTGCGAAGCCATGAAGGGTAAGGTCCGGCTCCGGTTGAGTAAATGGAGTTCTCCTTAACAGTAAATGCTTTTGGTGTTCCAATAGGAACCCAGTCACTCAGATCCTTACCATTAAATAATGTAATGTAATTGTCTTTTGCTGAGGCTGCACCGCCAACCGGGTTATATAGGATTACAAATACAGCAAGTACACAAGTCAATAGTATGAATTTTCGAATCATCAGCTTCTCCTTGTCATAAGAACCAGTTGTGTTTGTTAAGTACTATTTCTGTTAAATTCAAGCTGGGTAATGAGCGATGGGGAACAATGGAGTATATTACTCAGTGTGGTGGTCGTTCATCTTCTCTTTCATAATCCGCCCCATCTTGAATTTCACTCTCCGCTTTGCCGGGACTTGGACTTTATCCAAAGTTATAGGATTCTGTGCTGTTCTTGCTGCTTGCTCTCTGATTTCAAAGACACCAAAGTCGCGAAATTCCAGGCGATTGTTTTTCGCAAGCTCTGAGGCTATCACATCAAGGAATTCCTGCACTACTGCCCTGACAGTAACGTGCTTGTTTTGAGTCCTCTCCGCGATTTGGTCCACGAGGTCTTTTTTTGTTATTGTTGCCATCAACTTATCCTCTAGATTGTGTTAGATTACCTCGAAGAGTATAAGCGAAGGATTGTATCTAATCAAATGGTTTATTGTCGTGAACCTATAGCATGTTAAAGCAATGGCGGTCCGCCTCTTTCCTCCTTCGTCTGCCGGCGGGTGCACGACTACTCA
>DATKYR010000302.1:0-93389 GCA_035528395.1 Sedimentisphaerales bacterium
TCGGCAGACGGCCTTACTCTCTACTTCAACTCCAATCGGCCAGGCGGGTATGGGGATTACGACCTCTGGGTAACGACGCGGCCTACGGTCTACGACCCCTGGGGCACGCCGGTGAATCTGGAGCCAACGGTCAACAGTTCGGCTTGGGAAGCTTTCCCGTCCATATCGGCCGATGGACTGTCGCTGTTCTTCGAGTCCCCGCGGCCTGGCGGCTATGGAAGCTTCGACCTCTGGGTAACGACGCGGGCAACGACAGACGACCCCTGGGGTACGCCGGTGAATCTCGGGCCAACGGTCAACAGTTCGAGTAATGACGCTACGCCGGGCATCTCAGCCGACGGACTGTCGCTGTTCTTTGAGTCCGACCGCTCCGGCGGGTATGGGAATTTCGACATATTGGTCACGACGCGGACAACGATAGATGCCGACTGGTCCGCCCCGGTTAATCTCGGCGCAACTGTCAACAGTTCTGCTTGGGACGGTGGCCCTCGTATCTCTGCCGACGGCCTTTTGCTCTACTTCTTCTCCCGCCGGCCGGACGGGTATGGTAATTACGACTTATGGGTCACGACCAGGGAAACGACAAATGACGACTGGGGCATCCCTGTTAATCTTGGGCCAACTGTCAACAATTCGGCTGGCGAGGGACTGGGGAGTATCTCGGCCGATGGTCTCTTGCTCTTTTTCGATTCCGACCAGCCCGGCGGAGTGGGCGGCGTCGACCTGTGGCAGGCGCCAATCATCACCATCGTTGACTTCAACGGCGACGGAATTGTTGATGCCGCGGACATATGCATCATGGTTGATTATTGGGGCACGGATGAATCCTTATGTGACATTGGTCCAATGCCCTGGGGAGATGGCATCGTAGATGTCCAGGACCTAATTATCCTTGCCGAACATTTATTTGAGGAGTTTCCGCCGGTTGAACCTGTTGAGTAGATTGCATATCGGAAGTAGAGGACCGACTCGGAAAGAAACAAAACGCCCGGAATAACCACACACCATTACATTTGCCCAAAGGGCTGATAAACATATAGGGTTCCTGCCGTGAGGCAGTGTAAACTGGGAATCCAGAAGGCTGCCAGTGAGGGCAGCCCAAGGATAGCTGACACTAAAACTCAATGAAAGGAGCCCGACCATGCGAAAGACATTATTCTGCGGCGTCGATCTGCATTGCAACAACGCGATGTATGTTATCACGGATGGGCGCGACAAGCAACTGTTCCGGAAACGATTGCCGAACCGGTTGCCGACCGTCCTGGAATGTCTGGAGCCTTTCCGCCAGCGGCTTAAGGTTGTTGCCGTCGAATCGACGTACAACTGGTACTGGCTGGTGGATGGATTGCAGGGTCATGACTATCCCGTCGTGCTGGCCAACCCCGCCCAGATGGATCAGTACAACGGGATCAAAGAGGCCGACGATCTGACGGACGCTGCGTTCCTGGCGCGCCTGGCCCGATTGAATATCCTGCCCACCGGTTACATCTATCCCAAGGAGGACCGGCCGGTGCGGGACCTGCTCCGGCGAAGGACCCTCGTCGTGCAGCACCGAACCGCCATCAAGCAGAGCTTGCAGAACATGGCCATGCGTCAAACAGGCCAGAGCTTCGGCTGGCGTGCCATCCGAAAGCTCAGCGACGCTGAGCGTACGGAGCTTCTTGGGGATAACGATTGCCTTGGATTTGTGGCCTTGCAGCAGGTGGACCTTATTGAGCTACTCAGCGAGAAGATCCAGCGGTTCGAGAAGAAGATCCTGGAGCATGCCCAACTCAAGCCGGCCTACGTGTGCCTGCTGACCCTCCCCGGTGTGGGTATGATTCTGGCGTTGACGATCATGCTGGAGACCGGAGACATCGGGCGATTTGAGACGGTCGGAGACTACACGTCTTACTGCCGCTGCGTCCGAGCCACCCGCACGTCTAACGGCAAGAGCAAGGGCAAAAACAACAGCAAGAACGGCAACCGCTATCTGGCCTGGGCCTTCGTGGAGGCGGCACACCATGCAATCCGGGTCTGCCCCCAGGCGAAACGCTTCTACGATCGCAAGCTCACCAAACGCAACGGGGCCCTGGCCACGAAGGCATTGGTGGCGAAGTGGAGCAAGGCGGCTTACTATATAATGAAACGACAGGAGGCCTTTGATCTGACACGTGTGTTCGGATAAGCGAAAAAATGCGGCGGCTGATCTTGTCAAGCTGTTGGCTGAGACCACTTAGGGCTGGTTGGACGGCCGCCGCATCGGTGTATTGATATATGAAACGCCTCAGGTCCTTTGAAATCTCTTTCGCCCGCGCCATGAGTCAGCCGGGCTTGAATGCCTCGTCCGACGGGGCAAGTCACACGGTCTGTTACGTCCGTCCTGCTGGATGGATAAACGAGTGAACAGGGTGCGGTACTGACGTTGTTCTGGTCCCGACGGAGTCGGGATGGGCCTGGTGCTTCTGTCACAGACAGAAGGGGCCGAGGCCCAGATCCGGATGGATGGCTGCACGAAAGAGCCGTCTGCTTGCGGCAGGCGGACTCGATAAGTGAATCTATAGTGAACTCGCAGGAGCGAGAAAGAACGATGGAGCCTGGGCGTCTCGATACGTTTGTGTCATGCTGCAAAACAAAACGCAGCACAAGAAAGCCGAAAGCTCGCCGGGATTTTATAGGCGTGAAATTTTTCGGTCCGGAGAAAGGATTTTTTCACTTGACAGGAACCCTATATGGATGGCAGCTTTAGACACTGCCAGCCCTCTTATTTTTAACCTAATACCCTACTATCCTGATAACCTGCATCCTGATTTTCTGATAACCTGATAACCGTTTACCATCTTACGAGCATTGAGTATCCAGCGTCGAGCATCCAGCATCGAGCATCCAGAATCCAGATCCAGCAACGATATACGCTTCCCACTTCACGCTTCCCGCTTCACACTTCACGTACAAATCTTGCCTAAAACTGCTAAACTCCGAGGCCAAAAAGGTCGAATTTCTTCTAATTGTTATGTTTCTGAAAGAAACGGCAGATTTTCTTTGACAATGCGTCTTTTAGGTCGATAATGAGCGCAAAATGGTTTGTTATCGGATGTATAAACTAAAGCCAAAGGATTGGTTCCTCGGCGTGCGCTTCTCGGCTTACTTGGGCTACATTAATGACAAGCGAAACTAATTACGATACGGTTTTCGGCAAAATGGCGATAGAGCAGGGTCTCTGTACTGATGACGAGATGCGTCGCTCGCTTGAGGAGCTTAAGTCTCGCAGTAACGTCAATCCTGCAATACTTAAAGACCTCATGATTGAGCTTGGCTATCTCACCTCGACCCAGGCCGAGAGATTAAAGAATAGCCTAAAAGAAAGCAAGGCCGCTGCACACCAGATTCCCGGCTATAAAATAGTCGGCAAGCTCGGCGCCGGTGCGATGGCTGTTGTTTACAAGGCCAGGCAGTTGAGTCTGAATCGGATGGTTGCGATAAAGATTTTGCCGAAGCGTTTCAGTGAAAATCCGGAGTACGTCGAACGGTTTTACAAAGAAGGCCAGGCCGCCGGCAGGCTCAATCACCCCAATATCGTCCAGGCCATTGACGTCGGCGAGGCAGGGGGCTACCACTATTTCGTTATGGAGTATGTTGAAGGTAAGACTATAGCCGATGATTTGACGGCCGGAAATGTTTTTGAAGAAGCCGAAGCGCTGGACATTATCATTCAGGTCGCTAAAGCCCTTGCTCACGCTCATGCGTGTAGTCTTATCCACCGTGACGTCAAGCCCAAGAATATTATGATAAGCACTAACGGCACGGTTAAGCTTGCCGATATGGGTTTGGCACGCGAAACTACAGACATCGAGGCGGCACAAAGCGAGGCAGGCAAGGCTTACGGCACGCCGTACTACATTGCACCTGAACAGATCCGAGGAAAGATAGACATCGACGGCAGGGCCGACATTTATGGCTTGGGAGCTACGCTCTACCACATGCTCACTGGCCGAGTGCCGTTTATGGCGGAGGATTCCGCCGATGTTATGCGAAAGCACCTCAGGGAAAAACTAATTCCACCCGACCATATAAATACGTCACTGTCGGCAGGAGTATCCGAAGTCATTGAAATTATGATGGCTAAGCGGAGAGAAAAGCGCTATAACGACATTGAAGAGTTGCTGACGGATTTAGAGGCGCTACGGGAGGGCCGGCCTCCACTTCAGGCGCACAAAAGATTTGACCTGTCTATGTTCGAGCAGTTTGAAAAAGGAGATGTCGTTGAAAAAGAAGAAGAAGCTTACAAAGAAGAGGCCGTCGCACAGTACCGGATGGCGATATTGATTTTGAGCACAGTGTTGGCGTTATTCTTTGTGATTATTCTTATCCTGTTGCTTCGTAATCATTAGTTGTTACTCAAACTGACCGATTTAGGATTGAATATTAATCATAACTGTTCCTTCGCGTTGCTCAAGGACAGGCTTATTGACAATGACATAGGGTTGTTTGTCATTCTGAACGAAGTGAAGAATCTCTTCCTGCACAGGTGTACATTATTCTCATTTGTAGGCCAGATGCTTCCCCTTCGACCCATTCGGCTACGCTCAGGGCAAGCTTTTGTTCGCTCAGGGCTAAAGGCTATTTTTGCTCAGCATGACAGTAAAAACCGGTCAGTTTGAGGTTGTTAATATTGTCATCGGCGTGAAACTTGTCCTCGACTCCGATCGGCCAGCGGGGACAATAATAAATAATATTACAACGCTGCTTAGTACTACAACGCTACTTAGATTTGTTCGATAATGATAATCTTTTGTTATAAAAAATGTTATGTCAGTTGTGTTAAATCCGAAACAAGTCCGAAATTCAAATGTTCAAATTTTTAAAACTGACAGCAAAGCTGTCATTCTGAGTGAGCGGCCAGCGAATGAAGAATCTCATCATTCGCAGGCCAGATCCTTCGGCTTCGCCTCAGGATGACACCAAGTGTCATTTTAGTTATTAGATATTGTTTTGAATTTCGAGTTTCGTGCTTCGTGCTTTTCTTTGTGCTTCGGATTTTAACATAAAAACCAGAATTCCACGATTAAGTGACGGTGTAATATTAGCTTATGCCCCGAGGCGGTGCACATTTTTCAACCGAGGAGCTTGTTCGGGTCCTCAGCCATTACGACATCGGCATAATTCTTCAGTTAAAGGCCTTGTCCGGCGGCAATATGCGTGCGCCGAAAATGGCGATTGTGTCCGAGCAGGGCAAATTCCTTCTTAAACGCAGGCCTAAAGGTAAAGATGACCTCTACCGGGTGGCCTTCGCGCACGCGGTGCAAAGATATCTTGCAGAGAAAGACTTTCCGGTTACTGACCTTCTGGCAACTCGCGATAAGAATAATACGGTCCTGCAATTGAATCATCACATTTACGAGCTTTTTAAGTTTGTCACCGGCTCCAGGTACGATGGCTCGGAAGAAGCTACTGTTGATGCGGGCCGGCAGTTAGCTGAATTTCACCAGCATTTGGCTGATTTTGCGTACGAGTCCGCCCTGGATGGATTAAAGGCCTGTTTCCACGATTCTTCCACCGTTCGCAGGCAACTGAAAACGCTCGGCTCCGACAGGCCGGCTAATCCGAATAAGAGATTGCGGGCCACCGCCGAGGCCCTGATGACGCTTTATAACGATTCGAGTATCCGTGTCAATGAATCAGGCTTTGACTCGTGGCGGCAGCAGGTCATACACGGCGACTGGCATCCGGGTAATATGCTCTTTTCCCAACACAAACTTGCTGCCGTTCTCGACTTCGACTCGGTCAGGATTGCTCCGCCTCTTACCGACCTTGCCAACGGGATGCTTCAATTTTCTATTGTCGGCGGCAGGCCTAATCCTGCCGATTGGCCCGATTATTTCGACCAGGACAAACTCCTTCAGTTCCTCAATGGTTACCGCGGTGTTATCAAGCTGAATAAAAATAAGCTGGATTCGCTGGTTGATTTGATGATTGAAACGATGATAGCCGAGGCCGTTTTGCCGATAGTGGCGACCGGCTTCTTCGGCCATCTAAGCGGCACCGATTTCCTCCAGATGATTCTGCGAAAAGCAAATTGGCTAAATAAAAACCATGGCAAATTGGCCAAGTCAATTTGTTCGTAACTCGTGACCCGTCGCTCGTGGCTTATGATTCGTAATTCGATGCGTGGCAACAAGCGCAGCTTAGGGATAGCCCAAGATTGGAAAAACTATATCGTCGATCCATGCTGTATCAGAGCCTTCAGATATCATAAGATCTTTCTCATAGACCCATTTGAAGGTTCTTGTCCCCGCCGTTACAGGAAAAGACACTTGTGTCCAATCCACTTGGCCTGACCATTCATCCTTCTTATTTCCATCAATGTAAAACTCTAAGAAGTCAAACCGGTACTCAGAAGATACATTTAAGTAGAAGGTGATATCGCCAGAGCTACAATCGAGTGTCACGCTTATAGAGGTATTCTCATTGTCATCAATCTCACCAGTTTGTGTACTATAGGAACCAGAAAATTTCTCTGCCGAGGTAATAGTCCAGCTCGCATCACCGGACAATATTAAGTTAAATCTGCTGAAATCACCGGTTTCGAAATCCTCTTCATATCGTTCTGTTTGCTCTCGTACTTGTATTATTCCATCTAACCATACCTCCTGATATGTTATCGCATTCAGTGGTTTAATATTTGAACTCACGAATAGATTTTCTCGAATTTCAACATCCAAGTTTAAATTAGGGGATATATTATCTTCAGGAATACGTAGAGTAACAGTAACGGAGCTGGTATCTCCAACTGCAACATTAATTGGGGTACTATTAAAGTCTAAGACCTCATCCTCATTATTCTTAAGTTCCACAAACGCACTCCAATTCACTAAATCCTGAACATCGTTGTTTGTTGCTGTGATCTCCACATCAATTGTATCTCCATTAGTGTACATACGAGTATCAACAGCTACATCGACCTCAACGCGCTGCAGGGTAAAGTACATTACTAAATCCTCAGTCACATTGACTAACTTATCGTCTTTGAACCCGATCGCTGTATACTCGAATAACTTTGGCCATTCATCATTTATAGCAATCTCGTATAGGCCGTCAGAGAAATTTGTAAATTCAAAATAGCCATCCTCATTTGTTGTATCTATCCACCCCATGTCGTTTTGTGTATTTTCAATCCATACGGGAGCATCGCTCAGAGGTTCACCGGCAGTGTTTTTCACGTACCCTGATATCTTCACAAAAATCCTGCCCTTCTGGAGGACGAAATCAGCATTGGTAGTCTGTCCCAATCTCACATTAACGGTTTTGGAATCATCCAAAAACTCGGTTTCGACCGCATCTGTGTTGATTGTGTAGGTTCCAGCGTACAATCCGGGTATTACATAACGCCCATCCTCATCAACGGAGTATCTGGGCGTTTCAAAGCCACTTAAAAATAGATATACGTTTCTTATTGGTGTTCCATTGGCATCGGTTATCCTTCCGGCAATGCTGCCCGCCGGCTGCAATGTGAAGTCCATAATCTTTGTTTCACCTGTAACAGCCTGAACAGTCGCTTTTGCTTCCATCAGATTAGCATTAGGTGATGGAATAACGGACAGGTCATATGTTTCGCTTTCAAGTCCTGTAAGTTTATAAATACCGTTTGCATCCGTTATGGCAGTTGCATACTCCGGTCCGGATGCCTCTAAGTAAGCTCCGCTTACTGACACTCCATTGGAATCACAAACATGACCTGAGACAGCACCTCCTTCTTCCAAAATGAAATTGACCATCTTCTTTTCTTTATCACCCAAGACGACAACATCAGAATCACGCAGCAGATTTGCTCCTTCCGGCGGCAAAACCGAAATCTCGTACGTCGCTGGAAGTAACCTATCGATTTCATAAACACCATTAGGATCCGTGGAGGCAGTACCTTCTATGTCCGGCGTAAACCCGGCAAATTCCTTCACTAAAAAGTCGTCAACTCTTACGTCAATATCCGGCCGTGTTTCCCGGCTTTCGGCAGTAAAGCCAAATTGAAAATCAACGAAGTCCGCATCTCCTATATTGCATATACATATATCGTCGACGAAGAATGACATTTGCTTATTCGACTTCTCATAAATAATCTTTAAGGTATGAAAGTTCTGTTTTTCATCACCAAACAGGCCGACCAAAGAACCACAATCCCAATAATCCTGACCCTGAAAATGTCCTAAAACGGTGTACCCGTCAGAATACCTGGATATTCTATAGCAACCCCATTCAGGTCCCCCATAATAACTACCAGGGCCTCCCTTCCAAATGATAAAGGAAAATGATGTGCCCTCACGGAATATTGGGGTCCTGACTCTTATAGATGCCTCCACATTCTGATTCACAGTTGGTTTATATCGTAATTCATTCCATCCGGCTTCTGTGTTTATTACATCTATCTTGAGCTCCCCATTTGTTTCATCAATCGAAAAATCCGGGATATTCGGCCATTTCGACCAGTCAGAACTTAACCAGCTATCATTAAAATCATCGTAGAAAATCGTGTCTCCTAATTTGCTTACCTGCAAGTAAGCGTTCTCTATCGGTCTGGCCTTAGTATCTGTTACTATACCTGTGATCTGCCCGCCGCGTTGAAAGTCTGTGTAATCATACGGTTCCGTGGAGTAGCCCTCCAAATAATCCATTTGAATTCCGTTTGCGTCGTAAATGCCGACATCTACTCTGTATGGGCCATTGACACCGTGCTCGCAGATAGCCATACCATCAAAATTAAGTTCGACAGTATGAAATCCTGGATCCAAGTAGGTTTCGGTACTCAGGCGGTCAATAAAAGCCTGATTCTGGTCACACAAGGTCCCGGTCAACCTGTAGTGACCAGGATCGATAATATACACATATACCTGCATTGCAAGTAAATCCCAAAGGCCATCACCCGATGAGTCAACACCGTTGTCCGACCAGTATATGAGCTGTGCTGTTTGTTCCCTTATGTAAAAGGATTCATAGCTTTCCCTGTCGAAACGGCTATTGGACACTATACCGTTGGCGCTTATCTTAATATTGTAAGTGCCTTCAATAGAAGTCTCAGTGAACAAACCCGAATATATATCATCGTTTGGCTGAATGTCTCCGTGTGAGCCGTCGTCAAATAGTGAAACGGAAGAGCTTGAACCATCTGGCTTATAAACCTCCGCAGTCATGTTCACATCGGATATAGGCAGATCACTATCAGTAAGATTAGCGGATACACGGACATCCTCACCAGGACTATACAAGAGTTTTTCAAGCGCTGGTATAACAGTCAAGTTAGAGGCGAAGTAGTTTGACAGAGTATAGTCTTCACCATCTTCTGGCACATTCACGGCCGTGACTTGCGTAGTCCAATTTCCAGTTCTTGGATTATCTATGATGTAATATTCACCTCCGAGTTGCTCATCCCTTTGGTAAATGATATTGGGATCAGAGACCACGGCGCCGTTGGGGTCATAGATTGTCAAGTGCAAATTGCTGCTGGTATGTTCCCAATCTAAGGTGAATACTATGCTTGAGATTGTTGGATCAACCAAAACCTCCTCAGAAAAGACTCCATCGGGATATATTTTGCGGATTATCGGTTGAGGCCAGAATTCTATGGGTGGCGGGTCAACCAGTTTCGAATAAGAATCGTGTCCTAATACGCCACTCCCTGATATCGCGCCACTTGTCTTCTTGTATATGTCCCAAGGCCATATTGGACCCCAAGAAGCTCTCAGGTCATAGTCATCGATAGATTTATAGGCAAGATATACTAGTTGTGCACACTGGAGAGTCTGCCCTCTCTTGGGATTGCGATTGTAACACTGTAAGTCCGTTGGATATGCATAACGTGTGCCGCGATATGAAAGTGCTTCATCTACAACTCTCTTTCGCCATTCTTCTTCTGTACAAGGACATAGCTTCTTGAATCCAAATACCGTTGTCGCGCCTCTCCATCGGCCAAAAAAATTATAAGCAAATGAATCAATCAAATCAGATCTAACGCCACTGAACTGAAAGGAAAAGATGAAAGGAACCGATTCAACAACGTAGCCATCACCTATATAAATGCCAACATGCCCAAGAGGCAACATGGGTTTATAAAACAGCCCAGGAGAATTGAATACCAAATCACCCGGTTTTAGTTCTACACATTCTCCCCCTCTGGGACAATATTTATCCACGCCGGGCACATCTGTCCTGACCACGCCATTAATCCACTTACCCGCCTCTGGATTTTTAAGTCTCAGCTTGACTTCATTTACGTCCTCATAACTATTATATGTCGGCCAGCAGACTCCGTGGCATGCTCTACCCACCGCCATAAGCATATAATTGGGGTCATTACAGTATGAATATGGAATCGGTATTAATCCAAACTTCTCACGTGGCCCAACCGATGCTCCTTTATCAACAAATTGCCCACTATCCAGGCGTTGCCAAAAAAAATCGCACGGATATTTGCCATATATCCTAATATAGTAAATAGGACAATCACAATGTGCATAGTAACTAACTCGAATTGGGGCAAGTCTTCCAGAATATGCGAAATCGGGAACAGATAGTCTTAAATCAGACATATATGGATTTGCTAAAGTTGTCATGTGATCTGTCATTACTACCTGGCCGTTTGAATCCTTCACATAATCCAGAAATTGAGTAAATGCCTCCAACTTTGCTTCATCGGAACCGGTTACTGAAGAATGTACAACGATTGTGAACGGCTCTTTTGTAACAAGACTTTCATCATATCTTTTTGTCAGATAAGCAAGGTAATCCTGGACATTTGCGCCCCTGTTAAAAATAACATCGTCGATTAGAGGGACATCCTCAGAACCATTCTTTATCGTTGCAACCGGTATAGCAATAAAGTCGTAGTCCGTATGATAAGGATGGGTTTTTGTTTCAGAGGCGAGAAAGCCCGTATTAGACCTTATATTAAGCTGCTGCAGGGCTTTGAAGGTATTTTCATTCTGCTTAAGACCTTGCGGTCTAAAGTCTGCAATGTATGCATAATGGAAGTTATTTATCGCGCTTCTTACAGTGGTAAATGATATATTTATAAATTCTAACTGCTCTTCGAAACTAAGAAATGTCAGGTCTTCACCGCTTGTCCATCCACAAACAGCTATCTGATGCCTTTTATCGTGGATATCCTTAACAATGTTAGGGTATCCCATCGCAAACTCACCGGTAAAGTAAACGGTTACGCTCCATCCCCTTTTCTCGATTTCGCTAAGTATGTTATAGACATACTCCTTGTCAGGTTCCTGTTCGACATCAACCTGAACGTTAACAAGAACCGGTTTAGCGGCATAGCTGATCGAACACACACCGCAGACTATTAAAATTCCCACAAATTTGATGATAAGATTTGGTTCATCACCCATTTTGAACCTCCATTCGTCACGTTTAGATAATAAAGGATCTGCTGTTTTTCCTTAAATTTATTATATCAGATTTGCAGTAAAAATGTAAGAAATATCAAAATATCAAAGTTAGGTGTTTTTTTCATAAATCCCTCGCAGGGAATCTCTCCGAAGCCGGAAAAAGCCAAAAAATGAAGTCCAAGGCTGAAAGGCAAAAATCCGTAGACCGACGTGTAAAAAGGCAAAAGTATATCCCTTCGGCTGCACTCAGGGCAGGCTTTTGCGCTCGGCATGACAAGGGGGGATTTCAGATTTAAGTTTTGAAGTTTAGGATGGCAAAATCGCGGTAGTATTTTTTTGCCGCTTCATCATAAGCGTGGGCGGCGTCGATTTCGTTTTTAAAATAACCGAGGTGCTTTCTTTTGCGGTTTACGACGATAGTGGCACGCCATTTTTTTCTTTGTTTGAGGTACCAGACGCCTCTGTATTTCGAAGAAGTGTTTATCTTTGGATAGCGGGCGTATCGGGCGTTGTCGGCGGGAGTGGCGGGGCGTAAGTTTGCCTTTCTGTTGTCCAGGCCGTTATGGTTGATATGATCCACGAACATATCGTCAGGGACGTCTATGATGAGTCTGTGCATCGTTATGGTTAATCTTCTTTTTTGAGTTTTTGACCATTGGCCTCTGTTGGCGTAAAAGGTATTGCCCCTTTTAACAACATACCATTTGTATTTGCTGAGCCAAACGTAGTCGTCGGTATCGACAATTGCGTATTTTCCGTGGGTGAGTGGGATTCTCCTGAAGGTATAGCCGTAGCGGAGCCTTCTGTATAAGAGGACCGGTAAGACGGCCAGCTTTTCGAGCCAATCGGGAATTTTGACAGTGAACTCGGTAATAATCTGCCCCCGTAAAGAATTAGTGAATTGTGAGTAGTGAGTGGTGAGTCTTTAGCCAATTCACCAATTAACTAATATTTGGCTTTCCTTGGCCCCTTCGGCCCTTCGATTTTACTCAGGGCAGGCTGCGCTCAGGACAGGCCTCTATAATTAGAGCTACCTGCACAAATGAGTCGAAATTTGGGGGATTTTAAGGGTGTTAGCGGTAGCTAAGTGCTTATATAGAAATGAATAAAAAAAATTTCAAGAATTTTGATTTTTGCTCACAGGTATCAGCGTTTTTGATTGAAAATTGCTCGATGCCGGATGCTTCCGCCTTCGCTGTTTTTCTGACAGGACCTGTAGCTGCCGAAAAATCCGCCTATATTCATCCTCAACGGCTTACACACAATTGTCTTGCCCTAAAGTTTCTCTGTACACACAATTAAGGGATATTTTTCTCTTCTGTCCATTTGCTTTTGCAGACGAAAATGACTTTGAGGCTTCTATTATTATTTAGTTACTGTTGCGGAAAACGAAAATCGACGATGTCACCCCCGCGAAAGCAGGGGTCCAGAGCGAAAAACCGGATTCCCGCTGGAGTTTATCCCGCACACGATGCGGGGCGGGAATGACAAATACACTTTCCGCAACAAGAACTAAATAGTGACAATGTCGCAATTTCTAAATTTTTGGAAATTGACATTAAATTAGTTTTGACAAACATTTATGATTACTGGCCTAAAATCAGGCGAGGGCCAAAGAAGCCCCACAAAGGCGAGTTTCGTGTGCGCGCACTGGTTTGATTATGCTGGCAGGATGGGTCCGAAGGATTTCGGCAAATTTGCGCAATAACAAGGAGCTGGGTGTGGTATGTTTTCCGGCAATGGCAGAGGCGAAGCAGGACAATAAGTAAACTACTACCGCCTGAAGGCGAGGGATTTTCTCGCACTCCCCGAATTAGACATTAAAGCCAAAACCTCAGCCCTAACGTTGCGAAGCCAGAAAGTGTTCGAGGAAAATGTAAATCTGCTCGTTCGATTCCGGAGTTGGAGAATGACCCTTGCGGTTAGTCATGGCAACCCTATTCGCATACCCGAGAAGCCTGTTGACTGCAATCGTATGATTAAGAGCTTTCCATCGCTCAGGCCGATCTTCCGAGCCGCCTGAGACTAAAAATGGTCTCGGTGCCATCAACACATGTAGTTCGTGGAGGTCATGTCCCTCAAGAAACAGCTTCCTGTACGCACCGGTGCGAGGATTAGTTGCGCCTGGGATACCTCTTTGACGTTGTTGGTTAGGGTCATATCCCAAATACCATGGCTCCCAATAGTTCACATTTGCTCGGTTCTCATCGAAGACAATCCCAGGATCAGACAAGACAGTACAAGCGAATTTGTCGTAGAGACAGGATGCAAACATTGCCCATTTTCCGCCATACGAATGGCCAATGATACCAATGCGGTTAGGATCAACCTGCGGCAAGTTTGCCAGTGCAGTGTGACAATTGGCTGCCACATAGGCCAACGCAGAGAGTGGCTGGAGAGGGGTCTGGTCTCTGCCGGACTCATACAGTGGCTTGTATGGAGCTTGTAAACTGGAGAACTCAGGTGTTCCGATAGACAGCGTAACAAAACCACGTCTTGTCAATTGATAGCCGAAGTCACGTAACTCCTTGCCCAGGCCCGCCGATGTTTCGGCATCATAGAAAACGACAAGCATTGCAGGAAATAATCTCATGCCATCGGGAACAAGTAGATAGCCATCTACTGTCTGCTGTTCCGGTGCTATCTCGACACGCACCTGGTGTTGAGTGAAGTCTTCCCGCAGTTCTTTTGCCAGATATTCGATTTTCGGTTTCTTAATCAACGGTGGCCAAGCCCCCATGATGCCATGCCACGTTTTGAGTATTTCGTGCCTGCGTCCCTGCCAGTCCGTCCGTGTCTTCACGGGAGTCCCATCATAAAATCTCAAAGGAGACCGATATTGCCCAAAATCATGGGCAAGTTCAGGTGGTGGAATAAAAAACGGGGCAATTTGCTTTGGAATATTATTTGTACCACGGCTGCTATCTGTGCCATATTGACTATGCGAACCAACCTGATTCGGCAATAACAATAAAACGAAGAAAGATAAAATAAGGGAATTCATTCTATCACGACCCACTTAAGTCTAACTTACGAACGACATTTAATATACTTCCGAATTTATTTGCGTTTTATGCTGCTCGAATGCATTATGTTTAAAAAGACCGCCTTTTCACAGGTGGAGACTCTCGAAAATCAGAAATCCCTAAAGTGTTTTTTATGTCAGACCAATGGTGTCTTGCCCGGCATAGCTACCGGCCTCATCGGCAAATCGCCAAACTCATATTCGGGCGGACTGAGATCGAGCTCTGATGCTTTCATCGCCCAGTCCCACTTCAATGCCCGGCCGGTATAAGCGCTCATCCGCCCCATTATGCACGTCATCGTACTCTCGGCGATCCGCTTGCCTTCGTTCAAATGCCTACTCCCACGAATTGCCGCTATCTGGTCCGCATGTTGCTTTATCACCGGACTCGGACTTGGCCCATCGTATTTAAAAGGCTTTTGCCCTTCGATAATGAAATTACCAGAGTATATATATGCCAAACCCTTCGTTCCGACCACCCGTGAGTCCTGCCGATAGGTTACTTTGTCCATCTGAGCACCCATGTATTCAATCCGTACTCCATTGGGATACTCGTACTCGATGGTAAAATGGTCATAAACATTGCCGTATTCCGGACCAGTCCGCACCTGCCTGCCTCCAAGGCCAATGCATTGCACCGGATGCGCCCCCAATGCCCAGTTGACTCTGTCTAAATTGTGGACATGCATCTCAACAATAAAGTCACCACTAAGCCAGGTCAGAAACAGCCACCGACGAAGCTGCCATTCCATATCAGACCAGCCCGGCTGCCGCTCTTTGGTTGCCTGTGACCATGTGAGCATTCCCCCGCCGATTCTCATACACTGGCCGCCAAGGATCTCGCCGATATCCCCGTTGTGAATCCTCTTCATTCCTTCTACCAAATGTGCCGACCGGCGACTTTGCGTACCAGCCACTATAGTCAGATTCTTCTGGTCCGCTAACTGTGACGACTCAATCACCGAGCGAACACCGGCCGGATCCACCGCAACCGGCTTTTCCATAAACACATGTTTGCCTGCCTCCACGGCCACCCGCAAATGCTCCGGACGAAAGTGGGGCGGTTCCGTCAGGATAACCAAATCCAAATCACAGCTCACTACCTTCTTGTGAGCATCCCACCCCGCAAAACAAGTATCGTCAGTTACCTTTACTTTCTCACCCAGCCTCTTCGTAAGCTGCTCGCGGCAATTAACCATACGATCCCTGAAAAGGTCTCCCATCGCCACAAGCTCCACGTTTTCTGCCGACTTCAGACAGTTTGTCGTATCATACGTGCCCCGGCCGCCACAGCCAATCAGCCCCACACGGAGCTTATCCGATCCTGCAGCAAACATTCGGTTTGTGCCCGACAAAAGCACCGCTGCTCCTATTGTCCCTGTGGTCCTAATAAAATCTCTCCGAGTGACTCGCTTCGTTTCCTGAACTGCATTACCTTTCATGAGTTCTCCTTTCTGTCAATAGAATTCATCAATCAATCCACGCATAAACTCTGCTGCCAGTCGGGCATTTTTCTCCGCGTATTCGATGCCTACTGTCTGTCCGTTCACTACCGGCAGGGGATGACATAATTCATAACCGATGTACCCATTGTAGCCTATCTCTCGCATAGCACGAATAAAGTGTGGGTAGAATTTCGCACCCTTGACCCTACTGTCGGGCCCGCGTTCGTATTCTCCACCAAAGTGGCTCAGGACCTGTAAGGGACCAACAGCTTTTGCCGCGCGGCGAATATTCTCAGGGCTTTTGTCGGACATAATCGGTGCATCGAGGCTGACCTTCAGATGAGGTGAATCGACCTCGCGTACCATTCGTAATACGTCCTTATAATCTTTGATGACCGGCTTATGATTTTGCAGGGCGAGTACAACTCCCGCATCCCCTGCATAGCGAGCACACTCGATTAGACCATCCCGGCACCACGCCCACGTTTCTTCCTCTGAAAAATGTTCGTGGGTAACATCCCATATTGCCTTGGCGACAGAGTATTTGGCAACTTGCGGATGTTTCGTCACGCCCGGCCAGGCGAGAAAAACCCGCACCGTCTTGACGCCAAAATCAGATGCCATTCGAACCAATTCCCGCATGTAAGCAATTTGGCATTCTCGGTGCTCAAGAATCGGGCTGCTGAAGTCGTTGTTGGCTGCCACAGAATATAGCTCTATCCCCTGATCCTCGGCCAGGGCCCGCAGCCTGCGGCAGCTTTTTCCGGGCCAATCCAGCGGGTTGCCGTGTGGACGCTTGCCGTCTATCTCTACGCCATCATACCCATATTTTTGGGCCCTTTGGATCACCTCTTCGAGAGTAAGTGCTCTTCCGCGATACCAAACCCCTAAGAAGGTAATGCTGTAAAGACCCAATTTGATACCTGACTTCCTTCTCAGGGCAGGCTGTGAGTAACACGGCACATTGTTTTGTAATACACCGACACCAGCGGCGGCGAGCGTCGCACCGACAAACTGCCTTCGGCTCATACCATTTTGTGCTTTCTTTTTTGATTTGACAGACATTTTAGTATCTCCCTTAATTATCGTGAGTATAAGGCACCATAATCGTATTGACCGGTGGGTGCTCCTTGTATGATTGATTAACTTACACCAGAATACAGATTTATATTGTCGGTAAAAAGCAAAAAACCGGGTATATTGACGTTTTTTTTGCGTTGATTATTAGATAGTTACTGTTGCGGAAAACGAAAATCGACGATGTCACCCCTGCGAAAGCAGGGGTCCAAAGTGAAAAACTGGATTTCCGCTGGAGTTTATCCCGCACACGATGCGGGGCGGGAATGACAAGTCACATATTTAAACTTGACGCAATAGCAGTGTCAGGACACAACCGATTGCGGTGGTTCGGATATCCGCGTAACAAGCGCAAAATTAGATAGAACAAATTTTGGAGAAATTCATCATTCTACCGCTCTTTACAAGCGGAGGTGCCTTACATCCCACTTCTATCTGCAGAACATGCTGACCAGCGACCAACCGCCGATAACGGCAAAACCTGCAAGTGAGAGCCATAGCATTGCGTCCCATAGCAGGCCTGGCCGCAGGTTCTTGTCGCTCCGTCGATAACGAAAGTACAAAGCCGCCGCTCCCAGCATCGGCAGCATGATCGCCTGAGCGGTTCCGCTGGCCAGGATCATTTTCGTCGGTGCACGCACACCTATATACAACACTAAAGCGACCAGTGGCCATATAGCGCAAATAATGCGCGTCCACCTCAATCGTGCCTGCTCGGAGCCATCAGTAATTCCGAACAGGCCCAGCGCATCGGCGACCATTCGGGCGCTTCCCGCTGCGGCGACAAAGAACGTAGAATACAATACCGCGAAAGCCCCTGAAAGGAATACGCCATCGGCCCAGGGGCCGAAGACCGGCACGTACATCGCAGCCAGAGTACGCACCATATGCTTTCCCGCCGGATTAAGCCCCGTTTTGGCAAGCACGGCGGCCCCGAGCAGGTAGAAGGAGACCGTCGCCAACGTATAGACTACCATCGATGTCCACGCGTCGATGTGCAGTACATGCAGCCAGCCGCGAGCACGCTTTATCCATTGCGCCGTGCCTTCTCTTGGACCAGTGAACTTAGCATAGCCCTTTTCCAGACACCAATAGGGGTACATTATAAGTTCCAAAGAGCCGACGCCAATTATGCCAAATGCCGCCAGCGCTGTGGCGATTGGCTTGGTGTCCGTGCCTTCGGCAGCAGGCGGCAGACGGAAACTCAGTCCGTTCACCAGGTCGCCGCCAGTTACCGCCCATTCTGGTTTTGTCTGCAATACGATCAGCGTTATTATCGTCACGATCGTGAATGTCACGACTAATAAAGTTGCAACAAATTGGATCAGCCCATATCGGCCGACGAACAGCAGCACAGATGTTGCAATTGCCAGTATCGTGGCCCAGAGATACGCGTCCGTCGGCTCTCTAAGCTCTGCGGTTTCAGATGTTAATGAGGTGATCTTCTGTTGCAGCTCGGTTATCGCGGCTCTTTCGGCACTTTGCGCCTGAGCCACCTTTAACTCAACCTTAGCTTTGACCAGCTCATTCTGCAGGTGATTGTACTGTCTGCCGTAGCTCGTTAGCGGCTGACTGATGGCCAGCGTCTGTCCGACACCGCCTACGATACCACCTTGTTGGGAGACCACCAGCAGGATCATAATCGCCCAGTACCATACTAACCAGTTTACTTTCAGTCGCGGCCCCGGCACGTTGTCCAGAGCTTTCAAAGGCGTTTGGCTCCACGTGATGGTGTATCGGCCGAACTCTATCTGCGTGGAGACCTTGATTACGCAACCGATGATTATGAGCCACAGCAGCCAGAACCCCGCCTCGGCACCGGCTTTGGTGGTGGCAATCAACTCGCCCGACCCGACTATCGAGCCGGCGATTATCATACCGGGACCAAGCCGAAGAAGCGTCGCGCCCAGCGTTCGCGGCGGTTCCCTAACAAGCGAAGTATCCGCCGGCGGTGACTCCTTGTTGTTGCGGACATTGTCAGTTTTCGATTTGCTTTCTGTTGACATTGTTTTTTTGACCTTACCCAGCCGGTATCTCAGAACGATGGGCCGATTCTATTGATTGCAAACTCTCTGCAATTATTGACCTCGGCAGCGGTTTGCCTGCCGTTGCAAACGTCGAGAAGAAACTCGAATATCTTATCAGCCAAGGCATCGACCCGGGTGCCTTTGATGATTTCGCCGGCGTCGATATCGATGAAGTCGCCCATGCGCTGATACATTTTCGTATTGGACGAAATTTTTATCACCGGCGCAACCGGATTGCCGATGGGTGTTCCTGTGCCTGTGGTGAACAGTACCAGATTTGCGCCGCCGGCAACCATTCCAGTCACTGACTCGGGGTCGTTGCCGGGCGTGTCCATCACAACAAGTCCTTTACACTTTGGCCGCCGGGCGTACTCGACGAATTCGTTGATGTTGGAACGGCCGCCCTTGATAATAGACCCCAGCGACTTTTCCTCAATGGAACTGAGCCCGGCCTTGATGTTGCCCGGCGCCGGATTGCAGCCTCGCAGGTCGCCACCGGCGTCTTTTGCCAGTTGCACATAGTCCTTAATCCGCCTCAGCAGCCTCCGCCTTACGGTGTCATCAGGAGTTCTGGATTCCAGGGATGCTTCTGCGCCGATCATCTCCGGGATTTCGGAGAGAATCACTGTTGCGCCAAGCTCCACGAGTCTGTCACTAACAAGTCCGACAGCAGGATTGGCAGTTATCCCGGAGAACGGATCTGAGCCGCCGCATTCAAGGCCTACCGTCAGATTGCGGATGTCAAAGTCGCTCCGCTGCTGCTTCGAGACGAAATCTTTCATTTGGCGAAGACTATCGCGAGCAGTATCCATAATCTTCTGTATCTCACCTATCTCCTGAATCGACAGCGTTTTGACCGGTTTCCCGTTACGATCTGCGGATGATGCAATGTCGTTTACGCTTACGCTCTCGCAACCAAGCCCAACCAGCAGCACACCGCCGACGTTCGGGTTGTTACAGGTTCCGCTAAGGGTCCTGAGCACTTGCTCAGTATCGGCACCCATGTGCGTGCAGCCGTGTTGATGTGTAATCGGGATAATGTCGGTATCGGTCTTTGCTATTCGCTCCACGACAGAATTGGCGCAGGAAACACTGGACATTACGACAATGTGGTTGCGTATGCCAAAAAGGCTGTCGCTTCGCCGATATCCTTTGAGTTTGATTTCGGACATACGGTTGTCACTCCACAGAACTATACTGAGCTGACCAGATTATGGACATGCACACAATGGCCTTTCTTGATATCCGTCTTGGCCAGGCCAATCACGTATCCATACTTGTATACCGGCTCTGCCTTGCGGATGTCGGAAAGGGCCAGCTTGAAACCGGCACTGATATCTTCAGGCACGGTGATTGTAGTCCGGCTTTCACCGGAGCTGGAAACATAATTTCCCGCTGGCAAATCAACCAGCGCAGTCGCTACGTTATCTTTGCCGCTTAGAATAATGGCGTAGTCTGCAAGATTCCGATGTTGGCTCATTTGTCACTCCATACTTCACGGCTCATCAGGGGACCTCTCTTCGGGCTGCGAATCGATTCCCCCGGACTTTTGGAATTTGAACCTCATTTCTTCACATATCCTTTGAACCTGTCACACAATAGGCGTCCATTCCAAACACTCATCATCCTCTCAAGTGACAAGTATCCTGGAGTCATACTTTTCAGATATTCGTTTGCACTCATTGCGGCTGAGGGCTGGTGGGACCGGTCCAAGAGATTTAGGATAGGGAGAGATATGACTGAATAGCCTCATAGCAGTCCTTCAGTAACAAGTAAAACAAACTTTTTCGGGGGGACACATGGCTCGCAATCCACGTACGAGTTTTTGTACTATACGGGATTATGGGTTGGGCTCATTTTTTTTAAGGGTCAACCATATCTCCGCCACCTGGGCGCCTCTTTCGCCTTCTGCACAGGTCCACGTCAGTTTTAATTTACCGTCCCTGGTCGCTTCCTCGGGAACAGGGAATTCATTAATAGGGGTCTTTCCGGTCTTTCTCATTTCGTGGATTTGAAATTTATCATCCGCTGTCAACTGAATGTTCGCCTGGAACCGTCCGGTGTATGCCACTTTCAAAATATAACTTGAGTGGGGATCCAAGTTTTCATAGACGACATTTAAGGGTGTTTCATACAGGGTGGTTATTTGATTCATCCATGCCAACGGTATGGCACTTCCGTCGAAGCCTTTCGCTTGTACCGTATGAACCCATTCCCGGCCTCGTAGCCCCGCACCGAAACTTACTCGAGGTGATTGCAAGCTGCCTGGGTCTTCTTCCCACGCCGGATATTCAGCAAGCCGTGGAGTGTTTATAGATTGTCCCAAATTATCGTAAAAACCGCCCGGTCCCGGATTGTCCCAATTAAGCAGTTCATCTATGGACGCTAATCGTGCTTTTTCATCCGTAATCTTCCGGATCTTTTCGAATTGTGATAAAAGCCAAATGGCATTATTTAACGGGGCATCAATGTAATCCATAAAATCACCCCGGCCCGGCTTTGCTCGATGTTTTTTCACTGAGGTTTGCGAACCAATTGCTTCAAATAAATAATCGGCAATTTCCCAACAGCGTTTTTTATAATCTTGAGCAACCGGTTTCTCCCACTTTTGGTTCAAAATGGATTCAGCCCGTTCTAATTTCTCCTGAATAGTAATGATAGTTGCATTTCGTAAAACTTCTCTGGCTTCTGTTTCCAGCGCTGTTTCATGAATCAGCCGCTCTCGAATATATGCGTCATAGTAAGCACGCAACAGACCCATCTGGAACCGGTAATTTTTTACAACCGCAGGCGGGGCCTGTTTCTCCATATTTTCCCATTGCTTCAGTGTTACCTCAACAGGCTTGTTGGCTATCAGAGGACCCTGCCAATTTCTTTCCAGCGCTAATATTCCCTGGGCAATATCTTCCGAAAAATCGGGGTGAATAAATAACCGGCTATATTCCCTCAAGGTTTCGATAACCGGAGTATCCGGGTTCCAGTCCTGGTCGCTCCAGATAAATTTATTCACATCATCATTAATCCCTTCAGAATAGCTTATACTTCCCTCGGCGAACTCATCCAGAACATTATGAATCACTTTTTCCGCGGCCGGACGCGGATTGTAACATTCCCGTCCCAGCGTCATGGCAAAAGCCAAATCCCAGTCTTTTACAGGATACTGACAGCTGATACTGTGAGTGATATCCGGATAACGACGGATGGGAATCTCGGGATTTACAATTTTTCTAATTTCAGGTAAAGGTGTTTTAACCCAGGGCCCAAATACAACACCACCGAACCACGGATACCTCAAATTGACATTGCTGTAAAAAGCATCCAGCCATTCTTTAGTTGGACGAAACGCCTGAGGAGACACCCAGATTTTCGCCTTGGGATGATATTTGTTAAGGACTTTAGCTACTTTTTTCAGCCATTCGAACAGGATATCGGGATGTAAGTCACCGGGATCGCCGCCGGGAACAAAAACAACGTCAATGCGTTTCAATTTTTTAAAAATATCCTCTCGCTCCTCTAACTCTTTTCTAACGGAATCCGGGTGCGTATAATCTTCTCCAACATTAGGATACCATATCCAGACATCCATTCCATAGGAATCGATGATTTCCGCCTGTTTAACCATCATTTCTATTGGGGGAAGTTTCATGTGCGGGCTCGTCAGTGTATCGTCGCTTCTTGGCGGTATAATCTCGATGCTATTAGTGCCGAAAATGCCCAATTCCCGAATGTACTGATCAAACTGTGCCGGGTCCCAGGCATCATAAGCGTTTGTCTTGGGCCGGTATCCAAGCTGGTGCCCGCGAATAGCGTATCGAGGGGAAGTGGTAATGTGCAAATTTTTCGGGGCCAAAATCGAACCGGATTTCATATATAAGCTGCGGAGCAACTTTCCTACACCATAAAAAACACCACGTGGACCATTGCCTACCACTAATATCGCATTTTCCTTAATTAAAAGTCGAAATCCTTCTTTGTTAAGAGTTTGGCCGTTTTCAAAAATATCTGAATATAGACCTGCGAAATCCTTCATTTGCTCTTCTTGTCCAACAGCGATGACTGACTGCTGATTCTTTGGCCACTTTGTTACAGTATTCAATTGAATACCTGTTCTTTTTTGTATCTCCTCCCGCAGTACCGTTATCGCTTTCTGCTCTAATTTATCCAAATTTCGCGGCGTAACAATGACGCTGTTGGTGAAGTCGAGATTTGTATTTGACGCCGGCAGATTTAAAGGAGATATGAGAATTAACAATGATAGTCCAAGGATATGAGAATTTCTGAACAGCATAAAAGACCTCTTCATTCTTCTTACATAATTTTGACTTTAACGGTCGTCAACCTCAGTACCCGTTCTTATTCATTACAAGGCTTCGTTAACAGATATGTTATTAAATTTTGATATCTTTTTCTTCTTTTATTGTACTATCTTCCTCCCCCAAAGCACGACGAATCGCCGTGATATCCCCCTTTAATCTCTGCTGAAATAAAATCATATCCGAGCTGTGCACTATAATATTCGCGCCCGCCTTGGCCCATTTAATTTGTAATTCCGGCCCTTCAGAGAAATGAATACCTGCACCTAAGCCTTTTTCCCTAACTTTAGAAATGATTTTTCTCACGGCTTCCTCGAATCGGGGATTATCATATTGTTCAGGCAATCCAAGACTTATAGAGAGGTCGTGCGGGCCTATAATCACTCCATCGAGACCGGGTTCGGCCAATATGCTGTCTAACCTTTCCATGGCCGGGACACTCTCCACGTTGATTATTAAAAAGTTGTCTTTATTCCAATTTCTCAGATAATTTTTAAGCTCCGGTCCAAGAGAATCTTGATTTTGTAACGCCTCTTTTAATCGCTCCCCTTTCAACGGACGCAGTTTTATAGCGCCGACCAGCTCTCTTACCTGTTCCGGAGATTCAATATAAGGAGCAAGGATTCCCGATGCGCCTCCATCAAGAACTTTATAGACCTCATTAGGATCAGGCGAAGGAATACGGACGAGCGGGGGTAATTCAAACGCCTTGTAAACCTGACACATCTCAGCAAGAGTGGTTCTATCAATAGGAATGTGCTCGGTATCAATAAAAACAAAATCCACACCTGCTCTCTTTACCACCGAAGGCCATAGAGGAGAAGGGGAAAGAATCGCGGTCCCATAAAGGCGTTGACCTTTTTTAAGACGGTTTAAGAATTCTGTACCATCCATAGGTTTATCCTAATTTAACATATCAAGAGGATATTATATTAAAGGTGATTTTATCATATTGATCTCGGGGGATAAAGATATCATTCTCGAAACGTTGTATGTACATTTTGAAATATGTTGTCCCTGCTAAACAGCACAATTTTCCAAAAAGATTACTCATTCCGTCTCGATGTGTTCTGCGTATCCTAATCTGTTACTGCAAACGACAATTTTCGTGCGCGCGCCGGTTCGAATATGCCGGCAGGACGGGTCCCAAAGATTCCGACAAACAACCATACGTATTACAGCCAGTGGGACATAGAATTTGTCTTTCGGGAAGCAGCGAATTTAGATACAATGGCTGCCGTCCATTTTACTTTAGATTTTTGCAAATTGAGCAAAGCTGCGGTACCTTTTGCTTTACTGAAGATAGAGAGATTAAATATGAAATATTCTTGCAACAACCGGCACAAAAAACTGTGGGCAGGTCAAGATTGCCTTAAGTATTTCAAGAAAAAGAAGGCACAAAATTGTAATCGTAATGAAAAAGGACGTTAATCACATGGCAGTAAAAACAGGTTTTGACAACGAAAAGTATTTACAGGAACAAACGGCAGCTATCCTTGAGCGTGTCAATAAGTTCAACAACAAGCTGTATCTGGAATTCGGCGGGAAACTTCTGTTTGATTATCATGCGGCAAGGGTGCTTCCGGGCTTTGACCCGAACATTAAAATGCGCTTGTTGCAGAAAATACGCGATAAGATAGATGTTATTCTATGTATTTACGCCGGGGACATTGAGAGAAAGAAAGTGCGGGCCGACTTCGGTATTACCTATGATTCAGACGCGCTGAAAACAATCGATGACTTCAAGGAATGGGGCCTCGACGTTACGGCCGTGGTCATTACACGGTATGCAAACCAAGCCTCAGCCAAGGCGTTCAAGAACAAGCTTGAACGGAGGGGAGTAAGCGTTTATACACACAAATTTACCAAGGGTTATCCTACGGATGCTGACACCATCGTAAGCGACGAAGGTTACGGTGAAAACGAACCAATAAAAACCAAACATCCAATCGTAGTTGTGACCGGGCCCGGACCGGGAAGCGGCAAACTCGCCACCTGCCTTTGCCATTTGTACCACGAATACAAAAACGGGAACGCGGCCGGATATGCCAAGTTCGAAACATTTCCCATCTGGAATTTGCCATTGAAACATAAGGTAAACGTCGCCTACGAGGCGGCAACGGTCGATCTCAAGGATGTAAACTGCATCGACTATTACCATTTGGAAGCATATAGTGAAAAAACGGTCAACTATAATCGCGATATCGAAGCTTTTCCGCTGCTGAAAAGAATCATAGAAAAAATCACAGGCAAGGAATCCTTTTACAAATCTCCGACAGATATGGGGGTCAACCGTGCCGGTTTCGGAATCGTGGATGACGAGGCGGTTCAGGAAGCCGCGCACCAGGAGATCATAAGGCGGTATTTCAGGTGTGCCTGTGAATACGCGATGGGGTTCGTGGAAAGAGAAATACTGGAGAGGTCGGAACTTATCATGAAAAACACCGGTGCCAGGGTGGAAGACAGAACCGTGGTATTACCGGCACGACAAGCTGCCCTAAAAGCACAGGAAAGCGGCAAGGGCAATGAGGGCATTTTTTGCGGGGCCGCCATCGAGCTCCGTGACGGAGCCATTATTACGGGTGAGAATTCTCCGTTCATGCACGCGGCGTCGAGCCTTGTTATCAATGCCACGAAGCACCTTGCCGGTTTGCCGAAAAAGTTGCATCTTTTACCGCAGAATATTACAGATTCCATACGATTCCTGAAAAAGGAAGTCCTGAACGGAAAAATGATAAGTCTCGACCTTGAAGAAACATTAATCACCCTGAGCATCAGTGCCATATCGAACCCTGCGGCCCAGATGGCCGTCGAGCATTTGAAGGAGCTCCGGGGGTGCGAAGTCCATATTACTCATATTCCCACAACCGGGGATGAGGCCGGGTTAAGAAAGCTGGGTGTAAATCTTACGTCAGATCCTGATTTTTCTTCGAAAAGTCTTTTCATTAACTGAATGCGGCCACGGCGATGTTTTCGTTGTAGGAAAGTCTGCGTGCCATCTTGCCGGCCAAAGCTGCGTGGTTAATAGGAAATTGATTTCTGGAATAATAGTGTGATGCATTGAACACACTGCTTTACATAAGGTATTTTTTGGCCCTGTCACTGTTATCTCGATAATATTATCTGACGATTCCTAAATAGTTCGTGTTGCGGAAAGCGGCAAAATCACCGTATACTCCGGCAAAAGACATTGCCCCCACAAGCCCTTGTCCCCGATGTGATTACAGGTCTCAGGACACCAGGGCTTAAACCTGCAACCTGTTAACAGATAGTGAGCAGGTCAGCTTTTCCAAGTGATATGAGATCGGAATAAAAACATAACCAAGCCAATGCCGCCGGAAACTGACAATTTACCACTACCAGCGGAAGAATCGGTAAGGGTCGTCCCACTCATCCGGCACATCCATGTAGAGGCCTTCCGACCACCGCTTTTCGGCCCTGGATGTGTCCACGGGTCTGTGGAAGCGCTCCAGAAGAGGTGTTGACCCGGCCGCTCCCATGTTGGCCAACAGACGGCTGACGAGATAACTCGTACGACGAAACGTTCTCTTCACGTTGCGCAGCTCCTTGCGGTCGAACTGCCATGGCGCGAGCTGGCAGAAGACGACATTCAAATTCTCCGCCCTGCCCAGAACGCCATCGCCGATGATCGTAACTCCTGCCGAGATAAGGGGCAGTTTGCGTGGCTCCCGGCTGTGCACATCCGCCGGCCCGACTCCCGCCAGCAGGGAGTTGAAGCCGAAGGATTCAAAATAGGCCGCGATGTGTTCTTCCTCCTTCATACGGATTTTCAGCGGCAAAGATGTATTCACTTCCTGTTCATTCAGCCCGAGCGCCAGTAGATTGCCGCCCGACTTTAGCCAGTCAGCGATGGCTGAGGTGTCCCCCGAAAGAATCCGCCCCCCGCCGGGTCCTACAACGAGGACCTGGTCGGCGAAAAGGCTCCCTCCGTCGTAGGAGGCCAGGGATATACCTGTGGATTCGAAGTACTTCCTACCGGCAGGATCGCCGACGTAGATGACCTCCCGCCTCGGAGCTGGTTGCCAGGCCGATACGTACCGGAGGATGTTCCGGGCCAACATCTGCCCCGCCGGGTCATCTTCTGTTCGCCCGGTCACGTCCATCTGGCAGAAGAGCACCATTCCCTTGCCTTCGCGGTACTCCATCAGCGGGCTGTACTGGAGGCTGTAGCCACCGTCGAGGATCGGTAGAAAATCGCCCCGCGCGGGCTTCTCGATGAGGACCGAGGCGACGTTTCCGCGATTGCCGCACCGCCAAAGCCGCGTGACAGGGATGTCACACCACTTGACGGTTGGGCCATAACGGGGCCGCATTTCGTACTCGAGGCGCGAGGGCAGTATCGTCGCCTCGCCGCGCCAGTTGCGCAAGTGCTCCGCCTCGATCCCTCTCAGGAGCGGATGATCGGGCACTCTCTTGAAGACCCACCGTAATCCGTACTCCGCCACGCGGAATCCAAACCGCTTCTCCAGCACATCCGAGGTCTGCTCGAATATAAGCACCTTCAGGCCGTCGCGCACATGTGAAATATCCGGCGCCGGACGCTCCACCGTCAGAGCGGACTTGCCAACGATGAGAGTGTCGTACGCCGACAAGTCAGCGTTCGCATCAACAGACTGATACAGGATCCCCATCCCGTTCAATAGCTTCCCGGTCTCTCCTTTGGGGTCGAAGAGCGCAATCTTCCCATCCAACTGGAGGGCTTCTGGGCGCGGCATGACGTCGATCGAAAAAGAATCCGTCTGGGTCTGGCCGTTGCCGAACTTTAAGGTCGCGCTGAGCTCATACTTGCCGGGGGTCGTGGCGGCCGGCAGTTCGAAACGTAACGCAATGCGTTCCTGTTCCCCCGTCGGCACGGTGACTTGTTTTTTGCCGGTGACTGTCTTTGGCAGGCCGAACGACCATTCGCAATTCGCTCTCACGGTCTCGCGGGAGTTGTTGATAACTATAAGCTGTTTCTCGATCGTCTCGCCTGGCAGGAAGTTATGGTCCTTGCTCGTGAAGGCCGTCGGCTTGCCGCCGATGTAGGCCAACAGCGGCTGGTTATGGCGAATAAGGGCCTGTGCCGCGACCGTGGGAATCCAGTCGGAGTATTCGAAGGTCAGGTCCACTCGTTCGTATCGCTGTTCGATGTAGTCCGGACTGAGTCCCGGCCGCTGCAGATTCTCCCAGTCAACCTGGAACTCCTTGCGGCTCTTGTCAACACCGTCACGCAGAGTCCAGTAGTGCCCATGAGACCACGGGGAATTAGCCGACACCCCCCATGTGCGAAAAGCACGCCAGTTGTCGGTAAAGTACATTGCATATACAGGCTGCCTTTCAAAGAAGATGTTCGAACCTACAGGGTGGGGATAGTCCCATCGGTGCCAGAGTCTGCCGGCCCGGAACTGCTCCGCCTCCCAGCGTAAGTTAGTTTTCTCCATCTCGCTGATACGGAAGGCACGGTCTCCGAAGAACTGAGAATTCCATTCCGCCAGACAGAACTCCCACGGCACGACCGCGCTGCCGAAGGCCCTCTCGCCCTGGTACCAACCCCGGTACATCGTCCAGTCCCAGGGAAACGGCACACTGTACTCGCACGTGAAAAGCGGTTTGACGCCCGCCGTCGCCCAGTGCTCGAACCAGTCGGACATCTCCTGGATCGGGGCGAAGTTTGCATAGAAGTTGCTCGTGTGCATGGGGCCCAGGTTTCCCGAAGCGTGGTGATAAACGATGCGGCCCGGATCCAGTCTTGTTACGATTGCTTCGGCACGCGAAGCGCGCTTGGTGTTCCTCAAAGACCACGTGTCACGAGGGTTCTGGATTCCATCTATCATGTCCGGATTCATGTCCTCGCTGTACCCGGTCGCGTTGTGGCTCATGGAGTAGAACACAACCGACGGATGGTTCTGTGCCACCCGCACGTAGAACTCTGCGTGACGTGCGTAACCGTTCGCCTCATCGGCGTCGGGTGTCTCCCAGTCGTAGTGGGCAAAATGCGGCTGGGAAAGGGCTACAAGCATCCCTACATCGTCGGCGGCTCTCAGCACCTCTGTGAAGCTCAGATGCGAGCCCGGCTCGCAGCCGTAGTTGTGCGTGTAGACAAAGTTTATCCCGAAGCTTTTGAGCCGCTCCATGCTCTCCCGGGCCGCCCCGTAGTTCGCCAGTGCAGCCCCGATCTGCGTATTGTCAAGCGGTACGGATGACAAAAAGATACGGGTGCCGTTCAGGAAGAAGTCGCGGCCGTCGATCCAGAACTCGCGGAACCCGAAGCGCACGGGATGGCCGGCATCGAGCACCCTGCCGCCGGCATCCAGCAGTGAAAGATTGAGGTTGTATGTGTTCTGTGGGGTATGGACATCCCAGAGTCTCTCGGGCTTCCAGCTCTTGGTAAATTCGATTCGGCCATCCTTGAGGTCGCTCCCTTTGAAGGCCTTGCTCGTGAATTCACGGACACTGCGGCCATTGTCCGTGATCCGGGCACGAAGAGTGTACTGTGCATCCGCGGCGAGGCCGTCCAGCGCAACGCCGAACGTGAAGTCCCATTTGCGCACCGACGTGTCCACTTTAACGTCGGCGATGCGCGCACCTATAGGCGTGCTTACGAGGTACACGTCGCCACACAGGCCGCGGCGCGCCACTGAGCCCTTTACCTCTCTGGCCGAGGCGGTGTCGCTGTATGAAAGCATGACGCCCTTCAGCGGCATAGCTACGACAAACATGCTGAGAACATGCGTGGCGCCCGGATGGCAGACGGCCGTGATGTCGAGCTCGCCACCCGGGAAGACAATAGCTCCCACGTCCCGACCATCCAAGTAGACGGTCGCGTAGGAGTTCAGGTACTCCGCATGGATGGTGATACGCTGGCCGACCCATTCGGCGGGAATGGTGATCTCCCGCTGGTACCAGGCCGAGGTAATGCTGCGCAAATTCCGGTCCTTCCAGTCCGGATGGGCGTGGACTGTCTGGCAGTCTTTCTGCATATAATCGGTGATTCCGGGCCAGCTCCCCGGGACCTTGAAGTAGCCCCAACTGCCGGCGGGCACGGCGTTTGTGTGCTCGTCGGCCGGCTGCCAGCGCCACAGGCCATTGATGCATATCCGCTCGCGCGTGGGTGTTGTCTCCCGATACGCTTTCTCAACATCCCAAACAGCCCTTACACCTTCGGGCAAACGTACCGCAGCCCCACCCTGGCACACACCCGGCACGATAAACGCAGCGATACATACGATGATGACGAACGATTGCTGTAGTAAGGATTTCATTTCACCTATTCCTCGGAAATCGAGCTATAATCCCGGCAAGCACTCATGGGCATTTTGAATATATTGGCCGAGAGAAACTATGTAACCGGAGCCTCGCAAGTTGGTTACAATGCGTGGTTGTTTGATTAAAACCACAATAACTTTTATTACAGGAGACTCTCATGGAAAAGTATATTGGATTTAACATAAATAGCAAGAAAACAGTAGCATATGTTAGAACAAAAGGGCGAGAAAGACAGATACACAACTAAGGGCGTTTATGTGGTCGTTTCTTCCCTCTCCAGAAAATCTCTCCCCACCCATCTACAGAAGAATTGATGATTCTTCAAATCGCTGTCCCCCAACCGATGTTGGCAAGACAGGCCGCCTACACACTTGCAGTCTAACACTTACAGTATCCGATGCAGAGCCTTATTCATTGGATTTGAATCCAAAGGCGCGAATCGGATTTGTCTCAGTAATCATCCGAATTGCCGCATCGTCAACGCCGCTGTTCCTGAGCTTCGGGATGAAAGTCTCGATGAGGTAGGTATAAGGCATTTGCGTTCCGCCGTTTTGCTCTCCCGGCTGATACCAACCCGCATCATGTGAAAGCAATATCCGGTCCCCATAGCCGGCGGCGAGCAGCTCCTTGATAGCGGTTATGAACGTCGAGTCCTGCCCGGGATTCCAGCCTAAGGAATCGAACTCAATGAAGACCCCTCGGGCCGCTAATTGGCGTTGCAAACTGCGGTTGCTCTCATTCTGGGCGTGTACCCAGATTAAGCGGATAGCCGGACTGATTGACTCTAAGATATCGGCTTGTCTCGCAGCATTGCTGCCTATCGGCGTGTGACTGGCTATCGCCGCGCCCGTCTCGCTTGCCGCGCGTCCGGCGGCCCGAAGGAACTTCTCCTCCAGCGCCGTCATAGGGCCGTTGCCGGTTGCTGTCTTAATAAAGCCGGCCTTGATGTCCGTGCCATCTATCCCCTCACGAATCTCGTTAATAAAGAGCGTCGTCAATTCATCCTCGCTCATGTTCCGATGCTCTGCCGGCGCAAAATTCGCGCGCCCATAAACACCCGTCGGCACCACCACCGGTAATCCCGAAGCCTCGGCCACCTGGGCGATAATGGACACGTTTCGCCCCACGCCGATACTGCTGCACTCGATAAGAACGCCAACTCCCTTCTGCCGCGCCTCCTCCAACAGCGGCCCCATAACACGCACAACATCCGCCGGCTCCGCCTGTCCATAAGTTCGCGTTGCCGGCCCTCTAAGGTCGGTAAAGATATGTTCATGAGGTAATATGATGCCAAGTCCCTCGGCTGCAACCGGCCCATCAGTCGTAGCAAACCGCCATGAGTAATCGGACTTGCTGGCCTCTGCCGTACCCCCGTATGCGCCCATGTTAATCCGGCCGCCATTGGGTGCCGGTTCATCACCGATGGGCGTGTTCGGATCACCCGTATCAATACACGGACTCGTAACATCATCCATCACCCAGCTCTCACTGACCGGGTTCCACCGACCGTATTGGGATTTCAAATGGTAATCACCATCCACCCAAACTGCGTTTGGATCATTTGGCTCTACAACAATGATCGGATCATTGGCATCGGCCCAATAACCAGGATTTGCAAACAACGGGTCAACCTCAATGTTACCTTCGCCGGGCCAGCCCCCTTGAATATTGCTGTATGTTATCATGACAGTCGAATCATCATTGTTCGATATCTCGTTTCCGCCGTTAAAGAGTATACAGTTTGCGAGGAAGAGATCAGTCTGTTCCCCGTCCCCCTCCCGGCAACACAAGGCTCGTCCTCTGTTAGCCTGGTTATATGTAAATATGCAGTTGTTCAACACTATGTGCACATCGGCCGAGTCGATCCCGCCACCAATGTCAGCCTGATTGCCACAGAAGAGACTGTTGGTGATTGTGATTTTAGCCGTATCAAAGCAGCGATACGCAGCTATTGCACCACCCATCCTGAAATCTCCTGGACCAGCTACATTGGCAATGAACACACAATCAATCAGAAGATCATTACTATCTTCGGTGCGTATTGCCCCGCCGTAGGTCCCGATCGTCCCGCTGAAGGAGACGGCGATGCCGTGAGCGATATTCTTGGAGAAGTTGCATTCACTAAAATAAGAACTGCTCATAATGCTGGCAATTGCTCCTCCTGCTCCCGCCTCGTTAAGGCTAAATGTGCAGCCATGCAAGTGCGGTGTGCCATCCACGATATATAAGGCTCCACCAATAAAGTAGGCAGAGTTCTTCTCAAACCTGCAATCAATCAAGGTCGGGCCCCCGGCCTCGATCAAAATACCGCCCCCGTTTTGTTCGTCTAAGCAGGATTGGCCCCAGTCAGGGCAGTGAGCGTAGCTACCGGTAACAACGAATCCCTCAAGAACGGCTGTTTTATCAGTCTCACTGCCGGTTACAACGTGGAAGCTGTTCTCAGCCCTGGTAGGTTCAAAACGTAACTCCCATAGGTCGTTCACGTCCACATCATTGCCTTCAAGGTCACCGCTCAGAATCGTTTCATATAATTCGATATCTCTAATGTCAGGCTCTACACCAACTCCAGCAAAACCACCTTTAAGAACCACATCATTAATGAGCTGGAGTGTTGCCTTCCGGTCACCATGTGTAATTCCGGTTCCCTGGTCCGGCTTGTAAATGCCCTGAGCAACTCTGATTTCGACTGGCTTTTCTGCAGTCTCCGCATCGGCCAGGGCATCCTGAAGATAGACGTAGGCATTGGCCCAGCTCGTTCCGTCGTTGGCACCTGCGGCATCATCGTCCACGTAGATGGTTTTTCCCATTGCAGCTATACACAGTATCGCCGGTAAGAGTACTGACATTGTTAGATATGTCGTTCGCTTTGTCATCTGAGACATAGTCATATCCTCCTGATATGGTTTTATATTAATCCCAATATACCAAATCATTGTCGCCGAAACAAGAGAATACGGGGCGTTTCAAGGGATTTGTTCAGAGAACACCTTTGAGACGAGCTTAGAAGACGCTTGTCACTTACTCCACTTCTGAAATTTTTTTGGGCCGGTCCCACCGGCTTATCAAGCCGAGTGCGCGCGCACCAAACACCCCGAAATGGGGCTGTTTTCGGCACCTGCCTGATTCTCGGCCAGTTGTAATAAATATTCGACAATATTAGTGTGACCTCAATTTCCAGAAAACACAGACAGGATGACCTGTTCGGCGTATATCATTTTGAAAAGTAGTAAGCTGCAATCTGTCGTAGAATCTAAATGTGTGGAAGAACGAAAGGTGAAAGTGACGGATTATTTTAGACACGGACCCGGCTTTTATGAGATGCTGATTATTCTGTTCATAGCCTGATTTTGTATTTGTCATCGCCTCTGAAAGTTCGCCTGCCACGGCTGCACGATACATTTATTTGTGCTTGCGGCTCTTTGTCTGTTGGGAGCCCTCTTATAGTAACAATCAGGCTTGAAGCGCGAATATTCATCTTACTAACATCCAATTCTACAGCCTTTTCAAAGGTTTCTTTATTGTTATTCCGGATATTTCGTTTTGCCCACGCTAAGCCGCTCGTTATCAGGTTCCGTTTACACGCCTCAAGATAAGCAGTATCCGCTTGAAACAACATAGTGTTCGCACCGCTCGTTAAAACGTGCATTTCGAGTCCTATTATGGCCATCGCCGTTATAACAAGTACCAGCGCAAAACCTTTTTGCCTTGGTTTTTTCATCTTTGATTCAGAACCCTTCAAAAAGCACCCACAAAATACAGATGTGAATTGGCCATTTTCTTCTCCCAATGTTCTCCTCGAATCTTATGCTCTATATGAGTCTTGACCTCCACTGCACCCAGCAACGCTGGGTTCCGATCAAAACCCGCCGTTGGCGGGCCGTCCCGGTCTTTTCGCCAGACTTGCCATTCCACTTTTGCGTGCGGCACCGACCAGACCGTTTGTCCTAAAGAATTGCTCTGCTGATTGTCCGTTAGCTTATGTCTGAGCACCTTCTCATCTTTTAATTGATAGCAAATCATACCCTCTGCCAGCTCAATCAAAAGCAGTTTGTCACCGGTAGTATATTCACCAAACGATTCCGGCAGTCCCTTTGCCTTGTCAATGTCCTTCTGCATTTGCTCTAACATACTTAGCAGACTTGCATTCTCCTGCACGACTTGATATGACCGCGGAATATCCTTTATAAGCGTTCTAAAAAGGTCGTTAAGAACAAGCATCATAAATGGAAGAACAATTACTACTATCAATACTTCTATTAAAGTAAAGCCTTTGCGCATATCTATCATTCCCCTTTGGCCAAGGACCCGTCTGCTAAAACATATCTGGCCAACTGAACTTTTACTTCCTTACTAAAGCTCATGCCGTTTGCTGTTACCTCAACAAATGTCATTGCCTGCCATTGACCGGTCCCCGCCGACTTTTTGATATTAACACCAAGCTTGGGCCAAAGCCGCTTAAAGTCTTCATCCGGGATTGGTTTGCCCGTTATGGTTATACTGTCAAGCTCGGCCTGTGCCGCCGCTATACATTGCTGCCTTACTAACTGATAGCGATTGAACTTTGCGAATCCATATAATGACAATGCCAGCCCGACCAAAAGAATTCCTAAAATGGACGATGCGACCACGATTTCAGTTATGAAGAAACCACTGTATTTTTTGCTTTTAACAGACACAACTTTTCTCCATTTACACTTGTTACGGCGTAACTAAATCAGCCAGGCTACGAATAACCATAATACCTGGTGAAAATATCGCATAAGCTACAAATCCTACTGTTAATCCCATAATAAGTGTTACACAAGGCCACATTATGAACCTTGCCAGATTGACGTAGTAACTATAGTTTGAGCGGTAGAACGACTCAAGCGTTTCTAATATAGACAAAGTATTGCCCTGATTAACCTGCTCATCAAAAGCCCACGCTAAGGCAGGGCCTAATTTGCTTTCTCTAACTGCGGTAGCAATATTGTCGCCTCGTTTTACTTTTTCCAGCCATTCTTTGAGTCGTTTTCTAAAACAATTGTTTACATCCAGTTCAAGCGTATTCTTGATAGTATCGTCGACTGTATAACCTGCATTAAGCGACAGACGCAGAAGCTCAACAACCTGCACCATCGAATAGTTCTTCTCGAACCAGTGCAAAACAGGCAGATGCCATTTAAGAAAGTCACCAATGCGCGAAAGCAGGTACGGCTTCTGGGGCCGACGAGGCCGAAACTTGACCCGAATCGAAATGGGTACGACCACAAGAATCGTCAATGCAAATGTCAGCCAGATTAACCACGCAAATTCATACGTCACAAAATTTGTGACCCCAATTAACAACTGAGTGGCAACCGGAAGTCCTGCTTCCCCAATCATTTCTTCTAACACAGATTTGAACTGTGGGATGACAAACTTCATAACTGACAACAAAATAAAAAGCGTAAAGCCCATTAGTATTACTGGATAAAGGGGGTGAACCGGCCTGATTATTCTGCGTTCGTCAGCTTTGGTAACCATATCTGCTTCGATTGCACCAATCGCAAGTGGGAGCTGGTCAATGCGCTCGGCAGCAGTTATCATTGCCACCGCATGACCGGGACATTTTGGATAGCCTTTCTTGATTGACTCACTCAACGAGTAGCCCTGAACCAGCCATTTTTGTATTCTTTGCAGGATTCTTGAGCGGGTGTCTGTTCGTGAAGCCGCTGCAGATTCTAATGCCATCGGTAATGGTAGATTCTGCCGCATACTCGAACCAATCGTCGAGATAACGTACGTAGCAGTCGCGTGCCGTGATGTCAGGGTGTAAGCTATAATTAAACTCATAAACAAAATGAAAAATATAAAACCGGCTACGCCCAAAGGGCCAAACGCAACACCCGCAGTTACTGACAAAAGCAGGAATAAAAAAATTATAAGAATCCATTTTGCAAATATCTGAGGCCATTGTTCAGAGCCGGGCTCACGTTTTGAGATTGATACAGCTATAACTGTCGCAAAGAAAATAAGCGGTGCAATTATCATAGCTCCGGAATCTTTTGCAGCTCCGGCAACAAATATTGTAAGGGCTACAAAAGGTGATGTAACCAGAGCGATAGCCGGCATCTTAAATCCAAGGTAGATATAAACAGCCAACAATATTATTGCTATAATTACAAGCATATCCTATCCAGCACCTAAACTCGTAATAACTTGTATCATCGGTAAAAACATTGCAAGGACAGCCGACGCAATAAAACCTCCCACCACAATTAGCATAATTGGTAACAGAACCGCCTGCAATCTTGCCTGGCCGCATCGTGCCTGCTCTGAGTACATCTGGCCCAGGCTGTAGAGATTATCCTGCAGCTCATTGCGCTGCGTGCCTAATTGAATCGAATACAAAAACAGCCTCGGTATCGTCTTGCAAAACTGTCCCGCTTCTAAAATATTGGCTCCCTGCTCGATTTGGCCTGCAAGGGCCTCGCATTCCAGAATAAGTTTTTCGCTTCCTGTCGCACCTGAGCTTAATCTCAAAGACGCCGGCATATCACAGCCGGCCGCGACCATCATTGCCATCGCCTCAGCCATCCTGCCGAGCACGCTGCTATGATAAACTCTGCCGATAACGGGAATTTTTAAGAACACCGACTCTTTGAATCTGCGTCCTGCTGCAGATGTCGAAAGTACCGCGAGCCCAACAAGTATCGCTGCTATAAGAAGTCCTACTGCTATCCAGAAAGGCACCACATTCTTGGTTATACTGAAAAATAACAAAGTAATAGGTGGCAGGCGTCCACTAACCATTTCCTCAAGCACCGGTTTGAACTGTGGGATTATAAGCAGGAACATTGCTGTTATAACGACCGCACCCAGGACCAGAATAACCGCAGGATAACTCATTGCCTCAAAAATTATTCTCCTGGTTCGACCGGCCAGCTCCAGATGCCTGTTCAGGCTCGTCAGCATCTCGCTCAATCTGCCTGTTTCCACTCCTGCTTTTAATATTCGGCCGTACAAAGGTGGAAAACGCTTCTGTCTCTTTTCAAATGCTTCCTCGATTTTGACACCTGCCTCGAGTTCACCCGCGATATCATCAATGAGCTTGCGCATCGATTTCGAGCCAACATCATTTGAAAGCTCTCGCAGGCCTTTCTCCAGAGGAATGCCGGCTTTGGTTATGGAAGCCAATTGCTGATTGAAAAGCATAAACTGATTTCTGCCGATGGCCGTCTTGGGCTTTTTGGGTTTGGCCTTGTCGATGGAATTTACAGAAAGCTGCATCTGTTTGAGCTGTTCGCCCGCCTCTTCACGGCTGCCGGCCTCAATCGTGCCTTTCATCAGCCTGCCTGCCGGCGTCAGTGCATTATATTCGAATGTCGCCATTTTATATTTCCTTTTAACTGCAGAGGACACAGAGTTATTTTGATTTTCATTCTTTCAGGTTTAGCTCGTACCGCATTGCATCTCTTTCGGTTGCTCCCTCAGGAGCGGGTGCTTCCAAAACAGCATCGGAGCCGGTACAGCGGTAAACAAACGGTTTTTGCATAACAGGGTCACTGGGAACAGGGACCTCGGTGATAATGCTTAGCTCCTTTGGAAATTTGCCGTCATGAACAGCAGCATAGAGACGCAGGGCTTCAACGCATTGCAAAGCAGCCACGTGACGGTCCAACCTATTCATCAGCAGATGCGTACTTTCTCTAATATCCCGGTCTTCGAATTCTGACCGCTCGGTCAGGTCGATAAATGGCCGTGGCAGGCCCCGCAAAGCCCGGTAAAGGTTAGGCGCATTGGGTCCCTGGACGAACTGTTCGAGTTGCCGACAAATGATGCTGCCCATGCCTACTCCGATCATGCCATGGATCAAGGTGGGGCCTTCGCCTATGTGCTTTGCCATAGCAAATCCGGTCTGAGCGGTACCGATAGCCTTATCAAACTGGCCCTGGGTAATTTGGAAACGCATCTGCAAGGCAAGAAAGAACACGAGCCTACGATACTTGCGCAGATTTTGGGATATTGTATCATCATCATCCATATAAGGCAAATCGCACTGCTTACATTTGGCGGCTTGTTCGAGGAATTGCAGTATGGGTTTGAACTGCTGAAGTGTCGATTGCACCTGCTGACGGGGCAATTTGGCCGGCGGAGTTTTAAGCCACTGACTTATTTGGTCTGTCTGAAAATCTTCAGGTAATAATTGAACAGCTTTTTCATATAGCGGTGCCGCATCCACGTCGCTTTGCTCATCAGCTTTCGGTAGGAGCTGGTATTTCTGCGCAGGTTCGGGCGCTTTCGCCGGGTGAAGCGTCAGCTCAACTGTGAAGCCATCCACGGGGACCGCAGCCAGCAGCAGAATGATAATACAGATGAAAACGCGCTTCATAACATATCTCCTGTATTTTGAAAACAATCAAAAAGGTCAAGAATCATCTGAAGCTATTCCACAAACATTATTTAATTCTTCCTGTGTTGTGATTCCTTCGCTGATAAGACGTTCTCCGTCGGCCAGCATACTGGTATGACCTTTACACATCAGCAAAGCCTCAAGCTCTTCGAGGTCGGCTTTGGCCAAAATGGCCTTTCGCAATTGACTATCAAGCTGGACCATCTCTGCAATCAGCACTCGGCCTTTGTAGCCGGTATTAAAGCAGGCGTCACATCCTGCCGCTTCGAACAAACCTGCTTTCTCAATCTTTCGCTTACACTCTTTACAGAGTTTCCGGACAAGTCTCTGGTTCAGTACTGCTGAGACGCTTGATGTTACCTGATAAGGTTCAATACCCATCTCCAACAGCCGCAAGAATGCCCCCGCAGGCGTGCCGCTGTGCATTGTGCTCATTAGAAGATGTCCCGTTAGTCCTGCCTCGATAGCAATCTTTGCGGTTTCAGCATCCCGTATCTCTCCAATCATAAGAACCTGCGGGTCCTGCCGAAGCAGCGACCGCAAACCTGTCGGAAATGTCATTTGGCCGTGAGGTGTAATCTGAACTTGTGTAGCGCCCTCAATCATGATTTCTACTGGGTCTTCAAGGGTAACAACGCTCTTGCCGGGAAAGCTTTTTAGAATGTGCCGCAAGAGAGCAGCCAATGTGGTACTTTTTCCACTTCCCGCGGGGCCGGTCAGCAATAAGATTCCCTGGTTTTTGGCGGCGATATTTTTCAATGTTGTGTATATTTTTTTTGAGAAGCCCAGTTGTCCCAGGTCCGTAAGCTCAATATTGCTGTAAAATAATCGAACAACCGCTCGTTGACCGTGTATTGTCGGGAAAACAGCCAGCCGCTGGTCCATAATTCGTTCATCTCTGCTCTTGCTGATTTCAATCCGGCCTTCCTGGGGTATGTCGTTGCGGTAGGTCAAAAGGCCTCCTAATACCTTCAGTCTTGCAATTACATTGTTAGACAGGGACCTGGGTAGTTCTTCTACTGTGTTTAAGACGCCGTCGAGCCGGAATTTTACCATTAATCCGGCACCAGTAGGTTCGAAATGGACGTCACTCGCGCCGGATGTTACAGCTCTTTTGAGTAGTTCGTCCACCAGAGATACTACATCCTGTGCATCTTTTTTCTGGTTGGAAGAGCCATTTTCGTGATTACTTGTAACCATATTCTTGTAGTCGATTAACAGATTTCAAATTATTCCGATATTTCATCTGCAAAGCTAAGACGAAATGGAGCCTCAAAACGTTACCCGAAAAAGCGTTTTTTTTTACATTTTTTGTATAATTTATGTTAACATATCCTCAGGTGCTGCGTCTTAACAAATAGAAGAATATAAGACGTTCGAAATGGGTGTTTATGTTTGGTAAGACCGTAAGTTACGGATTGTTGTGGGATTTTGCTGTCTCCGAAGCCGTCAGCGAAGACCAGCGGTGGATATTGTCCACAATGCACAAGCACGGCCAGGAGCTAATTACAATGCTCTGGCGAATATTGGGTAACGAGCAGGATGTTTGTGATGCCTACCAGGATACGTTTCTGCAGCTGGCACATTATGAAGGAGGACAGAAACCCGAACATGTAAAAGCCTATATTTTCCGTACCGCGAACAATGTAGCCATTTCAATGTTAAGGCGCAAAATAGCTGAGAGGAAGAGAATGTCAACGGCTATTGTTACCGGAAAACATGTAACCTCGCCTGCGAAAGAGCTTGATTCCAAATACCTGCAGGAATCTTTAAGATGCTATATAGCTCAACTGCCTGAACATCTAAGAAACGTCATAACTCTACGTGACCTGGCAGAATTGTCTTATGCGCAAATTGGCAGGATATTGGGAATATCAGCAGTGACGGCGAGGGTTTATAGATGCAAAGCACTACAGATATTAACTATGTGGATGGGTAAAGAAGAAGAAAAATGACTGGTATAAATAAAAATAATAAATGTAGACGTATCAGGGGCTGGTTGAGTGAAGCAATAAGCAGGCATTTTGGTCCCGGCGCAAACTGGTTGCAAAACCACATTACGAATTGTCCGCGATGTCAGCGACGACTCGTATCATACGGTAAAGTCAATCTTGCTATATCGGCCATAAAATCGCAACCTCACAAGCTCGATTTATTGATGTGTGCAAATGCACAGGCCATTGGCGTACTGAAACACAGTCTTCGCCAGGCGCAGAAAGCCAGGAAGCTGAGAACAATACGGCCTGAGCCAAAGCTGCGGGAGAGATTCGGCAAGTATACAAGCTCAGCGGCAAATGTGGCGGCTTGTATTGCAATCCTGCTTCTTACGAAAATTGGTGTCTTTTCCTCTATGGATACGTTCCAGACCCAAGGCCAAAAAGTCATCAAACAGTATTATGCCAGCCGTGTAGGCGATGACCTGGCCGATGAGATTTTCCCGAAAGATACTAACTTGTCTGTCCACCAGAAGAACTCGGTGTCCCTCCGGAAAAATCTATCTTGATGACGAGGTAAGACCAAAACCGGCGAAGTTTCTGATTTGCGCACCATGCTAACCCCACCGGATGAATCAGCAGGACCTTTTTTGCGCAACAGTCTGAGTCCTGATGCGTCGAAAGTTAACGAAATCAAATAAGGTATAAACTATCGTAGCACATAATTTGTTGTAGAAAAAAGGCTTGCAGTCATAACCGTTGTTGCTTAACACTAAAGAGAAGGGGCGGGTTCGAATCCCGCTTTCTCTGTTTTTGTCTCGCAATTGAATTACAACCGCTGCCTGACTGTTCGTTTAGATATGGTACTTCCACCGGCCGGGGACAAAAGACCGGTTGTTGAAGCTGTTAGGAGAGCCTATCAATCCCGCACAGCTAAACGCAGCTTGCGACACCTGTTCGTAGCTTTATTTGAACATTCCTTGCACCACACCGCCAATCCGTCTCTGTGTCTGAGATGCTTGTAATACTGGCTCTCGGCCTTCCACTTTTTACATCTGCCGCATCGCTTCTGTCTCACACCTCCAACGACCTTATGAAGGTCCTCATAGTTATTATATTTTTTCACAGCACCTCTGTTTTTCTTGTAACGTTCCCGGGCATATTCTGACTCACACTCCTTGCACCAAATCCTCAGTCCGTCTGTGCGGGTGCGATTCTTACCAAACTCACTCTCGTCTTTCTGCTTTTTGCATTTGCTGCATTGCCTCATTTTTCCATCCATCTATTTAACTATCCCTAACAAAACTCGCCGATACATTCAATTTCGGCCATTTCCATGGCCCGCATTCTACCACATATTCAATTAAAAAACAAAGGTTCGCTGCAAATTTCCTTAATTGTTATTTTTATTTACAAAAACTATATAATCCAGCCTGGCAAGCGAGGATAGTCCCAAAAACACCCCCTTAGTAGATTCAAATCACAATTTTTTTGTACTTTACTCTAAATCCGCCAAAAACTGACTCTCTACTCCATGACTTTCAAGCTGCTCCTCTACAAAAACAAGTGTTGCTGCCAATTCTTCGGAGTAATCGTTTTTAACCACATCAATCGCCGCAAGCAAGCCGGTCTTCATTAATTCAGACGGCACTTCAACGATAATTCCATACCGCTCTTCTAACATTAGTTCAGCCAATTGTGCGCCTTGTTCAGCCATCAAATCTACCGCATTTTCTTGCGTTAATATTTCGCCGTAAAGTTCCATATACTCTTTGAATGTTTCTTCAGTTTCCACAATCATTAGGATTGCCTCTTCAACTATTGTTCCGGCCTCACCGGCGAACTCCTTTGCGTATGCTCTGCTTAACAGCATTGGGACGAACGGACTTCTCAATTTGGCCGCCACTTGCATCCGCATTCCGATTTGCGTATCTTCATCTTGGCTTACTAACAAATCAATCGCACTTTCTATTGCACTATCAGAAATTACCAAAGCTAATTCATCCAGTAATTCCGGCGTGTAAGCAATGCCGTTTGCGTTCAAAAACAACATAATTCCCAGCCTTAATTGAGGTGCCAATATTTTCATTTTTGTAACCACATAACCTTCTTCAGGATTGACAGTAACAGAGCTGATATGTGCCGTGAGGTCTGCTCCCCAATCCTCATTATGGCTTGCAAATCCGTATGCAAAAGCCATACTCTCATCAGACTTTGCCTCATTGACCACCTTCATAAACTGATAATGTGTCTCGGTCCATAAATAATCCTGATGTTCGTAGCCAAACATCAGATTAAACATATCCGGCACAACTGCGCCATACATCTCCTGCAAATTCATAACGCCCGGCTCGTGCCCTAATTCTTTAGCAAGAAACGCGTGAGTAGCCGCCCCCCACCCAAACGCTAAATTCGGGACGACACATAAAGTTACACTGATAATCATACTTGAAAGTAACCGCTTGTTCATTTTCCTGCCTCCTATATTAGATTGGTGAACATTTTTCCACTTTGGATGGTATTGTTTGCTGTTATTATAACCTCTCGCATTTGTAAATGCAACTATTATTGCGCAAGGCTTGAATGTGTGACTCGTCATCCCCGCGAAATCTGTCCTGAGCAAAGCCTGCCCTGCCTGTCCCGTACCAAATAGTCTCCTGTCGTTATTTGGTGCGGGAAGCTTTGTCGAATGGGTCGAAGGAGCAGGAATCCACTTCTTAACAACAGAGATATTAAAGCCCAATAATTTTTCACCTGCATATTCGAATCGCACCCAGTAAGCCATCCCAAAAAATAAATTTCTTGACTAATGTGGAAATTATTTGTAATGCTGTCCTTATATATAATACGCAAAAAGGATTTTGTGGTGTTGAGAATGGAAACAGCCGCCGACCAAAGAGCAGAGCAAAGATTGAGTTATCGTTGGCCCGTTCGGTTCGCCGGGGACGTCAAGGAAAAACCTTCCCCGGGCCAGATTTTTGATGTCTCCAGCAAAGGTTTGGCCATTCTTTGCCACGCCGACAAAAACTGTCCCCATCCGGACCAAATGGTAACAGTTGACTTTGGTGTCCCTCACTTTGACTCAGCCGATTCCTTCGACACGGTAATGTTCAATCGCATAGGCCGTGTCTGTCGGATCGATAACCTAAGCAACAAGGTAAATCGTGTTGCACTCCAGTTCGCCGAACCATTGTTTTTCAAACCCGGCGAACAGGACATCAGTGAATCCGATGCCCAGCAAAGGCTCCAAACCAAAGCCCGCTCGATTACCAAAGCTGAAGAAAAAGCCAGGATTTACGGCGAAGCTTTGGCCAGAGCCGAACAAAGAACAAGGTCCTATACCCGGGCGAAAGTCGAAGCAGAAGAGAAACTAAAGGCCGAGATTGAAGCAAGATGCAAAACCGAAGCCAATTCAATAGCCCAGGCTGAACAAAGCGCCCAAGCCGAAGCCAGAGCTAAATCCGAAGCCGAATTGAGAGCAAAGGCAGAAAAGAAAGCCGAAGTCCAGGCCCAGAAAATAGCAAACCTCAAAGCCCAAATGCGGCAGAAGATTAAATCTTATGCCGAGCAGATAGCAGAAATCAAAGCTGAGCTTGAACAAAAGGCAAAAGCAGAAGCCAAAGCGAAAGCCCAGGCTATGCTAAGAGCAAAAGCCGAAAAGAAGGCCAGTGCCGAAGCCCAAAAAAGAGCAGAGCTCGAAGCCCAAATGCAGCAGAAGATTAAATCTTATACGGAACAGATTGAACAAATCAAAGCCGAAGCCGCCGAGGCAATAGCCAAAGCAAAGGCCCAAGCGGCAGATAAGGTAGCCAAAGCCAAGGCCAAATTCAAACAAAAGACCAAAGCATACGCTCAGGCAAAAATCAAAGCCGAAAAAAAAGCAATCGCCAAAAACAAACAACCCGCAAAAGAGACCTTGCTGAAAAAGGTGGACAAATTTATCACAGACAGGGACAGAATTTATTAATAAATCACCGTTAGAAGACAGCCCCCTTTGGTTGAGACAGTAAGACTGGCCAGAGAACCTGAAATCACTTGAAAATTCCCGATGGATTTTGTAATCTAATTAAAGCAGAAGTCAGGGTAGGCTATTAAATCACGTATTTGGGAAATTCCGGACAGGTTCTCTTACGGTGAAAACTTCCGCTCAGCATAGTTATGACGGCGCAAAGCATTCACGCATCAGGCCCGATGGTTGCACCGTCGGCGAAGAGAAATCCATGACGCCGGGCCGGGGTCGGAACAAACCGAGCCGGAGACGCAGCAGGTTGCGCGTCGTTTTCTTTCACCTCGCAGCCATGGTCGTTGTCCTCTCGCCGCTCGTGGTGGGCGAGCTGGTGCTTAGATTGTGTGTCCCTCACCCCCCAATCAATCTGGATGACCCCTACGTCTCGTTCGCCGGCCTGCGTTCCCTCTTCGTCCTCGACTCAACGGGCACACGCTTCGAGACAGCCGAGGAACGCCTGGCCTGCTTCTGCCCCCAGTCGTTCGCTGCCAGGAAGCCTCCGGAGACGTTCCGGGTCTTCTGCCTCGGGGGTTCGACCGTGCAGGGACGGCCCTACGCCGTGGAGACGTCCTTTACGACCTGGCTCAAGCTCAACTTGCGTGCCGGCCAGCCGGGAGCGGACTACGAAGTCGTCAACTGTGGCGGGATCTCCTACGCCAGCTATCGTCTCGTGCCCATCATGCAGGAGCTGCTCAAGCATGAGCCTGATTTATTCATCATCTACACGGGGCACAACGAATTCCTCGAAGACAGGACATACCGGCGCCTCAAGAGAATGCCGCGCTCACTGCTTCGGCTGCACCGAGTAATGCTCGACCTGCGCAGCTATTCTCTTGCACACCGGTTCTTCTCTTCCCGTCGCGCCCAAGGCACGGGCGACGGACGCTCATCGAAGCCTGTTCTGCCCACCGAAGTCCAGGCCAGGCTCGACTTCAGCGACGGGCTGGATTCCTACCATCGCGATGATGTTTGGCACCAAGACATCATCGAACACTTCCGCCACAATCTTCAAACCATGGTCCGGATGTCCAACGGCGCGGGGGTCCCCATCATCCTGGTAAATCCGGTCACTAACCTGAAGGACTGCCCGCCTTTCAAGTCGCAGTTCCGCACCGACCTGTCCGAGCGAGAGAGGGAGCGTGTCGTCGAACTATGGGAACAGGCCGGGAAACTGGACTGGGCTGATGCCTACGACAAGGTCGTGCTCCTCGAGCAGGCCGCCGCGCTCGACAACCGGCACGCAGGGCTCCTTTACCGGATCGGCAAGTGTTACGAGCACATAGGACGCTCCACCGAAGCAAAGAAATGGTTCCTGCTGGCGAAGGAGGAGGACGTCTGCCCCCTGCGCATCCTGGAACCCATGCACGACGCCATTCTGGACATCGCCGCACAACATCGCGTACCGCTTGTGGACGCCAAGGCGCTCATCGAGAAACGCACCAAGGACGGAGTCCCGGGCGGTGAATGGCTGCTAGACCACGTGCATCCGAGCATTGCGGGCCATCAGTTCATTGCCGACTCACTATACAAGACCATGGAGGAGATGGAGCTGGTGCGCACTCCCCAGGACTGGCGGGCCACACGGGACGAACTGTGGCAGCGCCATCTTTCGTCCCTGAACGAAGCCTACTACGCGCAGGGGCTCACCCGGCTCCAGAGGCTGCGCAACTGGTCTCGTAGGCCCATACCAAATCCACCTCCTCGCCCTTCCGACTCTACGCAGGATTGACCTTTAGGAATCTAATGAAATCAGAGGTCTTAATAATTACCACACACAATTATAGCACAAACTATTCTATCATCTCCCTGCTCGGCTTGCCCCGTAGTATTCTCAGAGAATGCCCTTTCCTGCGGGGTATGCATGAATGCTAAAAAAGAAGGGAGACAGGCGCCCCCCAGTTGTAACTTGGGCTTAATGAACCCGCCTGTCTCCCTCTGTGAAGGAAAGAGTATTATGCCTTTTTTAAGGTGCAGCGGCTTGTTTTGCCAATGACCCCCAATATATAAAATATAAATCATTTATCTCGATGTGCAAAAAAACAAATAAAGTTTTCGCTTTTTCGTTTATTATTAGTCCTATAATCCCCCCCAGCTTCCCTCATTCACCCCCTTCTTGCGGATTCCTGTAATTTATTTGATTATTGAGCCTAAAAAAGCTATAATCCTTTTGTGCAATCATAGGCGGTTCGATGCAGACACATCAAGACAAAGATATAGACCAGTACGATGTAGCGGTGTCCTTATGAAAAGACAAAAAGGATTTGCCCAGTTAGAAATTAAGTTTCCCAATCGCCAAAGCAGAAGTTTTCTAACTTGCCCCGTTAGAAGGAAGATTTCTAATGGGGCGGGCTTTACCTTGATAGAGCTTTTGGTAGTGATTGCCATCATTGCGTTATTGATGGCGATACTGATCCCGGCTTTAACCAGGGCACGAGAACAAGGTAAACGGGCGGCTTGCAGCCACAATCTCAAAGGTTTAGTTTTAGCCTGGCTAATGTATACCGACGATAATGACGGCCACTTGGTAAAAGGCAACGCTGGAGATAATGGATGGGTAAAACTCCTGGGTTCATTACCAAATGAGGAGCCTGTCGAAGAACAACTGGATACCATAAGAAACGGCCTCTTATTCGAATATGCCAAGATGACCAAGCTATACCGATGTCCGGTCGCCGAGAGAAATGAAATGCGGACTTACAGCACAGTTCATGCTATGAATGGACTGAAATTCACTGGAAGCGGTGACGTACATGAGAGACTATCTGAGATTAGGAGACCTGGTGAAAGACTGGTTTTTCTCGACGATTATGGTGAAGATTGGGATGCCTGCTGGGCCGTTTGGCATACACAACCATCGTGGTGGAATCCCATCCCAATGCGCCACCACGGGGGAACGACCTTGGCATTTGCGGAGGGACATTGTGAATGGTGGAGCTGGAGGGACCAACGCACCATAGATTATGGTAACGAGCCATGGGCTATCTCAGAAGCCGGAGCAGGCATAGAAAAAAATCAACCCGGCAATGTCGATTTAATGAAACTGCAGAAAGCAGCATGGGGGTCTTTAGGATACGAACCTTAAAGAACATGGTCCCAGCAGGACTATACACCCAAAGAGTCTTCGGCTTCTTAATATTCGACATCGGCCGATAAAACAGACTGATACCGCATATAAATCAAGCTCTCATAGATTTATTCGGATAGAATCCATTAAAGCCGGTCGCAATCTTTGTCGATAAATAGACCGATAAGACAGTAAGGGGACAGTTGGTCTAAAGCGATTACGCCGCTCCGTCGCTGAAGCTTTGGAGCGTAGGTGACACGACCGAGCTGGAGCATACCGAACAGCATGGAAAACGGACAACTAAAACTCATCGATGTGATAGAACAGATGTGTACTGAGAAAGATGTCTATTTTCAGCCTATGCGTGTTGCCCGGGACATTATGAATACCGATGTTAAGACACTGACCCTCGACCATGCCGTAAGCCACTGCCTAAGGTTTATGAAGAGTCGCAGGGTCCGGCACGCTCCCGTCGTGGACCTTCCAAATGAAGGAGAGACAAAGCCGTACTTTGTTGGTGTCGTTTCAGAAAGGGATGTCTTGCGACTGAACGAACCGGATGCCGAAATAATCAACAAGCAAAAGAAAGACCAAAGATCCCTGCGGCAGTTGCTGGTAAATATAGTTGCCAGAAAACCCAAGTCTGTCTCCCCTCAGACTCCGGTACAGGACGTCATTATGACCATGACCGGTAACCATATTGATATGGTGCCCGTTCTCGATGACTCTGACTTGGTGGGTGTCATTACGACTACCGACCTGACGAAGCTCTTCTTCAAGCTCGATGAGGTGATACACAAGCTTTGCCCGGAATTGAAAAAAGGTGCCCCACCTGTTGATATGACATCTGAAAGCGCAGCTAAGGCCAATATTTTGTCCTCATGGATTTCTCGACCCGTTCAAAAGATTATGACCGAACAGGTGATTTCTCTGGAGCCTCAGGACGACTTAGCCGGAGCGATCGAAGTCATGCAGGACAAAGAAATCAGACACGTCATTATAATGGATGAGCAGGAAAAATTTGTAGGCCTGGTCTCCGATAGGGACATTCTGAGGAATCTGCCCTATGCCGGCAGGCGACCACCGTCACCCCCAAAGAGATTTCGAGAGCACCTGTTTGCAACCAACTCGTGGACCAAAAATCTTTTACTGCCCCTCGATAGCGTTATGGTGCGGAAGGTGTTGCATATTTCGCCCGGATGCAGTGTCTGTGAGGCTGCGGATATCCTATACACGAAGAAGATAAGCTGCCTTCCGGTGGTTGATGAGCAGGAAAAGCTTCGTGGAATAGTTACTGTTACCGACCTGATGCGAGCGTTGCTTACCGCCTATGAGCCGGCCGAGAAAGCCGACCTAATCACAAGCCAAAGCAGCATCTGCTGACTTTTAACTTTATTTGATAACTCTACCCCCCTATTGTTTTCAGGCCTCCTTTTCCCCTATTGTTTACCCCGTGGGATAGCGAAGCATTATCTAACCGGGGCCGTGAGATAGTAACGCTTATCTCACTGGGGTGTTCTTTTTCCCTTGTCATCTCTGAACGAAGTGCAGCAAAGTGCTATTTTGGCTCGGCAGGGGGGTTGAGCTTTTTTTCGAGCTGGCTTGCGAGAGATTTTATGTGTTCTTCAGAATCCTCTTGGCCGGGAAGGATTTTACTGGCTTTTTGTTGGGGATTAATAATCGGCTTAACCAGTATCAATAATATCTTTTGTTCCCTGGTTTTGTCGCGGCTGCGAAACAGTTCTCCAACGACGGGTAGTTTACTCAATATGGGTGCAGCTGAAACTTTCTCGGTTATTTTCTGGCCGCCAATGAGCAGTGTTTTGCCATCGGGAATCAAACAAGGTATCTTTGTACTTACTACTTCGGTCCGGGGAATCATGTATAAATATTTGCCTTTGTACTTACGTTCTTCGTAGCCGAGGAGCTGGCGAAACTCCATTTTGAAATCCAGTTTAATGTTTTGGTTATCAGGTGTAAGTTCCGGCTCGAGCCAAATGCGGGTGCCCAGTTCTACCGAATCGGTTTTTGGTATCGGCTTGTTGGAAGGGCGGTTAGGCTCGGTAAAACCTGCAATATAGTATTCTTCAGTTGAAATTGCCATTGATGCCGTTGTACCTTCCCGTGTCATTACTCGTGGTGAAGAGAGCATCGCGGCACCTTTGTGAGCCCCAATAGCTTTCAGAAGGAAGCTAATATGGAGGTCATCAAGTATAAGGCTGTATGTTTCAGCATTCGGCTCAGCGGCGGAGTTTGCGACAAGATGTTCCGACCAGGCGTCGGAGCTGGACACGGAATTTGCGTCGAGGCCGATATCTTTTAGAAAATCCTCGCTCACCGACAAGATTCGTGTTTCGATTAGGATTTCAGTAGCGCTGATGCCGAGTTCCTTTAGTCTTTCAGGCTTTACAAAATCAACATGGCTGTCGTTAAATAGAACATTGGTACCCTTTCGTTCTGCAAGTAGCGTCTTGTCATAAGCTATCACGACATCCGGCCGGACTGATATCGTCTTTCCATGTGCCAGATACTCGACATTAGCCAAAGCCCAATTAAATTCTTCTAAATTTAAGTAATCTTGCAATCGCCGCAACGAAAGCGGATATTTGTCTTCGTGGTCGTTCGCATAGATGAACAGCGCTTTGCCTAAATTGAGTAGTCTCTGAGCAGAATCTTCAACTTGGAGTGCATCTTTGGTCTTTTCCAGCTCATTATCGTTTGGCCATACTGTCCTGCTCTGTACTATTTCCGGCTGTACAATCACATCGCTGGTTGTCTTGCCCGGTTCGGCCACTGTCGGGTCCTCTGCCTGAGTTGACTTATCTTGTTCAGTAGAGCCGACTGTCTTGGCTTTGATTAGGACAAGCAGGTCTTTCTGTTCGGTTTGGTCATCTTGCTTGTCTGCTATTTTGTGACCCCCAAAAAGCAGTGTCTGGCCATTACGTGCTATATAGCGAGTGGCTTGAGTAATTGCCTGTCTCGACGGGAGCTTGTAGGGATATTTCCCCTTATACTTACGTTCTTCAAAGCCGGTGACTTTGGTAATCTCTAATTCGAACTCTATATCGATATTTTTATTGGGTGTTAGTTTCGGCTTGACCAACAAGGAAATGCCTTCTTCTACCTTATCGATTTTTGGTTCCGGCTTGTCGGAAGGCTGGTTCGGCTCGTTATAGCCCGAGACATAATAAGTTTCGATATCAGGAATTATGATTTTTGCCGTTTTACCTTCATGGGTCAGTATCTGTGGTGCGGCGAGCACTTGAGAATCTTTGTGAGCCTGGACCGCTTGAAGAAGTAAGTTGACTTCGGTGTCATCAATTATGAGACTCTGAGTTTTAGAACCATCCGAAGCCGCAAGTATCTTAGACTTAAGTATCAACAAATCCTTAGCTTCGTCTGGGGAATCTGCGTTGAGGCCGATACTTAGAAAGAAATCTTTGCCTACCGCCAGGAACTGCGTTTCGATTAGGAATTCAGCTCTTTTGATGCCGAGTTTTTCCAGTTGTTTGGTCTCGAGAAAGCGCACGCTAAAGTCGAGAAAGAGAACATTCGTGGCGTCAGTTTCTATAAACAATGATTTATCGTAAGCTATTAGTATGAATGCGGCGTTACGTTGGGCGGATTTTCCCCTGCCAAAGTATTCAGCATTGTCAAGAAGCCAGTCAAAATCCTGTTCATTTTGTATATAGGGTTTTAATTGCTGTAAGTTTTGGGGCAGATTATCGTCGTGGTCCTTGACATACAGAGCCACAGCAAGCCCTAACCATTTTAACTTATCAGCCGAAACTGTTTGTTTATCTTCGAGAAGCACATTGGTTTTTGGCTCAACCTGTTGGGGATTGGATTTGTTAGTTAGAGCAAGGGCTGTTGGTATTACTAATGCCAATATCAACAGAATTGCAGTTACTGCGGGAATCCAGCTAAAGCTGGTTTTTTGCGCTGAGTCTTTGCCGAGGAGGCGGTATATACGTCTGAAAAGATTGCCTCCACTTGCTGCTACTGCTAATTGGCCGTGGCCGGCCCGGATTTCTTCCATTGAGGTCAGGGCCCTTGCATAACAGATGCGGTCGCCGGATATGCTCACCGCCAAATCGTCGCAGCAGTTTTCTCTTTCGCTGCGAATCTTATGTGAGACCCACCACACAGCCGGATGATAGAAGCCGAGTATCTCCACGACCGTTTGCAGGATATTGACCAGATAATCGAATCTCTTAATGTGAGCTAACTCATGCGCCAAGATGGCCTCTAATTGCTCGGAAGTAAGGCCGGTCAGGGCGCTGGCCGGCAGTAGTATGACCGGGCGCAGCCAGCCGACAACAGTGGGTATTTGAACTAAAGCGGATTCCACGAGCTGTACTGTCTGTTTGACTCTTAGTCTTTGGGCCAGGACTTTGAGTTTGGTGTGCAGGGTGTCATCTACCTGCTTGACCATTCTTCGTTTCAGTCGCTGCAATTGTGTCCAGCCGCCCAGGTGCCAGAGGGAAAGCGCGAGAACACCGATTAGCCATCCTGAGACTATGTAAGGCAGGCCCGGTTCGAGTGTCTCAATAGCGCGCTGTTTCCAGGGGACGGCAGGCATTAGAGTAACACTATCAGACTGTGCTGGCTTTTCTATTACGATGGTTTCGGCCGCGGGCATTTCTAATGTTGGTAAAACAGCTGGTACGGGCGCCGGTGCAATACGGGCTGCCATGTGCGGTGCTGAAACCGGTACCAACTTAATGGTTATAACCGGTAACAGGACAATCAGCCCCAAAGCCAGACTGGCAAATATATAGCGCACGTTTGCAGTGGATTTTCGCAGCAATTTCAGCAGGATTGCTAGGATTAATGCGATCACCATCGCCTGCCAGACAAAATGAAGCAGCGTCCAGCCGAGTTTTTGAATTATTTCCTGTGAAAGGATATTTTCCAGGGCTATCATGATTATTGTTCCTTGAATTCGTCAAGCATTTTTCTTATTCTTGCTAATTCCTTTGCCGAGACCTTTTTGGCTGAAAGTGCCCGCATCACAAGTTTTTCCGCCGAACCGGAAAACGCTCTTTCGAGCAAATCGCCGACTAATTGCTTTTGAGTTTTTTCCTCTGTAAATGCCGGTTTATAGATATGTTTCCACTGAGATTCATCCCTGACTAAAAGCCCTTTTTCGGTCATTATTTGCATTAGTTTGAGGGTGGTGGTGTAGCCGGTGTTTCCATCTTTGCTCATTGCTTCGTTGACCCGGCGAACCGTGCTCGGCCCGTTGTCCCACAATATTCTCAGGATTGTCAGCTCTCTGTCCGTCGGTCGTGAATTTTTGCGTCTTGCCATATTGGTTCTCCCGTAATTTTTGTTTGCTATCCTATATCGGCACAATATACGAAAGTCTTCGTAATTATCAACGAATAAATTCGTAGTTTTAAAAAAATTTACAAAAACCCCATTTTCAGCTGAAAAACGCGCAAAAAAATGCCTCTACGCTGATTTCACATAGAGGCTGTAAAGCCGAAGAACTAAATAAACACCCCCGGAAGTTCACAGAGACAATTAGTCCGTGCCCCGTCGTCTATGATCCGGGGTTCGTGGATGGATGCTTGTCCCGCACCAAATAGGCATTTACCGTAATTTGGTGCGGGATTACTCTTTCGCCCCGTGCCTGCGCAACAGTTCAATAATTTCCTTGTGCCCTTTCTCTTTCGCCAAAGACATGGGAGTCTTACCATCTCTGGTTTTGGCGTTCACATCAACACTCTTGCTGATAAGCAGTTCGGCTACAGCCTTATGGCCGCCACTTGCTGCGATATGCAAAGGTGTGTTGCCACGCTCGATTTCCTTTACGTTGGGATTTGCTCCTTTGTCAAGAAGCATCCGGATTATATCAGTGTAGCCATTCCTCGCTGCGATATGCAGGGGTGTTTGGCCCCAGGTATCCCTTGCATTGACATCAGCGTCTTTGGCGACCAAGAGTTCAGCTAAATCTGTGGGCCAGCTGTAAAGTGCAAGGTGCAGGGGCATCAAATTACGTCCGTCCTTTATGTTTACATCGGCGCCCTTGGCGAGAAGCAGTTCGGCTAGAGCCTTATGGCCTTCCCTCGCTGCGATATGCAGGGGTGTGCGGCTGCGCTTGTCGGACTTTGCATCGACATCAGCGCCTCTGGTGATAAGCAGTTCTGCGATATCCTTGTGACCTTTCAAGGCTGCCACGTGGAGGGCAACCCCCCCCTCGCCTTTAGCATTGACATCTGCTCCTTTGTCAAGCAGATCTTCTACTGCCTGCCTGTCTCCCGATGCGACAGTCGCATGGAGCAGAGCCCATTTAGCTGCTGTTGTGTCTCCTGTCTTGGTGATGAGAGCTTCCACCATAGCCCGGTCACCGCCCAAGACGGCATCATGTAGCGGGGTAATCGGATAATTCTGCGACTTGAGGTGAATATAGGCTCCATGTGATACGAGAAGCACAGCGATGTCAACGTCCCCGTTCCAAACGGCCCAGTTGAGGGGGCTTCCCAAGGGGTGGTAGTCACCTCCATCGGCGTTCGGATTGGCTCCCCTTGCGAGAAGCCAGTCAATCATGTCCTTGTGGCCTTCGCGTATGGCCCAGTGCAGGGGAGTCTGGTTCGCAGGTTCGGTATGGACGTCGGCGTGAAGATAGCTGGGTGTCGTCCAGCTCCAGCCATCGGGAGTCTTAGGTTCGCCATTGACGTCGGCCCCTTTGGCAAGCAGCAGTTCCGCCACTTCCCTGTGGTTGCCCGCTGCTGCGTGGTGCAGGGCAGTGTATCCCGCTTGCGTTTGGGAGTAGACGTCTGAGCCATTTGTCAGGAGTAACTCCACGATTGCTGTGTGCCCTCCTGCCGCTGCTGCATGTAACAGGGTCAGGCCGCCCTGCTCAAACGTCTCTTGTGCCTTGCCATTTTCGATTAGGCTCTGCACCCGTGACAGGTCACCCTTGTAGGCAGACATCAAGTCAGTCGAAAAGGTTGCCCCATGGGCAACCATCAGACCGAACGTATCGGTTTGCCCCAGTTCGAAGGCAATCATGGCTGGGCTCATACCCTTCTTGTCTCTGGCATTGACGTCAGAACCAGCAGAGACCAGCAGCTTGACGGTTGATATTTGCCAATTCCGGGCTGCGACGTGCAATGGAATCCATCCCCTGGGATCCCGGGCATTGGGATTAGCGCCGGCTTCCAGTAGCAGTTTGATCATAGCCCTGTTCCCTCCGGGGGTGGCGACCGCGGCGTACAACGGTGTGCACCCATCCTTGTTCTTGGCTTCCAGGTCTGCCCCTTGGGCGATGGCTAACCTCATGTGCTTGACATTGTTGCGTCCGATGGCTCGGAAGAGCGCAGCAGTGGCTGCGGCTGGCTCAGCGGGCCGAGTTTGTGCACAGGCTACTCCGATGACAAGGCATGCCGCCACAATACTCACTGCTAAGGCCCATATCGCTCCGGCCCGCGGATTGCCACATTTATCTTTCAGGATGCGGCGGACCCTGCCGGCCAGACCTTTCTTGCTGCGCACGACAGCAGGTACGAACGCCATCTGTCCACCGGGTATCAAATCAAGCAGCGACTCTGCGTAGTCTGTGCCAGTCTGGCCGTTGGCTACGACCCAGTCGTCGCAGGCCTGCTCACTTAGTCTGACCAGCCGAGACTTTGCCCACCATACAAGCGGGTGCCACGGGAGGATACAAACCACCAGCTCCGCGAATAATCCGCTTATATGGTCTCGGCGTTTCCAGTGCGCCAGCTCGTGACAAAGCACGCCGGCCCAGTCAACTCCATTGTCAAATTGCCCGGCTGCGCTCGGCACTAACAGAACAGGTCTGCGCCTCCAACACCATATCACCGGACTGCGAACGCTCCGGCTGCTGTGAACCATTACATCCTTGTCAATTCCGAGTTTGGCTCTGGCCAGATTCAATGCTTCTTTAATCCTCTCACATTCCAGAGGCAGCGCCCGACCAAGCAGGCGAACGCCTAACATAAATGTTATAAGCAGTCGAGCAAATAAAATCAAACTTGCTGCAATCCACACATATAAAATGACTGAGCGCCAGGGGAATTCGGCACTTTCTGAACCAGCCATAGCGGATGGTAAATCCTTTTCAATAAGACCAGGATTATGCTCAAAATTCTCAGCCGAGATGATTCCAGGGGCCCCATAATTACTTCCCCTTGTCAAATCTTCGGCCGGCGATTGGATTGCGACCGGCTCGGCTACAAACACACCTAATTCATAGTGCTTAACCAATATGCTCATAATCGGCACAATCACCGCTGCAATCATCGCTAAAAACAGCACCTGATGTGCCCTTGACGAGCGATGTCTCAGGATGAAACTGCCAACAAGTCCGGCCACAATAAAAATCGTGCTCTGCCATATACAGCTCGACAGCGAAAAGCCTCTCAGGAATATTTCGCCTATCATTTTTTGCTCTCCTTTCTTTTCTGGTCAATCATTTTCCGAAGCTCTCCAAGCTCCTCGTCACTGAGCTTGTTCTGACGCATCAGATGCTGAAACATCAAAAGGGCGTCCCCATCGAACATTCGCTCCATAAATTTGTGCACCGAGCTGGCGCCGGCTTCTTCGCGGGTCCGCGTCGGTGTATAGATATAGACTTTCCCCTCAGTGCGATGTCGCAGCCAGCCAGCCTTCTCTAACTTCTGCATTGCCGTAAGAATCGTCGTGTAGGCGAGCTTCTTCTTATGGCTAAGCCGTTTGCGTACCTGATGGACACTCGCCTCACCAAGCTCCCAGACATCCTCGATTACCGCACGCTGCAACCGCCCCAAATCATCAAGCAACTTACCACTCATAACATTAACCTCCATATCTTAAAACAAACCTCGATAAATGCTACTTTGCCCCAAAGTACTACGCACCATAGTATTTGTCAACAAAAAAATAAAAAAAATCCCAAAATTTTTTTAATCCCCCGTTTTTACCCTCAAAAAAGTATAAAAAAGGCCCCTACGTTAATTTTGTGCAGAGGTCCCAAAGCCGAATGACTGAATAAACACCGCAGCAAATCAACCAATTCTCTAATCCCTAATTCACTAATTCTTGGAATTTTTCTCCTTTTCCAGATATTTCGCGATTTGTTTCAACTGCTCGCATATCTCTTTGTTCTGTCGAAGGAGAGCCTCAATTTGTGAATGTATTGTTTTCGAGCCGAGGATGCTCTGGGCGAAGACCAGGAAAAACATCAGTGCCACCGCCCCGCCGATAGCGATAAAGCTAACGGCCCACAAAATCTTCTCTACAAGCTCGAGCAAACCGGCATCCATCGTACCGTAACCCTCGAATATGAAACGCTGCAAACATCCACCCGTCTTTCGACCACCTACTTACAATAACCAAATCCCTAATACCGGTCAAACCAAAAACTTGTCCTACCTGTCCCGCACCAAACCTGTCCTGAGTGTAATCGAAGGGCGAAGGGAATCCTCCCATTTTTAAATACTAAAAAAATCCTTGTCCTTTATACCTCAAGTACTATATTATTACACGTTTTGAAGCTGTTTAACCAAGGACTTTCAAACAAGCTTTTTGGAGACTTAAAAAGTGGCTGATACTGGCGATATACGTAACATTGTTCTTTTAGGGCACGGCGGAAGCGGCAAAACCTCTCTGGCCGAGGCAATGCTCCACAAATCCGGTGCAACGAACCGTCTTGGAAGCGTCGACGACAAAACAAGCATCTGCGACTACTACGATGAGGAAAAAGAACATCAGCATTCTATTCAGTCAGCGCTCGCCCACATCAACCACGCTGGTAAGCTGATAAACATTATCGACACGCCGGGCTATCCCGATTTTATCGGCCCGGCTATCAAAACGATACCCGCCGCTGAGACGGCGGTCATCGTTATTAGCGCACCAGCCGGCATAGAAACCAACACACGCAAAATGTTCCAATTAGCTGCAGAAGCTAACATGCCCCGCCTCATCGTCATAAATAAGATGGACGCCGAAAATGTTGCTTTCCCTGAGCTGATAAAAGGTATTCAGGAAACTTTCGGCTCGCAATGTCGATGTGCTAATCTGCCCGCCGCAGACAAAACATCCGTTATCGACTGCATCGAGAATGAAACCGGCGATTCGCCCCTGATGGATGTGGCCCAGGCCCATACCGAGCTAATCGAAAGCGTCATAGAGGCAGATGACGACCTAATGGAAAGCTACCTCGGCGGCGAAGAAATATCCGCTGAAAAAATAGCTTCGGTATTCGTAGAGGCCTTAAAAGCCGACACTCTTATCCCAATACTTTTCACCGATGCCCGCAGAGAAACCGGTGTCCAGGAGCTCCTGGACATCATTGTAAAATACACGCCGTCGCCTCGCCAGGTAAAGCCCGCTCAGCTTAAAGACGGTGACAGCTTAACGGAGCTGGCGGCCGACCCTGCAGGGCCATTGGCCGGATTGGTCTTTCGTGTCAGCTTCGACCAACGCTCAAATATGAAGTACTCCTCAATCCGCATCTTCAGCGGCACTCTTACGTCAGAGACAAATCTGCTGCGCAATGACGAGAAGAAGGGCATTCGGCCGGGACATACCTTAAAATCTCAGGGCGGCGAAAATAAAGAAATCAATGCCGGTGTAGCCGGTGACATTATAACTTTAGCCAAGGTTGAGGAGCTGAAAACAGGCGACCTCATACACGATGGCAAAGCGGCCGGCAAATTCGAACTGCCCCCCGTGCCCGAACCGATGTTTTCTTTGGCATTTGAGCCGGCCACAAGAGGGGATGAACAGAAAATCAGCTCTGCTCTTGAGAGATTGTGCGAAGAGGATCCCTGCTTTAAGGTCAGCAGAGATACCCAGACTAAGGAGCTGGTTGCAAACGGCCTTGGCGATCTGCATTTGCGGATAATGCTCGAGAAGATGAAGAACCGCTACAAGCTGTCAGTAACAACCAAGGAGCCGAAGATTCCTTACCGTGAGACGATTACCGCTAAAGCCGAGGGCCATTACCGCCATAAGAAGCAGACCGGCGGAGCAGGACAATTCGGCGAAGTCTATCTTCGCATCGAGCCGGCCGAGCGCAATTCCGACCCGCCCCTGCAGTACAACTGGGATATTTTTGGTGCTTCAATTCCCGGCCAATATGAGCCGGCGGTGGCTAAGGGCATTAATGAGGTAATGCAGAACGGCGTTGTAGCGGGGTTTCCATTACAGGACATTTCAGTTTCTGTTTACGACGGCAAACACCATCCCGTCGATTCAAAAGAAGTGGCGTTCCGCGCAGCGGGCAAGGGTGCATTTACCGACGCCGTTAAAAAAGCCAACCCCGTCTTACTTGAGCCGATAGTCAATATTGAAGTTACAGTCCCCGCGGAAAATATGGGCGATATCGCCGGCGACCTGGCCTCGAAACGTGGAAGGGTCCTCGGCCAGGATATGTTGGCCGGCAATTTCATTATTATTAAAGCGCAGGTTCCGTTGTCGGAGGTTACTCAATATAACAGCCAGCTCAAAAGCGTTACCGGCGGACGCGGCAGCTACTCGATGTCACTCAGCCATTATGAAATAGTCCCGCCCAACGTCCAGCAGCAAATCATCGCTCAATACGCAAAGAAAAAAGACTCAGAGTAGCCATCTTATTATTCTGAGCACGTCGTCGACCTCAGGGGTAAACTCCGCGAAGAATCTCTGCACACTATCGGACGGCTGGTGGTTCAAGACCTCGTACATTACGACAGACAAAATATGAATGGTCGTATGTTATTGGTTCGGTTTGTCCGCAAACTGGTTAGAGCATAGGTCTGTTGTCGCCATATATCAATGGCAAATTCAGAGTCGAGTGTTTAAATCAGAATTGGTTCTTGTCACTGGCCGATGCCAGCGATAGAATTGAGTCGTGGCGAATGGATTATAATCACTACCGGCCAAACAGTTCCGACTTGTCGTGAGGCTGCATGGCTCCGGCGGCGTTTTGTTGTTCTGGGCCAGGCTATGCTCCGCCTGCCCCAGAACAGGGAGAAAGAATGTGAAAACCTCTCATAAGACTTGGTATAAAAAGCGGGGGCAAGCCATTATGAGCAAACGATAAAATAATCTCGTCGGAGAATTTATATTTGACGTCGGTGAACAACAAGTACATAAAGTAGATGCAAGTGAGTATTAAGGTGGCTACGTTAGAAGCTAAATACAAAGAACATAAAGACGATGTCATTAACTTACTTATTCTTATTCTTATCGCATCCGTACTCGGAGTTTACCTGATTGCCACAACAGTCCTTATTGCCAAGGACGGCGTCTATTACATTGAGCGGGCACAAAAGCTTTCAAGCGACCCTGTTGGTATTATAAAGGGGCATCCTCCCGGTTATCCATTTCTCATTTTTATAGCTCATAGATTCGTGACTCTGTTTACCGATAACTCATCAGTATTTATCTGGATATATACGGCCCAAAGTGTAACGTTGTTATGCAGATTAATTGCGCTAATTCCTTTATATTTTATAGGAAAGTTTTTGGTTGGAAGCAAAAGAAGTTTCTGGGCAATTCTTATCCTCATAATACTGCCTTATCCTGCGGAGTTTGGAAGTGATGCATTGAGGGATTGGCCTCATATCTTGTTTCTGTCCACAGGCCTTTTATTCTTAATTTGGGGCAGCAGATTCGGAAAGTGGTGGATGTTTGCAATTGCTGGCTTAGCAGCGGGACTTGGTCATACAATACGAGAGGAATGCACACAAATAGTAATATATGGAATCTTGTGGTTGTTAATCAGTTTGTTTCTTCCAAGGGGGAATATAAGTAGGCTCAAAGCTATTCGCCTAACACTGATCCTTCTAATCGGATTTGCAATTCCAGCAGCGCCTTATATGAAGGTAAGAGGAAGAGTTTTGCCACCAAAACTAAAAAGGGTTATCAGTTGTAACACCCCGTGGCAGTCCAGTGGGCTTGAACAAAGTGGCTTTGATGATACCGTAGCAGTATACACAGCTTCAGGGATGCCAACCGATATACTAAAAGCTCTTGGTCAGCTCGGCGAGAAAATCAGTGACAATCTGATGCACTTTTTTATACTGCCGCTGGCGGTTGGCCTTTACCAGCATTTCCGCAAACTACGAAGGACTTTGCTTACTGAAAGGTTCTTTATACTTGCCTTGATGATCCTGTATCTGGCAATGATGGTAATGCTTCATAAACATTACGGCTATATAAGTAGAAGGCATTGTATGCCTATGGTGGTCTTTACCGTTTTTTATATACCAGTAGGTTTACAGATAATTGCACGCTGGCTAAGTAAGAGGGCTTCTAAAAGCAGTCTAAGCATAAAGAGAAACAGACAACGCTGGTTTTTTATACTTGTGGCAGTAGGCTTTAGTATTTGTACGGCTAAGTTCGATAGGATAACACCGCTGGGTTGGAAAATGCAAGGCTATATTGATACGGCGAAATGGCTGAAAGAAAATACCAGCGAAAAAGATCTAATCGCAATGGCAGATTCGCGGATTGGCTTTTATGCACAAAGGTCAAGCAGGAGAATGGATGGAGAGAAAATCCCCGGAAATACCACATACGTAGTAAAATTCTTAGATGGCAAGCAAGCAGAGGACGGTATAACCTTTAACAGAGAAGTGCGAAAACGATATTCGGTGTGGATGAATAAGAAGAAAACGAAAAAAAGAATTGTTATTTACGAGGTGCTTTAGTTTCACCAGCCCTTTTTCAGCAATACCACAGGAATCGTTTTTGCCAAAATGTACAGATTTAACAGGAAAGATCTTCGTTGAATATACAAATAATCGTATTTTACTTTATGGTTGGGGTGTAAGTTATAAGCATTTCTTATCTGCGCAAGACCGGTCAGGCCGGGTTTAACCGCCAGCCGTATTTCCCTCAGTGCCTTGTGCCGTTTCACAAAGTGGAGCCGTTCAGGTCTCGGTCCAACAAGACTCATATCGCCGCGTATAACATTTAACAATTGGGGAAGCTCATCAATACGGGTGCGTCTTAGAAAACGGCCGATTCTTGTAACTCTTGGGTCATTTTCATCTGCTAAAACAGGACCTGTTTGCTTTTCAGCATCATTAATCATTGTCTTGAATTTGTACAAAGTGAAGGTTTTGCCGTCTTTGCTAATCCTACTCTGTTTGTACAAAACAGGCCCAGATGAAGTAAGTCTTATAAGCAGCAAGACCGTTAGCATCAATGGGCTTAGAAGGATAAGTATAAAGGCGCTGCCTAATACATCCAAAGCCCTTATCAAGAATTCTTCACTGTCAGATTTTCTTCCAAGGAATGTCGCAAGGAATTGTATCGAGTTTTCGTCCATTACATTTCCTGAAAGCAATTCCGCATAAATGGACGGGCTAAACAGCACGTTGACTTTTAATCTTAGCAAGAGATAAATCAGGAGGTTCATCTGCTTGTCTTCGCGGACTCGTTCACATATCACGACCTCGTCTGCATCCTTATACCACACAAGGTCCTCGATTTTATCTATATGTATTTTCTCAACATGCTTGTTGTTCTCAATGGCTTCTGTGCCGCTTTCTTGTCCAATAATGATTATTATTTTCTTAATTCTTCCTGTTAAATTTAAAATCAGGTCGTTGGATAGGAAGATAATAATTAGACCAGCTGGAAAGGAAATGAGGAAGATACTTGTAGGAAATGTAGACCACTGGGTTCTGAAAACATATACGAGGGCTATGCCGAAAAGTGTCCCCAATGCCATGCTATGGGTAATTCGTTTAAATAAATCCCAGTGTGACTGGAATCTATTCTTGAAAAATCTTGCGAAGCTAAATGCCAGCATGTACATGAACGTCAGGAAAAGGAAATTGCCTTTATAAGAATTGAAGTTGTAATCAGGGATGTCTGTACCAAACCTTATAAGAAAGGATAGGAGGAACGCAATATTAATTAAAACTGCATCTACCAGCAATAATAAGATTTTCACTATCATAGAAAAAGTTGATCTGGTCTTATTGTGTCAAATCAAATTTAAAAGCAGTTTCTATTAATTCCCGATAACATAATATATTGCCAGCCTTTTACCTTTACATCAACAGTCAGCCGCATATTTTTTACTTCTATTTGCAAACCAACGAAATGTTATTCTGTACCTTCAGGCCTCATAAAGAGTTGGGATATTTTTGTGATTGGCTTGAAGATAAAAAATAAAGGAGATAGACGTAAACCGTTAATTCGAAAAGCTCTGATGATTTCCATGTTACCACGAATAATGCCATTCAGGACGTTTGCTTTGCCTCCTGTACGCATTTTTACGATTACTTTTGGTAGATAGCCGACATTGATTTGATGCTTTTCAACAAAACGAAGCATTAACTCAAAATCAGCCGCAATTTGAAAACTGTTGTTGAAACATCCGTACTTATCGAACACTTTTTTCCGGCAGAAAAACGTTGGATGTGGCATAACCCACCCGTGGTAGAAGGCTCCTCTCTTATACTTACCTGCTTTCCAGAATCGCATAACGTGATTGCCATTGTTGGGGTCTATATACGCCAGATCTCCATATGCAGCATCCAATTCATTTTTTTGGATAAATTCCAGCATCCGGCCTACAATGGTTTCGTCGGCATACATGTCATCAGCATTCAGGGTAGCTACAACGTCGCCGCTTGACAACTTAATCCCCTTGTTCATCGCATCATAAATACCTTTGTCAGGCTCAGATATGCATCTGGAAATTCTACTTTGATACTTTGTTAGGATGTCAAGGGTACCATCCGAAGACCCGCCATCGACGACAATATATTCAATATCCTCATAGTCCTGGCTCAGAACGTTTCTTATCGCGTCTTCAATTGTCTCGGCACTGTTAAGGCAAACAGTTATTATTGAAACTTTCATGGTTATACATATTAACTAAGCCAGAGAAGCATTGTTTGTTTTTGACTACTCATACCAATTCAACTTAATAAGTGCGCTTTATATAATGACGATTTATGATATAGCGGCCATTTATCCCACCCTCACGGCCGGAACGCTTTTAGAGTAAGGCGCAAGAATTAACTTGAATTCGTATCAGACCGATGTTTTTCTATTTAAACAAGTTACCATGATTTGTCTTTTTCGTATCCAAATTCAATGAGGAAATCGCCAATGATATCTTTGTAAAGTTCGTTAAGTTCGGACGTCAAGCATCTCTTCCAGTTGCCTGAAGTGCAGCTCCGAAAGAAACTCTTGTTATCAGTATCTCCACGTTTTCGCCCTCTACTGAGCCTTTCGAAACTGTTGGCCGTGACTATACTCTGGATAGTTTCACGCCGACTATCGAGTTCAAAATGCTCAGCCACCTGAGTAACGATATCAAGTGTGTCGTCCAACATGTCCTCGTAACGCACAATGATACTCATTTCAGGTTCTTTGTATACATGCCAGGAGCGAACCAAGTCCGTCGACTGATTTGTTGCGAATCATAAATTTTATTAGACTCCGTCCCCGTGGGTTGCAATAAGAACCTTTGAAAAAAAGAGTTTTGTTATCAGACAGCTAAGAGCTGCCCAATAAGATACTCTGAACAGCCTTAAATTCACCTGTTTATCTGCTTAAAACCTTTCTGCACGCCCAACCTTTTTCAAAGCTTGTTAATTGTGGGCTTTATCACACCGGACAGATTTAGCTCTTGTGTAGTTTCATAGTCATATCAAATGGGTACAATTCTTCATGTGCGGGGTGCTCCGGTTTGAGGAGCCTCACAAGAACCGGCAGCTTATCATCTTCCCTGATTCCTCGATATATGACCGTTCTTTTGTTTTCATACACTTTCTCAGATAAATGGCAGCCCCACAGCGCTAACATCCTTGCTGACTGATGGTATTTGGTGGATGATTGCCTCGATTTTATTAGTTGTGTGTTTTTGCTTGTGAGCTTGCCCTCCTTGAAAAAATAAACACTTTAAGCATCCTTATGATTTTAAAAGTACTTGGGCTTATTCTGGAAGAATTCCCCGCATTTATTATTTAGCTTGCTTATGACGAGAGTCATTTCTTGGAAAGCGACTCCTTTCGATATAGGCCGCCTTATTAGGCCGATAATACTGAGCGTATTTCACTCCTGCTTTGAATTCTTACGTATAAGAAAAAATAAGTCAAGTGAAATGTGATTAATGTGGGCTTTTTTAACCAGTTTATAGGCTAAATTCTGGTTTTCAGTCAAATAGCTGTCCACAGTTCGAACCCAGCCGTATCATTGCCTTCATTTGAGGACTTGCATTTTGGAGTGACTTTCGAACTTGCGACACAGTGAAGTTCGGCTTATCTTGTCTTTTTATTGTAATCTTCTTGACCGCCCTCAATTTCGGCGGATTATCGATGAATTCGTTGTCCAAGGCCCGGTTATACAGGGCCTTTACTGTGGCTATCGACAACTCACCGCCGGAATACCCGGGCTCAGGGACTTTGCCGGCATGCAGATAGGCGGCTTGTTCTATATACCGCTGTAACGCTTGTTGCTTGTCTGCACCGAAATAATAGAGCTTGCCACTAATTTTCTTGCAATACGGGGCTATACAGGGTAAATTACTACAAAATTATTCGGAGAGGTGGCCGAGTGGCTTAAGGCAACGGTTTGCTAAACCGTCGTACGGGTAAACGCCCGTACCGCGGGTTCGAATCCCGCCCTCTCCGTTAATTCAAATGGGCGTTGGAGTGCCATCTCACAATGCCGGCGAGTTGTCTATCCATTCTATGCCGTTGAACCGTTTTTAGTTCTCTTTTTTTTCACTTTGTCCCTTATGGACGAGCCGCTATTTCTGGCTGCGATTATCAGCTTCGTTTGTCTGTTCGTAGATTTGAGCGATATCGTAGAGCAGTGCTTCGAGTTTCGAGAAATATTCATCTTCAGAAAACTTCTCTTTTGCATCACGCAGCTTTATGACTTCAAGCTCAAGGCTATCCCGTTGTGCTCGCAGGCCAGGGGATATTTTATTCTCAGCTTCGCTGTGGACCATGTGAAACTGATGGGCGCGGTAGCCATCAAGAGATGCGCTATCCTCGGCCTTTTGCACAGGTCGGATACCTCGAAACCAATCAGCGCGAGTGCCCAGCCCATCTCCGTTGTCATCGAGCAGGGCATGCTCCGTGACGAGGCGACCGGCGGCAGAGTAAAATTCTTCAACGCGACCGGAGGCGGTCAGAAATGCCTCAAGCAGGGAAGTCTGACCATCCTTGTCAAGGTCCGCTTGTGGCTCGGCGATCGCACCGGCCAGATATTGGCCAAAACGTGTATAGTTCTGTTCATAGCCGCTCTTGGTCGCGGTAATCACAACATGCCCCTGCGCAGACAGCTTGCTTAAGAAAGGGGCGCTTGACGAGGCGGTGTTAATCACTACAATAGGTCTGAACAATGGCTTAAGCCATTCGGCCAGGTCATCTGCCGAGATATCGGGGCCCCGGAGGTTGAATTTCGCCGTCCTGCCGTCGAAAGTTCCATGCCCGATTAGAACCAGCCACAAAGCAGCTGTAGTTTGTTTAGATTCGTCCGCCAGTATTTTTTGCAGCGTCGTACGATCATTCGCTCGCAACCCCGTGCTATCTTGCGAAAGCAAGAGCGGAGGTAACGCGAGTGCAGGCGACCCTTCAATTTTATCTAAACCAATTGCTGCAAATTTCGCATCACCTTTTGAGCAAGCTTCCTCCCACAGACGGGCCGATTTGGCGAATTGCGCCCCAAACTCCTCAGTCCCGGCTGCACCGATGACAACTATTACGGTGGGTTTTTGATAGTCTTGACCCCCGTTCTTACTTTCTTGCGAAAACACGGGGGTGACATTTACTGAGAAGGCAGCCACATCAACAATCAATATACCGACGAGCAATATTGTCACGAGTTTCATGGCATCCCCTTCCAGCGGCGTAGAGTCCATTCGCCGGCAAAGCACATCAGGATAAGCAGGAAAATGGCCGGTAATATACCCCGCAAATCCCACAATGGCTTAATCCAGATATCCGTAATGGGGGCATCGCGACTTGGCAGGCTGCGAACAAAGTCCTCTAACGCGTCAAGTTCAATAACCTGACCTCCAGTCTGACGAGCAATTCTTTCAAGCAGCGGGCGGTTGGTTCTGATCGACCGAAACTCATGGGCTTCGAGATCAACAGCCCATCCGGCCTTTACGTCGCCGACCTCGACACCATTGGCATCATTCACGACGGCCTGGGCAAGGTAGCTGCCGTTATAGCGGGGAATGTACGTGGCCTCAAACAGCCCGCTTTCAGTGAGCACGGGTTCGGCAGTCAGCCGCAGATTCTGACCCTCGGGGTCACGCACTTCTATGGCAATTGAAACATTATCCATTGGCTCGAAATTTTTCTTGCGGACCCGAACTTGAAGTACAACCGGTTGGTTTACCTGGTCACGTTTATGTGTGGCTTGTAATGAAATTCGATTCGGTACGTCTGCGACCAGCCACCGCAGTGTCTGTCTCCAGAATCTGTTCATGTCATCACGCATTTGATTCTGTTTCAGGCCCCAGCGCCAAATATCGCCGATAGTCAATGCTGCTGCTCGCCCGTTACCGTATCTATGTACAACCAAAGCCGGGAACTGCTGAGCCGGATCGTCGCCAACGGTAGCAAGCACTCGCGCACCCGGCTTAATGGCACGCACGCAATTGAGCACACGAAATGCGGGCATCTCCAGGAGCCGCTGTAGTTCATCCTGCTCATTGTCGCACAATCTGGCCCACGGCTGCAGCCAGCCTTCGCGAGTCAGATTCAAATAGGCTCGAGTTACCGTTTCCTGCTGGGCCAGCCGGTCCAGATAGACCGGCAGAATATGCCCGATGGGCGTGCGATGGAAATTGCCCTGTTGGAACGATTCTTTCCCGCCGAGCATTAAGAACCCACCGCCGCGCTCGGCAACGAACTCCTGAAGCAGCTCCATTTGGTCATGTGAGAAGAACTCTGCTTCGATGTCGTCGAGGATGACCGCGTGATAGCCGAATAACTCTTCTTGTGTTTTGGGAAATCCATCGCGAAGCTCCGCCGCGTCACGTGTGTTAAGGCGCACGAGAACCGGCTGGTCATACTGCTCGGTCTGCTCCTCATCTTTGTTATCAAATCCGCGAAACAGTGGATTGCTCACCTCACCGGCGCGTCCCCGCCAATCGTATTTCGGCTCCCGTCTTGCGACACGAAGCAGTCCCACCAGCTGCACTTGCTCATCTTCACTAATTGCCCGTTGCAGGAATTTATATTCCCAGTTCGGCCTGCCGGTTACATACAAAATCCGGTACGGCCCCTTGCCACGGTCCACAACAAGTGTACGTTTATTATTGGCCAGTGTCGCTTCCGATGGTGCTTCAAGTTGGTCCGAGCCGTCCTCCGTAGCAGTGCTGCTGCGGAGAGTGGACAATCTATCCTGCGAGATTTCCTCTGTGACATTAAGATGATAGAACAAAACACCGGTCTTGTCCGGACGCAGACGAAAACGAAATACTTGTTTCTCGTCATTCCTGGAGATTTTGAGTGTTTGGCGTTCCAGCATTTTACCTGAGTTTTCGAGTAAATCCACGGCGATGGTCTTGCCTGCGTATCCGGAGGCCTCAACGTCGGCCTGTATCATCACGGGAGCGTCTTCAAAAGATGTCTGGCTAACAGAGACATTTGTCAGGGAGATATCTTTTAGTGGTCGCCGGCCACCTATTACGACCGGGTAAACCGGCGGCACACCCGACCCCGCACCAATTGTCCCGCTGCGACGCACCCCCGACCTGTCGGCTCCGGTGGTAGGCGGCGCCGCTTCGGCTGCAATTGGTCCGGGGTAGAATTGCTCAGCCATATCCGTAGCATTGCCGTCGGTCATCAAGAGCACACCGGCCAAAGGCCTGCCTCGGTAGCGTTCGGCAATTGTTCGCAGGGCCACACCGATAGCAGAAGCCTTACCGTCAAAAGTCAGCTCTGAAAAGTCCGTTGTTCGGCGTAACCGCGAATCAAATACATATTGGCGAACCTGGAAATTTTCGGCCAGAGCGCCAAGCCAATCGGCCCCGCCGAAGGCGGGTTTGATCCGGTCCAGGGCTTTGCCCTGGTCTGTTTTCAAGGCGGCTTCAAGGATCTCGCCGCGGCTTAGGTCTGTGCCGTGGTCACGAATGTTCATGCCGCTGCTATTATCAGCAATAACAACAAACAGATTAGCGCCGGTTTTGACACGTCTTCCACTCCACAGCGGCTCCATCAAACATAGTAACAGCACCAACACGCCTATAAGCCTAAGACAAAAGGCTGTCTTGTGAACCGCACCTGTCTCCGCTGAGCGCCGGTACGACCAAACCAATATTATAACGGTCACAATTAACACCGGCACGGCCAGCCAGAACCACGGGCTTTCAGGGATTGTGATTGAACCGAGTAACATCATCAATCATCGCCTCCCAGGTTTTCGTAGTACCTTCGCACCAATTCCGCAAAACGGCTGGGTACCGGGTCGCGATCGATAGGTACAAGCGCCTCGTCCGACTGAAGCTGAGCCAGCTTGTCGCTGAGATGTTTGCGCAATTCGGTCAACGGATTGGTGATCTGCTGCTGGACGAGATCCCACTGTGGCTCTTTACCGTGACGCTTAAATTCAGCCCGGATTGAGCGCGCGCGGTCTCGTACTCTTGCCGCTTCATCGCGTAATTCGCTTTCGGTAAGCATTTCCTCCACATCGCGCAGGCGATCGGACCATTGTCTGAAATCTCTGCCGGTGAACGGGCCGTTAGGGTCAATCCTGTCCCATTGCCCGGATTGATTGCCGCCCCAGCCACTCGGATCGGTTCGCCCGCCGGCGTCAGCTAACTGTCTTCGCGAGCCGCCGCGTGGGGAATCCTGTTGTCCAGCGCTGTTAGGATCAGAATCGGCAGGACTATCTCCGCTTGTGGGTGCATTTGCAGATGCTCTGCCGTCCTGTGGCTGATTCGCGGATTGCCTGTCCCGGCGTTCACCATCGGCTCCGGATTGAGCGTCGGCACGACGCTGCTGATTCGCCGCTGAGTCTACCGGCTCATTGGGATCACCTGATCGCTGCCGGCCGGCACGGGCAACCTCTTCATCAACCTGCCTAATCAGCTCATCAAGCTGTTGTCGGGCCAGACGCAGCGATTCAGCCTCGTCGCCGAGCACATTTCTGGCAGCCTCTTCAACGCCTTCCCTTATGTTCTCGATACCTTTACCGGCCCGTCGCTCAATCTCCTGTGCCTGCGGAAGGAAGTTGCGTCTGAGCAGCTCACCGGTTGCCTCAAGCGTCCTGTCAACATTGTCAGTGCTTGCCCTGCGCAACGTATCGTAGAGCTTTCTCGAAAGCAGCGGTTCGGAAGTCTCCGCCTGCTCGCTCACATTTTTCATCTGGTCAATCAGCTCTTCGGTACTTTCTTTCTGCTGGTCAACCCGCTCTGCCAGCTCGCGGTTCACGCCGGAATCAGCGAGTGTCTTTCGTTCCGAATTTATCTGCTGTTCTATCTCATCGGCTATTTCTTTTTGGCGCTGGTCGAGCTGCTGTGCCTGGTCACGCATATCGCGCATCTGTTCGTCAAACTGGCTGGATGTACTTCGCCGAAAATCGTCACGCATCTGCTCCAGCTCACGCTGTGCACGCGTGGCGGAAGTGATTGCCCGTGAAACCATCCCCTGCTCCAGCTCCTCAGCGGAATGACGGATTCTTGAGCGGCTCTGACCGAGCTGCTCTCTTGCCTCGGCCATACGCTGGCGGTTCTCTGGTCTTTCCATTCGCTGCTGAAGCTCGTCAACCTCTCGAAGCGCCTCAAGCTGCTCTTCTCTCAAACGCTTGAGCTCGCGGCGAATTTCCTGCCTCTGCTCCTCGTCCTGGGCCTGCCGAAGCGCTACCTGAGTCTCTTTGAGCTTGTTGCTCATTTCATTTTGCCGGCGTGCCAATTCGCGAAGCCGATTAAGAACCTGAAGATCCTCACGCTGAGTGGTTTGCTCCTGGGATTGGGCCAGACGCTCTGTCTCGTATCTGTCCTCCCTTTGTCTGAGCTCCAATTGCTGCAATTGTTGCTCGGAGCGGGCAGAGGCACCGTCATTATTTCTACCGCTACCGGAGCCCCGGCCGCGTGCAATTTGATACTCGCGCTCTCTCAATTTGAGCAGCTCTTGATAGGCCAGCTGTTCCGCGGCCAACGCCGGCATCAGCTCTGCTGCCGAAGCGGATTCCACCGCCTCGGTCAGATGCTCCAGCGATGTCTCCATATGCTTTGTAGCTTCCTGCAGCGTTTTAATCGCGGGCGCATCTTCGGCTTGAGTCAAAGCCGACTGGCCCTGCTGCAACACATCAGCCTGTGACTCGCGGATGACATCGAGGTCTTCTTTGTGGTCATCAACTCCACCCGACTGAACGGCCTGCTGCTTGAGGTTCCACGTAGCGCTGATAATCTGCTTCTGCAAACGGGCGAGCTGCTCGCCTTGCTGACCCTGCTGCTGTTCACTGTTTTGTTGGTTCTGGTTGCGCTGGCTTTGGGATGACTGGCTTTCGCGAAATACTTCCTCGAAGTGGCGTATCTCCGCAAAGTACATATCGCTGAAGGTTCTGCGGGCCTTGCCGTCCGAACCCACATCGTCGGCCCAGAAGTAGTACGTCAGCAACTGGTCCGGCAGGGCGTTAAGGTCTTCCAGCGCCAGCATGTGCTGAATCTGTTGATTCTCGTTTGATACCGCCGACTGACCCAGCGTGATGTCTCTGCTCTGTGTGCCTGCAAGGGCGTAACTCAGCCCATAGCCGGTCACACTATAGTCGTCCGAGACCTCTGCTTCCAGGTTCAGTTCCTCCAAAGGCGACGCCAGCACGTCACGATTGGGAAATACGGGCTTGAGCTCGGGAGGCAGGTTTTTATGGACATCAATCACAAACCGCGGCGGCATCTTGTTCGTCAGCCCCTGAGCATCAGCTAAGTGCAGCTCGTATCGTTGGTTCTGCGTTACGGTGATTGAAGTGGTATAGGTGTTCGGCTGCTCGTCATCGGCGCTTAGACCGAGAGCGGATTTGTCTTTGGCGATAAGCTGTGCCGTAGTTACCGGTTTGTTGAGAGTAAAGACAAAAGTAACCTCGGAACCTTCGATTACACTGACCTGCCGTGTGTTTTTGATGACCTTTTCGGGCAGTTTTGTATATGAGGGATAAACAATCTTCGCATCGGCTCTTTGGAGTGCGGGATGCTCATAAGCGCTTATTCTGTAGTCGCGCGTCCGCCTGCCCGCGTACTCGATATGGTAGAGAAGGTTGTTATTGACCTCCGGAATGAGACCGCCGAACACAGGGTCGTCAAGGTTCTTAGTCAGTGCCATCTGCTGTTTGTCCTGTTCAGATGGGCCGACCCAAAGCTTTGCCTCCGTGGGAACGCGTCCGTCGAACCGTGCCAGTATAACTACCGCCGTTCCTAATTCCACGGTCGTGTCTCCCGGACTGACGGTGATATTGTAATTTCTGCCTGTCAGCAAACCTCTTTCGATTGTGAACAGAGAAGGAGTAGAGGGTAACAGTTGTAACAGGGCCATGATAATAATTGATAGCGCTGCAATCCCACCAAAATGTGCCAACAAGAGGATTTTGGATGACACGCTTCGCAGCCAGTCGTGTTTAGTCGCATGTCTAAGAGCTTCGCCGATGACCCGTTCCTGAAGATAACCTAATTGACCGCCGAGTCCTTTCGGCTCTTGTTCTATCGCAGTCAACAGCAGCGCCTGCATATCAGGGTGTTGCCGCTCAATATGTCGGGCAACGGCCCGGTAGTCCGGGTGCATGTGAATAAATTTGTATAAGGCCAAAACCGTTGCAAGCGCAGTTGAGATGCATAGTGCCCAGTTTGCGATAGGCGATTTCCATCCCCAGAGCCAGTCAGCGCCTATCAGACCGACACCTATGAGTCCCGAAACTAACCAATAGGCTGATAATCTCCACGCTAAATTCAGACGCCTTCGGCGATTCACTATCGGTCGGAGTCGATTGCGAAGAGCTTTTTCAATCATTTTTCTTCTCCCTGCAGATTAGAAGGCGGACGGGTCAACCACCCCGCCAGCCAAATCTCAATTAACGACACAGCTAACAATGCAATAAACACCCACCGCCAAACTTTCTGCTCATATTCTAATTCTGCAAAACTGCTATGATGCCTTGCCTGCGAAGTCCGTTCGAGAGCAACGCTTGAAGACGGCTCGACTGAGCTCGCCGAAGTCTGCTTAAACAAAACGCCGAACCTTTCAAGATCTTCGATTGGCATGGCGGCTGTTTGGCATTCCTTGGCGGGCAGGTTAACCGCGAAAAGCTTAGCAGACTCAGTCGAAGCAGCTATGTCGCTCCGCGAAGGCGGATTCCCGGTGGGCGACTCAATGGTATAAATTCCGGGCAAGTCCGTCTGAGTAAAGACCTGCTGGCCGGCATCCAGACTAATCAGGGAATTGTCGGGTTTGCGAATCTGCAAGTTTGCTGATTCCGCCTTTTTTGAATGCGGTATTGGTATGTGGTCACCTACGAAATATTGCGATTGCTGTCCTGCAAGAACTCCACCATATTCAAGGATTGAGTAAAGCAGCGGGACAAATTTGGATGAAAGCGCGAGCTGACTGTCCGAGGGATGCCAGCCGAAAGTCATTACGAGCAGCGACCCTTTGCCCACAGGCAGCTCAATCCAGGCGGGATCGCCGTTATCGAAACGAGCTAACACCCGGGCGTCAGGCAAAGCAGACACCGCCGAAGCAACTATGCCGCTTTGCGAAGGCGGATCCCCAATATTTATCCGTCGATATTTCCAAAAGTGAATCTGGGTGAAGTCTCCAAAGCGAGGATCGGAGAAAGGCCCCAGCAGCGGGTGTTTGAATTCAATCCGGCCGAGCATGGCGTATCGGTCAACATCCGCCTCCTGAGATTCGATGGTTTCAATGCCTGCAAGACCTGCCAGGGTTTTAGCGTCGTCGATGGATTTCATAACCAGCAGAAGCGTTCGGCCCGATTCGAGGTATCGGCGCAAGGAAACGAGGTTTTCCCGGTTGACCACATCGGCCGTAATAATCAAATGAGCCGTCTCAATGTCTATGGCTGCGATGGTCTTGTTGCCTGGACGGGAAATGACAATAGGTTTGAGTGCGCCGGTGGCCCCAAAGGCCCGTCGAGCATAATACAACATTCCCCTGGAATCGTTGGGATCGTCGCTGCCAATGTATAGGACATTGACCTGCTGCTGCAAATGCGGTGCTAAATAGAGGGTATTGTCAAAGTCGTGGTCGTCGCCCGTCAATATCAGCTTCCGGGCTTCTGACCCGTCTGCCCGGTCCGGGGCACGCATGACAATACTATGACCTGGCGGCACATAAACATCTACAGCCCGGCTTGATGCGCTTGCAGCAGTCTCATCGGCCCAGTTCAGTTGAAATCGCTCTGCGGTCGCGTCGGACGAGTTAGTTATGCGAATGCCAAGGGAGCTGTCATCAGCGGAACCACCCAGGCCGCTGCGGTCCGTTACCAATTGTAATGCCGCATTGGTGGTGCCCTGGCACCGAACCGGCTTAACCACCAATTCCATCTCTTCAGGCCATTCGTAGGCGTGCATCGCCTCAAGGTTGCTGCCCTCTTGCAGATCGCTGATAAGCACCACCTGGCGCATCGCGAGAGTTTGTTGTCCTTCGTTGATTTCATCGTCTTCAATAGATTCTGCCGCGCTGACCAGGGCGTTACCAAGATTGGTTGGAGCCCAACCCGGTGACAGTTCCGATATATGTTCGATTACGATCGACGCGCGCTGACTGGGAACCAGCGCCCCCCATTGTTCGAATCCCATCTGTGTTTTTGTGCTCTGATCGAAGCTAATAACGCACACTCTATCGGCTTGGCTAACACCCTCAAGCACCGACTTTGCCTCGCTGATTGCCTGGTCCCACATTCCGGCACGCCGCATGGATGCACTGGTATCGATTAACAGGACTATGCGCCTGCCGAGGCGGACCCGGCTCTCCACGGCTTCTCGTGGGAAAAAAGGACGCGAGAAGCCAAATGCAAGCAGGCACAATATGATGCACCGTAAAATCAGAAGCAGCAGGTTTTCTATACGGCTCCGGTTCTTGAATCGAGGTATTGTAGTACGCAGGAACATCAGTGAGCTAAACGTTATGCGCTTGCGAGTATGACGGCGAATCATATGCAGTACGATAGGTAAACCGACCGCGGCGATACCTGCCAGAAATAATGGATAAAGGAAACTCATAACTTAGTCCTGACTTTTGAACCACCTCTGTATCTGATACGCTTTCTGCGACGCATCCGGTCCTGCAGGAAGTCCAGCAGGGCCAAATCGAACGGACGATCTGTCGGGAACAAGTGATAGTCGATCCCGAGGTTTTGGCATGTGGACTTAGCTTTAGCCAAATGTTTGTTCAGCATTCGTTTGTAACTTGTCTGGGCATCGGACGGATCGACGTACATGTTGCGCCCGGTCTCTATATCCTGGAAGAGTGCCGGCGAGTCGAAGTCAAAGTTCAGCTCGGCAGGATCCAGTACATGGAATACCACAACATCATGGCCGCCCGCGCACAGATAACCCAGGTCCGCTTCCAGCCGGTCAATCGACGTTAGCAAATCAGAAATCAGCACGATCAGGCCGCGTCTTGTCAGCATTCCGGCTATGTGCTGCAGCGGTGGACCCAGGTCGGTGGCACTGCCCTCGGGGGAAGCCTCCAACGCCAGCATCAAGCGGCGCAGATAACCAGGCCGGTTGCGCGGCGCCAAATATTTCCTGAGCTGATCGTCGAATGTTGTCAGGCCGACAGCGTCACCCTGAGTGAAAAGAAAATAGGCCAGCGTCGCGGCCAGTGTGCCGCCGTATTGTGACTTCGTGTAGCCTCCGGAACCGTAGCCCATCGATCGGCTGTGGTCAATTAGCAGGTGGCAGCGCAGGTTCGTCTCATCTTCGAACTTCTTGATGTAAAATCGATCACTGCGGGCATAGAGTCGCCAGTCAATGTAGCGGGGGTCGTCACCAAAGGTGTATTGGCGATATTCGGTAAACTCGACTGAAAAGCCATGATAGGGGCTTCGGTGTATACCCTTCCAGAATCCCTCAACGATTACTTTGGCGCGCAGTTCCATCGACTTGATCCTCATCAGCGAGACCGGGTCGATCATACCGTCAGTGCCGGGGCTGTTGACCGCAAAGCTGGATGGTGACGATTTGTCTGTCATTTGATTTTTCTCTCCTTGACCGATTTCAGCAGGCGATCAACAATGTTTTCAATGACCACGCCCTCGGCCTCGGCGCGGTAATTTATCAATACGCGATGTCGAAGCACCGGATGGGCCAGTGCCCGTATATCCTCGAATCTTACGTGCGACCTGCCGTAAAGCAGCGCTCGGGCCTTGGCGCCAAGCACCATATATTGCGACGCGCGCAGCCCGGCTCCCCACGTGACCCACTCGTTGACGAAATTTAGTGGATTATCCGGGCCGGGACGCGATGCCGCCGCTATCCTCACGGCATAACGCACAACATCTTCGGCGACAGGTACCTTGCGAACTACGCTGTGAAAACGCAGCAAGTCTTCGCCGGTTAACACCTGCTTGATAGGTTCGGGCTCGGTGGTGGTAGTCTGGCAAACGACCTCAACCTCGTCATCTTCCGGCAGGTAATCAATCAAGACATTGAACATAAACCGGTCGAGCTGCGCTTCAGGCAGTGGATAGGTGCCTTCCATCTCGATAGGATTCTGTGTTGCAAATACAAAGAACGGTTCGCTGAGTGCATGACATACACCGACAGCGGTCACGTGGTGTTCCTGCATCGCCTCAAGCAAGGCCGCCTGTGTTTTGGGAGGCGTGCGGTTAATCTCGTCGGCAAGAATCATGTTGGCAAAAATCGGGCCCTTTACAAAAACCATCTTTCGCTCTCCGTCAGTTTGCTGAAGGATTTCAGTGCCGGTGATGTCGGCGGGCATAAGGTCCGGTGTAAACTGAATGCGTTGAAACTTAAGGTTAAACAGCTCCGTTAGAGATTTGACCAGCAGTGTCTTGGCCAGACCCGGCGCACCGGTAATCAGACAGTGTCCCCCGGAAAGCACTGCGATAATCAAATGCTCGATAACATCTCCCTGGCCGACGATTACTTTTGAGAGCTCAGCACTGATGCGCTCACGTGCCTCCTTGATCTGTTCGACAGCCTGTCGTTCAAATTCGTATGTTTTGGTAGCCAAAGTCATTTTCCTTTCAATGAGTCATTGCGTAAAACACTATATTGATTCCCAGCGGGTATGCCTTCTTCTCTGAAAACTCACGAAAATACCATTCGTCCTCCCCCTCGCGTTCCCATCCGTCACCAAGGTCGGTGTTGTGACAGATAATAGACATCATCCGGCCTTTGTCGTCATAGACGGCCTTGTAATGAGGTACGCGCGCATCCTCACGCTCCCAGGTGATACCGTAATTACGCCCTTGCAGGGCAACGCCGATGCTGGGAATCTGCGGCTTTTCCTTGAGGTCAAATACGGCATGGAAGATCGGGTGGTTCAGCATAAGCTCGACCGGTTCGCGATCGGGAAACACCCGCTTGATCTCACGGTAGAAGTTATACCACTCATCTTCACCCCAAAAATCATCGACCATCAGAAACCCACCGTTCAACAGGTAACGACGGAGAATCTTGACCTCCTCTTCGCTGAAGACCAGCCGGCCGGGCTCCACGATGTAGATGAAGGGGTAGTCGAAAAGTTTCGGGTCCGTTAGTTCGAGTACCACTCCGTCAGGATTAACTTCCATCGAAGTCAATTGATGCAGGCGGAAGGAGAAGTTCAAATCGCTGTCAGGGTAGTCCGTTGCCCAGTTGCCGCCGCTAAAGCCGCGACCGTAACCGCGTCCGTAATCACCTCTAAAGCCGCGACCAGGCCTGCGACCAGACCTGCCTCCATATTCACCTCTGCCGTATCCGGACGCATACCGGATTCGCACGAATGTGAAGACATCATGTGAAAACTCCTTGTCGGGCTCCCAATCGGGCACACCCCTTCGATAGGAATCTCGTCGATTGGAATATCTCTGTGCGAACACCATGCTTATTCCGACACATGCCACCATGAATAGAATAATGAACCATTTTGTTTTTATCATGGTGCTTTCTCCTGAACTATTTTCAGTTCACTTTGTTCGTTCGATGTGGGCTTGTATTCCGATTTGTCAGGCTGGGAGTCTTTGATTAACTTCAACAATAGACGATGTGCCTGGCGAAAACGTGGTGCATCCGCCAGGGCCTCGAGCACATATCGCTTTGCAGTGGCAGGGTCCCGGTCCACAAACAAACGCGCCAGGCGGTAGTTGACATCTGCCGGGTCCGCGGGATCCAACAAAAGCAAACGCCGATACGATTCAATAGCCTGGTCGTTTTGGCCGAGTTCTTCGTTGGCCCGGCCCATGCACCAATGAACAGTCCCTAACATGGGATAGACCGCGAGATACTTGTTTCCGCTGTCAAAGACCTCACGCCAGTTCTTCTGCTCCATAGCGATTTCCATGAGACGCACGTAGGCCTCCGCCGCGTCGGCTGAGATCGTGACTAAATTGTTGAGCACTTGGCGTTCCTGTTCGGTCTCGGAGAGTTTGCGATGTACCTGGGCAAGAAGACTATAAGCGTTGCCCTCGCTGGTATAGTTCGGGTAAATGGAGATTAGCTTCTTGAGCGGTGCCTTGGCCTGTTCCCACTTTTGGTCGGCCAAAAGATGGCTGGCTTGCAGCCTCAGGGCCCAAAAACTATTGGGGTGCTCGGTCAGCCATTTGGCCAGTGCTTCAGAGTCGGCAGGATCGATTTGTCCGTTTTCGGGCTGGGCCCAGTCAACATCCTGAGCCAGACCCTCGGCCCGCTTTCGAGCAAAGGCCTCAAATTGCTTTTCAATCTTCTCTATCGGAGCCGCCCGCTTGGAGATGACGCTGTTGATATCTTCACCCTTTGCCAGGTCGGCGAGGACGGCCTTTAGGATTTCAGAGCCGAACTGTTCGACAAGAAACTCCACCACAAGCGACGACTCGTAGTAGGCAAACTGCAAGTGCATGGGCGTGGGCGGACTCAAAAATGCACTGCTTAGCTTGCTAATCGGTGTCAGCTCCCCTCCAAGGATCATTTTGCGATATTGTGGATTCATGTGTTGGCCACAGGCGGGATTACGCTGCCTTTCTTCGTACACGGAAATCCCTTCACTGAGCCAGCGCGGCATTTTGTTGTGCGTCAGATTGAGTGTGACCACGTGACAAAACTCATGCCACAAGGTCGACTCCCAGTTGACTGCTCTCGAAGCCCTGGGACTATTGGCAGTGATTACATTACCAAAGCACACCCCGAGGAACCCGTCCCCGCCGGGCATGCCGAACGTGCGCACAGCGAAATCCTGCTGATTAGGAAACAGCTCCAATGTAACGGGCTCATCCAATTCGAGGCCGTATTTTGGGCATAGCTCCGACTTGGCCTGCTGCAATAACTTCAAAACCCTATCACCATACACAGCCGCTTCGAGCTCGTCCATTCGAATAATGGACCTATCTGCGGTCAGCGTTTTGAATTTGGACATGTTGTCGCGCAGATTGACAAGATTGTAGGCCATGACATTGTATTGGTCCGCTTTGTAAACCTCATCGGCCAGGGTCCAGCCTTCGGATACGTCACCTAATCGAAGCAGGTCCTGGGCCAATTGGATCTTTGCCGGCAGATATTCCTTATCGAGCTGCAGCGCCTGACGCTGATAAGCAGCGCCTTCAGTAAATCGATAGTTCTGCGACAGCTTTCTTCCGATTAGATAGTCCACCCGGGGATTAGTCGGCCAAAACTTCAGAGCATTTGTGCGGCAGGTATTGACCGCATTGGGCTCATTACCCAGATGAGCTAAAACACAGCGGTACGCCCAGGCCTCTGAGTGCCATGGATTGACAGCAGCAGCCCGGTCAAGCAGCTTGCCCGCCGAAGCATAGTCTTCGCAATCGATTTGGTGTTCGGCAAGCAGCAATAATGAGGGCACATGATTGGGATTCACATAAAGGGCCGCATCTAATGATTTGACCATTAAAATCCGGTCACTATGGTAAAATGCCTTGGCCAATCCGCAGTGCATGTCCGGGTCGTCACCGAACCGTTCGAGAGCTTTACGATATTGATTGGCAGCTAACTCGTAGTCTTGCTTGTCCAGCGCAAGTGCTCCTGCTGCGAGATAGGCTTCGCGGCAGTCCGGGTCAATCTTCATGGCCCGGTTAAAAAGCTGCTCAAGAACAATCCGTGGTTCGGATCCGAGCAGCAGCAGAGCCTCTCCCAGGGCCACCAGGTCCGGAGGATCCCAGTATTCAATTTTGAACCAGCGGCCATACCGGTAGATTTTCGCTAACATTTCAGAAGCATAGTCGGTCTGGCCGCAGTATAGATTTGCTGTATGCCCGAGCTTTAGCAAGCGAATACTCACTGTATAACGCAGCAGGGCTGAGTCAATTTCCTTGGCGGCCTGTTCATATCGCCCCAGTGCCATAAGCGACTCGACCATCAGAATCCACCACTGTCTCTTGCTCCTGTAAGTTTCTTCTTCGATGGCTTTTTGGGCAGACTCAATGCATTGTGTATATTGGCCTCTCTTGAATTGCTCGCGGGCTGCATCAATATCATTGGCTCGTCCTGCTGCGGCGTCGGCCTTCGCTGCGGCGACTGTGGATCCACCCTCCGCAGCAAAGCTGCTGCTGAGGATAGGCCGGATTGACCCAACCATAAATGCGATGCAGGCCGCCGTCAAAACCAGACGGCTATGGTGCGATATGTAACTGAATAAAAAAGCCATATTACATCTGCCCAACTTGCTGTAGATCTAAACCTCTCACCTTACAACCCACATGAACCCCGATTATGCACCCGTTGCATTCGTCGTAAAAACGAGCTTGCTAACTTTACACTCCTATTCTAACTATTAAATACGGTTAAGTCAATCCGATGTGCGGTATTTGGTAACTACGGTTTTTTGCAGGTTCTCGTAGGGGCGAAGCCCGCCGCAGCCCGGCGATGCTCGTTCACCTATGACATCAAAAATATTTGTTAGTTGGTCAGAAGCCCCCGCTTGTTGCCGGCGGGGGTTCCCGTTTTCCCTATTGTTCGCGCTATGGCCAACAGTTCATACAGTTAGAAATTTGGCTTTTCTGGACCATATTATTCATCGTTATAGAATTCTAACGGGGTTCACACAGTTCCCCGTCCTGAAGCACCCATCAAACGAAAGGGACATTTTCTCATTTTACAGAAGCTGACTCAGGTATTATAATCGAATCGTTAACATTAGGTAGGCCTAATATCCTATGCCAATAATTGTTGTTTACCTTTTTGAGATGAGATTTGAAAAATGAGATACTTTTTTATTAAGATGTTGTTCTGCTTGTACCTTGTCAGTATATCAGGATGTACAAAGTCAGTCGAAATCATTGCGCACCGTGGGGCATCATACCTGGCTCCGGAGAACACCATGGCTTCAGTCATGCTTGGTTGGGAAAAAGGAGCTGATGTGGAGGTAGATGTGCACTTATCGAAGGATAATCACATTGTCGTTATTCATGATAGTTCGACAAAACGCACAGGTGAAATAGATCTTAAGGTTAAAGAGGCTACCTCCCAGGAGCTCCGCAAGCTTGATGTGGGGCGTTTCAAATCGGAAGAATATGCTGGAGAGCAAATCCCTTTTCTCGCCGATATTATCGAGACAATACCTCCCGGGCGGAAACTCTACGTTGAAATAAAATGCGAGAAAGAGGTTTTGCCCATTCTCCGGAAGCTCATCATTGAGAGCGGTAAAATGTCTCAAATAGTCATTATCGGCTTCGACCTGGAGACCGTGGCTTTGTCCAAAGCACTTATTGATGTCCCCACATATTGGCTCAAGGGAACTGAAAAAGACAAAGAAACCGAGGAATGGATTCTGCACGATCCGCAGCTTGTTCAAATAGCTAAGAATAAAGGCCTCGACGGTCTGGATGTTCATTATGCTGGTGTTACGAAGGACTTTATGGATGCCGTGAAAGCTTCGGCACAAAAGCTCTATGTATGGACAGTGGACGAGCCTGAAGAAGCAATTCGGCTGGTTAAACTTGGAGTAGATGGAATAACGACTAATCGTCCAGCCTGGCTTAGAGAGCAGTTGAAAGATACAGCCGATATCCGGCAAAGGATGACCGGTCATTGATTTTTTAGGATTTTAGAACAGGAGAAACGGCAAGTGAATATGCTGCGAGTTTGGCCGATTATCTGCCAGTTCGGTATTGGTGCATTATTATGCCTCATCGGAATCTGGGGTGGATTACGCGGGGGATACCTTAACTTAAAAATCGCCGAAGACCGCCGGCTCGTAGTGATACTCGTCGCTGGTTTCTTGTTAATGCTGGCCATCGTATGTATCTTTACGTTTCTGGCACCCTATTGGGCAAACGGAGAATCGCTATGATTGCTCAAGCTATCGGCGGAAATCTCGACTACGCAGTTATGCTGTTCTATTTCGTTGCGGTGCTTGGGTTCGGCCTGTATTTCGGCCGGTATACTACCACTACCAAAGACTTCTTTTTCGGCGGACAGAGGTTTTCATGGTGGCTGATCGCTTTTTCGTGTGTTGCCACTGTCGTTGGAAGTTACAGTTTTATAAAGTACAGTGCGGCCGGATTTCAATATGGCATTTGCAGCACGCAGTCCTATCTCAACGATTGGTTCTGGATGCCAATCCTCGTGCTGGTCTGGATACCAATTATTTACTATATGAAAATTCAGTCAATTCCAGAGTATCTGGAAGTTCGTTTCGATAAAAAGACACGAATCGCTGCCACGTTTATTATCCTGCTCTACATTATTGGATACATCGGTATCAACCTCATAACGTTGGGCAGGACGCTGCACACGCTGCTGGGCTGGCAGGTCATGACCGGGGCAATAATAACAGCAGTAGCGGTGGCTTTATATGTTTACATCGGTGGGCAAACAGCGGTTATTATGACCGACCTTGTCCAGGGACTAATATTGCTCATTGCAGGCCTGGGGCTGTTCGCTGCCGCTATTTATCATTTCGGCGGTTTTGGCGAATTCTGGTCACTGCTTCCACAGGAACATAAGTATGCTTTTTCGGAGTTCAATGCACCGCCTAAGTTCAGTTTTATCGGCATCTACGTCCAGGACGGGCTGGCCAATACAGGAGCCCTCATGCTCATGCACCAGGGTTTTATCATGCGATTTCTCTCGCTCAAGAGTGTCAAGGATTCACGTCGGATGGTGGTCTGCTGGATCCTTGTGCTGGCTCCGCTGGCTGCCATCGCCACCAGTTGCGGCGGATGGATTGCCAAGGCGCTGGTTAACAATGGCGAGCTGACCACTGAGGCCTCGGATTCTTTTGTAAAAGCCGCTAATTTTCTATGTGCCCCGGGGATTTTCGGCTTTGTGCTCGCTGCTTTGACAGCAGCATTGATGAGTACCGCCGATACGCTTATAAATGCTGTCAGTGCAATATTTGTAAATGACATTTGGAGACCGTACGTTAAGCCCGGAAGCAGCGACAAACATTACCTGCGGGTGGCGCGAATAACGAGTCTGTGTGCGGCCGGTTTGGGCCTGGCTCTGGTACCCATATTTATGAGAGACACCATTTATGGGGCGCACAGTATGTTTACGGCTGCCGTTACACCGCCGGTTCTGACAGCTATCTTTCTGGGGATTATCTGGAAGCGATATACCCCTGCGGCTGCCTTTGTGACCATCGCCGGTGGGGCGTTCCTGATTGGTTTGTCTTTCATTTGGCCGGATGTGCTGGTGGGGCCTCTTGACTTCGGAATGGGGCCGGACAGCTACAAGTTCATGCGGGCTTTGTTCGGTTTGTTAGCGGCAGGGACTCTGGGTGTCTCTGTAACATGGTTTACCAAACCGAAACCAGAGGCTAAATTGAAAGGGCTCGTTGCCGGGACCCAAATTGATGCTATGCGTAAGTTCAAAGGAGGCCGGCCCAATCTAAAACCCGGTGGAAAAGTGCGGCTCCAGACCAAACTTGACAAAAGCCTCGCAGGGAAAAACGTGGTTATCGTTTCTCAATCGGCATTAGACAAAATGGCTGCCGAACCGGGCGACCTGCTTTATGCCAGTCATATCCGCTGGTGGTATGGAGGGTTGCACTCCGTCCATGTCAAAGCCGGCCCGCCCGCCGGCTCGGACCACGGAGAACTGATGCTAATCAGCCCGGAAGACGCCGCCACGGCACACTTCACTGAAGGACAGCAAGTAGTGGTCGAAAAGATTATGTAAGGCTTGGACAGGTTCCCTCGGCTTCGCCCGGGACAGGCAATGCAGCACACCGAGCTTATAGCCGAAACTGAGTGACACTGAGACAATGAATCCCAAAGAGCTGCTCGATACAACCTTTAATTGCGAATGCGGACGCAGCCACAAAGTTCCCATCAAAAGCCTCGTCTATGCAGAGGATGCCCTGGAGCGTTTACCCAATTTTTTGGAATCCCTTGTTGATGGACGCTGTGTTCTCATAGTAGCCGACCAGCGGACCTGGGTCATCGCCGGCGAGCGTGCCCGGCAGGCCCTTGAACAAGCAGGTTGGTCAGTACGCCATATTATTGTCCCTGACGCCGACCATGGCAGTCCCGTTTGCGATGACACCACTCATTACTGGCTCGACGACCGGTTGCCTTCTACCGACATTGCCCTTGCGGTCGGTTGCGGCGTCATCAACGACCTGACCAAATGGTTGGCCTTCGAACATGGCCTGCCTTACGCTGTTGTTGCGACCGCCGCAACTATGAATGGCTTCACCGCCGCCAATGTCGCTCCCGCGATAAAAGGTGTTAAAACCATAATCCCTGCCAAACCTCCCCTTGCTGTATTCGCGATCCCTTCGGTAATCTTCAATGCCCCTTTTGAATTGACCACCGCCGGTCTTGGCGATACCATCGCCAAACCCCTCAGCACCGCCGACTGGCTCCTCAACCATATCTTTTGCGGTGAATACTTCTGCCGTTATTGCAGCGAAATAATCAACACTTTGGAGACTTACTATTTTGACCGGCCAGGGGACATCAAGAACCGTCAGCCTGCCGCAATAGAAGCCCTTTTCAATGCTTTACTGTACTCCGGCATCGCCATGACTATCGTGGGTACCTCAGCGCCGGCTTCAGGTGGCGAGCACCTCCTCAGCCATACTCTGGACATGATGTCCGGCATTGATAGCGTTGCTCACGACCTTCATGGCCGACAGGTCGGCATCGGAACTCTATTTGCAGCAGCGGTCTATGAGCGAATCTTCCAGATAGAAACCCCCAGCTGCTGCCCTTTTCCATCTGACATCGATAGCACCTTCTGGGGTAGTTTGGCCGAGAATGTCCGTCAACAATACGAACAGAAGAAACCCATGCTCAAAACTATGTGCGAAAAACTTACCGACCTGCCGAGACGTGGCTCTCGCCGCGATGCGTCGCAGCGGGCTGGCACGGCTGGTGGTAAAACCTGGCGGGCCTTTCTTGCTGGGGCCAAAGACCAGGTTCGTTCTCCCCACCAAATTAAGAGCTGCCTTAAAACTGCCGGTGCCGCCCACACGTTTGCGGATATTGGATGCTCCCGTGAGCGTTTGTTTTCTGCGGTCCTCCACATGCACGAAATTCGCAGGCGCCCCACGATTATTGATCTCGCCTGGCTCCTCGGCATTCTTCCCGGGGCCGCGGATGAAATCATAGAACACTGGCTTACAACTTGATTCTGCAGGAAATCAATGGTATAGTTCATCCTTCGATTCTGCTCAGGATGAACACTGAGCGTAGTAGAATGTGTTCATATTAATTCAGGATTGAAGTGATGTGAAAGGAGATTCCTATGAAATGTAAGCGGTGTTTTCTGTTCAATTTGAGTTTTGTGTTACTTGTAGGCGCGGCTGTTGTCCCATCGACTATTGCCCGGGAGAATACCGAGCGCCTGCTCAAAAAGCTGGGGGCCAAGGATGGAATCTGCGTTGTTCTCGGAGATACGAGTTGTGAATTGGCAATAGAAATGGCTCACAAAAGCGACCTGTTGGTCTATGTGCAGCTGCCCAGCTCCGAAGACGTCGATCGCGCCCGCCGGACGGTTGAAGCAGCCGGGCTCAATGCGACCCGTCTGCAAATCGACCAGGGGGATTTGAGCCATCTTAACTTGGCCAACAACGTGGCGGACGCCCTCATCGCACTGGGCGGCGCAAGCAAGCTGTCCGAAGCAGAGGCGTTTCGCGTCCTGCGACCTCAGGGTCGTGCGCTGCTTGGGCAGCGAGAGCTGGTCAAGCCCGTCCCCGACGGCATGGACGACTGGAGCCATCCTTATCATGGTCCGGACAACAACCCGCTCTCGCATGATCGCCTCATCCGAGCACCATACCTGACGCAGTTCCTCGCTGACCCGCGGTATGGTCCTGCGCCGCAGTTGGCCGTTACCGCCGCTGGCCGCGTTTTCAAGGCCTTCGGCCATGTTGCCTGGCACAAACGCGAGGAGCCCTTCCTGAACACACTCGTGGCGTTCAATGGATTCAACGGCACGATGCTCTGGAAACAACCGCTGCCGGAAGGACTCATGGTCCACCGTAATACCATGATCGCCACGCCGGACACGCTCTTCCTGGGCGACGACAAGTTTTGCAAACTTATCGATACCGTGACGGGCCGGAGGAAAGGCGAGATCATTCCGCCAGTGGACGTGGCGGGAGGGACGTTCTGGAAATGGATGGCGCTGGAAGACGGCGTCCTCTACGCTCTCCTTGGCCAAGCGGAGCAGGTGGACGCAACAATGCGGTGGAAACGTCAGGCTCACGGCTGGCCCTGGACTGGTATATCAAAGGGCTACAATCAGCCCGAGCAGCCCTGGGGATTTGGCCGTAACCTGCTGGCCATCGATCCTAAGTCCAGGACCGTTTTGTGGCACTATCACGAAGACGAGCCGATAGACGGCCGTGCCGTCTGCATGAAGAACGGGCGGATTTTTGCCTTCCGGTTCGGGACTTATTTGACCTGCCTCGACGCAAAGACGGGCCGGGTCCTATGGCGCAAGACGAAGGATAACGCGCCCGAGCTCTTCCAGACCATCGGAGAGTACCTTCCCCGTCAGAGCTGGCAGACAAACTGGCGCACGACGGTCTATTTGAAGTGCAGCGACCGCGTACTGTATTTCGCCGGTCCGCAGATAGGAAAACTGTTGGCCGTTTCCACCGAAGACGGTCGGATAATCTGGCAGCACCCGTATGACAACTTCCAATTGATAATTCATTCCGAAGGCTTGTATGCCATCAGTGGTCCCTGGGGGAACAACCTCAGCAAAAAGTTCGACCCACTGACCGGAGAGGTCCTGGCGGAGCTGCCGATCGGTCGCCGAGCCTGCACTCGCCCCACGGGTACTCCGGACAGCATCCTGTTCCGGGCCATGGGTGGCTCGGTTCGTTTCGATCTGGCCAGTGCTCGTCCGCGATGGTTATCTCCCATGCGTCCTCCTTGTCATGACGGGGTGACGGTGGCCAACGGCTTGCTCTACTGGTGGCCCTTTGTCTGTGACTGCCAGTTTACGCTGAGTGGCCTGACTTGCCTTGGTCCGGCCGGTAACTTCGACTTCACCCCGGACAGCACCCGGCGGGATCGGCTCGAGAAAGGACCCAGCGGGACTGCACCGGTTGAGACGCTGACTGCATCCGGCGCCGACTGGCCCACCTTTAGGGCAAACAACCAACGAACCACTACAACCAAGGCGGTCGTCCCCGAAAGCTGTCGCTTGCTTTGGCGAACGAAGCCGTCCTCTCTGGCAGGTGTCCGGCCCACAGCTCCAGTCGCTCTCGGCGGTCTTGTCCTGCTGGCCGGCTCGGATGGAGTCGTTCGGGCCCTGGACGGTGACACCGGGCGCGAGCAATGGAAAGCCTACACCGGCGGTGAGATCCGAATCCCGCCGACCATCTGGAAGGGCCGGGCCCTCGTCGGTTCGAGTGATGGTTGGGTATATGCCTTTGAAGCCAAAACGGGACGGCTGCTTTGGCGTTTCCGGGCCGCACCGGCCGAACGCAAGATCCCGGTCTACGGAAAACTGCTCTCCACTTGGCCCGCGGCAAGCGGCGTCCTTGTGGAAGACGGAACCGCCTATGTCGCAGCCGGTCTTGTGAACTACGACGGAACCTACGTGTACGCGCTCGATCCGGCTACCGGAAACGTCCGATGGTGCAACGACACATCCGGACATTTGGATCCGGAGGCTCGTACCGGCGTGAGCGTGCAGGGGCACCTGTTGCTCTACGAGGACAAGCTCTATCTTGCCGGCGGGAACGCCGTTTCACCTGCCGTTTACGATATACTCGACGGAAAGTGTCTCAACGACCCGGCGCCTCTGGCTAATTGTGAGTCAACCAGTCCGCGTGGTTGGGAGCTTTCCCTTGTAGGCAATCGAGTGATCGCCTGTGGGCGTCCCTTCTACTCCCGTCCGGATATCCCCGTGTACGACCACACAGTGACCAGGAAGCTGTTGCATGCTTCAACCGGACAGCGCGACATTGTCTGGATAGACAACAGCAAGCTGCTATGTTACGAGCCGCTCGAAAAGGACGCATTGAGCCGATGCGTGACGGACGAAAAAATCCCAAAGCATATTACACAGGCGTGGGGCCAATTCAAGGTCTCCGAGAAACCATTATGGCAACATGACTGTCCTGGCAGCATTGCTGTTGCGGTAACGAAAAATGCCGTTGTGATCGCTGACGCATCACAAGTCGCCGCACTGGAGCTCCGCAGCGGCAAACGGCTCTGGAGTCAAACACTCCCGTCTGCTCCCGTGCCATGGGGTATGGCCGTGGACGGCACGGGCCGCGTGATCCTGACTCTCCTCGATGGTCAGGTGCTCTGCATTGGCAGGCGATTGGAACGGGTCGTAAAGCACCGTTCAGTCCAAACAGGTCACCATGACCAGCGCCCGGATGTGCCGGGTTCTTTGGAGTCGATTTCGTTATGATGTGGAAACAAGACTCTCACCACAAGTCCTGATAGTTATACGCAGTATCTTTTGCGGGAGAGGTAACAGTGTACGTTCCGACAATTCCAAACATGTTAAGGAGGTCCGCCCGTCGGCCTTGCCTGTCGAGCCGTGGCTTTGGCACGGCTGGGTGGATTGTCGTCTTAATTATTGCATCACTATGTCTTAAACCGCTCGAGCTTTGTGCAACTGCTAAGCCGCCGCGTGTTCTGCCGCTTGGCGATATCCCGGCCGACACGCGCCTCAATCCCTTGAGGGGTGAAAGGGGTGACTTTTCGTTTGTCCCTGCCAGGTCACCGGAAGAATGGAAGCAGCGCGTCGAGCACACCCGGCGGATATTGCGCGTGACACTGGGTCTATGGCCGATGCCGACCAAGTCACCGCTGAATCCGGTTATTCATGGCAAAATCGACCAGGGTGATTACACTGTCGAAAAAGTCTATTTCGAAAGCATCCCCGGCTTCTACGTTACCGGCAATCTCTATCGCCCCAAAGATGGAACGGGAAGACGACCGGGAGTGTTGAGTCCTCATGGGCATTTTCCAGGCGGGCGTTTTCAGGACGTAGGGCGTAATGCAGTTCGTCAGCAGATTGTTCAAGGCGCCGAGCGGTTTGAAGAAGGCGGACGCAGCTTCATGCAGTCGCGTTGTGTACAGCTCGCGCGCATGGGCTGTGTAGTGTTTCACTACGACATGATCGGCTACGGCGACAGCGTACAGATACCATTAGATGTCGCTCATCGGTTTTCGCAGCTTCGGGTGAAGTTCAAAGAACCGCCTGCCCGCGGTCTTTATAGCGCCTCGGCCGAACTGAACCTGCAAAACCCGATGGGACTGCACACATACAATTCCATCCGCGCCCTCGATTTCCTGACCAGTCTGCCGGACGTCGATCCCCAGCGTATCGCGGTGACCGGGGGCAGCGGAGGAGGGACCCAGACGTTCATGCTGTGTGCCGTGGACGACCGGCCGCTCGTCTCCGTGCCTGTAGTGATTGTCTCTACCACTCGGCAGGGTGGATGCACATGTGAGAACATAAGTGGACTTCGCATCGGTACGTACAACCTCGAATTCACCGCGCTGCACGCACCCAGGCCGCTGCTCTTGATTTCGGCTGATGACGATACACGGACCATGCCGGAACAAGGATTTCCTGAATTGAAGCAGCACTATAGAGTACTCGGAGCAGAGCAGAACGTTTCGCACGTCGCCCTCTTGCATTTTCCACACAACTACAACTATGTCAGCCGGGCGGCCATGTACCACTGGCTCAATCGGCATCTCGACCTCGGATTTGAGGAACCGATTCTTGAACGCCCGTACAAGCGGCTTCAGCGCGAGGAATTGTCGGTATGGGACGTTCAACATCCTCGACCCGAAGGCGGTCCCGACTTTGAGCACAAGCTTCTCGAATGGCTGACCGACGACGCCGAGAGGCAAATCACTGCTTTGGCTCCTCGAGATGGTAAGTCTCTCGAACGTTATCGTAAAGTTGTCGGCGGGGCGTGGGACGTCTTGCTGCGGAATCTGCCGAACGACCCGGAGCTCGGTTTCGAATCAACGCAATCAGCAGACCGAGGCAAGTATCGAGAAACACCTGGACTCCTGCGTTATCGAACTATTGAGAATCACCAGGTGGAATTGCCAATGGTTATCCTTGCACCAAACCAGGCCCTGCAGCGAACCGTGATTTGGATCGACGAACGGGGAAAATCCGGACTGTATTTGGACGACGGTTCGCTAAAGGCGCCGATTCAAAGCCTGCTTAATTCCGGCGTGACCGTGATTGGCGTTGACTTGCTATACCAGGGCGAGTTCCAAGCAGAAGGACGGCCGGACAAACGGCAGCGCTGGCTGCCCGGTGAAGAGGCATTTGCCGGCTGGACGTACTGTTACAACCTGCCGGTGTTTGCTCGTCGTGTGCACGACATCCTGGCAGTGATCGCGTTCGTGAAGCACGACGATGTGAAACAGCATGAGATCGATGTGGTTGGCCCGAATGGTGCCGGCCCGTTGGTGGCTGCCGCAGTCGCACAGGCACAAGGGACAGTCACGCGCGCGGCGATTAACACAGAGGGATTTCGCTTCGCCGATTTGAAGGATGTTTACGATATAAATTTCATGCCGGGCGCGGCCAAGTATGACGACCTGCCTGGACTGCTGGCGCTCTCGGCACCCACGCGACTATGGCTCGCGGGAGAAGGGAAAGAAGCCCCGCCGATTGTTAATACCGCCTTCATTGCCGCCGGCGAGCTTGAGAACCTGACGACGTTCTCGGGCGAATCTCGGGATATTGCAAAGGCAGCCGTGGAGTGGTTGCTCAGCCGGTAGTATTCTGTAACATCTAATTTGATGAGTGGCAGCTTCAAGCGAGTCCCGAAAGGTCGGGACGAGCTTGGGGATGGCTCGCTGCTCTTTATATAAAGCGCAGCTTTTAATTATAATTGGTATCACTACTGTCCCATTAAAAGTCGTTTATTGACAGTAAGTTACAAAATTAAGTAGTTTAGTTTTGCTGAACTCCCTTGATTATGTTTCAAAAATACGGTTTTTCGAATTATTAAAAAGTGCTTTTAAGAGCCAGGCATAAGCTAAAATCATTGATTTTGACTCAATATCAAGGTTCCGTTACTAAGCTTTTTCAAATCGATAACTGCAAAAAAGCATTGTAACATTTTGCTTTTAAAGAGCTTATGTTAACCGCCAAGTTGGTTAATGGGACAGTAGTGAATTGGTATTAGTTATTTTCTGATCTTGTCAGGATTACGTTCGATTGCACGGAAACCCTGGTCCCGGCGCAGGGGGATAAGCATACCGTCGGTTTTTTCCAGCCATTCGAACATGCGGTTGTTGAGTTGTTTAATCAGGTCTTGGTGTTCGGGGCTGTCGATTAGGTTATTCATTTCCTCCGGGTCGTTTCTCAGGTCGTAGAGTTCATCAATGTCCCAGATGCCATGATAGTGGATGTATTTGTAGCGGTTGGTACGGACGCCATGGGTAGTTGGGGTATGGGGGAAGTTACGTTCCCAGTAGTATTCATAGAAGGCGCTGTCGCGCCAGGGGGTCTTTTTGCCCTGCAGGATGGGCAGGAACGATTGTCCGTCCATACGTTCGGGGGTATCGAGGCCGGCTACATCCATTACGGTTGGGGCGATGTCGATGTTCTGGATGAGCTCTTCAATAATTGAACCTGGTTCAATCATACCGGGGCACCAGGCTAAGAATGGTACACGCATCGATTCTTCGTACATGTGCCGTTTGTCGATAAGCCCGTGTTCGCCAAAAACGAAGCCGTTGTCGCCCATATACATGACGAGCGTATCTTCGGCGAGATTGTTGCTTTCGAGGTACTTAATGACGCGGCCGATGCTCTCATCGACGCTGAGCAGGGTTTCGCAATAACGACGGTAAAAAGTGTCGAAGTCCATCTGGCCGTGATACATGTGGTCCACGCCGTGCCAGCTGTTGCGTTGCTCTTTGACCCATTGTGGTTTGCCTTTGTAGTTTTCTTCAGTGTAAGCCATGCTCTTGGGATATTCGAGTTTGACATCATCGTATTTGCCAAGATGTCGTTTGGCCGGCTCGAACATACCGTGAACAGCTTTATGGGAAAGATAGAGTAAGAAAGGCTTGTCTTGGTCGCGGTCGTTCTTGAGCCAGTCGAGAGCGTATTCGGTGAGCAGGTCGGAGACATGGCCATCGCGTTTCACTTGTTTGCCATCGATGTTGAAGGTGGGATTGAAATAAACACCCTGGCCTTTGAAGCTGATCCATTTGTCAAAACCGGGACGTGGCTCATCGTTGGCGTGGCCCATGTGCCATTTGCCCATGAAGGCGGTTTGCCAGCCGGCTTTCTGCAGGTCCTGGGGAAAAAAGCGGGTACCTGCCGGGACGCGGCTGTTATTGTCAACGACACCGTGTCTATGGGCGAATTGGCCGGTGAGGATACTGGCGCGGCTGGGCGAACATAGAGCCGTTGAAACAGTAGCGTATTTGATATAAGCACCTTCACGAGCCATACGGTCCATATTTGGGGTCTTGAGGAATTTGGGTTTATTGAGAAAGCCCATGAAATCGTAACGGTGGTCGTCGCTGAGGATAAAGACAACATTTCGGGGTTTTTTGCCCGCATTGAATAACGGCTGGGCCGAAGCACAACCGGCAGCGAATGGCAGCGCGACTGTGGCCAGGCCCAGTGATTTAAGAAACTCTCTGCGAGTGGTTGTTGTGTATGATTTTGTCATTGCAATCACCTTTCCTTAAGCATTTAATGAAACCGTACTTTATGACACTGATTCCTTCATATTCACTGTCCCATAATGCCAAATAAGTGATTTCTTGTAAAGGGCACAATTAAATCGCAGTGGGTGGGGGTGTGGCCGGATTTTTTGGTAAGCGATTTTGGCCTTTCGAAATCCGCCTACGGCGGACAAGATTGGGTTTGTTTGGGTTTGTTTTTTGGGCTGCGAAAACATAGTTTATTTTGTAATCCTTTGTTAAAGTTAAGTTTACGTTCATTTTGGCCATTTTGGAAATTGGGTTTGTTTATTCGGA
>DATKYR010000303.1:0-5601 GCA_035528395.1 Sedimentisphaerales bacterium
GCACTGTTTGAAGCCTTTTTTTGCAGCCTGAATCGAAAGTATAAAGTGTCACCAATGTGTAAAGTTCTTGCACAGTAATCAAGGATGTCTTAGCTGAACTCTGAAGAAAGGGCTATAGTAATTTGCAGAGATTTCTGAATCTGCAATTGCTCACAATAAGAGGCCGCGAGACCCCAAAACCGCAGCCCTGGCCTCAACGGTATTCTTCATTTTGGTCTTCCGAGACCATAGACATTTCTATGAGGAAATCGCGTACTACGGTTTGTATATCCATTTGGCCTTGGTCCACCCGAGAATTGAGTTGCTGCATCGTCGCATTGTCGAGGCGTCCATCAAGTCTCTCCAGTATCGACCTGAGCTCTGGGTACGCATTCAGGAGCTCACGACGGATGACGGGGGCGGCCTCATAGGGTGGGAAGAACTCCATGTTGTCTTCCAAAGGCTTCAGATCGTACCGAACGATGCGGCCATCCGTGGCGAAGCCACAGATCACATCGACCTGCCCTTTCGCCAAGGCATCGTACATCAACGACGGTTCCAGATCAGAGACCTTGCCAAAGTCTATGCGATAGACCTCCTTCAGTCCAGGGTAACCGTCCTCTCGCTCCATGAACTCAGACGTGAATCCGGCATGCAATTGGGGTGCATCAGGGACGAGATCGTCAATAGTATTCCAGTTGTATTCATTTGCAGCGGCTTGGCGCACTGTAATGGTATACGTGTTGTCAAACCCGAAGGGTTTCAGCCATATAAGATCGTACTGATTGTGGTACGCATCGGTGACACGATCATACGCAACGTCGGGATCGTTAGTGGCTGACTTGTTCAATATGGCAGTCAACGCCGTGCCTGTGTATTCAGCGTAAAGGTCAATCTCTCCACGGATGAGTGAGTTATGGCATATCATTGTGCCGCCAAGGTTGAACCGTCGTTCGACCCTGAGATCTGTGTGATCCTCGATGAGTTGAGCCATCAATTCGCCGAGGATCAGTTGTTCTGTGAAGTTCTTCGTGCCTATCTTTATTACTGCCTCAGAATTGGCAGCGGGATCGTCATCGATTACTCTTGGAACCACCACAAGCAGCATGCCCGAGGCAAATAGAATGACTGGTAGTGTTACAAAGATGGGTTTAAGACGGTACCGCAGCTTGTGCCTTTCGTTGAAAGGTGTTGGGCGAAGTGAATGCTCGGCCAAGCTCAAGCATCCATCCGCAGCCAACGCAAGGATGGCTGCCGGGATGGCACCCAACAAGATAAGATTCGTGTTGTAGGTGGCCAGACCCCGGTTGATAAACTGACCCAACCCACCGGCCCCAATGAATGCTGAGAGCGTAGCGATTCCCACACCCACGACCGTAGCCGTACGAACGCCAGCCATAATGACGGGAAAGGCCAGTGGGAATTGCACGCGCCAGAGCAACTGTCCTGCAGTCATTCCAATCCCTCTGCCCGCTTCGTTAATGTCGGGAGAGACCTGATTGAGTCCTGTAATGGTGTTCCGAACGATTGGCAGCAGTGCATAAAGGACGAGGGCCAGTAGAGCCGGCGCAACCCCGATTTTGCCCATAACCACGAGCAAAATCGCCAGCATGGCCAAGCTGGGAATGGTTTGAAAGAGATTGACAAATGCGACCAGCCAGTGCCGCAGTCGTTTTATTCGCTGCGCAATGATTCCCACTGGAATACCCACTAACGTCGCGATCAAGGTGGACAGCCCGGTCAAGACAAAATGCTCACCCGTCCTTGCCATTATCTCTGACCAACGGTCAACGAAGAGTTGTAAAAACTGATTCATGGCTATAGCAGTCTCTCAAAATGCTTTAACTGAGCAGTCGGCTTGGCGAACATTTCTTGGACAAATGCAGTTTGTGGATTGCTGACGATTCTCTCGGCCGTTTCGATCTGCTCCAGATGGCCCTCATTCAGCACGGCAATGCGGCAGGCAACAGTGAGGGCCTCAAGGATGTCATGCGTGACGAAGACGACTGTTACCTCTGTCTTTTCCTGGATTTCTAGCAATTGCTGCTGGAGTACATCGCGTGTGATTGCATCTAGCGCGCCAAACGGCTCATCCATGAGCAAGTATTTTGGCGAGCCGGCTAAAGCCCTGGCAACGCCCACGCGCTGCTGTTGTCCACCTGAGAGTTCACACGGCAGTCGCTTGCCATACGCTAGCGGATCAAGGTCCACAAGCTCCAAGAGCTCTCGTACACGCTCTTTTTGTTTGCGCTTGGGCCACCCCAGCAAGGACAAAACCGTGCGAATGTTCCTCTCCGCGGTCAGATGGGGAAATAAACCAATGCCTTGGAACACATAACCCATGGATCGTCGCAGCATCACTGGATTCTGGTCCATAACGTTGCGACCGTCTACTGAGATGAGTCCTTCTGTGGGATCAATCAGTCGATTGATCATTCTAAGCGTGGTCGTTTTGCCACTGCCGGAGGTGCCCAGCAAGACAAGAGTCTCTCCGTCGTGGACCTCAAGTGAAAGGTCCTTCACAGCGAAGGACTTGCCTCCGTCAAAACTCTTGCTGACATTTTCCAGTTTTATCATGACGCAGTAGCGCGTAGGCCTTTGCAGAGAATGCCAAAACCCGGTCGACAAATGGAACGATACTTATCTAAGAGCTGCTTGACTCCTGATGAAAGGCCACTGTTTTGAGAACTGTAGTCGGTCTGTTCAATATTCTCGAATCCCGCCTGCCTTGCCCACACTTCTGCCTCGGCAAACTCGTGGTACCACACAATTGTTGGCGCGAGCAAATCATAGTTTTGGATAGCACGATCCCTCAAGGTTCGAGGGCCATATTTCGCGATACCGAGCGCCGTGACGGCACGCGAGCCTGCTTCGACAATTGGAGCCAAGAGATAACAAAGAGGAACGACCACTTGCGGAGGTAACCTACGGGTCAACTTCATCACCTGTTCCACAGTGCAATTGAACAGCATAGATCGCTTGCTGTATAACCACACGAAGTACCGTGCCTGCTTCTCATTTTTCAAGGCCGGCAACAAGGCATCGAAGCATTTCCGCGTGTCCGGTGTATGGTGAAAAACACCACATGAGTAAATCGCATCAAAAATATTGTGTTTGAAGGGTGGAAAATATAGATTCCCTTGGACAAAGTGCAGATTCTCACGCGTGCAGTGCTGTTGGGCCCTGAAAACACCGCTACTAAGATCGAGGGCCACGACGGTAGCGCCTAATTTCGCCAACGCGTGAGATAGGGTGCCATTACCGCAGCCCGCATCCAGTATCACTTTTCCCGTGAGATCCTCTTTCGACCAGTTGAGCTCATGAAGCACCACCGGGACGCGTTCCTCAACCGTCACACCCCAAGTAGTCTCACCATAGCGGTACATGTGCCACTCTGCACTGAAGCGGTCGCGCGTGCTTTCTTGAAGGTCCGCCACGTCATAAGTCTGTCGGCAGCGTTCCGGCAGAAGCACCGGAACACCGTTCTGAACCGGATATTGGCCGCAGCCTTGCTCGCATGCCAGAATGCCGCGTGTGATATCCTCACCATTTCCAACAGAATCCATAGGTGACATTTTGTGGCCGCAGCGGGGACAGGCCAAAAAAGTAAGTGCATTACGATGCATAATATACTCCAAAGAAATAGTGATTGCTAAGATGCAGACCTACGTCAGTCTTGCAGAATCTCATCGGGAACCTCGCGAAGTTTCCTTGATACAAATGCGACGTAGTACAGAGGCGCACCTGTAATGGAATATCGATGTCGGTATCGACGGTAGGCTTGTGTCTGGATGATTTGTTTCCGGTTCAAATCATCTATAAGCTGGGCGAATCCAGATCGATCTGCCTGGTAGACGAAGTCTTCTTTGATGTTGAACGCCAGCCATCCGTTAATCTCAATAAGGTCTAAGGCCTTGGCGAATGCGTCCGGCGGTATGTCTCCGAATCCCAAGGCCGCCACAGTAACCAGGCAGTTGAACTTGCGGCTCCGAAACTGTTCCTCCTGACGTTCGGGAACATCGGTAAAGTCAACAATAAAGTAGTTGTCATAAGTGTCGGGCCGGTCTCGCTCCACCGCATGTTTTGCCTCATCGAGAATATCAATACCGACAATGCTGCGCACGCCGTAGGCTCTGAGCGTCTCTCCAACAATGCCGTTGCCGGCCCCGATTTCGAGCACCTTTAGGTCACGTATCTCTATCTCAGACTCAGCAACGACATCATCGAGAAGCCGAACGACTCGAAACGGGCTTTGACAGTCCAGTCGCCCGTGGAAAATCTCCTCATAAAGACCAGGCACTTGGAAAATCTTGTGATAGTCGTGAAAGCGAATACGTCGCCTTTCTTTCTTCGTGATGATCTCGCACCATTCTTCGTCTTGGTTTACATGGCCATGTTTGTCTGGAAATCGCACTTCCTCTATGCCAGATTTAATACATCGGATCTTCTCTGAGACAGATTGTTCTATCTTGTTACGTTTCATACCAATATCCTTAATATATGACGGAAATTAATAAAATTTTATACTCTGACTACTCAACCATGCGCCTAAGCCTGATTGGCATCAGAATTACCTGTCTGCTTCTGGACTCGGAGCTTTGCAAGGCACTTTTCGAAGTTTTTCTATCTTAGATTTCCCATTTGTCTTCCTTGTCTTGGTAAAAGTTGTTCCTGCACGCTACAACACGTCACTACGCCTGAAGGACCTGCTCCACGTCAATGCCCTTGGCGGCTGAATCATCCCCAGTTTTTAATAAGATCTCATTTCTCAAGTCCCTCAACTTTAAGTTTTATATATAAACAACCCTTACCAGGTGGGCGCCGAACTCACGTTAGGTTCCAGCGGAAGTAAGCAACAACCCAACTCGGTTCGGTCCCGAAGCTCAGTTAATAAACTGTAGTCAACAGCCTGTTCTTCAAAAAGCCATCATGCGGTTGTACCGCTTGAATTCACACTGCACCAAATCCCACAAACAAGGATGAAGTTCCTAGATTATTGACGTGCTGTTCTAAGAATACTTCGTTCTTGTTTCGCTTTTTCTTTTCCCTCACTTTGGGGTCCAGAATCTGTCTTCGGCACGGTGACCGCCTGACCGCACATGGGACAAGATTGTTTCTTGCCTGCTAAATCACTTATAGCTTCCAGTGATGTTTGACAGTGCGGGCATTTGAATTTGATAGGCATGTCAAAAATCCTTCATTGTTGAAAAAGGTACCAAAATAGTTACATAACGCTCAATTGTTCTTAGAAAAGGCATTTAGCACTTGTTCTAATTTCTCAGCGAGTTTGTCGCCGCTTTCGACTTCACTGAGAACTATTGTGTGGTCCTGCTTAGCGATTTTTCTGTCAATTCTTTCGTCTGTTCCATGACCTATCACGACCACTGGAATTTTCTTGTCGATGTCTCTTACGTTCAGGATAAACTCCAAAACATCAGCATGGGTAAACTTTAGATCGACCAAGATTGCAGAAAATTTCTGATGTCGAAGTTTGTCGAGGGAGTGCTGCATACTTCCCCACACCTGTGAGGCAAAACCTAAGCCTGAAAGAACCTCAACCAGATCCCTGTGGGCATGATTTCCTAAAACCAGCACAGCTTGTGAATTCATGATCAACTCCTG
>DATKYR010000304.1:0-36100 GCA_035528395.1 Sedimentisphaerales bacterium
ACTGTTGATTAGGATTCCAGGGCCGATATGTTTTACTCATCCGTGAGTCTCCAAGAATTGAATTTCTCTTATATAAATATCGGCCAGTATTATACCATTCCATTAAAGACTGTACAATTATTACTCGGACAGACTCCTAGATAAGGAAACAAAAAAACAATTAGAAAATAGTTTTGTATTCGGAGAAAGATCTGACTCTGAGAATTTGTTCATTGAAAGATGGTATCAATTATTAAAACCAAATGGTTTACTTGGAGTAGTTTTACCAGAAAGCATTTTTGATGTTTCGGAGAATAAACCAATACGCATATTCATTTATAAGTATTTCGAAATACTAGCTATCGTTTCAATGCCAACATTAACTTTTGAACCTTATACTTCAACTAAAACGAGTTTATTGTTTGCTAGGAAAAGAACTATTGAAGAAATTAACAAATTTCAAGATTTGTGGAGAAAGTCTAGTAATAAATTCGCGCGATTAAAAACAAGAATTAACAATATAAAGAAGATATGTAATGATAAGATTTTGTTAAAAAAATATGAGAAAAAAGAGGGAAAAAGCGTAGAAATAATTAAAGACTACCTAGGAAGTTATTTTGACGATCATGACTATAACAAAGGAATAGCAAATATACTTGAAATATACAAAAACGAAGTTGCTGAAGTTGGGAAAAATCGTGATTGGTGGGTTTTTGCCGATGTATCAAAGGACATTGATTATGATATTCCAATGGCTTATGTAAATGAAATTGGATATAGAAGGCTTATTAGGAGTATTCAACCACGACCAAATGAGTTGATGCAATATAAGGAGATTGATGGCAAAAAGGAAATCAAAATAGACACTGATAAACCGAAAACAGCTCTCGATTGGCTCAGAAGCAATAAAAATTTAATAAACAAGAATTGGTTTACCATAAAGTTCTCCGAGATATCAAACCATTTTTCACTCCGTATGAATATACCATATTATCAATTTATTAAGTTTGAATTAGAAAAAGGAATTAAAGAATTACCTTACAAGACTAAGCCATTAAGAGAATCACTATTTTCAATAAGAAATGGTAAAGATGTTAAAAAAGAGCATTATTCACTTGAAGAAACAGAATACGTTTATGTTTTGGTGAATAATATAAGGAAAGATGGATTCAATCGGAATAAAATAGTATATCTACAACCATCAAAAGGTGCTGAACTTGAGAAATACCGGCTGACCGAAGGCGATATTATTATTAACCGCTCAATAGATGTTGGTATATCATATTGTTTTGATATAGAAGATGAGAAGATTTATATCCCATGTGGCTTTTTGATGATTGTACGCTTGGAGGATGGTTTTGACCCATCAGTTGTTCAACATTTATTAAATACAGATTTTCTACAGACTTATTTTCATAGACATTCAACTGGAAAAATCCAAAAAAGCATAACACAACCGGACGTAAAGAAAACTCCTATTCTTGATATAGATAAGGATCTACAAGAGCAATTGTCGAAAAAATTAAAAAAGGAAAGAGAGAATATTATATCTTATAAGAAGGGAATATACGAAGCAATAAATAATATAGATGAAATTATCTTGCTAAAACAGAAAACATTATAAGAACTTTAAAAATCGAGAGGACAATCAATGATTTTAGGAGAGTTATATAAATGTGTGAGGTTCGTTTGCAATAGAGGATTAAGAAATTAAGGTTTACACGGTTGAAAAATCTTGCTCAACAATTAAAACGATATCTATTGAAGTTTTTTGAGTTAAAACAGATTGTTTAAAGGGACATCGCTTACAGTGAGGAAAAGATAAAACAGTCTAAAGAGAAAAGTGAAAAACTCATAGCAGCTACAATCCACCACGTACTGGTAGCGTAAAAGTCAAAACGGAATATTCAATGCTTCAGTTTGAAAGATGCTTCATAATGCTGTGCAATAATCTTACCGAAGAAGAGTGCCTCTTGCGTAACTTATTTGGTGACAAGGCGAAGAGATTTGAATATCTGGATGAGATAGAGCCGGGAGATATAGGATTTCTTTTGAACATAGAAAAAGATGAGTTGATAGGGATTTTTCGAGCTTGTTCTGAACCTCAACTTCATATAGAGCCAGGCGCTTGGGATGGAAGGTTTGCGGCTCAAGTGCGTGTAGAACTTATCAGCAAACACCAGCGGATAAAGGATGCGGCATTTATTCTCAATAAGGCGGGAGTGGGAATGTCTCAGTTAAAGTCAGGAGCACCGGCCCCTCAGTTTCCAGTTCACGGGCGAGATGTCGGAGAAAAGATTCTGACTTATTTCAAAGAACCTATACAATAACTCAACAGCCACCACAATGAAACAAATTGACGAAACAATCGACGCCCACGGCGGCTGAGCAACTTATAAATAGTTAAAGAAAATTAAGTATGAGCTACAGATCGGACACAATAAGTGAAGACGAGTTTATGTTTGACCGCTTGAGCATTGTACAGAATATTGCGTTAATATGTACAATATTCGCCATTCCGAGTGACATTCAGAGAAACCACCTGCGTTTTTTGCTCAATATCGAGGGTGTGTATAAGCGATTCTGATAATAGTATCTTTTGACCGGGGTAAGCACCTATTTGTTACCTACGTTTTTAAGCAAAAAACAGCAGTTTTGGCCGACTACCCCTTCAATGTCATTTGCCTATCTATTTTGGGATAGATTCTCCCTGCATCGTCCGCAAAAAGCGGAGTGATGCAGACGAGTGGTTTCTCCGGTATTGTAAGTTCTGTCTGCATCGGCAGGCTGTTTTCTAATTCATCGTAAACTTCTTTGAAAAGATCACCTACACTGAGCGGTCCTCCCTGTGTCTCCAACATTTTCATAGTAAACACAGGCAGTTTCTGGCTCCCATTCTCTTCGAGGAACTCGGTGCTCAAACGCGCCGGAACAGGAAACGGCCTTGCGATCAGGAAATCTAAAGTAGCATACTGCTGCAGGAACCTGAGCTTCTCCTCATCGGAACCTGCACGTACGTAGGCACGAGCCCTCAGAGAATAGATAAGTCCCATGTCATCGAACACATACCACAAGTTGAGGATTATTTCCTGGTCATTCAAGGTATTCTATCCCCCTATGTCCAATGTACGTGGCAGCCCAAGAGAAGCATTTATTTCAATTGCAAGTCGGATTACTTCTTTGGCAAAGGGTGATGATGCAGAGGGAAACGTTCCAAAAAAAGGACAAGCGCTTTCCTTATCAAAGCGTGGGACAGTGGAGTCACCAAATACCAATGTATCTTGCTTGCATTCTATTATTTCGAGCACTACAGGTTTATCCGCCTTATCAGAGGTTGTTCTGCGAGGTAACCCGATTTGAATAAGTCTATCACCTGGCACAAACCGCCAGATATTTGGGCCATCTAATTCAGAATCTATCAAAACTGGAGGCATATCACATTCTCGATTGGTTATCAGTATATGGTCACCATCTTTAAGCTCCCACAAATCTCGAATTTGAAAAGCGTCTTTGCCAGAAGCAAACATATCTATACAGCGAAGCCATAACACATAGTCACCAGACCGGCATGATAGACGCAAGGTCCGGTCAGAATCTAAAAGCACTTTTTCCTTGAATGATTTGGACTCTTCCATGCTCATTTGGTTTCTTAACATATAAAAAATATAATCCATATTATAAGTGTAGTGAACACCATTACGTAACCAGCGACGTTAAATTCACGGCTTAAGAATCTGCCACCAAGCACGGCATATTGCGTCAACAAAAAGGTGATTGGAATTAATAATCCCGGCAAAGGGATGTGTGCAAGCTTAGCATATAAAGCCGGTAGCCCAGTAATTACGATAGTATTCAATAGCGGCCTGCCAATGTCGTTGCCTCTACTCCAAATTCGATCCAACCATAGTGTTAAGGGAGAAAGCCACCCATAGACCACAAAAAGCACAAGAGTTCCTAATATCAAAACGAGCCAATTCAGCCACCAACTCATACTTGTAATCTCCTATAAGATGGATTTCAAGATGTGCGATGCAATAAAAAAGGGCACCGCAAGTCGTGCACCGTTGAGGCCCAGCAAGGCCCGTAAGCAACACGCAAGCGATGCCCCATATCGGGGCACCGACCTTCTTGCGTCTGCTTACGATGAAGTTTGCTGGTTTCAACGGAAACGCTAAAAGTTCAGTGAACTTCTATATTCAATTGTCACTGTTATCCTACCCGTTTTATACCTGTCAAGCAAGCATATTTACAGTCAGATATTGCCGTTTAGACCGTTTTCGCTTAAAATGCAGGGCATGGTGAAGCCAACTTTGAATGACATTAAAGCCTTAATCGAACAAGCCAAAAAGCTCAAGCAGGAAGTAGAGCAGCTTAAAAAAAAGAGCTTTCTAACACCTGTGCAGTCTGAAGCTATCAAGGCTGGCAAGACTGGCACAGATATTGCCCTTTATCTTCTTCGGTTAAGCTACACCAATGAAGAAGAATGCGAGAATAACTTCGGCATAGTAGATAGTTATTTTACGCTAACAGGGTCACTGAACAGTGGCCGATTTGCCCAGAATCTCGGAGATCGTCATGCCGATGATTACGGAGAGAAACCCGAGCGGATTGAGTGGTATGACCCTAACAAACATACAGGATTATTTGCAAGGTATGACTTTGACGAAAAGGAGTTTCGACGCTTCCTGGATCAATATATAGCCAAACAAAGACAACTCTACGGGAAAAAACATATTCAGCCTTTGATAATTCAACTGGATACAGATTTAACGCCCTGGTTGCCCTTTATGAAAACCTATATTGACACAGAGAGAATCCAGGAAGCCATAAAGACCGCCGAGCCAGTAACGCTATCTGATGCCATCTATGAATTTAAGAAAATCCAGAAGGTTGTAGAGACGGAAGAAAAGCAAGAGTCAGCAGGAACAGGGCAGGGAAGTAAATCAACACTTATAAGCGAAGGAAAGAACACCACAAAATCAAACGTGTCTGGTATGCCTTGGCAAGAAGCCCAGAAAAAAGCTGAGGCACTTGTAGGCGAAAAGGGGTATCTCGGCCATAAGAAACTCTACGAAGCTATTGGTTGTTCAGATAACACCCTGAGAAAAGCCATCAAGAATTCATCGAAACTGCAAGAAGCGAAAAAACAATACGAGTCTACAAGTAAAACTTTGAAGGCTGTTGGTTTTACCGCTAAGGTAGTAGCAACGTACGAAGACTCATCGGGGTCCGAAGACTCATCGGGGTCACAGTTGTCGGATACCGAAACTCACGGAATCCTTACCGAAATGCTGGATCGCATAAAACGAGAGCGACCTGAAATGTTTGAGCAAACAAAAGAACAGTTAGACGAAATGAATCCTGATGGAAAGCGGAAATTTGCAGCGATATATCAGCGTGACTATCAGAACAAAGACAGAAGCCTCCACAAAGACGGCCCCAAGACCCTGCGTCAATACAAGCAAGTATGACTCACGTGAGCCTAAATAGGCCCATTTAACCCCCTAATCCCTTGTTACCACTTCGGTTAAGACGACCTCACGTGAACCTCTTTCCTACAAGAAACGGCACAGTTAATTTTTTGTAGGAGACCAAAATGTTAGAACAAAACTTATCAACTATCGGGCAAATTGCGGATGTGCTCAAAGAACCACCTGCAAGAGTAGCCTACATTGTATCGAAATATCGTCTCAAGCCAGTTCAACGGATAGGGATTATTCGCTTATTCGATGAGGAGCAAATCGACGTAATTAAACAAGGATTATATGGGATTCAGATTAGGAGTTCAAAATGAGTAGTGAGAGGAGCAGGAGAAATGTTAGAGAAAAAAGCTGGGGCCACAATTGTTATCAACCGAATCCCCCCTTGTCAACAAAATTTTTCCCGGGCACGAGGAAAGCCGAGACGACCGGCGAATCGGGTTAGCCAAAGGAAGGCAGTTTGATAATGGCTCAAAAGTCCGAAGGGATGCAATGACAGTTAAAAAAGACAAAGCAGAGAAACTCGACGCTTTCACGACTGCCGGGCAGTTCTTAACAGACCGCTATGTTATAGGCAAAGAATCACAAGGCGAAAAGGTCAAAACCCTGCGGTGGTTCAAGTCGGATTTCTATGTCTGGGAAACCGGGTGTTATTACAGGATTACTGATTCTGAGATAAAAGCCCAGATTGCTGAGTATTTGCATGAGTTTGGGATGCCGGTGACTATGAATAACATATCTGCGATTATGGTATGTCTTTATAAGCTAACCGGAGTTGGACGAGAAGTTGCTTTGAACAGTTGGCTCGACGGAGTCACTGGAGCCAGAGTATTCCCTATGGCAAATGGCAATGTCTCTTTTACCGATATTAACCAAGAAACTGGCAGGCCGAGATTGCTTCCACACACACCTTGGTACTTCACGTTGTCAAAAGTCAATTACAACTATGACCCAGAGGCCGAATGTCCACTGTGGAAAGATTTCATGCATGACATTATGGAGGGCCGTATGGAATATGTTTTGCTCCTCCAACAGTGGGTAGGGTATCTATTCAGGCCCGACCTTCACGAGCAGAAGTTTCTTTTATGTACTGGTGAGGGTGCAAACGGAAAAGGTGTATTCTTTGAGGTTATAAAGGCACTTCTCGGCGAAAATAACTGTAGCCAGCTTGGCCTATCCAGTTTTAACCCGAAAGTCAATAGATTTGGATTATATTCCACATTGGGAAAGATGGTCAATATGACCAACGAATCCAGTCATATAATCGAACACGAGGGCGAAACGGTTTTGAAGAGCTACGTTGCCGGCGATACTATCAACTTCGAGCGAAAATTCCGAGAGCCGTTATCAGCCAAACCGACAGCCAAAATAATGATAGCAACAAACCAACTTCCGAGATTTAACGACCGAACACACGCAGTCTGGCGCCGAATCCTACTTGTACTATTCCCGAAGATAATCGAAGACGAGCGACAGATAAAAGACCTGGCCGAACAACTGAAACGTGAACTACCTGGGATATTTAACTGGGCACTGGACGGCCTGGATAAATTAAACAAGGTCGGTCGATTCATTGAGCCACAGGAAAGCAAAGCCCTGCTCGAAGAATACCGCAGAGACTCAGACCCAGCCAGAGCTTTCCTGCTCGAAAATTATATCTATTCACCAAACGGATGCGGACAGCCTTGCAAAGAGCTTTATGAGGAGTATGTACAGTATTGCGAGGCAAATGGGAATCGACCTATGGGAAATAGACAATTCGGTCGCTCGGTCAAAAGGATTTTCCCAGATACCGAAAAGGTACGTTGGGGTAGCAGAGACGAAAGAACATATACATATCAAGGGCTGGTGTCCCAACAAAACACAATCTATCAGGACACGGAAATTTCAGAATAATGCAGATAAGAAAGTAAAAATCAATGTTGACGACCAAATGTACTAACGGTGACCTATGTGTCCTATTGAAAACTTTATTTAATGCTACACTTTTATATAAGGATCGTCATGTGATGTATTATATAAGGGATTTGATAGGACACAATAGGACACGTGGACACGGATAATTTTACTATCCCTATGAACGAGAATAATAAATATTTTATTTCATCAGCTTTGCCGGACGGCAACGGAGATTTTACGCCTTGTCCTGAACTGCTTACAGAAGATGAGATTATCCGCTTTTTGCGCTTCGATGGGAATGGTCCAAACTGATGAGTGAGAATGTTCAAAATGCGTTAGTGAGGATTGAACCGATATTTGTCGGCACGGACGGCCTAACGAGACGGAAACGTCAGGTCGATCGCCTTTTGCTAACGCCAAGGGAGACAGCAGCGACACTGGGCATTTGTGAGCGTACGCTGTATACCTTAACAAAGCAAGGTGAGATTCCGGTCGTCCGGGCCGGCCGACTCGTCCGTTACAGCGTTGAGGACTTGAAAACGTGGATAAAAAAATCTTCAGAAAATTCGTAGAAAAGGATTGACATTCTGTCCTACATATAGTAATTTGATAGTATGAAAAGAAAAAAAATGGGACGACCGAAGTTGCCAAAAGACAAAGCAAAGAGCGCTAAGATTAGTCTTCGCTTGACACCTGCTCTGCGTAGTGCCGTGGAGAAACGGGCGAAGCAGGAAAAAAAATCTATGTGCGAATACATAGCCAGCAAGTTGCAAAGCATTATTGAAAGAGGTGAGTGACATGGCGTCGATAGCAAAAGACCCGAATGGGCGAAAACGGATTCTCTTTGTGGCCGAGGATGGAAGCCGCAAGTCAATTCGCTTAGGCAAGACCAGCCTCAAGCAAGCCAAAGCGTTCAAGGCAAAGCTGGAGGATTTGATTGCCGCACAGATTACTGGAAGCATGGACGCGGAGACGGCGCGATGGATTGCCGACATGCGAGACGATATTCATGCGAAGCTGGCAAAGGCCGGATTGTTGACGGCACGAGAGGCAACCGTGAACACTACACTGGGTGCGTTTCTGGACGGATACTTAAAAAGCCGAACCGACCTTAAACCAAATAGCCACCTTGTCTATGGGCATACGCGGCGCACGCTCGTGGAGTTTTTTGGCATCGATAAGCCTCTGCGTCAGATTAGCCCAGAAGACGCCAATCTATGGAGAACCTATTTGACAGAGCAGGGGCTAAGTGCAGCAACCGTAAACAAACGGTGCGGCAATGCAAAGGTTTTCTTCAAAGTAGCGTTAAAGAAGAATCTGGTTGAGTTGAATCCATTCAGCGAGCTTGACTCCAAGTCGATTGCGAATAAGTCACGGCAGTATTTTCTTGAGCGCAAGGACGCCGACAAGATTTTGGACGCTTGCCCCGACTCAGAGTGGAAGTGCATTTTTGCCCTGTGCCGCTATGGCGGCCTTAGATGTCCCTCTGAGGTTCTGATGTTGCGATGGTCTGACGTAAACTGGGAGCAAGGCAAAATGCTTATTCACAGCCCCAAGACAGAGAGACATGAAGGCCGGGAATCCAGAATTATTCCCATTTTCCCGGAGATTCTGCCTCACCTTCAAGACGTATTCGATGCGGCGGAGCCGGGTAGTGAGTATGTTATTACACGGTACAGGTCAATGAATTGCAACTTGCGGACACAACTACAGCGGATTCTCAAGCGAGCGGTTGTTAAGCCATGGCCGCGATTGTTCCAAAACCTTCGGGCAAGCCGAGAGACAGAGCTTGCTACCAAATACCCACTGCATATAGCAACGGCTTGGATTGGCAACACGGCACGGATTGCAGAGCGGCATTATTTGCAAGTTCCAGACTCATTCTACGAGCGGGCTGTCCGACTGCCGAATGAAACTGAGAAAGCGGCGCAAAATACGGCGCACTTGGCGCAAAATACGGCACAGCATCACGCCGCAAGGAGCCGCAAGGAGCCGCAAGTCACCCCGGTTAAAGAGTCAGAAAACGCACTTTTGCCGCTTAGTGCCGCAGAATGCAGCTCTTTGCAAGATTCAAGGATGGAGACGAAGGGAATCGAACCCTCATTCCCGCGATGCGACCGCGGTGTGCTCCCGTTACACCACGTCCCCGGAATTATCCTTTTTTAACTATTTTACAGAATCGGCTCCGAAATTCAATATGTTTTTAAGTTGCTTTACATCAGAAACTTAAAACTGCCATTTCTCAAAGCACACAATCTTTTCTATCGGCTCGCGGCTGGGTTGTTTCGGGCTGTCAGCCGGATAACCAACCGTCATCAGTTCGATTATTGCTATATCGTCAGGAATGCCCAATATTGTTCTGACTTTTTCCGGATAGAACGAGCCAATCCAGCACGTCGCCAATCCCAACTCCGCTGCCTGCAAGGCGATATGTTCAAGTGCGATAGCTATGTCAATAGGCCCAATCGCCTGGCCGCATCGCATCACATAATCGCTGTTGCTGCAGGCGGCTATGATAACACCTGCTTTCTCGAATACATCCGGCCTGTTAGTGGTCTCGGCAACCTGACGTTTGGTTTCTTTGTCGGTTACCACGACAAAACGCCAATCCTGCTCATTCCTGGCCGAAGGCGCCAAGCGAGCCGCCTCAAAAAGAATGTCCAGATTTTCCTGCTCTATGGGTCTTTCCTGGTATGCCCGGCAGGAATATCTTTTACGAATAACTTCAAGTAATGTCATAAAAACACCTCAAAATTGTATTGCCGTAGCGGCTGGTCATAAAAAATATCTCATGTATAAACTTTCACCTGCCGAGAATATAAAATATAAACAATCTTGACGCAAGAGATAAAGATTTGTACTTTTATAAACAAATTTGGGGCGATTAGCTCAGCTGGCTAGAGCGCCTGCTTTACACGCAGGAGGCCACAGGTTCAAGTCCTGTATCGCCCAATCATATCTTTTAGAAGTAGAGACACACGCTCGTTTTAGAGATTAAGATATGTCTTGCATTTTGGTTTTTCGGCGAGAAGCCTTAATAGCAAGTTGACGATCTACATCATCCTGGGATATCTGGTGAAACTCACACTGCTCACAGTGGTATAGGTTCGGACAGATACGAAAAGAGATATCACCACTCAATGTGTACCGGCACTGATTCTTCCCTACAAGAGCATTTACTTTGTCGAGAAAAGGTTTTATCCTTGGGTCATTGCGGTGCTTCTCTTTCTTTATCATACCTGCGTGAAAGACGCATCCGGAACTACACTGGTATCCAAAAGGACACATTCGTTTCTTGATTACCTGGGCCTGATACCAGATGCAGGGTGAAACTTCTTTTTCTACAGCCGGGGGAGCCTCAACAGGCACCGGCATTTCAACCGGCGGAGCCGCGACCAACTGAACATCGTGTGCCATTCTTATCGAATTCTCAAGCCGGTCCAACTTAAAAGGTTTTGCCAGGTAGTCAACGGCACCTCTACGCATTGCCTCCACCGCAGTATCAACTGAGGGGTAAGCAGTAATGATTATGACTTTTGTTTTGGGATTCTTCACCCTCACCTCGCTCAGTAGTGAAAGCCCATCACGGCCCGGCAACTTCAGGTCAACTATCATGACGTCGTAGTCATCCAGATTGAAATCCTTCAGCCCTTTATCGGCATCACTTGCGGCATCAACCTTATGGTCTTCGCTTGAAAACCAATCAACCAATGATTCCCGCATGATATCTTCATCTTCTACTACCAGAATCGATTCCTTTTTCATGGTTCAAAACCTCCAGTTCTTTATCTTTATTCTCATTTGCACAAGATTTATCAGCACAACGCCAGGCAATCCTGTAAGAATCAACAAACTACTCGCCTTTTATATCACAAGAGCTGTGCCAAAAACGGCATTAATCTCAGGTTGCTCTATAAATTGTGCTAAAGGCAGGATATTAAACGGCTTACAATAGATGAAAAAAATTCTGTGTAATTGTTAAAAATGATGGAAGTGCTAATAAATGCGACATTAGGTGTCTAATGTATTGACAGCTATATTATACTTCTTCAGCTTGTTGTAGAGTGTCATGCGGTGAATACCAAGTATCTTCGCAGTCCTCGCAATGTTGCCCCCCGTTTCCTCGAGCACTTTTAGAATCTGGTTTCTCTCCAGCGCTTCGAGGGTCCTGGCTTCCACCGGACCTGGGCTGGTCAGCTCCTGTGGAAATTCGGCCAGAGTGATAAACTTATCCTTAGCCAGAATAACGCCACGCTCGACCACGTTTTCGAGCTCTCTGACATTGCCGCGCCAGTGGTAATTCAGCATGAACTCCACTGCCTCGGGAGAGAAGCTTTTGGCAGGTTTGTTGTTTTCTCTGGCATACTTCTTCAGAAAATGCTCAGCCAGCGGCAGGATATCCTCCCGCCTATATCTAAGCCCAGGCAAGTCGATAGTCACTACGTTTAATCGATAATACAGGTCTTCTCTGAATTTACCCTGTTCCATTATAGTCCTAAGGTTTCTATTTGTAGCGGCAATGATGCGTACGTCGACTTCGGTCTCTTCGTTTCCACCAACTCTGGTAATCTTCTTTTCTTCGATCGCTCTGAGCAGGTGGACCTGTGTATTGGCGTCTATCTCGCCTATTTCATCAAGGAATAGAGTCCCTTCGTCGGCAGCCTCAAACTTGCCTTTTCTTCTATCCACGGCGCCCGTAAAGGAGCCTTTCTCATAACCGAAAAGCTCACTCTCCAGCAGGGACTCAGGAAGGGCCGCGCAGCTTGTTACTATGAATGGTTTGTTGCGACGTTGACTTAGGCGATGAATAGCCCGGGCGACGATTTCCTTCCCCGTACCGCTGTCTCCAGTAATCAGTACTGTAGCACTCGTTGGGGCTACCGTTTTGATAAGCTCGAATATCTTTATCATCTTGGAACTTTTGGCAATAATACCCTCGAAGCTGTGTCTGTCTTCTATCTTCCGGCGCAGTGTGATGTTCTCCTCAAGCAGATTGTGATGTTCGACCAAATTTCTTATGAGGAGCTCGATCTTTTCCGGGCAAAACGGTTTTTCGATATAGTCGTAAGCGCCTTCTCTTATGGCGGAAATTGCTGTTTGAATTGTGCCGTGAGCTGTAATAATGACCGTTGATATCGTAGGGATTATGGTTCTTGCCTTCTTCATCAGCTCAATACCGTTCATGCCCGGCATAATCAGGTCGGCAATCATAATCTTTACCTTCTTCTGCTTGATTATCCGAAGCGCCTCTTCTCCACATTTGGCAGTCAGCACTTTGTAACCGATGGTGCTCAACCAATCGGAAAGCGATTCCCTCACTATGTCTTCATCGTCCACAATGAGCAATTTAGTCTTTTTCATTATCAATCCCCAGATATATCGAAAATGTTGTACCGGCGCCTGGGTTACTCTCTATTTCTATTTTGCCGTGGTGTCGTTCTATGATCCCGTGAACAACGGACAGACCAAGCCCTACACCTTTGCCTGTTTCCTTGGTAGTGAAAAATGGAGTGAAGAGCTTCTTCAAATTCTCTTTCGGAATGCCAACCCCGGTATCGCTGATGTCAATTCTAATAGCATCTTTGATTGAGTCGTCGATTTTGACCCTGTCGGCTACTGATGTGGTTACCGCCAAGTCACCGCCATCGGGCATTGCCTGAGCGGCGTTGAGAACAATATTCATCAGTGCCTGCTGGATTTGGTCAAAGTCCCCCTGAATAAGAGGGAGGTACCTCATTAATTTCTTCTCAAGCCTTATGTTCTTAAGGCTAATTTGATGGCCGACTATAGAGAACGTTGCTTCTATCACTTTGTTTATATCGACCGGTCGAAGGGTCACCTCTGTTTGACGCGAGAAGTCAAGAAGGTTCTTGATTATGCGGGAACACCTTTCCGTTTCTCGTTCAATCTTCTTTAGCTGTTCTTCGGTCTTTTCGGTCTGCAGTTTGTTTTGCTCGTACTTCTTGAGAAGAAGCTTAATGTAGACCAGAATGCCGGCTAACGGATTGTTGACTTCATGAGCAACTCCGGCGGCTAATTGGCCTACGGAGGCCAGCTTTTCCGACCTGAGCAACTCTGCCTCTGTTCGTTTACGCTCGGTTATGTCTTCTCCAGAGCTAAGAGTGCCAATGATACGGCCCGCTTTGTCCCTGACTGTAGTGTTCTGCCATGCAATAATCCTTTCCTCCCCGCCTCTGGTCGTGATCGGGTTTTCATAACGTTCAACTACCTTGACTTCTCCAGCCATCAATTTCAGGAAGACTTCTCTCACTTTATGCCTGGTCTTGGCCGGGATGCAGAAATCAAACCAGTTATTCCCAATAATTTCTTCTTCTTTATAGCCCAGGACCTCGCAGCCCATTTTGTTGATGAGGGTCACTCTTCCCTCGATATTGAGAGCCACGATCATAACTCGTGCTACATTGAGGTACTGTTGTGCCTTGTCTCTTTCCTCTCGAAGCTTTTCCCATAACCGCTTGCGTTCGGTTAAATCTCTGAAGATTTCTAAAGCGCCGATTATCTTATTATCGTTATCTCGCAATGCTGAAGTTGTCACGTTTACAGGAATTTCCTTTCCTGCTTTGTTCAGAATAATCGCCTCAAAGTTAAACATTGATTCTCCGGTTTCCAATGTCCTTTTTAGACGACATTTATCTTTGCAGAGATTACTCCTGAGGACAGTGTAGCACTTTTTATTCAATACCTCCTCTTTTTTGAAACCGGTTATTTCTTCGGCAGCACGATTGAAAGAGGTGATTCTGGCGTCTTTGTCTATAGTAAAGAGTCCTCCGTGCATACTTGCCAGGATATTGTCTAAGAATTCCTTGGTAATCCCTTCTTCGATTTTCACGCTAACTTCTCCTTTGCAGTAAAACTGTTGCTTCACTGAAAACTCTCAGTTCCGATAGACCGCCTTTCTCTTACAAGTTTAATCATTGCGAAATGTTAGCCGGCAGGGAATGATCCCAATTCAACAGGAGAGAGCAGAGCAGATCAACGTGGTTGAGCAAATCCTGAACATTGACACGTTCTCTGCTGTGAAAACCCCGCACCGGGCTGCGGATGTGCAAACCGGCGCAGGCCGAAGCGGGAAAATGGGCAAAATCCCCCATGCCTAATCCGGTTTTTGTCCTGCCGAACCGTGCACCGGTGCGCCCACAGAATTCCTGCATCAACACGAGCACGTGTTTGTAGGGCATAATTGTGGAGTCGCTCTGCGAGACGACCGCCACGAACGAATCGCGTGGATAGTCCGACTTGAAATCGAGCGGCCCATCGATAGACAAGCTTATCTCAAGGTCGGCGAACAAGTCCGGCTCGTGTTTGCTCAGATACTTGGCGCCCACGCAACCGCGCTCTTCGTCAGCGGTGAACACCAGCAGAATCCGACGGTGCGCAGCACCTCGAGACCAGTAATTCGCCTGCAACAGGTGGACGGCCTCCACGATCACGGCCACAGCAGATCGGTCGTCCCCGCCGAATGAAGAGGACTTCTCGGAATCGTTTTCGTGCAGGTGGTAAAAAACCCCGGAGCTGTCATCGAACATCAAAAACTCCGGTGTAGAGCGCCCTATTGTATCGACGTGCGCATTCAGGAGGATGCCCGGCCGACTGGCCAGAGCGCCTGAACCTGGAATCTCCATAATCAGGTTGCAGGGGGCTTTCCGGTCGTTACTCTTCGCAGGAACTACCACCGCACCCGCCCGGGTCAAGAAACGCTGCAACTCCTCCTGAACCGGCTGTTCCTGGCCGCTGGGGCCCTTGATACGCACGAGCCTCAGGAACGTATCTACAGCGTGGATTCGTCCGGCTTCATCCAGAAACAAACTCTGAGCATTGGTGGCAGCCTTATGGATCTGCCCGACATCAAGTACGATCGGCTTCGCAGAGTCCGCAAGGCTGCTGCATCCGAGTGACAGGACGGCGACGCCGACTGCCAAACATCTTTTCATCCGAGATTTCACATTTGCACGTCTTATTAACATCGCTGCGTCTCCTTATCACCTTAAGTTAGCAAATTACTCTCAAAATCGCAAGTATACTCTATTGTTTCGGGCAGTTCCCGTAAATTTTAGTGACCTTTGAAAGATGTGTTTGCAGACCAATGAAATACACAGTAAGAATCACAAGCTCATGTCCGGGTCGAGTCCTTGGGAAATCGCTTCCCTCTTTCAAAAAAACTTATCATAAAATTGGAGCGGTCCTGTCGGTGAGGGAAGTTTTACAAAAGACTTCTACAGAAAGAATTACAAATGGGCGATACAAAGACTTGAACCTGTTTACCCCCTGCGTGTAAAGCAAAATAGAGCAATATGTAAGTCTTTTCACCACAAGGATTAACAAATATAAGTTTTTTCACTTGGCAACATGCCGATTGTGTATTAAGCTTTTCGCTGTATGTCCCGTACCAATTAGGCATGAGCCTATGTTCAATTGGTGCCGGATAGCTGGCCGGAGCAGGGCTATTAATTGGCTGCTTAAATACCCCAGGCTAAAAAGTTTGTTCAGTCGTCTTGGTAGTCTGACTTTGAGTACGTCTGTGGGAAGTGTATGTATCCATACCGGTGACAGTGTTAAGCAGAATGAGCAAGGAGGTTTGAAAATGACTGAAAAGACGAACGGGTCCCAAGATGAGAAATTCGTACCAACATGTCACATATGCGGAGAAAAACATTGGCCTCACCATATGTTAATTCCTTGTTTTAATAAGCATAAGGCCAAGGCAAAAGCAAAAGCTGAAAAAAGAGAAAAAGCGGAATCGAAAAGAAAGACCAAGGCTGAAGCCAAAGCAAGAATGCGGGCCGAAGCCAGAGAGAAAGCTGAAACCGAGGGCAAGGTAAAAGCTGAAAGAAAAGCCTATGTCGACACATTGGCCGAAGTAGAACAAAGCTTGAGGGCCGAAACCAAAGCCAGGGCCAAAGCGGAGGAAACAGTTAGGGCTGAAAGAGAAGCGAAATTTAAGGCTGAAGAAAAAGCCAAGGCCTACATGGAGGCTGCGGCAAAGGCCGAGGAAAAAGCAGAAATCGAAGCTAAGTCCAGAAGTGAGGCAGAGCGCAAAGCCAGTTCATACAGTGAAGCACTAACCGAAGCAGAGCAGAAGCTAAAGGTGCAAGTCCAGGAAACGGCCAAAGCCCAGGCCAGAGCCCAGGACCAGGAAAAAGCCATAGCACAGGCCCAGGAGAAAGTGAAGTCATATACTCAGGAAATAGCTGATACAGAAAGGAAGCTGCAGGCACAGACGCAGGCAAGAAGCGAGGCAGAAGAAAAACTCAAAGCCGAGATTGAGGCAAGACAAAGGGCGGAGGAGAAGACAGCAGCCGAAACACAAGAAAGGGCAAAAGCCCAGACCACAGCCAAAGCCCAGGCTCAGGCCAGGGCCGAGGCGGAGGAAAAGTTAAAAGCTGAAACGCAAGCAAGATGCAGGGCCGAAGATGAGGCCAAGGCAGAAGCTGAAAAAAGAGCAGCTATTAAAGACGAGTTGAAGGCAGTAACTAATACCAGAGCAAGGAGAATAGCAAAGGCTGAAGAAAAGGCCGCAGCCAAAGCAAAGGAAAAAGCTGAAAGCCAGGGCCATCTCAAGGCCAAAGCCAAAGCCGAAGAGCTGTGGAAGGCAGAGGCCCAGGCAAGGACCGAGGCAGAGCAAAAGTTAAAAGCCGAAACGCAAGCAAGACAAAAAGCAGAGGAAGCAGCTGCAGAAGAGGCACAAGAAAGGGCAAAAGCCCAAGCCAGAGCCGAGGCACAAGAAAGGGCAAAAGCGGAAGCCGAAGATAGAGCCAGAGCAGAAGCCCAGGCCAGAGCAAGAGTCGAGAAAGAAGCGAAAACCGAACTGGAAGAAAAGGCAAGGGCCTGTGGAGAGTTAACGGCCAGGGCCGAAGCAGAAGCAAAGGCCGGGGCCGAAGCCCAAACCAGAGCAAATGAAGAGAGACAGGCCCGTTCTAAAGCTGAGGAGAAAGCAAGGTCTTATGCCGAGACATTAGCTGAGAAAGAAAGAGACATCCAAGCTCTGATTCAGGCCAGAACCGAGGCGGAGGAAAAATTAAAAGCCGAAATACAAGCAAGACAAAGGGCAGAAGAAAAAGCTGCAGAAGAAGCACAAGAAAGGGCAAAAGCCCAGGCCAGAGCCCAGGCCCATGAAAAGGCCAAAGTCGAAGCCCAGGAGACAGCAAGATTAGAATCAGAAGTTAGAGCCAAAACTGAACAAGAAGCAAAGAAGGAGCTGGAAGAAAAGGCAAGGATTTGTGGAGAGTTGCAGGCCAGGGCCCAGGCTGAAGAAAAGGCCAGGGCTGAAGCTGAGAAGAAAGCAACAGCTGAGATGCAGGTAAGGGCTAAGGCTGAAGACAAAGTCAGGTCTTATGCCCAGACATTAGACCAGACAGAAAGGCAGCTTGAAACCCAGACTCAGGCAAGAGCAGAGCTGGAAAGAAAACTTCAACTGGAAATCCAAGCAAGAGCCGAGGTCGAGGAAAAATTGACGGCAGAAATCCAAGCAAGACAAAGGGCCCAGGAGAAAGCAGCAGACGAAGCACAGGAAAGGGCGGCAGCCCAGGCCAGGGAGGAAGCTTACGCAAAGGCCAAAGCTGAAGCGGATGAAAGAGCCGCTTCAGAAGCCCAGGCCAGAGCCAAAGCCGAGCAAGAAGCAAAAAAAGAACTGGAGGAAAAAGCAAGGTTCTGTGGAGAGTTACAGGCCAGGGCCGAGGCGGAAGCCGAAGCCAGGGCTGAATCTGAAGTTAGAGCAAGAAATGAAAGACAGGCCAGGACTGAGGCGGAAGAGAAAGTCAGGTCTTACGCCCAGAACATAGCCGAGACGGAAAGTCATCTGGAAGACCAAACTCAGGCAAGGCTCGAGGCGGAAAATAGACTTGAAGTGGAGACTAAGGCAAGAGCTGATCTCGAGGAAAAGTTACAAGCCGAGATTGAAGCAAGACTCAGGGCCGAAGCTGAGAACGAAGCCGAAGCTCAAAAAAGAGCCACTTTGGAAGCCGAGTTGAAAGAAGTAACGAGTACCAGGGCTGAGAAGATAGCCAGGGCCGAAGAGAAGGCCGCTGCCAAAGCGAAGGCTAAAGCTGAAAGAAAAGGTTATCTCAAGATTATAGCAAGAGCCAGAGAGCAGAGAAAAGCTGAAGCCCAGGCAAGAGCCGAGGCCGAACAAAAGTTGAAAGCAGAAATTAAAGCACGGCGCAGAGCCGAAGTTGGAAAAAGGGCCGACTTTGAAACCGGGCTCAAAACAGGGATCGCCTTCAATAATCAGGCGGCTCCAATCGAAATTCAGACTGTTTCAGGAAACAATGGAAGCTGTGACATTTGCGGCAGAAAAGATTCTCCCCAGGAGCAACTGGTTAAAATGGAATCCGGCGAGCTGTTTTGTCCGGATTGCCTTAGCGCATTAAAGAAATAATGCTCGGTGTAAAACCAGGTGACACTCCTGCTCTATAGCCTCGGCCTGGGTGTAGTTATTGCCCGGCAACTCGGTTTGTTTTCTTGTGGAAACATGAAAGCCGGGAGAAGCTGCACAGTCAACTACCGGGCTCCGGCCGCCTTTGGTTCCGAAGTCCCTTCCTCGGCCCTGTGGCTACCAAGAATCTTGAGCGCGTTGTCCCGATAAACTTTCCTGAGAACACCATCGCTCAGTTCCAGGCCATACAAGGGCCAATGGTAGCTGAAACGCTCCCAGGCATAGAAGTGCTCATCTGCCGATTCAAGAATCCGAAACGTAAGTTTGTACGTCCCTGTGCCGAATCTCATATCGGTTGCATAGACAAGCCGGTCCTGGTACTTCTCATAGAACTGAGCAACGAATCTGGGAATGGGAGCCGTCTCGGCGTACCGGGCGGATATGTCCGCATACAAATTGGGATACCTGTCGAACATCTGACCAAGGCGGCTCAGGTCATGGGAGCAATTGGCGAAGTGACAGACAACGAAAATCGTCCCTGGATGCCGCTTGACCCCTCTCTCTAAAATTTCCAGCATACCCTCATGTCCTACAATGTCCGGCTGATTGTCTAACTTCCATTTGTAGGCATTCATTAGACCATCGTTTTTTTCATCCATAGGCAGATACATCCAATACGGATCGGCAATATGAATATTCACCGGCATTCCCAGTTCTGCGCATTTCTCTAACAGCGGGTCCATGCGAGGGTCGTCGATATGCATTCCCCAGGCTTTTGTGGGCCTGCTATAGAATAATCCCTTGCCTTTATCTCCCAGCTCACCGACACCACGAGCTCCGAGTTTATAGCAACGTTCCAATTCCTTAACTGCTGCAGGCCCAAAGCCCGGCTTGTCATATCCGGTATAGTCAAATCCACACCAAACCTCGAAACGTTCAGGATACTTGGCATATCTGGCGAAGACAGCATCAAACTCCTTACCCGTTGCCATCGTCAATATGATTGATTTGTCAATTCCCGTTTCGTCCATGATTCGGACCCATTCGGTAAGCTGCTCGGGAGTCTTCGTGTAGGGGTGGGCGTGCATATCAATCGCAGGATATCTGGCCTTCTTTACGGTTGTCTGAGGGACTTTGTAGATAGACTGCGGACGAAAGTCCTTGAGCAATAAAGTCTCAGGTATGGGCTGGTCATTCGCGGAAAAAACTTCCGTCGTGCAGCTCACTACAAGTAACAAAATGGAACTGACACATAGCCAGTTGTTTTGACCAAGTGGCATTAGCTTCATAAAAAATCTCCTTCAATAATGGGTTCGTTGAATAGCTGTTGAGCCACTTCATCTTTCTCTGTATCTATCTAATAACGTTGTCACACGTCTATTGTTTGCATCCCGGCACAGGAGCGCCCGTGACAAAAAAGTATTATAGCATTCTTTTCACAGAAAATCCCCAACTAATTGAGGAGTTATCTTCGCCTATACTGTTGTTAGAAAGTTTTTCCTGATTGATTTACGGAAATTTAGAGTCGTTATAGATGGCATGGAGTTCGAATGAGGTGGGAAGCCCCAGCCAAGGCGAATCGAGAAATCAGTTTTTTAATAGATTTAGCTACCGCCACTTCGTGTCTCCACTTCGCCCCCGTGCTTTCTTGCGAAAGCAAGAACGGGGGCTTCGGTCGAAATGACAGATGGTCTTTTCTACAGAGCAATTTCAACCAGGATTGTTGTCTTAGTCAAAGATATTTGGTAAAAAGACTGAAAGCTGGAAACGAACAGCGCCCCCGGGCGCTGAGACAGCAAGATTCAAAGATTATTTTCTGAGTAGCTCGCCATGCTGCGCCCGTCGCAGCAGGAAGAATGAGAGGAGCAAGAATGAGCAGAATCAAAAATGTTATGCGGATTTTTATTTGTTGCCTATTTGTCACGAGCTTGTCCTTTGGCGCCGAAGTTGCTAAGAAGCTGCGAGGTTACTCAATACCGCTAATCGACCTTGCCGGCGAGAGGCACCGCCAAATCGTAGTGGATAAGGAGCCCGGCCAGTATCTTGGCCATCCGACAACAGTGCTGCTGGAGGACAATAAGACAATGATAGCCGTTTATCCGAAAGGTCATGGTCGTGGTGCTATTGTGATGAAAAGGAGCACGGACGGCGGCTTGAGCTGGTCAGAGAGACTGCCTGTTCCGGAGAACTGGGCCGGCTCAAAAGAAGTCCCAACGCTCTATAGAGCTATTGACCCGCAGGGTAAGAAGCGGCTTATCATGTTCTCGGGGTTGTACCCTATCCGAATGGCGGTTTCAGAAGATGAAGGACTGACCTGGACGGCCCTTAAACCTATCGGCGACTTTGGTGGAGTCGTTGCGATGAGCTCTTTAGTCCGGTTGAAAAATGGGAATTATATGGCCCTGTTTCATGATGACGGGCGCTTCCTTCATGGTTCCGGCAAGAGAGTGAAATTTCAGGTATTCAAGACTATTTCTAAAGACGGGGGCTTGACCTGGAGCCGGCCCGAAGTTATCGCAGAACACCCTACGGCACATATTTGTGAGCCTGGTGCGATAAGGTCACCGGATGGAAAGCAGATTGCTTTGCTTCTGCGCGAGAACAGCCGCAAATATAACTCGTTTGTTATTTTCAGCAATGATGAAGGGCAAAGCTGGACCAAACCTATAGAGCTGCCCGGCTCGCTGACCGGTGACAGGCACACCGGCCGTTACGCACCGAACGGCAGACTGTTCATTAGCTTCCGCGATACCACACATGAAAGCCCAACAAAAGGCGACTGGGTCGGATGGGTAGGAACGTACGAGGACATCGTCAACGGTCGTGAAGGTCAATATCGTGTACGCCTGATGGATAATCACAAACAAGCCGATTGCGCCTATCCTGGCTTGGAGGTCCTGCCTGATGGTACGTTTGTTGCTACAACTTACGGCCACTGGATAGAAGGCGAGGCACCCTTCATCGTGAGCGTTCGTTTTAAGCTGAAAGAAATTGACGCCAAAGTTAGTGGTCTGTAACACGATAAATGTGTAGTGGTTATCAGGGGCGGTTACTACTCTGCGAAGTAGTTCGCTACATAGCACGAGTCGCGAACCGCCCTTATTTTATTTTTCCAAAGAATGTTATCGTGCTAAGGCTTCGATTTCCTCTGCGGCCAGAGCTTCATCATAGATACGAACATCGTCAATCAGGCCGGAGAAGAAAGTACCTGTACCAAGGTCCTGGCCGGCACCAATGTAAAGGCCTCCGCTCGATTGTACTCCACCTACATAACCAGCATCCACAACAACCTCTGCACCATCTACGTACAAACGCCTTTTCATAGCAGTAAGATCATACACGAGGCCGATGTGATGCCATTGACCATCAGTGATTACCGACTCCGACTCTAACGGGCCGAAGTAGATATCCATTAATCCGGTCATAAGTCTGCCATCCGACGGATTTGCGCCAAGCCATGTGCTTCCGGGGTTAGTGCCTGGTCCCACGGGAGTATCGATAATAGTATCTGCCTGAGAGATAATCACCTGGCCCGGCACACCACCTTTGATCCAGGCAAAAACGCTGAATGAACCATCTGCCGGATTCAGGATAAAGTTGGTCTCAACACAATCATCGATACCGTCAAACTGCAATGCACCACCCATTATGCCCCCTTCAGGCTGCCAGGCAGGTTCTCCGTGAAACGTTGCGTCAAATTCGCCGGCGCCATCGTACGCGATATCACCGACTTCCTCGTCCAGCTTCCAATGTGCGACCAGGCGATAATCCTCAAACAAATGCTCAGCGAGGACGATAAGGTCCTGGACATCGACGATTCCATCACCGAGAGGCGTCGGGCCAATGTCACATAAGGGGTCGTCTGTGCCCCAGTGGTCAACCATGATGCACATGTCGGCAGAATCGACAACTCTATCACCATTGAGGTCAACGACGGGGAGGATCGGAGCCTGCCATATGTCCCAACCACCATACCCATCAAATCGATTGGAGTGGAAGCGGATCGCAAATCCGTCGGCGGAGAGGTTCGGGCAACGCTCATCAGCCGAACTGTTTACAACCGGCCCAAGATTAACCGGTTCTTTCCAAGGGTCGCTTGTCGTGGCCCTCGTCGTCACATACATGTCATGGCCGCCGACACCACCTGGCTTGCCGGAGCTAAAGAGAAGAGTACGGCCATCCGCAGTAATGTGTGGACCAAAGTCCCAGGCCGAAGTGTTGATAGTTGGTCCAAGACTCACAGGTTCTCCCCATGGGTCGGAGAGAGTTGCCCTTGTCGTTACCCATATATCAAAATCGCCATATCCACCAGGACAACGGGAGCTAAAGTAGAGCGCTAGGCCGTCGGCCGAGATGTAGTTGCCATCCTCAAAATACGGACTGTTGAGAGTTGGTCCAAGGTTGACCGGTTCTCCCCAGGGGTCGTCTTTTGTTGCTCGCGTGGTGACGTACAGGTCCGGCTCACCCGACCCACCAGGTCGATCAGAGGCAAAGAAAAGGGATAGGCCGTCGGCTGAGATATTCGAGGCGCCGTCCCAGTAACTTGTGTTGACAGTTGGGCCAAGATTCACAGGTTCTCCCCATGGGTCATTTGTTGTAGCCCGCGTAGTTACCCACATGTCGTTACTACCAAAACCACTTGGCCGGTCGCATTCGAAGTAGAGTTCCAGCCCATCGGCAGTTACGCTCGGGGCACCCTCAATAGACGAACTGTTGACCGTTGGGCCAAGATTAGTGGGAGTGCCGAAGGTGAAATCTGCATTTGCAACCTCGGCAGTTATGCCCAATGCCAGAACCAATACGAGTGCAATTGTTCTTTTCATCTTACTTCCCTTTCAAAAAGTGTTAATCTTTTTACGTTGTACAGTTCGCACACATTTAGAGACTCAGACTTGTCTTTACGAAGATATCGCTAATTGAACGCCATTTGGACTTCTCCTCCAAAAGGGTTATGATACGAGAGCATTATAACGTCACCTCAGTCGGTGTCAAGAGAAAAAAATATTTTTGCAGGTTCATCCATGACAGACGTTCGGCGTCAAATAGTATCTGTTGCGGGAAAAAAGACCAACAATGTCACCTCTGCACCTGCTTTCGCAGGTGTAAACTTGTCCCCGCGGACAATGGAGAGCAGGGTTTCAAAGTGAAAAAGCTGGATTCCCGCTTTTGGGCCTGTTGTCAAAGCTCAAAATGAACGTTTTGAGATTGCCGCGCGATTCTTCGAATCGCTCGCAATGACCTGAAAACGCACTTTGTGTCACTGAGAGGAATCCAGCACCAATTAGGCATGGGCCTAAGCTCAATTGGTGCTGGATGACGAAGCAATCTCGACTTTTTCAATAGACCATTTTGCGGGAATGACATAGAAGATCGGTCAGTGTGAGTAAATTCTTAATTCTTTTTGCAAGTTAATCACAGTGAAACACTTCTTCCATATTGGCCCACCATTCACCTTCTTTTCTGGTTGGTATCGGAGCCTGGCAAGGCTCGCAGAACGTCCACCATTTTTGTGTTGTGGGGTCGGCAGCCATTTTGGCCATGTCGGCTTTGAAATCATCGCCGGTATATTCGAAGTAACTGAACAGGTAGTATTTGCCCTCTTCCAGCTCGACGAGGTAAATCGAATAGTTGTGGATATTACATTCTTTTATCATTTTCAGTACACCCGGCCAGACATCCGCGTGCAGCTCTTTGTATTCCTCAAGCTTCTCCGGTTTCAGGCCGATGACGCTGCCGTAGTGTTTTACTCTTTGCTGCGCACAGCCGGTAAACATAAGGCAAAAGGCCAACGATATGAAGGTATACACAGTAAATCCGGTGAAATTTCTCATTACAATATTCTCCTTTATGACGGTCTTATACTAAAAATCACATACAACACAATCATTGTAACGAATAGTAAAACAGTCAGGAACTTATAATTGCCGAAGCCAGTCCAGCCTTTCTCCTGCAGGGCCTGCAATGGATTGGCCCAAACTAATTTTTCGCTTTCAGCGGTGTGTTTATGAGGTTTAAGCAACGATACAATAACCAGCACTGCAGAGCAAAGCACAGCTAAATAAAAGGTTGCCATCATAGGCGGTACTTTCCATTCGATATATTTCTTTAGCCAGTCTTTGTCCTTAAACCAATCGAGCAAAAAGACCACCAATCCCATAGCTGAACCGAACCAGAGCGTATATAAGGCTGCTTTGCTGCCGGCTCGCCGCCAGAACACACCAAATACAAACACTACAGTAATGGGCGGAGAAATGTAACAGATTATGGCAGTAATTCCCTGGAAGATAGTTGGGTAGTGACTTACAAACGGCGACCATACTATGGCGGCAATCATAGCGACGAACGTCACTATACGTCCTGTGATTACTAAAGTCCTGTCGGAAGTTTGGGGACGCCATCGTTTGTAAATATCATAACTAAACAGTGTCGCGATGGAGTTCAGAGCGCCGGAGACTGTGCTCATTAGTGCGGCCAATAGTGCCGCGGCGACTACGCCTTTAAGGCCGACAGGTAATAAATGGTTAATCATAAATGAATATGTATGCCGCGGGTGCTCCAACGTATCAGGCAGTTTACCCTGGTTGATTAGTCCGAGGCAAATCAGGCCCGGGAGCACGAAGATGAAAACCGGCAGGATTTTGATAAAGCCGGCAAACAAAGGGCCTACGCGAGCGTGATTGACATCTTTAGCGCCGAGCACGCGCTGAACAATAGTCTGGTCGGCACACCAATACCAGATGCCAATTATAGGATAGCCGAGGAAAACTGAATACCAGGGAAGGCCCGACGCATCATCAGAAGAGCGGAGTATCGTCATTTTGACCGGCTCAACACTGGCGACGAATTCGGACCATCCGCCTGCGTGCCAAAGGCCAAGCACTGTTACGCAGACTGCTCCGGCCACAAGCACAATAGTTTGAATCGACTCGGTCAAAACCACAGCTAACAGTCCTCCAATAATAGTGTAGAGGCCTGTCAGTACTGCAACGGAAATAATGCTCGTCATAATGTTGATGCCGAACATACCTTCCAGCACAACAGCACCGGCATAAAGAGAAAAACCGATGTGGATGAAGACAGCCGAGATTATTGAAAGCAACGCAAGCCAGTCACGACAAGGTCGGCTGTAACGCTTCTCAAGAAAATCAGGCAGCGTTGCGACCTTGGCACGGAGATAAAAAGGTGCAAAGAATAACGCTAAAATGATTAGGGTAAATGCCGCCATCCACTCAAAGTTGCCATACGCAAGGCCGTTTCTGTAACCTTCTTCGGCCAGACTGACGAGGTGTACGGTTGAAATGTTTGTCGAGAAAAGCGCCAGACCGATGACAGGCCAGGTGAGCGTTCTGCCGGCAAGAAAATAGCCTTGCCCTTCCACTGTCCGTCGCTGGCGAAAGCCTGCCAAACAGCCGATGGTGACAATACCGACCAGATATACGACTATTATGGCCAAATCGATTGGGTCCATAGCTAAACCTGCCGCAAGCATAAAACTGTTCTCCATTGGAATAAGCGACTAAGCTGTGAAATATTAATGTTTCATAACTAAGTTATGAACAATAGTTTCTCAGCGAACGCTGTCAAGCGCAAAAGTCCTTGAAAAGGTTGATTCCAGGTGACTAATATTCAGGAAACAGCAGATTCTGTATTTTGTTCGAAAAATATTATGGATTCCCGGCTGTAAAATCTTACAATTTTGCACAGAGGAGACTTCTCGTTATCTTTGATAGCGAAAGGATTTGTACCATGAAGAAAACCTTCAGTTTTATTTTAATCAGCAGCTTGTTATTTGCAATTTTAGCGACAGCCGGATGTACATCTGAATCTTCAGCAAAGAACATTAACAGGTACAAGCCCACGTGGGAGTCACTGTCCAGGCACAAGATTCCGGAGTGGTTCCGGGACGCCAAGTTCGGCATCTATACTCACTGGGGACCGGTTACTGTTGGCTCTGAAGATGGGCCGGGCGGTGGCCAGTGGTATGGGTGCAACATGTACAAGCCCAACAGTCCGACCTTCGAGTACCACCGCAAGCGATTCGGAGACCAGCACGAGTTTGGCTACAAAGACATCGTTCCCCTGTTCAAGGCGGAGAATTTCGATGCGGAAGTCTGGGCGGAGCTGTTTTCCGCGTCCGGGGCGAAGTTTGCCGGGCCGGTGGTCATACATCATGACAACTTCGCTATGTGGGACTCGGCATACACCGAGTGGGACAGTATGGACAAAGGCCCGAAACGCGACATAACCGCTGAGCTGGAAAAGGCCATTCGCAAGCGCGGCATGAAATTCATCGCGACGTTTCATCACGGGTTTACGTGGCGGTATTTCGAGCCATCGTACAAGTATGACGGTACCGATCCGAAATACGCCGGGTTGTATTGCCAGGCCCATGAGCCCGATGCGCCGCCCACCCAGGAGTTCATGGAGCAGTGGCTGGGCAAGGTCAACGAAGTGGTCAAAAAATACCAGCCCGACCTGACCTGGTTCGACTTCGGCCTGGGCAACGAAAAACACAAGTGCATCACGCCTGAATACCAACAGCGGATGTTTGCCGACTATTACAACTGGGCGGTATCGAACAACCGCCAGGTCGGCGTTGCGCACAAGCACCGGCATATCCATGCACACACCGGTATTCTGGATTTCGAGCGAGGGCGTGAAGACAGTCTTGTGCCGTATCCCTGGCTGACCGACACTTCCGTCGGCCAGTGGTTTCACCAGAAATCCGCTCCCTACAAGTCGGTCGATCAGCTCGTTGACGTGCTGGTGGACATCGTCAGCAAGAATGGTTGTATGCTTCTGAATGTTGGTCCCGCAGCCAACGGCATTATCCCGCCACAGGGAAAGGAAATCCTACTGGGTATCGGTGATTGGCTAAAAGTCAACGGCGAAGCGATTTATAATACGCGCCCGTGGCTGACCTTCGGCGAAGGTCCCACACTCAACACCGGCGGCGGTTTCAGCGAGAGGAAGGACAAACCGTACACGTTCGAGGATATCCGTTTCACGTCCAGTAAGGACGGCAAGACGATTTACGCAGTTGTGCTGGACTGGCCGGAAAGAAATCTGGTGGTCAAATCGTTAGGCACGAAAAATGAATACCATTTCGGCAGTATCGCCAAAGTCGAATTGCTCGGGCACAATAGACCACTAAAGTGGACACAGGATGAGGATGAACTAAATGTTCAGTTTCCACGAACTAAGCCCTGTGAACATGCCTTTGCGTTAAAGATTACGACGGTCGAGTAGTAATGTAACTGGTTCCAAGCCATCCATCGAATTGGGTGCTACAAAATAGAGTAGGAATAAATGGAAAATTATAGTTTTGAAAATTGAGGTATTGAGATGAATAGACGAAAGTTCTTGAAAGAGTGTGGAGCGGTCGTGACATTTGCTTGTACAGGCAAATTGTGGGCGACCCGGAAGGCAAATAGAAGCAAAGTTCCGAATATTCTTTATATTATGTCCGATGACCATGCCGCACATGCTATCAGCGCATATCAGAGCAGGCTGGCAAAGGTGGCTCCGACGCCGAACATCGACCGACTCGCTAAGGAAGGGATTCTTTTCGAGAACTGCTTTTGTACAAATTCGATTTGTGTACCCAGCAGGGCGACGATACTGACCAGTCAATACAACCAGACCAATGGTGCACTGGATTTGGGCGGCAGACTCGAGCCGGAAAGACAATACCTGCCCAAGCTGATGAAACAGGCCGGTTATGAAACGGCCATGATAGGAAAGTGGCACCTGAAGCAGGAACCTGCATTCGATTATTATTGTGTGCTTCCGGGGCAGGGATCATATTTCAATCCGATTCTCCGGGAGTCAGGCGGACAGTGGCCTAAAAATGAAAAACGCTTCGCGAGATATGACTCATGTCACTCGTCGGATGTTATTACCGATACATCGCTCAAGTGGCTCAAAGGCAGAGGCAGGTCAAAGCCTTTCTTTTTGATGCACCATTACAAGGCACCGCACGACAATTTCGAAAATGCCGAGCGCTATGACTGGCTCTTCGATGACGTGGATATCCCTGAGCCTGTGAGCCTGTGGCGGCAACCGGAGCACGGTTCGCAGGCAACCAAAAGCATGGGCACATCCATCGGTAAGCGTAACAAGCGAAGGAATATGGGAATGCATATGTTTGTTGACCAGTCGCTGCCGGATGAGCAGTACAAACGGACGGCGTATCAGCGTTATTTGAAAAAGTATCTACGGTGTGTTCGGGGGATTGATGATAATTTGGGTCGGCTGTTTGCGTATCTGGAAAAGAGCGGGCAGATGGACAACACCGTAATCATCTATACGTCCGACCAGGGTATGATGCTCGGTGAGCATGATTATATTGACAAGCGCTGGATGTACGAAGAGTCGCTGCGGATGCCGTTTCTTGTAAGGTATCCCAGGATGATTAAGCCAGGGATCCGCACAGACGAAATCATCAACAATACTGACTTTGCACCGATGATACTTGAGCTGGCGGGTCTGAAGGCCCCCGGCTATATGCAGGGGCGAAGTTTCGTTCCGCTGCTGCGAGGCAAAACACCTGCTGATTGGCCTAAGTCCACTTATTACCGTTACTGGATGCACATGGCGCATCATGACAACCCGGCGCATTTTGGTGTTCGGACTAAAGAGTACAAACTGATATTTTTCTACGGGCTAAATTATAAAAAAGGCGGACCCAAACCAACTGAAGCCGGGTGGGAACTGTATGACATGAAAAATGACCCACACGAAATGAACAATCTGTACGACGATTCGAATTATGCCGGTGTTGTCAAAAAACTCAAAGCTGAGCTGCTGCGATTAAGAAAGAAGTACAATGAAACAGATGATAAATATCCTCATATTCAAAAAGTAATCGAAGAATATTGGGACAGATAAGTACGGTTCCGGCTTTGCACAGATAAATCTGATTTATCAGATTTATATTGAAACTCAATTAGTCTCCTGGAGGATTTCAATGAAATTTCCAAAATCTCAAATGCGTAGTAAGACTGCTGTTCTTATTGCGAGCGCCATATTACTTTTAGGTTTAGCTACCGGAGCATTTGCACAAAATGTTGACCATGAGCGTATGGTTACGTTGTCCAAACCGAAGCGGCAATTGTCCCGTCCGATGCTGTTCTTCACTGCTGAGAAGCTGGAGCGCTTGCGTGAACGCATTGCCGAAGACGACATATTCAGCGAGGCCCGGGACAAGCTTCTCGGTCGTGCGAATCAGCTGCTTAAGGAGAAGCTTGTATCAAAGGAATATGCCGAGGGCGGCACCGGACAGCACGGCAACTACAGTCGGCCGAGTAGTCAGATTGCCGACATGGGAGGAACGCTGGGGCTGGCTTATCAGATGACCGGTGAAAGACGCTATGCAAAGAAACTCAGAGATGCACTTATCCATTATGGACATCTGAGAAGATGGGCCGGTGATGCGCATCGGGACCCGCCGTGGCATTCGGAGCTGAACACGGCCAGGTTTTGCTATGGTTATGCAGTGGGATACGACAGCATTTATGATTTTCTCTCGGCGGAAGAAAAAAAGAACATCGCCGGGTCTATGATTCGGCTGGGTATTGGGCCTACATTAGATGACTGGATTCTGGGTGAAAAGCGCATTCATGCGCTGGATTCCATGGGGCATAACTGGTGGAGTGTTTGCGTTTCGATGGCCGGTCTGGCGGCATTGTCACTATTGGATGATGCGCCACACGCTGAGCTGTGGGTCCAGCGTGTTTCACAAGCTTTTCCAGAGTGGTTTTACTATAACGGAAATGTCCTGCAAAATAAGACGGCCAACTTCGATGAGAACGGGGCCTTTTACGAGAGCGTCGGTTATGCCAATTACGCGCTGTCGGAGTATTTGCTTTTTCGGCTGGCCTACTCGAATGTGTTCGGCAAATCATCGTCGCCTGATATACCATTGCTGGAGGAGGCAGGTGATTTTTTTGTTCACACGTGCTATCCGACTTCGGATTCGATAATGTCGGTGAATTTCGGTGACAGCAGTCTGCGCACAACGGGGGCACGAACTGTGCGAATGCTGCTTGCCAACGGCTATGATAAGCCTCAATATCATTGGTATTTAAATCGGACCGATTCGGGATTGGGTGACCCGGTGGGGCTGGTCTATTATGAGTTGCGTCCACGAGAATCTCTTGGGAATGATTTTGTGCAGTCGATGCTGTATCAGGATATCGGCTGGGCAATCCTTCGCTCGTCGTGGCAGGATGATGCGACGATGTTAGCGGTAAAGTCGGGCTTTGCGTGGAACCATGCGCATCCTGATGCGGGGTCTTTTATTTTGTTTCATAACGGTGAGCCCCTAATTATCGATTCCGGCAATTGCTCTTACAGCAGAAGGGAGTATACGAGCTATTACCGTCACAGCAAGGCCCACAATGTTATCCTGAGCGACGGTCACGGACAGAATTCTGAAGACTGCGGCAACGGCGACCGCGGGACAGTAACGCCCGGTCGGATACACAGGTTGATGGATACGGCGGGGCTTAGATATATTTTCGCTGATGCTACCGGACCGACGTCGTGGAAGTTCTCACGCAATTACCGTCATTTCTTGTGGATTGGTAGTGTGATACTGATATTCGATGATGTCCGAACCTACGAGACAGGCCAGCTCGAATGGCTGCTGCATTATCAGGACAAGGCGGACAAAAAAGACCAGAAGATATTGCTGTCGAATGGGAATGCCCGTGCGGTCGTAATGCCGTTGTTTCCGGAAGAAATTAAAGTAACCGAAAAGAAAGGCCTAAAAGACCACAGGCCTGATACGGAGGTTACATACCTTGCTTTTTCGCCTGAAAGAACTGGACGGGAGAATAAGTTCATAACGGCTGTGCTGCCGTTTGGGTCTAATGGTGAAGAGCCCGCAGTCAAAATTGAGCGATTAAAAATTAACGACGCGATAGGTGTTCGGCTCAGCGAAGGAGAAATGGTTACTGATGTGTATCTGAATCTTCGGGCGGACGGCCGAAAGATGCATCGCAATAGTTGTAATGCGATTGACGGCTGGGATACCGATGCGTATATAATTGCAATCACCCGTCACAAAGGGGACGAGAAGAATGACCCGGATTCAGTGGTGCGGTGCTTTGTTGCCTGCGGCAGCTACCTCCGCAAGAACGGTAAAGTCGTGCTCGATTCACTATCAAAGGTTTATACCGTTTTCGTGCCGGGCAAGGAAATGCAAGTGCACTTGGAAGGACAACCTACGATGAATGTAATGTTGAGGGCGGTGGTGAAACCGAACAAAGTTGTGCTTAATGGAAAAAACGTCGAGGTGCTTTATGACGAAACGGTACATGCAATTCGGGTTGGTACAAATGTTCCAAGGTAAGGCAGCTATTGGCGATGTCTGTGTATCTAATGATTATTTCTGTACAGAAAGATACAGGTGTAATATGATTTGGGAAAAGAAATAGTGTTCGTTCGGGAGGTCATACGATGAGTGAATACATTTGCACAAGACGTGGTTTTTTAATGAATGCTGGACTTGGACTTATTGCCTTATCGCTGCCGGAAGTATCCGCTTTTGCAAAGGAACGAAGCAAGCCGAATATTCTGTTCATCTTTGCCGACGACCAGTGCTTTGAAACGCTACGGTCAATGGGCTGCGACGAAATACAAACGCCGAACCTTGATAGGCTTGTTCGAAACGGCGTTACTTTTACGCATGCATACAATATGGGTTCCTGGCTGGGAGCAGTGTGTGTGGCCAGCCGAACGATGCTCAATACGGGTCGGTTCCTGTGGATAGCAAAAGCGCTCGAGCCGAAGCTGAAGGAAGAGACCAAAGCCGGCAGGTTCTGGTCGAAGTATATGAAGCAAGCCGGCTACGATACTTATATGAGCGGCAAATGGCACGTTAAAGGTATCAAGCCGGAAGACATATTCGATTACGTCAAAGACGTCCGGCCTGGGATGCCCAATCAAACCCCGCTGGGGTACAACCGACCTATAGAGGGAATACCGGACCTATGGAAACCGTGGGATATGAGAAATGGTGGTTACTGGAAGGGCGGTAAACACTGGAGCGAAGTCCTCAAAGACAACGCGCTGGAGTTTCTCGAAAACGCTTCAAAGAGCGAAAAACCATTCTTTATGTATCTTGCTTTCAACGCCCCGCATGACCCCAGACAATCTCCAAAGGAATACGTGGACAAGTACCCGCTGGACAAAGTGAAAGTCCCTGCCAATTTCCTGCCGGAATATCCGTACAAAGACTCAATCGGCTTAAGCAAGAAGCAGAGAGATGAAAGTATCGCCCCCTTCCCCCGCAGTGAATACGCCGTCAAAGTAAATCGTCAGGAATACTACGCGATAATCACCCACATGGACACTCAGGTCGGTGTCATTCTGGATGCCCTGGAAAAGACCGGCAAAGCCGACAACACTTATATCTTTTTTACGGCCGACCATGGACTGGCGGTCGGCCATCACGGTCTGATGGGAAAACAAAACATGTATGACCACAGCGTCAGAGCTCCGCTGATGGTCAACGGACCCGGCATTCCGAAGAACAAAAAGATAGATGCTCCTGTATATCTTCAGGACATCATGCCGTCAACACTGGAACTTGCAGGTGTTAAGAAGCCCGGACACGTTCAGTTCAAGAGCTTAATTCCACTTATCGACGGCAGAGCCAACAGCAGTTACGATGCAATTTACGGCGGTTATATAGACCTGCAGAGGATGATCAGCACAGATGGTTACAAAATGATTTACTATCCGAAAATCGGTAAAACCCTCCTCTACAATCTCAAGGCCGACCCTCTGGAAATGAACAACCTTGCGGACGACCCAGCCTATACCGGCTTGATAAGGAAGCTAAGGAGAAAGCTGAAAGAGCTGCAACAAGAAGTGGGCGACACGCTCAATATCGATAATCTCCCCTATCTCAGTTCTTCAGCAGGGCGTTGAGCGTGGTCCTTTGATAGATGGTCAATATCCACGATGGATTAGTGAGTGGTGAGTGGTGAGTGGTGAGTATTCAACTTCCAATTAACCACTCAGTTCGAGAAAGGCGATATGATGAAAAAGTTATTGTTGAGTATTTTTATGGCGGTGTTTAGTTGTCTGAGTACCATTAACGCTCAGGAGGATGTTTTGAAAGCAGATAAGAGCCGGGATTTTTTGCTGGAGAAGAAATATTTAAACTTTCCTGTCAAGAACGGAGCCGATAAACGCCTGATAAGTCTCGTTATCGATGGCAAGGTGGTCCGGGAATTTGAAATCGAACTGGCTCCTGATGAAGCTGATTTCTGGGTGTTTTTGGATATAAAAGAGTTTAGAGGGAAAAAAGCTATTCTGAGCATAGATAAGTATGAGCCAACCAAAAGCAAAGGTTTTGATTCTATTTATCAGGCAGATACTTTTATCGGTGAGGAGAATCTGTATCGGGAGAAGCTGCGGCCGCAGTTTCATTTCACCTCCCGCCGGGGCTGGAATAACGATTCCAACGGGATGGTCTATTATGATGGGGAGTATCATCTGTTTTATCAACATAACCCTTACGGCTGGAAGTGGGGTAATATGACCTGGGGCCATGCGGTCAGTAAAGATATGGTCCATTGGAACGAATTAGGCGATGCGATACACCCAGACCGTCTGGGGACAGTTTTTTCCGGTTCGGCAGTAGTCGATGTAAATAATACGGCAGGATTTAAGACAGGCGATGAGAAGGTAATTGTATGTATTTACACTTCTGCGGGCGGAACAAATCCCATGTCAAAAGGACAACCCTTCACTCAATCAATCGCCTACAGCAATGACCGCGGCAGAACCTGGAAAGTCTATGAGGGCAATCCCATTCTGGGCCACATCAATGGGAGCAATCGGGACCCAAAAGTTATCTGGCATAAACCGACCGGACAGTGGGTGATGGCACTGTATCTGGATAAACGCACGATGGGATTTCTCACATCCGGAGATTTGAAATCGTGGGAATTCCAGAGCGAGCTGAAGTGCTTTCATGAGTGCCCTGAACTGTTTGAGCTGCCGGTCGATGATGATGAAAATAACAAGAGGGGCCCCGCTTCGCGGGAATCCAAATGGATATTGTACGGCGGCAGTGGGGAATACTTGATTGGCAGTTTCGACGGCAGGCAATTTAAGAGCCAGGCAGGGCCGGTCCCTTTCCATTACGGCAATTGCTTCTACGCCTCTCAGACATTCAATAACATTTCCAAAAATGACGACCGACGTATCCAGATGGCCTGGGGCAGGGTGGCGATGCCTGAGATGCCGTTCAACCAGATGATGCTGTTCCCGGTGACACTGTCTCTGCGGACAACTGAAGAAGGACTTCGGATGTTTGCCAGACCAATACGCGAAATTGAAAAACTTCATAAGCGTAAACACCAATGGAAAAACAAAATCTTAAAGCCGGGAGACAATTTGCTTTCAGGTCTTTCGGGTGAATTGTTTCATATTCTCGTTGAGCTTCAAGTTAATGATGATGTACAGGAAACCGGATTTGTCATTCGTGATATTCCGGTCGTTTATAATTTTCAAAAACAGGAATTGTCCTGTCAGAAAAAAACAGCTCCTTTAACACCGGCCGATAGTAAAATCCGCCTGGAACTTCTGGTGGATCGCACTTCAATTGAAATATTCGGTAACGACGGCAGAGTCTATATGCCGATGGGTGTGATCCTTGCCCATAACTCAAAGTCACTGGAAATTTTCACAAAAGGCGGAAATACTGAGGTAAAATCTCTGGAGGTTTACGAGCTCCGTTCCGTTTGGCCATAAGCACAAGTTTTTTCATCAGCAATAATCACCTAAAATTATGGGAACCTGTAAAAATTCATTTTTACTGCGAACGGCAGCAATGTCCGCCGGCGGCGTTGTCAGGCCAAACTGCGTCCTCGACATAGCTTTGACTATGCCTGCGGCGATTTTGACCTTCCGCCTTGCCGGAGAAAATTTCGTACGTTCTCGTAACAAAAGCAATTTTTAGAGGCCCCCTTAAGTTTTTCAAACCGGAACTTTCCATAGCGGTTATTTTCTAATGCCAGCAAGCAGGTAGAGTATATATAAATCCTGCACTAACGGCAAGAATACAGATTGGCCCATTCCCTTCGATTACACTCAGGGTAAACTCAATGCGCTCAGGACAGGATTTGATTGGGTTTGTTTTTTGGAGCCTGAAGGCGGTTTCATTTTCATAATCCTTTGTAATAAAGACGTTTGCGCTCATTTTGGGCCTTTGAAGAAATTGGGTTTGTTTATTCGGACTTCGAAATCATCTTTTTTTCTGTAATCCTTTGTTATAAGTGAGTTTATATTCATTTTGGCTCTTTTTAAATTGGGTTTGATTGGGTTTGAA
>DATKYR010000305.1:0-27453 GCA_035528395.1 Sedimentisphaerales bacterium
AAAGAAACATCCATTATACGGCGCATCTGAAGATGATGGCTGTGGTGCAGCCTTTTATATCCGGTGCTATCAGCAAAACCATCAATATGCCGAAGGACAGTACCGCTGAAGAGATTGCTGCGGCCTATATGGAGGGCTGGAAGCTCGGGTTAAAGGCAGTTGCAATCTATCGGGACGGCTCGAAGAAGCTGCAGCCTGTTTCGACGAAAAAACACAAAGAGGCCAAAGCTGCTGCTGAAGCGGCTGCTCAATCGCGGCCTTTCCGGCGTCGGTTGCCGGACACTCGCCACAGCGTAACACACAAGTTTTCTGTTGCAAATCATGAAGGCTACCTGACGGTGGGGCTATATGAGGATGGTCAGCCTGGTGAGTTATTTATCACTATGGCCAAGGAGGGCAGCACCGTCGGGGGCCTTATGGATGTTATAGGCACCTGTACTTCTATGGCATTGCAGTATGGCGTGCCTTTAATCACGCTCGTGGACAAATTCCGGCACGCGCGATTTGAGCCGTCAGGCATGACCTCGAACAGGGACATTCCATTTGCGAAAAGCCTGATTGATTATATTTTCTGCTGGCTCGGCTGTCAGTTTATACCCGGCTATGCAGACAAAAATACCCCCAACAGGGCGGCAGTGCCCGGCTCGGCAGAGAACAAAAATACAACGACCGCCAGAGAAGTGGTTGAGAAGACCAAGGACCTCGCAAAAAAAATCGCCGAGGCAAAAGCCGGGACAAAAATCAAAGCAGAAACAGTCGCCGATGATAAATCAGCTCATTTAACCGCAAGGGCAAATAAGCAGCCCTCTTTAACTCCAAAAAACATATCCACCGACCCTGCCAATCGAATTGGTGTTCTGGTCGGCTCAGCAATTGCTGAGACATCCGGGTCATTACAGGCTGAAGCGAGGCTTTTAGAGCAGTTTAACGCCCAGTTTTCGCATTTCCCCGATGATGCCCCCGCCTGTGATGTGTGCGGCTCTATCACCGTCCGCAACGGCTCCTGCTACAAATGCTTCAACTGCGGAAACTCAATGGGTTGCTCTTAGGATTGACTATTGAGATTCTTCACCTATATCTCGGCGCAGGGGTTATGTTCTTAAAATCCTATCTTGCAATATCCGATGAGATTAATTATAATATATTATTATGAAAAAATCGATAATAGCTGAAGTATTACAGTACGGTATTCCAGAGCGGATACTTCTCGTTGAAGACATTTGGGATAGTATAGCCAATGTTCCTGATGCGGTCTCAATTTCTGATTCGCAACGCAAAGAGTTAGACCGCAGATTGCAGGCCTACCATTCTGACTCTGCAACTGGTGACCCCTGGGATATCGTGAAAAAACGCATCAAGGCTTCGACCAAATGAATCCTGTTATCATTCTACCTGAGGCAGAGGGTGATTTAGCCCAAGCGTATTAGTGCTATGAAAAGCAAGTTGATGGCCTGGGTAGCGAATTTTTGTTGTGTGTTGATGCATGTATCCGAAGTATAGCTCGCAGCCCTAAAATTCATCAAAAAGTCCACAAAAATATTCGCCGGGCATTAGTGCGCAGATTTCCATACGGGATATTTTTCATCGAGGAGTCTGGTCATATCAGAGTATTGGCTGTTTTTCATGCTCGCCGAGACCCAACCATTTGGCAAAGTCGGAAGTAAACGCAGGTAAGTTAAAGATATACTGTAAGATTCCACTGGGCTTGCAGAAATATATAGTTTATAGTACCGACGGGTGGCAGCAACTGAGCGAACGTAGTGAGCGAAGTGGATGGTAGTTCTCGGAATCTGATATTTTAAACCTTACGGATGCCGTCCTGAATTAGCCGAAGCCCTCGCTTGCCTATTTGGAGGATAATAAACCACACGTGCAGGAAAACCTGTCCATCCTTCGTGACTTTTCAATTGATTATTGATTAAGGATGATTTATTATTAAGAGCTTATCCGAATAACCGGGTCGTTATGAGGCCGAGCGAAAACTTGTCCGCCTATGGCGGAGTTCGAGGCCAAGGCGGCAGGCCAAAAATGCTCGCCAGGCGTGGTTTTCTCCACGTTGAGAACGTTTTTTCACCGACAACGCAGGCATCGGGCTTTGTAGCCGGCCCCGAGTTTACCCCCGATGTTAGCTCACTTGCTTGTCTGTCGGGGGCAATAGAGCGGGTTATTGGGATAGGCTCTTTAGTGGAAGGCAGGCTTTTGCGGACTAATATTTGTATCGGGCTGCCGTTATGAAAAGAAGATACGGTTTTACACTCATAGAGCTGTTGGTGGTCATCGCGATCATTGCCCTGTTGATGGGTATCCTGATACCGGCCTTGAGCAGGGTGAGGAAACAGGCGGCGGGCAGCGTGTGTCTCTCCAATCAACATCAGCTGGTCCTGGCCTGGATCCTGTACGCCCAGGACAACGATGACACGTTGATCGGGGGGCATGATGGGCACTCCTCCTCGCCCAGCCGGGGCTATGACTGGGTTGAGCTGCCGCAGAAAGAGGACGGCACCGTAATTGTGGGCGCCGAGGCCACTCTGCAAGACAAGAAACGGGGTTGCGAACGCGGGGCACTGTTCCCGTACGTCCTGGATGTCGATCTCTATCACTGCCCGGGCGACAGGAGACACCGGACCGAAATGACACATCGCAGCTATGGCATTCCCGGCGGCATGAACGGCGATGTCGGCACCGGCGCCGCCAGTTGGCTGACACAACAGTGGGGATACCCTTCCTACAAGAAGCTCACGCAGATCAAGAATCCCGGCATCAAGTACGTATTCCTCGAAGAAAAAACCGACGTGGGCAACTGGAACTGGGGGTCGTGGAATCTGGAGCGCCAGGGAGACCGATGGTGGGACCCGATTGTCGTGCGGCACGGGCAGCTCAGTGTCCTGGCTTTCTCCGACAGCCATGCCGTTAAGCACAAGTGGAAGCAGAAGAGCACCCTGGAAATGACGTATGTGGACTATCCCGATTGTATTCGATGGCCCGTCAACGACGGCACCGACGACTTGGAATTCATGCGGCGAGGATACAATCCCGCGCGCTGAAGAAAAGACCAATCCTTGCCCCGACCACTCACTTTAGGCACTTTATCCGCCGCGGCGGATTTAGCTCACTTTAGGCACTTTAGTTCACTTTAGCTCACTCCGTAGCCCGTAGCACCAGTTTTTCTAAATCCAAAAAAATTAGAAGAAATTTGCCCACTTCTTACCTATCAAGCCAAAACGACGGCGAAGCGCAGCAAGGTAATCTCTGTTCACCTCGTTTTGCTGGCTTCTGGGAAGGGTAAAAGCCTGTATATTGCCATCTTGGTCTGGTCCGACAAACGACCCATGTGAACCTTTACCTTTATCGGGGACCCAATAGATACCTAATTCTTTGAGTTGCTTCCTAATGTGCCGAAACTTTATGCGAGGGCGGCCTGACATTCATCCATGACCTCTTTTGTACCAACAATATAATCAATCCTCCTGCCAATATTCAAAGGTTCCACAAAACCAAGATGGCGATTTGCTTGACTAATAATACGCTCTATCAATTCGTCAGGAAGTTTGTGCTTAGCTTTTTTGGCTCGCTCATATTTTTGCCATACATTTGGAGGAGCAAAAAATTGCAACTGTGCCCCGGTTTCCTCGCATACCTCGATTTGATTTTCAATCAGTTGCAATAATTCGCCGACAGCGCCCTCAACAGTCTTGTCTTGTCCAAATATATCCAATTCCAGGCAATGAGCAGTAAAATAGCTTTTGTCAAATTGTGACGGATATACACATATCCTGAATGACATTGATTTTGATATAACTTGTTTAGCTGACTTAGCCATCTTACCGTCCTATGCCTCCTCACCCACCTACTTCTAAAGGCTCTTAATATACGATAACAGAAAAAAACAGTTCAGTCAAGAATTTTTCGCTATCCAGCGTATAAATATCGGCCAATATCCCTGAAAACTTGCTTTAATAAAAACTAAAAAATTGCTGTTCTTTTTCATTTTTTTCTAACATAAACTTCCTCAGAATTTTCTGTAGAACCACAACAGAGGGCTTTATGCTGTGGCTAATTGATTAAGGAGATTCCCTATTCTACCGGCTTTCAAGACGAGTTCGCTGTTTAAATGGCCTGTGCGGGCTTTAAATTGAAAGATGTAGGGGGGGTATGTGAGATTCCACAAATTAACTTAAACTGTCTTTTGTTCTTAACATCGTTATCGCTCACAACGTCTTGCTCAAGGAAATCTGAAGTTTATTGATTGTCACCGTTTTATGACCACCCTCAGCTATTTGTTGTTGTCTTCTACATAAACTCAGAGTACTATCTGTTTGAGTTAATAAGATGACTTTGTGAGCCGAATCGAGAAAGCTTGTCCATAATGAGTCAATCCTACAGAGTTTATAAAATTGACGTAAAAGGCAAGACACAGATTGAGCAGATGGGCACCAAACCAAAGTTTTGGTTTATCAACATCGAATATAATGAACATTGGCTTTTTAAATACAACAGACCGAATACAGGCGAAGACTGGTCGGAAAAGATTGCCTCTGAAATCGCTGAACTTATCGGGTTACCTCATGCGATTGTCGAACTCGCAGAATGTGAAGACAAAAGAGGAATTATTACAAAAGATTTTACTGAAAGAAAAACTAAGGGAGTTCTTGTACACGGTAATGAAATACTGACAACAATCGATTCAGACTATCCCACGAGACAATTCCGGAAGGTTTCACAGCATTCGATAGACAAGATAATTGAAGTTCTGTCGGATGAGTTTATTAAATTACCGAGCGGCTATTCATTCCCGTCAAATATTGACAACGCTATTGACCTTTTTCTGGGATATCTTTTACTTGATGCATTGGTCGGTAATACCGACCGACATCATGCAAACTGGGGCCTTCTCATTTCGCCAGAAGGTTATGGAGACCCACCCCCCTTGCACGTGGAATTAGCCCCAACCTTTGACCATGCTTCAAGTCTTGGGAGAGAATTGGAAGAAACTAATAGAGAAAGCTTGTTAGCAGGCAATGGCTATAGAAGAAACGTGGCCACTTATGCCCAAAGAGCCAGTTCTGCTATTTATCTCAAAGAAGGAGACGATAAACCATTGTCAACTTTGAATGCGTTTATAGAATTATCTAATCATGCACTTGAGGCTAAAGAGATTTGGCTTGACAAATTGGGAGATATTACAGATGATTCTTTGAAGGGATGTATTGACCGTATCCCGAAAAGTCTTTTGAGTTGCATGTCTGGTGAATTTGTGTACCAACTGTTGCTGTTTAACAAACAACAGCTATTGAATGCTAATAGGATAAAAAAGTGAAGATTTTAGAGCAATTATTTGTTGTGTGGCAGGATCAAAAAAGCTACATGTATTTTCCTGTGGGTCACTTGAAGCACGTTAGTGATAGAGATGAGCAATACTACGAGTTCATATATATCAAAGGTGTGCGAGATGCGATTAAGCACAGTTTTGAGCCATTTTTGTCTTTCCCGAAATTTGATGAGACTTACCGGAGCAAGGAACTCTTTTCGTTCTTCGGAAACAGAATTCTACCCCGTTCACGAAGTGACTATGTTGAATTTGTGTCAAATCTGGGACTTTCACCAGACGATTCAACACTAATTGAGATTTTGGCGCGTAGCGGGGGACGCCGCGCGACGGACTCGGTAGAACTTTTTTGCCCCCCAAAAAGCAATGGTTTGCCAAGTGAAGGATGCCTTGTAAATTATTTCTTCTTAGCACATGGTCTGCGCCACATGAGGGATTGTGCACAGGGCTTGGTAGAGACTCTGAAACGTGAGGCTCGCCTATTCATTATGCATGACCTACAAAATCCAGTAGACAATAAAGCTCTAATTTTACGGACCGAAGATTACTGTTGTGTGGGTTTTTTGCCTCGATACTTGCTTGCCGATTGTTGGGAATTACTAAAGGGCAGTGATGCTATCAAGGTTTTTATTGAAAAACTGAATCCTCCGCCTGCTCCTATTCAACAGAGGATTCTCTGTCGAATGGAAGCAAACACAAAAGAGGACTTCCAACCTTGCTCAAGTAATATTTATAGGCCTTTTGTTAGTGAAGATTTGAATGGGGAGAAGGAGCGGGCGCGTCAAGCATCTCGGCACCCAAGCTGAGAATTCAATCTACAGTTTTTTCACGAGTATCCAGCATCAAGTATCCAGCATCTCGGAGCTCTGCGGAGACCCCTTAGCGGGAGAATCCAACTTTAGCTCACTTTAGGCACTTTAGTTTACTTTAGCTCACTCCTCACTAACGAGCGTCCAGAATACAGTGCCGTGTCTCGGAGATTTTTTTCAAATCTACTTGAAATCAAACTCAAAATTTGGTATAATACACCTATATTAGCCAGCAGGCTAACATAAACCGCCAGTAGGCGAAGATGACATTTCAGTTTGCATGTCGTAAGCTGCAGCGCAGCAAGGACTTAGAGCCAGCCAGCCCAGCTAAATTTAGTCATTAGTCAATAGTAAATAGTCAATATTCGTGAAATCCCTTAGGGTAATTACCAATCATGAGCATCGAGAATCCAACTTTAGCTCACTTTAGGCACTTTAGCTCACTCTTCACTTACTTGCCCTCTACAACTGTCGAGAACTCTCTACAAATCAGCTCTTTTTATGCAAAACAAACCCAATCTTGTCCGCCGTAGGCGGATTGCAAATGAACTTAAAGTTCTGTAAAAAAATGACTTATGAAAATATATGCAATTGGACACTTGGTCAAAACAAACCCAATTCAAACCCAATCAAACCCAATTTCCAAAAAGCCCAAATGAACGTAAACTTAACTTTAACAAAGGATTACAGAAAAAAAGATGATTTCGTAGTCCGAATAAACAAAGCCAATTCAAACCCAATCTTGTCCGCCGTAGGCGGATTGCCAAAGGCCAAAATGAACGCAAACGCTTTTTCACAAAAGGATTATGAGGATTATGAAAATGAAACCGCCTTCCGGCTCCAAAAAAACAAACCCAAACAAAGCCAATTTCAAACGTCATATATCTGTATTCTTTAGTCTTGAGTCTATAGTCTGCTGTCTGCAGTCTGTCCTCTGTTCCCGGATGAAGCCCAAATTCTTGAATTTTCTCCTCAAAAATAGTTTGACAGTTTGGCCGAATTCGGTAGAATGCTGTTTTTTGTGTAACGAAAGAGAGTATTTCTATGAAGAGCTTTATGGCAAAAAAAGAGCAGGTCGAGCACAAATGGCTCCTCGTTGACGCCGACGGGGTCATCCTCGGCCGAATGGCGGCCAAAATCGCGCCTATACTTATGGGCAAGACTAAGCCCACATATACACCCCACGTTGATACAGGCGATTATGTGATTGTAGTGAACGCCGAGAAAATTCAGCTTACCGGCAAAAAGGCCCAGAAGAAGGAGTACGACTATTATACGCATTTCCCAGGCGGACATAAATACGTCAGCTTTGCCGATATGATGGCGAAAAAGCCTGAAAAGGTCATTGAATTAGCTATAAGGCGGATGCTGCCGAAGAGCAAGCTCGGCAGAAAAATGCTCAAAAAGTTGAAGGTTTATAAAGGCCCGGAACATGAGAACCAGGCCCAGAAACCGGAAAAAATAGAACTGTTTTAGTAAAGAACAAAAATTATGGCAGAGACCAAAACTGACAACCTAAATGTAAACGTAAGTACTCAGAAAGAACGGCTGTCGGGTTCGTCCACTGGGCCAAAGGGTGGTTTCTGGTGGGGAACCGGAAGAAGAAAAAGCTCCGTCGCCCGTGTACGAATCAAACTCGGCAAAGGCAAATTAATGGTCAACAAAAAAGAGCTCAAAGATTACTTTGTTCGGGAGCAGGACAGAAAAGCAGTGCTGGCGCCTCTGGTGACTGTTGACGCGGAAAAATCATTCGATATCTTTATCAATGTCAAAGGCGGCGGAACTACCGGACAGGCAGGGGCCTCGCTGCTGGGAATTGCCAGGGCATTGAAGAAATATGATGAAAACTATCTCCAGGCCCTGCGGGACGGCGGGCATCTTACCCGCGACCCCAGGATGATCGAAAGGAAAAAGTCCGGACAAAGCGGAGCAAGGAGAAGATTCCAGTTCTCAAAACGATAGCTTGGAAATTATTTTTGGAATTTTGAAAGAGCCGCTGGAATTTCCGGTGGCTTTTTTTTTGGAGATATAATTTCAATGTCAATAGCGGAACATAAAAAAAAGGGGGCCGCTTTGATGGCCTTGGCGAGCGGATTTTTCTGCATAGCCGGCTGCCTGGTCAAGGCCGGCTCATATATTGGCGCCTACAAGCTGGCTTTCTTTCGCTTCATAATAGGGCTGGGCCTGATCGCGACTGCCGTTATGTCAGGGCGGGCAAAGCTTGTCTTTATAAACAAAAAGCTGCTGTTCCTGCGAGGTCTTACAGGTGGGACGGCTGTCTTTATCACACTTTTGTGTATTACTAAGCTGGGGTTGGGTAAAGGCGTGGTTCTGATAAACTCATATCCAATCTTTGCAAGTATTATCAGTGCGGTCTTTCTGAAAGAGCGGCTGCGATTGTTCGATATTATGGCTATTCTGACGGCTATGGTGGGTATTTACTTCATAGCTTACGAAAAACAGCAGGGATTTTCATTGCTGGTCTTTGGCAAATATGAGCTTTTGGCCGTACTCGGAGCGGTGATTGCCGGGATAGCTGTCACGCTGATACGCAAGCTCCACGATACGGATAACTCATTGGCGATTTACTTTTCCCAGTGCGCGGTGGGGATGTGGCTGGTCATAGGGCCGGCATTTAGCAGCGAAGGAGCCATCGGCTTAAAAGGCGTCTTTATCCTGCTGGGCATCGGTGCCAGCGTCACTATCGGTCAGCTCTTGATGACGGAAGGATTTAAATATGTGCCGGTCAAGACCGGTTCATTATTGCTTATGCTTGAGACGGTGTTGTGCTATATAGCCGGCGTGGCAATATTCAGCGAGCCTTTGACGGCGTCTTGCCTTTTGGGTGCTGTGTTAGTTATTGGCGCTTGTGCGGTCGTTTTGCTAAGGAGGAAACTTGACCACTAAAAGTGAAACTGATATTCTTGGCCGATACTTGAGAATAGAAAGGAAAACAAAATGGTAAGAGTTGCAATAATCGGGGCAAGCGGATATACCGGCGCCGAATCGATAAAGATTCTCCTGCAGCACAGTCAAGCGGAGCTTACTTATCTGACTGCGCTGCCGGAAGAATGCGGAGCGGTCGAGGATGTTTTCCCGCAATTTAAGGGACGGTGCGCTCTGCAAATCGAGCCGTTGGATTTAGACAAGCTGTCAGACATGTCTGATGTCGCTCTATGTTGTCTGCCTCATAAAGTCTCTATGGGGTTCGTGCCGAAACTTTTAAATGCAGGGCTGAAAGTAATCGACTTTAGTGCCGATTACCGCATTAAAGATGTTGCAGTTTATGAAAAGTATTACGTCAAGCATACCGATACCGAGAATTTAAAGCACGCCGCGTTCGGCCTGCCTGAGCTTTTCCGCGAACAAATAAAAGGTGCAAAGCTCGTCGCTAATCCCGGCTGTTACCCGACAGGGGCATCGTTAGCTATTGCTCCGCTGCTCAAAGAAGATTTGATAGAAACCGAATCCGTTATTGTTAATGCAGTAACAGGAACATCGGGTGCAGGGATGAAACCTTCGAGTAAATTTCATTTTCCGAATATGAACGAGAATCTTTTCCCCTACGGTATCGGCAACCACCGCCATATGCCGGAAATTGAACAAATTGCAAGTGATGTTGCGGGCAAAGAGGTTACTGTGCTGTTTCAGCCGCATGTTGGCCCCTTTGACAGAGGAATTCTCTCAACAGTATACTGTCAGCCAAAAGAAAAAGTCAACAGCGAAGAACTGTCAAAGTTGTATAACAATTTCTACGCCGACGAGCCATTTGTGCGGATACGCAAGGATGCTCCTGCTGTTAAGGATGTCGCAGGGACAAACTACTGCCATATCTTTGTAACCAATGTCAAGGGCAGAATTGTCTGTTTTTCTGCGATTGATAATCTGGTCAAGGGCGCTTCGGGCCAGGCGATTCAAAATATGAATATTATCTTTGGCCTCGAAGAAACCTTGGGCCTTAAATAGTATTGCGTCGTCTGTGATACGTATTGCGGAAAAAAGTGTAAAAATATGGAGCCCAATTGTCCCCATTTAAAAACGGCTGGCTGAAAGAGCTATTTGGATTATAATCAATTAAATTGGCAGCCATTCCTGTTTTATGCTATTTTGTTCTGTTTGTTAAAGGACTAAAAAATGCTCGAGAAATCATCGAATTCTGTGAAGGTTGTGTTCGCTGACAAAAATAAGGTCTTGCATCAATTAGCGGATTATACCGTAGAAGTCAAGCGAAGCCGGCCGGAAGTTGAAAAAGTCGGGCTCTTTGGCTCTTATGCTACCGGAACTTACGGACCGGCCAGTGATGTGGACTTGCTGATAATTCTGCGACAAAGCTCCAAACGTTTTCTGGACAGAATTCCTGATTACCTTCCGGACAACCTTTCCGTAAGCTGTGATGTTTTTCCATATACCGACGAGGAAATAGAGAAGACGAGACAGGAAGAGGCACCATGGATTTACCATGTTCTTAAAGAGGTAGTTTGGCTTTAGATGATAAAAAACAAGCCAAAATTGGATAAGTTTCATAAAAAACTAATCAGGGAAGAAAACCTTTCCTATAAAGGGACTCTGTTTATATACGAAGCACTTCACAAAGAAGCTGTATCTTTAGGGCTTATCAATTCCGGGAAAATATTAGAGGGACTGGAAGTAGATTTGAGAATTACTAAAGCGTTAAACGGGCTAACTTCGTGATGGCTGATGGTGTGATTAAAGTTGCAACGTGTCAGTTTGCCGTGGGGGCTTCCATAAAGCGAAACTCCCGGACAATCTGTGAGTTTTTACACAAAGCTAAAAAGGCCAGGGCCGATATTGTTCATTTCTCAGAGTGTGCTCTTAGCGGCTATGTGGGAACGGACTTTCCGAACTTCGAGGGGTATGATTGGGACCTGCTCAAAGAAGAGACACAAAGAGTTATGGCGCTTGCCCGTGAATTACATCTATGGGTTGTTTTAGGCAGCACGCACCCATTAACCGAGCCGAACAAGCCGCATAACAGTCTTTACCTTATAAATCCTGATGGCAGGATTGTTGACCGCTATGACAAAAGATTCTGTACCCCGGGCGATTTGCGACGGTTGACGCCGGGCAACAGGTTTGTGGATTTCACCATAAACGGCGTGAAATGCTCGCTGCTGATATGCTTTGATTTGCGGTTTCCGGAGATTTATCGACAATTATATAAGCAAAAAGTCAACTGCGTTTTCCAGTCGTTTTACAACGCTCGCCAAAAAGGCCCGAGCGTACATACACACATTATGCGACAGACAATGCAGTGCCGGGCCGCGACGAACCATTTCTGGGCGAGCTGTACAAATTCAAGCGGGTATTATGCGCCGTATCCATCGTGTTTTATCCAGCCGGACGGCAAAATCGTAAAACAGCTCAGACAAAATCGCCCCGGCTTGATGGTTAACAGGATTGATTTGAGCAAAAAATTCTACGACCCGATGGCTGACTTTAGAGATATGGCAATCTCTGGTGTGCTCAACAACGGCCCGAATGATATAAAAGATCCTCGGTCAAGAAATACAACAAGTCTTTAGCTCACAGGTACGCTGGGTCGTCAAAAACATTTGGCCAAAAGGGACATTTACTGTTATAATTCTGTCGTAGGTCAATAATGATAAGAAACAAACGAAAATTGGATGAGTTCTACCGAAAGTTAGACGCACAGGAAAATCTGTCGTATAAAAAGGCCCTTGCTATATATGAAGCGCTGCACAAGGAAGCCGTATCGTTGGGGATTATCAATTCAAAAAATATCTTGGAGGGTTTGGAAGTTGATTTAAGGATTGCCAGGGCGATAAACAAGGTGGGTCTGTGATACAAAAGCTCATAAAAGAGATAGCTGAGTCTTTGGACGAAGAGAGAATTCCCTACATGATAATTGGCAGCCAGGCGGTGCTCATATATGGCAGACCGCGATTGACGCGGGACATCGGTATAGCATTGGGGATTGACGCAGACAGCTTTGCGCTTATCGAAAAGACGTGCAAAAAGTTAAAGCTGAAAATGCTGCCTTGAGAACCCGAAGAACTTTGCCAAAGAAACGAATGTACTGCCTGCAGAGAAGCCGACTTCGGGAATCCGCATAGATTTTATATTCTCTTCTTCTCTGTACGAGACGCAGGCCATCAAAAGAGCGAAAGAAATCATAATCGATAATTATCCTGTGAAATTCGCTTTGTGCGAGGATGTTATTATCCACAAAATGGCTGCAGCAAGAGCTGTTGATGCCGAAGACGTAAAGAGTATATTGATTAAGAACAAAGACTCGATTAATCTTGAATACATCACCGGATGGCTTTTAGAGCTTAGTAAGATTTCTGAGCACGAAGGGATATTAGAAGGCTTTAACAGTTTATTGAAGTAGTAAGACAATACAACGAATATAAACAGGAAGGTATCTTCGGATTTTCCATGTTCTTAAGGATGGCGTACACGGCATACGCTACTTGGTTTGAATATCAATAGAACAGACTAAGGCTTAGGAACAGCATTCTTCTAAGAGGCACAAGATGGCTAATAATACTATTACTGCACCTAAAGGATTTTTGGCGGCGGGGGTACAATGCGGTATTAAGAAATCGGGCAAATCTGATTTAGCGCTGCTTGTGTGCCCAGCCGGTGCAAACGCAGCAGCGGTTTTTACAACTAACAAGGTCGTCTCGGCGGCAGTACAGGTCTGCAAAGAGCATGTGAGAAGCTCAAGAATATACGCGGTGGTCGTCAATTCCGGCAACGCTAATACCTGTACCGGCCGAAAAGGTATCGAAAACGCAATTACAATGTGCAGCCAAACAGCACATTCATTAACCGAGATACGAGATACGGGATACGAGCCACGAAATATTCTCGTTGCTTCGACCGGCATTATCGGAAAACAGTTACCGATTATGAAAATTACCACCGGCATTACAAAAACAGCGGCGAAGCTATCAGCTTCTCCCAAAGCGGGCCTGGATTTTGCACGGGCGATAATGACGACCGACACCAGGCCGAAACAAGCTGTCCGCAGACTCGAAATATCAGGCACTAACGTTACGATAGCCGGCGCAGTCAAAGGGGCCGGTATGATAGCGCCCAATATGGCGACCACACTTTGTTTTATTACTACGGACTTAGCTATAACAAAACCATTGCTGGCGAAGGCCCTAAAGGCTGCCATCGGCAATTCGTTAAACAGGCTGACAGTTGACGGCCATCAAAGCACAAACGATACTGCGATAATTCTTGCCTCCGGCTTGGCGGGCAATCGGCCGATAGTAAGTCTGTGTCCGCGGTATAAAAGGTTTGCCAGCGCGTTGGCTGAAGTTTGCGATGATTTAGTCAGACAAATGGCTCTCGATGCCGAAGGGGCCACGCGGATGTTCAAAGTCGTTGTCAAAGGTGCGGCTACAAAGGCCGATGCCGCAAAGGCCTGTAGAGCCGTGGCAGATTATCCGCTGTTAAAATGTGCAGTCAATGGCGGCGACCCCAACTGGGGCAGAATTATCTGTGCCGTCGGTTCGGCTTCTGTCAAGTTGAATCCGAATAAACTCTCCTGCAAACTCGATGATATAACCGTTTTTAAGAACGGTGCGCCGAGAAAATTTGACGCAAAAAAGGCAAGTAAGGTCGTTTCGCAAACCGAGCACACGATAACCGTGGATTTAGGGGCAGGCAAAGCGGACGATTTTTGCTATGGCTGCGATTTAAGCGCCGAATATGTGAGAATCAATGCTGATTACCACACATAACAGAAGTCAGAAGACAGAAGTTTGCGGAGTTTTGGCTTATTTTCGGTTTTCCCACAATAAAACAGTTGAAAAACCAATCCATTTGGTTAAACTGCGGGCAAATTTATGTCTGTTATGCCGGTAGAGACAATAGTCAAACTCAAAAAGGAGTAAAAAAGTGAAAGTTATTAAGAGTACCCTTGGATTTTTGGTGCCGAGTTTTGCATTTAGTGCGGTGGCAATGGCGGCGGAAGGCACAGAACCGGCTGAGATGGCCGGGACGCCCTGGAGCTGGTGGATTGCACCGGTATCGGCGATGTTGGCGCTGGGATTTGCCTACTATTTCTATAAGAAGGTGATGGCCGCCCCCGAAGGCACTGAAAAAATGATAAGCATAGCCCGTTACGTCCGTGAAGGAGCCTACGCCTATCTGTTCAGGCAGTACAGCGTTGTGGCGCTGGTATTTTTGATTCTTCTGGTCATCTTAGCGGTCTGTGCTTATCTGGGTGTTCAAAATCCGTTTGTTCCGGTAGCGTTTTTGACAGGCGGATTTTTTAGCGGACTGTGCGGTTTTTTAGGTATGAAGACGGCGACTAACGCCTCATCCCGTACCGCTCAGGGTGCCAGCGTGAGTTTGAATCAAGGCCTGCAGGTTGCCTTTCGTTCGGGTGCGGTTATGGGGCTGGTCGTCGTCGGATTCGGCCTGCTGGATATTTCCCTGTGGTATCTGATTTTGGATAAGCTGGTCTACACGCAGGCTCACATGCAAGAGGGCTTGAGGCTCTGGGGGCTTTGGTTGGTGACACCCGGCATGCACGCCGAGCACAAGCTTGTTGAGATTACCACGACAATGATTACTTTCGGTATGGGTGCCTCAACCCAGGCCTTGTTTGCCCGTGTCGGCGGTGGAATTTACACCAAAGCCGCAGACGTCGGAGCGGACCTGGTCGGCAAAGTCGAGGCCGGCATTCCGGAAGATGACCCCAGAAATCCGGCCACAATTGCTGATAACGTCGGCGACAACGTCGGGGACGTTGCCGGTATGGGTGCCGACCTGTACGAAAGCTACTGCGGCTCAATTCTTGCTACCGCGGCGCTTGGTGCGGCGCTGCCGGTAGTGGCACTTGCTGCCAGGGGTATGGACCCGCTCAAGGCCGTTCTTGCTCCAATGCTTGTTGCGGGCCTGGGTATCATCCTTTCGATTGCCGGTATCTTTATGGTTCGCTGTAAAGAGGACGCCAGCCAGAAGAATCTGCTGCGGGCACTTTTGTTGGGGACATTGGGCAGCTCGGTGTTGATTCTTGGAGCGGTGGCGCTGTTGGCTGTGTTTGGCTGGATTACCTGGGGTATTTTCGGCTCGGTAGTTGCCGGATTATTTGCCGGTGTAATTATAGGTCAGCTTACCGAATATTACACCTCTGATGAATACGGCCCGACGCGGGGTATTGCTGAACAGGCCAACATGGGACCTGCTACAACAATTATTGACGGTCTTGCAACCGGCATGTTTTCGGCCGGGTTGCCTGTGGTGGCGATTGTGATCGGCATTCTGTGTGCGTTTGGCTTTGCGGGTGGTTTTTCAAATATATCGATGGGTCTTTACGGTATCGGCTTTGCCGCAGTCGGAATGCTCGCCACGTTAGGCATTACTTTGGCGACCGACGCATACGGGCCGATAGCTGACAATGCCGGCGGAAATGCGGAGATGAGCGGCCTGGGACCGGAGGTCAGAAAGAGAACCGATGCCCTCGACGCCCTCGGCAATACTACGGCAGCAACGGGTAAGGGATTTGCTATCGGTTCTGCCGCTTTGACGGCTATGGCACTTTTGGCGGCGTATATCGAGGAGATTCGTATATGGATTGGCCGACTCGCATTAGAAAGTACCGATGGAATATATCGCGTCGGTGAGCTGGCGTTTTCGGCTACGGATGGTGTTGCCGGCGCCATCAATGTCAAGACCGCCCCCATTATGGATTTCGTCAATGCCTATGGCCTCAATATTATGAATCCCAAGTTAATCAGCGGCTTGTTCCTTGGCGCTATGATGGCCTTTGTTTTCTGTGCTATGACAATGAAGGCGGTCGGCAGGGCGGCAGGGGCCATGGTCAATGAGGTCCGGCGGCAGTTCAGGGAAATAGCCGGCATTATGGAAGGCACGGGCCAGCCTGATTATGCACGCTGCGTTTCTATTTCCACAAGAGGGGCACAGAAGGAGATGATATTGCCTTCGCTGCTGGCGATTATAATTCCTGTTTTAACGGGGCTGCTCTTAGGTGTGGCTGGTGTGATGGGACTTTTGGCAGGGGGGTTGAGCTGCGGTTTTGTTCTTGCAATTACGCTCAATAACGCCGGCGGTGCCTGGGACAACGCCAAAAAATATATCGAAAAAGGAGCCCACGGCGGAAAAGGCTCAGATGCCCACAAGGCCGCCGTCGTTGGTGACACCGTTGGCGACCCCTGCAAGGACACCTCCGGGCCCAGCCTGAATATTCTGATAAAGCTGATGACGATGGTTAGCGTGGTCTTCTCGGGCGTCGTGGTAAAATTCGCCCCCGTTATCAGCGGCTGGCTCGGCCTCGGCGGAAAATAAATTAATTGGAGGCCCTGGCATCTAAGCTGTGCAGTTGACGCAATCTGTTAATAAAGGTAATCTATAAGGGTGGCCAAAGGGGTCACCCTTTTTTATTAACATTGAGGATATAAATTTGGTAAAAAAGAAGACTTCAAAAACTGCTAAGAAAAAAACACAAAAAAAAGTTTCTGCAACCAAATCGAAGAGGCAAAAAAAGGTAGTCTCAGATCCGGCAAGGGAATTTTCCCTGGAAGCGGCAAAGCTGGCTCTAAGCCGGCATTGTACCGATATCGTCGTTCTGGATTTGACCGGCAAATCACCTGCTACCGATTATTTTGTAATCGCGACCGGCACAAGCAACAGGCAGATGCGCACCGTTGCCGATGAAATTTGTGACGCTGCAAAAAAACAGGGTATACAGCGTTTCGGCAGGGCCGGCTACGAGCAGGCTCGCTGGATTCTGCTGGACTTTGTCGATGTCGTTATCCACATCTTTGACAGCGAGTATCGCAACTACTATGACCTGGAACTGCTCTGGGGCGACGCGGAAAGATTGACAATTGATTAATGATTATTGTATGAAGCTTGCTATAGACATACTTGAGGAGCGGATTAGTACAGCGATGGCCGCTGCAACGGGCTGCGATGATTGTGCCGCCATAGTAAGACCCTCTACCGATCCCAGGTTCGGCGATTATCAAGCCAACGGTGTAATGGCATTAGCGAAAAAGCTCAAAACAAACCCCTGTAAACTTGCCGAAGATGTCGTGGGAAATTTAGACCTCAGCGATATTTGCGAACCGCCGGAGGTGGCAGGCCCGGGTTTTATAAATTTGCGCCTGAAACCCGATTTTTTAGCCGACAGGTTACTTGAAATCAACAGGCACATTGTTAGTCTTGGTATAGATAAAGCCGCTGTACCGAAGACTATCGTTGTCGATTTTTCCAGCCCGAATATTGCCAAGCAGATGCACGTCGGCCATCTGCGAAGCACAATCATCGGCGATTGTATCTGCCGAGTTCTCGAATTCCTTGGCCATAAAGTCATCCGCCAAAACCACGTTGGCGACTGGGGAACTCAGTTCGGAATGCTCTGCGCTCGTTTAAATGAAAAAGTTCTTGAGGCAAGCGAAGGTGAGGGGCTGTTGAATGTAAGCAGGACTTTAGAAGATTTGGAACAGTTTTATAAAGAAGCTAAATTGCGATACGATACTAATGAGGAGTTTAGAGCAACCGCACACGATGCTGTACGGGGTCTGCACAATGGCGAAACTTTCTGGATTAATGAATGGAAGGATATAGTAAGGGAATCCAGAAAACACTACCTGCCAATTTATCGCATGCTCAAAGTTGACCTGACCGAAAAAGACGAACGGGGCGAAAGTGAATATAATTCGGACTTGCCGGATATCGTTGATGAATTGAAAAAGCAGGGTTTGGCTAAAGAATCTGATAGTGCTATATGTGTTTTTCCGCCGGGGTTTAAGAATAAGGAAGGGCAGCCTTTGCCGTTTATTATTCAGAAATCCGACGGGGCGTATCTGTATGCCACGACGGATCTGGCGGCGCTGCGCTACCGGGTTAACGAACTCAAAGCAAATGCCATAATTTACGTTACAGATGCCCGGCAGAAACTGCATTTTGAGATGTTGTTTGCCGTTGCGAAGATGGCTAAGTGGGTGAGTGATAATATTGAGCTTTCGCACGTTATGTTCGGCAGCATTTTAGGAGATGATGGCACGCCATTAAAGACACGCGCCGGTGAGAATGTAAAATTAAAAGAGCTGCTTGATGAGGCGGTTGAACGTGCAAAAAAAATAGTAGAGGAAAAGAATCCTGAGCTTTCACCGGACAAGAAAGAGCAAATAGCCAAAGCGGTTGGAATCGGTGCGGTCAAATACGCGGATTACTCCAACAACCGCACGAGCGACTATGTCTTCAGCTTCGATAAAATGTTAGCGATGGACGGCAACACCGCTCCGTATATGCAATACGCATACGCCCGAATAAAATCTATCGAGAGAAAGGCACAGACCAAAAAGGTTGACATCGAAGACGAACTTAAAGAAATCGAAGCTCTGGATTTAACCGACCCGGCTGAGCTGGACCTGGCAAAATACCTTATTCGCTATGGCGAGTCGATACAGACCGCCGCTGCCGATTACAGGCCGAACTACCTGACCGCCTATCTTTATGAGCTGGCGCAGAAGTTCAGCGCATTCTATACAAATTGTCCTGTCTTGAAGGCCAAGCCGGATAAAAGGCCTACCAGACTTTTACTTTGTGATTTAACCGCAAAGACTATCAAACACGGCCTAAGTGAGCTTTTGGGTATCGAAGTGGTCGAACAAATGTGAGGGATAAAAATGAAAATCGTCCAGGAAGATTTCCGCATAAGCACAAAAAACCGTAACCGGATGATTGACATCACAAGCCAGGTTCGCTCGTTTGTCAGCCAATCAGGCATTACCAACGGCGATGCAATAGTCTATTGTCCTCACACAACGGCGGCAATTACCATAAACGAAAACGCCGACCCCTCTGTGCCGCACGATATACTTTTGACTCTGGAGGAGCTCCTTCCTCATCATCGCCCGGGCTATCGGCATTCTGAGGGCAATTCCGATGCACACTGCAAAAGCTCTCTGCTCGGCTGTAGCGAACAAATCCTGATAAAGGACAAATCTCTGAACCTCGGCACCTGGCAGGGCATTTTTTTCTGTGAATTTGACGGCCCACGCAGCAGAAAGGTAATAGTCCAGGTCCGCGGCGAATAAAGAATTCAAGTGACGCTCCGAACTTAGTCACTGTGTCGCTGTGGACGGGTCGGTCTTTGACTATGCGCATAAAAAGGGCGAGGTGGTGGTTCCGGCTGGGGGGGAGACCGGTGGACCACACTGCCTCGCCGAGGTCTATAAGCTGTTAAAAAAAAACAGCGTTATATTTTAAACAATAACCGAAAAAACTGAACCTTCCAGAAAATCCCGTCACGCGAAAAATACAAGAGCTACAAAATCATCAAGGGGTTTATTTCCACCCCACACTACCTTAACACAATTAGTATACACGTTATGGTGATAAAATGCAAGTTAAAAATCGCTTTTTTTTTATTTTTTTGGTGACATTGTTCTATCTCAGCAGAAATCATAAAGCCAACCGGCTTAAATACTTACGCTTATTGGAGCTGATTACGACCGATAAATCTTAGAAGTTGTTGTTTAACGAATATTTGCCTCGTAGCTGAAAAAAACCATCAAAATTTTCGTCGTGATTGCTTTTATGCTGGCAAAAACTTTCACGGATTGATATTTTGAATACGTCCCTGGTAGTTTGTAACATCCAATTTGATGGCTCAGCAGGGTCGGTTCGCCAACCGCCCTTACTAACCACCAGGCATTTACTGTGTTACAGACAACTGGTTTGTGGTGAATTGAATTTTTGATTTTTAACTCTTGGCTCTTCTGCTATGACAAAAATTTCGGAGAGAACAGAGCGTGTAAAAGACACTATTAACTCTGCCTGTGCCCGCGTTGGCAGAGACCCCGGTGAGATAAAACTTGTCGTTGTAACAAAATCCGCTACCATCGAAGCCGTAAAAGAAGTTATTCGTCTGGGTTTCACCGACCTGGGAGAAAATCGCGTTCAGCAGCTGATAAAAGTTTCCACCCAGGTAGATGAATTTTTGCAGGGACCTGATGGTGATTTGGGCCTGCCGGAAAAGGTCGGTTGGCATATGATTGGTCATCTGCAGCGCAATAAGGTCCGCCACGTCTTACCTATAGTTTTTCTGATACATTCGTTAGATACACTTCGGCTGGCCGAAGAAATAAACACCTCAGCGGCAAAACTAAACTTATGCCCAAAAGTGCTTCTGCAGGTCAACGCTTCTAACGAACCGCAAAAATACGGTGTGCCGGTAGGTGCGGCAATACATCTGGCTGAGCAGATAGAGACCTTGCCGAACTTAAAACTGGTCGGCCTGATGACAATGGCACCTTTGACCCATAATAAGGACGTTGTTCGAGCCTGTTTTGTTCGGACAAGAGAGTTATTTGTCGAGATACGCGGTGAAAAAATTGTCGGACGGCAGTTTACAGAGCTGAGTATGGGTATGAGTTCAGACTACGACGTCGCCGTCGAAGAGGGGGCAACCATCCTTCGCATCGGCTCGGCAATCTTCGCCGGTTAAGAGCAGGTTTGAGCCGGACAAGCATCGAGGATACTTGAACTATAGTTTAGTAATTTTCATACTTTCATTCTCACACTTCGAACAAGTTTTAATCTATACCTCAGTATCTTTGCAGCCCATATGAATTCTGTCGGTCTTGCAACAGCGGAAAAAGGCAAAAAAAATCCAAAGTATAGCCCTTAACGAGCCGAAATTAGCTTAATGGATAGCAAACAGTTGTTAGTGAATGGTATTTAACGGCCAATCGTTCAGTGAAATGCCGGCAGCTGAACAAGTGGTTCTTTGTTCAAGGTCTCATAATACAATAAGAAGAACGGATGAAATGGAAAAAGTAAAATTACCAACTGCTATTGAGCTGGAAAAAAGATATACTGATGTTCTGTATCTGACTAATAGAATTCACGTCCCGTCTGAAATAAAGCGACTTTTTAAGAGGAGGAAGCTTTCTTACCGCTCTCTTCCGATAGACAAGTTTTCCAAAGTACGCGACAGATTCGATTTGATTGGGACCGTCATTATAGATATGAAAGAATCGGACGTTTCGCAGCAGCAGCAATTGGCCCGAATAATCGAATCCCTTGAGATAGAAAATATTGGCATGATTTTACTCACAGACCGCCCGGAGATGCCCGTTAAAAGTTTTTCGATTTCCCCGTCAAGGACGAGCTTCTCTATGATTAACACCTTGGAGTCAGTTTCTATAGAAGAGCTATGGCTTAAAGTAAGTGCTAATCTTGCATTTCGTAAAAAAAGTTATGGAATTACGACAAAACCTTTAGTTTCACGAAAGCATGTGCTGAGAATTCACAAAAATAAACTGGCCGAGCAGCTTTCTATAACAAAAACCCTTGCAGATAATCTGGCAGAGCAGCTTCGTTTAGCCGGTCTGGTGCAGCAGGATTTTCTCCCCACCCAGTTGCCAAATACTAATGAAGTGCAGTGGGCCACGGTTTTTATGCCGGCAGAGTGGGTCTCGGGTGATATTTATGATATCGTCCGTATTGATGAGCAGCACATTGGCTTTTATGTAGCTGATGTAGTGGGGCATGGCATGCCTGCAGCACTGCTGACAATCTTTCTTAAGCAGGCCTTGCTTATGCGAGAGACATATGAGAGTAATTACCGCATATTCCCCCCGTCTGAGGTTATAAAAAATCTGAATATACGAATGGCGGCACAGAAACTCTCCGGTTATCAGTTTGCCACCTGTTGTTATTGTCTTTTGAATACAAAAACACTACAACTCACGTACGCCCGCGCAGGACATCCCTATCCAATCCTTATCAGATCCGGACAGCAATCCGAACAGCTCGAAATACGAGGCTCGCTGCTGGGAGTTTTTGAACAGGCCGAATACACCCAGCAGACCGTGCAGCTTCAGCCAGGCGATAAGCTGATACTGTATTCCGACGGGGCCGAGCCTTTCATAGGCAAGTTCGATGACAAAACCGGCTTCGGTTTCAGCGAAGAATTTTGCGAAGTCAAAGAGTTATCTGTTGTTGAGATGATAGACAGACTTAACACGATTGCCCATAATCAAAAAATCGAGCCGTCTGAAATCGACGATATTACAATAGTCGGCCTTGAAATACTTCCTTAGACTCGGGACACAAAACCGGTGACTCAGGTTTTTATTCTTCGCCCTCTTAAGTGACGACCTTGATGCCATATAGTTGGCAGAAAATTCGCAGTTCTCGGGCATAATCACCATAGAATATAATCTGATGCATACCTTTGACATCGCATACGTCATCCACCTCGTTGATAGTCATCTCTACGTTCGTGCGGCAGCCGCCCGTCCGTGGGATGTCCGGACAGCCTACCACCTGTCCGCTATAGAGGTACATTTGCGGTGTTTTTCCTGAAAGATATTGGGCCAATGTGACCTCCTGACCAACGCGCCAGAGCACTCGGGGCACACAACCCCAGCCCGCTTCAGCATGGCTCATTAAGATGTAAGGCTCGGAAGGGCCGGTTGTACCGCTCAGCTTAGAGGCACAGGTGCAGTGTGCACCGAAATAGTGGTTTTTCTCCGTCTCCATTGAAGCATTCTGCTGAAATCCGGGTTTGTCGAAGAGCTGCTGGGCTAACATCAACGTCAGCGTTGCGTTAAGGTCAGCTTGACAGCCGGCGGCGATACCTTCGTCCCTCAAACTCATAAAGCCCATACAGGGCGGGGGATGCTTGTGTGGTCTGCTAAGCCCTGGCAGGCAGTCCATCATTATAGCATCAGCTTGTTCTGTCTCGATAATTCGTTTGAGGACGAAATATGTTTTTGCGGCCTCAAGTATGTCAGCTTTGGTGGGCTCGACCACTTTTTTGGAATTTTTCAAATATGCCTGGGCAAGCTCTTTTACGGCATCCGTGACCTTGGTACGCTTAAACTCTTCATAAAACTTCGTGTGCGGTACGGTCCGCACCTGCGTTCCAAGATGGGGCACTGTGGTTTCTTTGGTTTCTGAACCTCCTATGTTGATGATACGGCTTTCCTTCATCCAGTGCGCCGTTTGAATCATCTTCATTCCCTCTTCGACTGCATCGAGATTATCCAGCGAGTTTATCAGATACACCCCGGACTTTTCGCGGAGTTGATTAATATGGTCAACGAGCAGGATACCCAGTGTGGCAAGTACAACCGTGGGAATTCCTGCTTCTTCAACGATGCGAGTAACGTGTCCCCAATGGCCTTTCTTGAATGGTATAAGCAGCAATCCATCAGGCTTTGACTGTTTAACTTCGTTGATGAACTGGGTTACACTCACTTCATCATCGAGCGCCCGTTTGTCCATCGAAATGCGCATTTTCAGCTTTTGCTCGATTCTTTTGATTCTGTCCATATACTGTTTTTGGCGTTCCTCGGCATCGAAGCTGGACCCAGGCCAGCTATAATAGCCGACTTTTCTTAGAGACTCGGTTGGAGGATACACAAAGGCCCCACGCACTATAGCAGGCCCCTTTTGCCGGGCCTTGCTCTCTGTAGAAGCTCCAGAGCCTAGTAACTCCTTGGAGCTCAACGAAATACCCGCTGCAGTGCTGCCCACCGCTTGCAGAAAGTTCCGCCGCGATATCTCCAAAGCTTTTGCTGATTGTAACTGTTTCATACCAGCTCCTTTCCAATTTGACTGGTGTGGTTCAATATTGTTAAAAAAAATCAGGCCTCTTTTCAAGGTAAGCCTTTGATATATTAAATGATTATAAGCCGTTCACACACTTTTTTTTCGCAAATCAAAGATATTTATCCGCAAACCTCAGCGAATATCTCTAAAATAGGATTGCGCTCTCTCTCATTGCGAGCAAATACTTACGTGCCTATAAGGCACTAAAGCAAGCGCAATACTGTTTAGCCCCCCAACCCCATGATCTTACCTGCCTATAAGGCAGCGTTGGGGGGTCAATTAAAAAACCGCCCTGGCCCCGCCAGGGCCTCCGCCTCGTATAGCCCCGGGTTCCACCCGGGGTCCGCCCTCACCCGAGATGTACCCATCAACCAATATGAAATCTCAAATCACAAATCCGAAATCTCCTTCCCCCCATACGCCACCCCGATTAGCCCCGCCACCTGTGGGCGGGGTCATATTTCGCACCAATTTGACTTCGACATTGGACATTCAGATTCGATACCGAAGGTTCGCCAGTGGAGAATTCGATATTCTTTTTCCCCTTTTTACCTTTGACTTTTAAGGTCTATTACGCTATTCTTTGCCTTCAACACGCTATACGCTTCACGAGATACGAGTTACGAGATACGATATTCTTTGGTGTGAATTGCTGTTTTTCGTTTGATAATCTAATATAGGGCAGAAAAATAAATGACTGTCCCTATCCCACTCTAGATGGAGACTCATTTAGGAGTGTATGAATGACTGTATTAGACAATACTCCGAACGTCGAACTGGGAAAAGCTGTTGTGGAGACCCTAGTTTCTAAGGGGCTGATCGTACCTGAAAACCAAGAGAGTATATTGTCAAGAATATGTGATGGAAGAATGACAGCAAGTGAATGGAAATCCTGTTTTGAGATGAAGATTCTCAAAGACGAAAGTAAAGTGGACAATGGCAAATCTGATCAAGAAGATTGAGTTGGATCATTTTCGAGGGGCTTCCCAGCCATCTGTCATTGAATTTGATCCAACAAAGAATACGGTGGTCATCTTCGGTGAAAATGGTCGCGGTAAATCGACTATAATTGATGCAATCGATATGGTCGCAAACGGATTGCCTGGATCACTTGCAGGTAGACCTTCCACATCAACAAAGCAGCATTTGCCGTCCATTGGAAGTGACCATCAGGACCTGTCAGTAAAGTTATATATTGATGGAAAGGAGTGGGAAGCTTCTTTGGATGGTAGCACAATCCATGTTTCTGGGGATAGTTCCTTTCCGACAGTTCACATATTAAGGCGAAATCAATTATTGAGATTAATCGAAAGTCAACCTGCTCAAAGGTATGAAGCCCTTAGACGATTTGTGGATGTAGATGGAGTGGAGCAGTCTGAGCAGTATCTCAGAGACTGTATTCGCGAAACCAATGACGAGTTCACATCTCTATACAGACAGGTTTCAGATGCTAAAATGGAGCTTGAGAAGCTCTGGAAAGATGAAGGGTCTCCTAGTAACAGTTGGATAAAATGGGCCCATGAGAAGAGCCAAGTGGATATAAGTGAAACAAAAACGCTAGCTACCTATCTTACATCTGTCATTGACAGCATTAATACTGCGATTGGAAGCAAGGATCGTTTTGATACGTCTTTCAGTGATTATCAAAGCAAGTTTGCTAATCTAAAGGCTGTTGAGGAAGAAATTAAGAGTAGCCCTGGGTTGTCTGCAGAAGAGGCGATAAATTTACTTAATATCCTTCAACAAACACAGACATATATCTCACAAACGAAGGAGCCCGTTACTGAATGCCCAGTATGTGAGCAACCTGTAGTTGCTGATCAGCTTACAGACTCTATCCAGAAAAGACTCAAAAACATGACTGTAGTAAAAGAACTCGACGGTCGCAAAAAAGCTGCTGAAAAGAATTTGCAGGGGAGCCAGAGTACATTATCAACACATTTCAATCAGCTTCTCAGACAATCACAAAATGTGATTGAGATTGTATCAGAAAAAAAGTCTCTTGATGTTCCAGAACTTGTTATAGATGTTGATAAATATGCAGGTTTGAGTAATGATGACCTTGATAACAAGGAAAAAAACAGACTATGTGTTGATTTGGTAGAAAAAATTAATAAATGTATAAATATCTTAAGAACTAAGCATACGGAACTTCAAAAGGATATCAACCAACATAATGCCATCAAGAATCACTACGACAAGGTCATTCGCTGTGCTAAGAGTGCTGCGCATGTTAGTAAAGTCCTTGCAGCACTTCAAAAAGCTTTTGATGTTATTCATTCCAAAAGAATAGACTTTACACAGGGTATTCTCAATGAAGTGGCAGATGAATGGAATCGCCTTTATCGTAAAATTCACCCAAATGAGACTTTGGGTAATTGCACTTTGAGTCTTGATCCTAACAAGAGGCATTCTCTCCATCAAGGGGCTGAATTCGAGGGACATCATGGAGTACCCCCGCAAGCCTATTTTAGTGATTCTCATCTTGATACACTGGGATTTTGTGTCTGGTTGTCAATCGCTAAAAGAGGAACTCCACAAGATACTATTATTGTTTTGGATGACGTATTCACTTCCGCAGATTCGGTTCACTTGCGAAACATTGTAGAACTTTTGACAGAGGAGGCTAGGAATTTTAGTCAGGTCGTAATAACTACTCATTACCGTCAATGGAGAGATCGCTATCGATATATGCAGAGTGCGAGTGGAAACGTGCATTTGATTGAACTGCATAGATGGTCACTTGAAAAAGGCGTAAGAGCCTGCAATTCAAAATTGGTGCTTGAGGAGTTGAGAGAGGCTTTAGGCAAGGAACCCTTTGACCGTCAAGATGTAGCATCCAGAGCAGGTATACTGCTTGAATCTATCTTGGATACGCTGGCATTACAGTATGTATGCAGGACAAGACACACACGAAATGATGACCATACTCTGATTGAATTATTAAATGGGTGCGTAAAACTTTTTAGAAAAATCCAAATAGGAAAATCACCTCATCTGGCGAATATACCTCTAACCAAAGGACAAGTAAGGGAGGCAGTCGAAGAGGATTTCACCATCACATGTCCCTTAGATATCTTTTCAAAAATCCAAGACTCATCTTTTGTTAGAAACCAAGTGGGTTGCCATTACAACCTTAGCGGTATGGAAATTTCTGATGAGGAAGTAGAGGAGTTCGGGAATGTTGTTCTCTCTTTAGCAATTGGGATAACCTGTCAGAATTGTGGAACATTGCCTGGAAGAAATCGCGGAACACATTTCGGGTGTCCGTGCGGCCTAACGAAACTAATACCTTTAACCGTGTAGTATAGGAGACTTTGAATTGGAGAGAATTAAAGGTGTCCGGTACTTTTTTTAAGTTGCAGGATTAAATTAATTGTTCGTCCCGTTCGACTGCGCTCAGGATGACCAAAAAAAAGTGCTTTTTTGGTCATTTTTTTGTTGACATTGTTTGTAAATACGTTAAAATACACGTATGTTAGCCAGAAGGCTAACATAAACCGCCAGTAGGCGAAGATGACATTTCAGTTTGCATGTCGTAAGCCACCGAGTGGCAAGGACTTAGAGCCAGCCCGGCCCAGATTCTTGAATCCAGTATCCAGTATCGAGTATCCAGTATCGTGAATCCAGTATCGAGAATCCAGTATCGAGTATCCAGCAACCCTGTCCCGGCGCGCCGGGGTCGAGCATCAAGTATCGAGAATCGAGAATCCCGCTTCT
>DATKYR010000306.1:0-6523 GCA_035528395.1 Sedimentisphaerales bacterium
TCAGCAACCATTGTTTTAAGGTCTTCGTAGTCTTGCATTTTTTATCCTCTATTAACATGTAAATTATCATTTTGAAAAAAGATTACCAGCAGGAATGGGCATTGTCAAAGCAAAAACTGGCCCTCCCTCTACAACTCCCCAATGACAGGTTTCCCTTGTGCAAGTGTTGCTGCCAATTTGCCACCAGTGAAGAGGTTCGCGGTCTTAAGCAGGAAAAGAACGTGGATTAATTCCTGAGCCAAAGATAAAAAGATTCCCTGCATCAGATGACTGCCAGGCCAATATCTTCCTGCTATAATCATCCAGCACGCTCGAGGACTATTCGGATTTTCTCCTCTGCAGAGAATTTTCGGCGGGTCGTTTGTTTCGTGAGTTTTACTGAAGAGCCGGATGAGTGGAAATCCTCATGTCCGGTTCTGTGAGGGACGTTGATGTTCTTTCACATGGCAGAATATTGTGACACTCTTCAATCGAAAGAGAAGAGAAACTGGGAACACTAAGCATGCCTAAATGAGAGAGCTATATTACGTCTACTCGACCATGATGTCACCTGGAAATCAGGGTGTTTTCCAGCTCCTGAAAGAAGTTACTTTTTGAAGAATTCTGACATTTTATAACTCGCGAAAATGGGGGTAATACGAGAATTATATCAATATACACAACCACATCAAGAATAGATACCCACTCACAATCCGGAGATTTTCCTTGACGGGAGAGTGGTTAATTTGATACAAATATACTTGGTATAGTTTGTGTCCACATAATTAGGTTTCTGTGGATTTTGGGTTATAATTAGGAAGGAGGTAGTATTTTGATTTCCGATTTGCGAGTTTGAATTTAAGATTTTCTTTTTTCAATGCTAAATCGGCAACCGGTCATCGGAAATTGGCAATTCTCATAAACAACGAGTGTTTTGGTGTGTGGCCAAAACATAATACATAATTATTATTAACTCTTTTTGAAGGAGAGCTGTTATGTCTAAGAAATTGTTTTTTTTAACTTCTTTTATTTTGCTATTGGGCCTGACTAATGGCACAGCCCAGGCGGAACTAAGAGCGTCGCTTGAAGAAGCAGCCAGCAGTTCAGCAAGAAGCATAGACCTCACAGCCGAAGGAACTGCCGACTGGGCTTATTGGTGGTTTGATTCTGTGGCCAAGGCCAATCAGAAGGCCGGTGCCACTGATATCGGTGAGCTTACGTTGATTGGTAATGTGGGCGTAGGCAACGACTGGAAAACACACTTCGATGTTGTATTTACTGATGGCCAAGACCCTGTCTCAGGGAGCGTTGCTGACGTGGGCAACCGCGTATGGATTCAAAACGCCCCACCTGCTGTAGATGAAGGTTATGAACTGGTGGTTACCGCCGGTTTTGTGAACAGGACTCTGAAGCTTTACATCCAGAACAAGTGGGCTTACGCAAAAATCGTGGCTACACTCGGCGACGAGAGCGTTGAGACGATTGTGGACTCTGGAGACAGTGGTCAGATAGATTATGTATATACGCTGGAGTTTTCGCACCCCCTCGCGCACGAACTCCATGTCAGGTATTTCTGTGCACCCGACGCTCCCTACTATGACTCTGTACGAATGGGTGCCGCGACTCTGAGCGGCCCGCTGGTGCAGCTACAAACAAAGGCCACTGAGCCGAGCCCGGGAGATGGGCAAGAAGATGTGTCACAGGATGTGGTCCTTAGCTGGAGAGCGGGAGTTTACGTGCCGGCAATAAATGGGCACAAAGTTTACTTTAGTGAGAACTTCAACGACGTCAACGACGGCATTGGCGCTATCACCCAGAGTGCCAGCAGCTATACTCCACCCCAACGCCTTGATTTCGGCACGACTTACTACTGGCGGGTCGATGAGGTCAATGCCCCGCCAGACTCCACAGTACACCAAGGCAATGTCTGGAGTTTTACGACCGAGCTACTTGCTTATCCTATTGGCGGTAACAACATAACCGCCACAGCTTCCAGCACGGGCCAGGAAGGTATGGGCCCTGAAAATACCATCAACGGCTCGGGACTGGATGCTAACGACCTTCACTCGACACAAGAGACGGCTATGTGGCTCAGCAACGATGAATTGAACGGGGCCTGGATCGAATATGAGCTCGACAAGGCTCACAAACTGCATGAGATGTGGGTATGGAACTCTAATGGAGTGATAGAGCCTGTTCTCGGTTTCGGGCTCAAGGATGTTACGATCGAGTATTCGACCAACGGCACCGACTATACGATATTAGGAACTACTCATGAGTTTGTCCGGGCGCCTGGTGCGGTCGATTATGTACACAATACCACTGTTGATTTTGGCGGCACGGCAGCAAAGTACGTCAGGCTCACAGCTAACAGCAACTGGGGAGGCATCATGAAACAATATGGTCTCAGTGAGGTGCGATTTTTCCATATACCTGTGCATGCAAAATATCCATCCCCGGATTCCGGGGCAACAGACGTCGCTATAGATGTAACCCTCGGCTTCAGAACGGGAAGAGGAGCGGCTGAGCACAACGTGTACTTGAGCGCCGACGAACAGGCTGTGATTGATGGTAATGCCCCTGTTACCACCGTGACCGAGACCAGCCATGATCCCTTGGCCCTCGATTTAGATACGACTTACTACTGGAAGGTTAATGAAGTTAATGAAGCCGAGACCCCAAGTACCTGGGAAAGTAACATCTGGAGCTTTACGACAACCGACCATCTTATCGTGGACGATTTTGAGTCCTACAATGACCTTGACCCCGCTGACCCCGAGAGCAACAGAATATTTTATGAGTGGTTAGATGGACTCGACAACCCGACAAACGGTTCTATAGTTGGTTATGATAATGCTCCTTTCTGCGAGCAGACAATCGTTTACAGCGGTAATCAGTCGATGCCGGTCTTCTACAGCAACACCGGCGGCGCAGCATCTTCGGAGGCTGAGCTGACGCTAACGCCGGCTCAGAACTGGACTGAAGCTCAAGTTAAGACGTTGGCGGTGCACTTCCACGGCGCTGAGGGCAACACCGGGCAGTTGTATGTGAAGATAAACGGCACCAAGGTTCCGTACGATGGCCAGGCCTATCATTTAGCGCTAACAGGGTGGCAAGCATGGAATATCGACCTTGCATCGTCAGGCGCGAGCCTGCAGAATGTCATGAAGCTGGCTATTGGGATTGACGGAAATGGTGCCAGAGGTACATTGTACGTTGACGATATCGGGCTGTATACTCGTAGCCGTGAGTTCATCACACCGTCCGAGCCCGACGACAGTCGTCTGATAGGGCACTGGAAGTTTGACGGTGACACGCAGGACTCTTCCGGTAAGGGTAACCATGGCACGTCTGGTATTATCCCTCCGGTTTTCGTAGCCGGTAAGGTTGGCTCGAACGCAATGGACTTCCAGGGCGCCGATTATGTTGTAATTGACGACGTAGTTGATGACATAACAAGCACCGATATAACGATCAATATATGGATCAAAACCACTCAGAGCGATGAAGGTGAATTGGTTGCAGCTAATGATAGTGCCAGCGATCACCCCTTCATGCTTGGCCTTCAAATTGGCAATCCATATGTGAATGATGGTGGCGACACAGCGTTCGCCCCGCCTGTTAATGACGACCAGTGGCATATGTTGACGTATGTCAGGGACGGATCCACCGGATATGTATACGCCGATGGAGTTCTGCGAGGCACGTATCCAGCGGGCTTTAGTTTAGGCTCGGTAACACGGTGGTCGATAGGACAGGAGTGGGATGATGCTACCCCAAGCAACTTTTATACCGGCTCGGTGGACGATGTCCGCTTCTATGACTATCCTCTATCGGAAGGTGAGGTTGCCTGGCTTACTGGCAGGACCCAGCCGTTTGACAAGCCGTTTTGACATGCGTGAAGACGGTGAGGATAATGGCCCCGTGGTTTTGCTTGCGTCGCACCTGCGGTGATGCCAGTGCAGGCGCAAAACGAAGCGAACGGGGTGGCCTGGTTTCGGTACGTCGGGACTGTGGCCAAAACATGATTATTTTAACTTTTTTTAAGAAGGACTATTATGTCTCAAAAATTGCTTTATTTAATTTCTTTTGTCTTGGTATTCGCTCTGGCCGGTACAAATGTCGTCTTTGGCGGCACGGTGTGGGAGGGCAGAACCAAGGACTCTCAGGATGCTGTTGAACAAAGTGACCCGGGACCGTCGGGGAGTATGGACTTCGGCAGCAGCGACCTGGAATTTATGAATGATAGTGGTATACAGACGATAGGTCTGCGGTTCGTGAACGTCCGTGTTCCTGCCGGTGCCACCATTACCAACGCGTATGTCGAGCTCACGCAAGAAGAGGTTGAGGCCGCTACCCCAGTTAATATAATCATCCAGGGTGAGCTCACTCCCAATGCACCTGTGTTTACCAGCACCCCCGGGAATATTTCGACCAGACCCGCAACGACGGCGGTGGCGAAGTGGAGTCCGGAGCATTGGCCTGTAGATAATACAAAACACCAGACCTCTGATATCTCCGCTGTCATCGAGGAGATAGTGGGCCAGCCCGGTTGGGCTGCCGGCAATGCCTTGGTGCTGATATTCAACCAGGACCCGGACATTCCCTCTCAAAGCCACCGAACTACCGAGAAGGTGGGGGACGTGGCGCCGTTGCTGCACATAGAATACACGCTTGGAAATGCTGTGGGACCCAGCCCGGCTGATGGAGCGATAGATGTGTCACGAGATGTGGTCCTTAGCTGGAAGCCGGGAGTTTTCGCCGCCCCAATCAATGGGCACAAATTTTACTTTAGTGAGAGCTTCAACGACGTCAACGACGGCATTGGCGCTATCACCCAGAGTGCCAGCAGCTATACTCCACCCCAACGCCTTGATTTCGGCACGACTTACTACTGGCGGGTCAATGAGGTCAATGCCCCGCCAGACTCCACAGTACACCAAGGCAATGTCTGGAGTTTTACGACCGAGCTACTTGCTTATCCTATTGACGGTAACAACATAACCGCCACAGCTTCCAGCACGGGCCAGGAAGGTATGGGCCCTGAAAATACCATCAACGGCTCGGGACTGGATGCTAACGACCTGCACTCGACGGAAGCGATGGATATGTGGCTTAGCAACGATGAACCGAACAGGGCCTGGATCGAATATGAGCTCGACAAGATTTACAAACTGCATGAGATGTGGGTATGGAACTCTAATCAAATGGTTGAGTCTTTTGCCGGTTTCGGGCTCAAGGATGTTACTATCGAGTATTCGACCAACGGCACCAACTATACGACATTGGGTACTACTCATGAGTTTGTCCGGGCGCCTGGTGCGGTCGATTATGCACACAATACCACTGTTGATTTTGGCGGCACGGCAGCAAAGTACGTCAGGCTCACAGCTAACAGCAACTGGGGAGGCGTCCTGGAGAAATATGGTCTCAGTGAGGTTCACTTCTTCCATATACCTGTGCATGCAACAGAGCCAAGCCCGGATTCGGGCACAACAGATGTGGACGTGGATGTGGTCCTTGGCTTCAAAGCGGGAAGAGAGGCAGACACAGACAATGTGTACTTCAGCTCTGACGAGCAGGCTGTGATAGACAGTACTGCCCCGGTTGCTACCGTGACCGACGCAAGCTACCGTCCCTTATCCCTCGATTTAGATACGACTTACTACTGGAAGATTAATGAGGTCAATGAGGCCGAGACCCCAACTGCCTGGGAAAGCGATCTCTGGAGCTTTACGACAACCGACCATCTTGTCGTGGACGATTTTGAGGACTACAACGACTATCCGCCTGACGAGATATTCAGTACGTGGATAGATGGATATGGCATTGCGACAAACGGTTCCACGGCGGGTTATCCTGAGCCGGACTTCCTCGCGGGAGAGCATTACATTGAGACTACGATTGTTCACAGTGGCTCTCAATCGATGCCGTTGTTCTACGATAACAATTTCAAATACTCTGAGGCAACCATAACGTTGAGTTCTCAGCGAGATTGGACCATAAGAGGTGTTGGAGTATTGTCGCTGTGGTTCTACGGTAATGCGTCTAATGCCGCTGAGCCGATGTATGTTGCTCTCAACGGCAGCGCGGTGGTCTATCACGATAATCCCAATGCAGCGCAGATAGCTACCTGGACAGAATGGAGAATCGACCTGCAGGAGTTTGCAGCCCAGGGCGTGAACCTTGCCAATGTCAATACGATTTCTATTGGCTTTGGCGATAATAACAATCTTCAGGCCGGTGGTTCAGGCATGGTCTTCTTTGATGATATTCGGCTGTATCGGCCGACAGAACTAGAGCCGTAAACGCAACCATAGGTCGAGAGTTAGGTTGCAGTTAATTGCGTCGTTGAAGTAACAATTTGCAACAATTCGGGGCTTATATCGAATCAATTGGTATAGTGTAGGTGTCCAACGAGTTCTGGACACGAAGGAATCTCTCTAAAACTCTTCGTTATCTCTTCATTCATAATGAGTTACGAAACTCTCTCCTTTCCTGAAAATCCCCAAGTTCTAAAAAGCTACCTTGCTCCTATTCCCTA
>DATKYR010000307.1:0-3868 GCA_035528395.1 Sedimentisphaerales bacterium
AATTCGTATAGAAATAAAGTATTGAAAGGGCAATGCTACAGAATACGAATACAACGGCTTCATGGGCTTCGACCTCAAGAAAGTGCGATTTTGAGCTGAAAAATGGGTCTGGTTTTTGGGGTCGTGGGTTCATAGCGGGGGCGCGTTACGAACCTACGACCTCCCCGTTATGAGCCCTAACACAATTGATGTAAGTTCTTTTCAAATATAGTCTTATCTATAGGTCCCGTGAAGAGTGCCGTAGTGGCTTTCTGCACTGTGAACCCCTGGAGATAAAATCTAGACCCATTTTTCAGCTCAAAATCACAGCCTATGCGCTACGATTGTAATTTCTAAGTAAAACGCTTTCCTTTTAAAGCCGATAAAAGGAGACGTAAAGTCGGATTTTTTGCGATTTCGGAGGATTGAGATTGTGGAAACTCAATACTCAAAACGCAGTTAGGCTCAATATGTGTTTAGCCGCTGTTGATTTCTTGGTGGCCCGGTCATCTTGGCTGTGTTTTCACGGGCACAAGCCACTCATCAGCAGATGGCGGTAGTTTGAAGGCGTGGATAAAGAAAGCCATTAATAATTTTTTTCTATCTGAAAGGAAGTAGTTATGAACCTTGTTGGAACAAAAAAGAGGGTAGGCGACAGCAAGAAAACACAGACTGTAGCATCCGTGAAAGTTACACAGGACCCCAAGGCAAAAGCGATGACAATGGCCGAGATCAGGCAAAAGGCTATATCGCTAGGCATTCAGCCAGGCCAAATGAATAAAGCTGAACTTATTCACTCTATCCAGAGGGCTGAGGGCAACACTTCTTGCTTTGGGACGTCAAATGGCCAGTGCTCTTATACTGACTGCTGCTTTATGGCGGACTGTCTGAAAGTTTAAAAGTCGGCATAGAAGATGCCACGCTCTGGGATTTGTTATTAGAAAGGCCATTACGGGTTCCGACCTTAGCAACGAGGATGCAGAGGAAGAAGAACGCCGTATCGTCCAGAGACTTTGAGAGCAAGGTCGTAGGTTCGAAACGCTCCCCCGCTATGAACCCACGACCCCGGCTCAAGATGGACAGACAAGAGAAATGTGGAATCGGATTTCCTGGATGAATTGGCCAAAGCACTACACATCGGGGATCGTGAGTTAAAAGAAGCATTGCCAATTCGCACACATTTCAGACCAGCGCCTCTGGCAGCTTGCAGACGCCTTGATGGAGTACTAATGGGATTAAGCATTTGAACAACTGGGCTTGCCGTGGTCAACATGGGCAATTATAGCTACATTACGAATATAATCTGATTGCCAGGATTTTGTGGCAAAGGGTATACGCAGTCCCATGAATAGGCTGTGAAGGCTGCGTCTCATGCGGCAAATGTGCCAGAGGATCCCGGCGCGCCGGGGCTTATACGGAAACCATATAAACAATAGTTAGGCAACGACCAGTTAGAGAAAGGAGCGATTGAATGAAGATATTCGTTGAATGGGAAAGGCCCCTCGCGCTTAGGAGTGGATCGAGACAGAATCTGATGTATGTTGTCGACTTCGACAAGGTTCCTGATAGCGCTGGAGTATATGTGTTTGGGAGAAGATGGGGAAAGAACATAGAAGCCCTTTATGTTGGTAAGGCCACTAATATTCGAGGTCGTGTAAAGGGGCAGTTTAACAACTTACGTCTGATGCAACACCTGAAACAGGCAAAAACAGGCAAACGCGTCCTGTTGTTTGGAAAGGCGATCACGAAGCCAGGGCAAAAAATAGACAAGGTCGTTTCTCTCTTGGAACGAGCTCTTATCCGACATTTTCTCTCCGAGGGACATGACTTAGTCAATAGACAAGGGGTTCGGATACGTAGGCATGAAGTTAACTCCGACGGATATCAACCAAAGAAATTTATACCCCGACTTATGTTCTTGGAAAAAGCTAAGAGAGAATGAAGTCGCCTAACAACCGCTTCGAGCCGGGCCGTGGTCGTAGGTTCATAGCGGGGGCGCGTTTCGAACATACGACCTATCAGATCTTTGTGTCGGGGTCTGCGTGGCCGACAATGGATAAATCCTGGGCATGTAAAGAGTTACAGAAATTCGCAGCTCCTGTAAACCGACAACTCCGACATTCATTAAGGAGTTTTGGTTGAGTAGGATGTGCTAAGACTTCTATTTCAGATTCTTCTGCAAAGTTGTCTCTGAGCATCAGGAACAGCATGAAGCGATGTTTTGATCGCTATGCTTAATTAGTTCCCAGAATCGGGTTAGCGTGAGGACCAAAAGGCTTTGTAGGGATAACCGGAAGATAATCACAGATTGTTGCGGCTGTTTGGAAAAACTAACACAGGCTCGCTATGAAGAAGTCATGAACCCAGACAATCTTCCCGAATCCAGCAGCTCGGACAACCTGGGCTTAGTATGTTCAAGCTGGCTCAGCTGCATGCGGAGAAATTCGCTGTTTTCGATGCGAATGACGACCTGTCTGAGACTGTCCTGCTCGACGAACATTACGATCAGTGACCGAAGGATTTGCTCAGAAGTGTACTCGCTTTTACGCCCACGCTTTGATTGTGAAAGCATCTTGGCCAAATCCTGATGGACCAGAGAAACCAATTGAGGATTCTTGTCCAGCAGTTGTGAAATTATTTTGTATTTTTTTCTGTATTCGTTCACAACTTTTATGCTTGATTTACGAGAGAAGTCAAAGTATTGTTGTTTTGTAGATTTTGTTCTCATTTGCCTGTTCCTTTCTCATTGGTTTTTCAATAACTGAATGATAACAGGAGCAGGCTTTTTTTGTATATATTTTCACATAAAATCGTTTCCGCAACAGGAACTAATTAGAATGCTATGGGATAGAGTTCTGAATTCCGAAAATCCCATCTGTTCAGTACGCGTAGAGGCCCCGACATCGGTTGATGATGTACTTCTTACCAAGCAAAGTGGGTCACGCGTCTTCCAATCTGTAAAAGAAAATATCAGACTATCAAACTTCCAGATAAACAGACCCTGGAGGCAATTTACTTGATACCGGTTCTGGTTGTGGTCTTCTGCTCCAATCAAAGAGCCAGAACTTCTCCTTGCCGAAGCTGTTTAGAGATACAAAGGAAGTATCGTAATGCGTTGAAAGATTGTCCCCCGTTGTAAGCTTCCACTTCTTTGGATACTGAAATCCAAAATGTCTTTTAGCATCGACACAAGTTATCCATGTTTCATCAAGTCTTAATTGTGCAGGCTGCGCGGTGTGTAGAGCCGGCCCACGTTCCGATGTAATATCTGTAAGCTTTACATCAAGCGCTCGGATCAATTCGTCTCGCTTTCTTAGCACTTCTCTCACATCATCTGGATCCTTACAAACCTGTCCCCTACCCAATAAGCCTGGTCTTAGTTTTAACTTCTGATTCTCCTGCTCCAGTAATGTCATGATAGCATTGTAGGCAGTGTCGCAAGCGCGTTCTGGTACAGGGACAACACCTCTTGGCAACAATGCATCGTCCTTGTATGTGCGAACCGTAACTTTACAACCGAGAAAAGGCCGGAGTAACGACACCATGTCTTTATCACGGGTCATTCCCAGGAGTTCGACAGCATTAACCCAGCGTATCAATCGCGATTCATTTTGATCATTTGGTTCGGTTTTAAGTTCGGGATAATTCTTGACCAGAGCCGTGCTCAGATGTCGTGCGACAGTATGATCGTTCTTCCAATGCGAGTAATGTTTGCTCAACACGGTCAGGACATTCCTTTGATTTGGGTAGGAGGAGTGAAAAGCAGGGGCTTTTTTATGTCTGCCCTTTATCTCCCTGACCGTGGCTGAAGACACACAGACTAATTTGACTTGGACAGTAGCTGCTGCATGCACCTTACAGCCAGTCACCAACAGGTAATTGCTCTACG